>NZ_PYFP01000001.1:712375-1424751 GCF_003056055.1 Glaciimonas sp. PCH181
ACCGGGTGCCGATTGATCAATGCTATGCGTTGACCGGCATTATCCGCACACATTGGCATGGCCTGACCGGCGGCACCGAGGCATGGGCCGCCATTCACAGATTTTTTGTTGGTCTTCACGCTAATGCCGCCGCGCCGGAGAGGAGTTTCCATGCCTGATCTCTCTTTTCAGGTAGAAAGTGTCGAGAGTGTCCGTTGCGCAGCGGCGCCCATGCTCAATTTCAAGTTACATATCGCCAGCGCGATAGCGGGCGACGATATCGCGAACGTGATTTTGCAATGTCAAATTCAGATTGAAGCCCCACGGCGGCGCTATCAGCCCGCTGAACAGGAACGCTTGCGCGAATTATTTGGCGATCCGAACAGTGCCAGTCAAAAAATCCATTCCCTGCTGTGGACGCATGTCGGCTTGCTGGTGCCCAGGTTTCAGAATGATTGCGTAGTCGATATGCCGGTGCCTTGCAGCTACGATTTCAATGCCGCCGCAGTTAAGTTTTTTTACGCGCTTGAAGACGGCAAAGTCCCGTTGCTGTTTCAATTCAGTGGGACGATTTTTTATCGCGATGAAAATACCGGCTTACAAATCAGCCGGATTGCCTGGAGTAAAGAAGCGCAATTTTCGCTGCCCGTGCCGGTATGGCAAGAAATGATGGATCACTATTATCCCAACAGCGCATGGTTGCGTCTGGACCGTAACCAGTTCGACCGTCTCTATCAGTACAAGCGCCAGCATGGGTTGTCATCCTGGGAGCAAGCAGTGGAAAGTTTGCTGGACGGCGTTGAGGAGAATCTGCCATGAACGCCGCATCCATCAATAGCATTGTCAACGCTGTGCTGTACGAAGGCTACATGCTCTATCCCTACCGCGCTTCGTCGGTAAAAAATCGCCAACGCTGGACTTTCGGCGGCGTTTATCCGCACGCTTATAACATCGCAAATGGCGGTGCTGAATCCTGGATGATCCAGACCCAGTGTTTACTGCAAGGCGGCCCGGACACCGTGCTAATTGTGACGCCGGGCTTTCTCCATTTAATCGAACGCGAAGCTGGAGAATTAACGCCGCCCCTAGCAGCGGAACCGAACCAAACGTCGCCCGATTTACCATCGTATCGTGCTGTCGAAATATTGACGATAGACGGCAAGCGCTTTTATGCATGGCAGGAGGCGATTGAGCAGCAGATCGCAGTTGATCCGCTCGCCATCCGGGACGTAAATGCATCCGGTTTAACGCAGCGGATAACATCGTTCACTCTGGCAGGACAGCGCGAATGGGAACCGCTGCGCAATGCGCACGGCGAGATGGCGGGCGTGTTGGTGCGCACGCGTCGTTGCATCAATGGCGAAGTAGAAATACATGCCGAACTGATCGCCGAAAACCTCTATCAGATCACCGTCATTCTCCGTAATAACACGCCTTTACCGAATGCCTGCAACATCAGCCGCGACGCTGCTACGCTACAGGCGCTGGTGTCGTGTCATTTGATTCTCAGCGTAACGGATGGTCAGTTCGTGTCGTCCATTGATCCTCCGGCGGCTTTCGCTAGGAAGGTAGCCGAATGTAAAAATCATGGCGTCTGGCCGGTATTGGTGGGCGATGAAGGATCGTTCGACACGATGCTGGCTTCGCCGATCATTCTTTACGATTACCCGCAAGTCGCTCCTGAAAGTCCCGGCGACCTTTTCGATGGCACTGAAATTGATGAAATTCTGACCTTGCGGATTCTGACCATGACCGATCAGGAAAAGGCCGAAATGGCAGCCGTGGATGAGCGCTCAAGAGCCTTGCTAGAACGGACCGAAAAACTCACGCCGCAACAGTTACAGCAATTGCATGGCACGTTACGCGGACCCGGCGCTTTCCCGGCAATGGAGGAGTCTAGCCAGACTATCGGCGCGCCGTGGGAAGAGATCGACAACAAACCGCGTCTGGCTTTTTTACGCGTCAACGGCAGAGATTTGCGGGTAGGCGATCAAGTCCGGCTGCGGCCACGGGGAAACGCCGACATATTCGACCTGGCGCTGGCAGGAAAAATTGCGACTATTGAGTCGCTCGAACGGGATTTTGAGGACCGGATACACATCGCGATCACGCTCGATGACGACCCGGGACGCGATTTAGGCTTGGCGCGCATGCCTGGTCATCGTTTCTTTTTTGGACCGGAAGAAGTCGAGCCCATCGCATCAGAAGGAGCAAACACATGAGTCGCATTCTGGTCGCAGGTATCGGCAACTTATTTCTGGGCGACGACGCCTTCGGTATCGAAGTCGTGCAGCGCATGCGTGGTCGTTCCGAGCGGCAGGATGTACGCATTCAGGATTTTGGCATCTGCGGTATCGATCTGACTTACGCGCTACTTGAAGACATAGCATTGGCGATTTTGGTGGATGCCACCCAGCGTGGCGGCGCGCCGGGCAGCTTGTATTTGCTCGACGCATCGGCTTCGCTACAAAGTGATGAAGCACAGGCATCGCGACAATCAGGGCCGCCGTCATTGTTGCTTTCACCGCATGAAATGCAGCCAGACAAAGTGCTGCAAACAGTCGGCTTGCTAGGTGGAACTTGCCACCGTGTCTTGCTGGTCGGCTGCGAGCCGGAAAGTTTTGGGACAGAGTCCGATCAGGAGGGCCGGATCGGTTTGAGCGCGACCGTTGCGGCATCAGTGGAACAGGCGATCACGTTGATCGACTCATTATTGGATGCAGCGGCTAAAGATGAGGCCGAGCGTGTGGTAATGACATAGAAACTTCATAGTTAATTTTCAGGAGGCCACCATGAAAGGCTTTTTTCGTTTTTTCGTATTGCCGCTGGTCATCGTCGCGGTGACAGCGAATTTGAAGGATATCAAACGCTACATCAAAATTCGCAATATGTGAGTCTGGGTTAGCGCTATAAATGACTAAAAAACCGCAACGCATTGAATAGCCAGACAGCGATGTCAGGAGACGCAAATGGGATCGGCGCTTCACCCGGTTGAAGATCGGATGACGAAAACACAGACGGCAGGCGAAGAAATACGGGTTCGCGGCCTGGTGCAGGGCGTCGGCTTTCGCCCGAACGTGTGGCGTCTGGCGTGCGAATGCAATCTGGTTGGTGAGGTACACAACGATAGCGATGGCGTTCTCATCCATGCTTGGGGTGAGCAGGCGATGCTCAATCAATTTGTGCAACGTATTAGCACAGAAGCACCACCGTTAGCGCACATCGTCGCGCTGGAACGGCGGCGACTAACCGGGATTGCGCCTGCCGGACCGTTTCGCATCACCGCCAGCAGCAGGGGCAGGATTCGTACCGGGATAGTACCGGATGCGGCGGCTTGTGCGGCATGCATTGATGAGACCTTTAATCCTGCGCAACGGCGCTATCGCTATCCGTTCACCAATTGCACCCATTGCGGCCCGCGACTATCCATCGTGCAAGCGATTCCGTATGACCGCGACAATACCAGCATGGGCGAATTCGCGATGTGCGCAGACTGCCGTGCAGAATATACCGATCCATTGAATCGTCGCTTTCACGCGCAACCCATCGCTTGTCCGCAATGTGGTCCTAGGGTCTGGCTAGTCACAAACGACGGTTCAATCGTGCTGCCCGAAGCGGGCGAAGATGCTATCGGTTGTGTGCAGCATTTGCTGCTGGAAGGACAAATCGTCGCGATCAAAGGCTTGGGCGGCTTTCATCTGGCCTGCGATGCGACCAATGCTGAGGCGGTGTCGCGTCTGCGTAAACGTAAACACCGCGACCATAAAGCGTTTGCGCTGATGGCCCGCGATCTCGCTATGGTAGAAAATTATTGCAAGCTTTCGGCAGGAGAGCGGAAGTTGCTGGCAAGTCCCGCTGCGCCCATCGTACTATGCGACGCATTGCACAATGTCAATAGTCTGCCAGAGGCGATTGCGCCGGGACTGACTACGTTAGGGTTTATGTTGCCCTACACGCCGCTGCATCACTTATTGATGGATGGGCTGGACCGGCCAATCGTACTTAGCAGCGGCAATTTGAGTGACGAGCCGCAATGCACGACCAATCAGGATGCGCAACAGCGACTGGCCGGGATCGCCGATTACTTGTTGCTGCATGATCGCGATATCGTTAATCGGCTCGATGATTCTGTCGTGCGATTCATGGACGGTACGCCGCATTTACTGCGTCGGGCGCGTGGCTATGCGCCAGCACCGCTGCCGTTGCCGCCCGGATTTAAAGCAGCGCCGCCGATTTTGGCGATGGGCGGAGCGCTAAAAAACACGTTTTGTCTGATTGCAGAAGGACAAGCAATCCTCTCGCCGCATCAAGGCGATCTGGAGGATGCCGCCACGCAACGCGACTATGGGCGCAATTTGGCGCTGTTTCGACATTTGTACGAGCACGGACCAAAAATGATCGCCGTCGATAACCATCCGGATTATGCCTCGACCAGACGCGGCCTGAGATTGGCTGAGCAAGATGGTTTACCCATCGCATGGATTCAGCATCATCACGCCCATGTCGCAAGTTGCCTTGCAGAAAACGGGCAAGCACTGAATGCACCGCCGGTGCTGGGAATCGTGCTCGACGGGATGGGAATGGGCGAAGAAAACGAACTCTGGGGCGGTGAATTTCTGCTGGCCGACTATCGCGCTTTCCGTCGATTGGCACGCTTCAAGCCGATAGCGTTGATCGGTGGCGAAAAGGCGATGCACGAGCCTTGGCGTTGTACCTACGCGCATTTGGCGGTGGCAATTGGCTGGCCAGCAATCCGCGATACTTACGGCGATCTGGCATTAACGCGATTTATGGAAAGTAAGCCGCTAGCAACTTTAGACGCCATGCTGGCGCACGGAATCAATTGTCCTGTTGCCAGTTCCTGCGGAAGATTATTCGATGCAGTCGCGGGCGCGATAGACGTCTGTCGCGAGCGAACCAGCTACGAAGGGCAAGCTGCCATTGCGCTGGAAGGGTTGGCAACCAACGTAGCGCGGCAATGGGCAGACAATGCTGCGGCCTATCCCTTTGCCCTGACTGGCGATGGCGATGGCGATGGCGAAGCAATCATGGAAATCGACCCTGCGTCGATGTGGCAAGCGCTGCTGCGCGATCTTGCCGATCACACGGCGGCAGGAATTATCGCGGCACGTTTTCACTTTGGGTTAGCAAAGGCCGTCGTGGATACGGCACGACGATGCGCTGCATCGGTCGGTCCCCGGTCGGTTGGGCCGACTACGGTTGCCCTTTCCGGCGGCGTATTTCAAAACCGCATCCTGTTTGAACAAGTTGCGCTTGGACTTCGGGTACATGGATTTACGGTCCTTAGCCAGCAGCAGGTTCCCGCTAACGATGGCGGCTTATCGCTGGGGCAGGCAGCAATTGCAGCGGCTCGGGCGATTGACGTTTCTCATAGGATGCACAACGGAGGCAAGCCATGTGCTTAGGTATCCCGGGCCAGATCGTGGAGATCATCGATGCCGAAAACTATCTGGCGACCGTCCAGATCGCAGGCGTGCGGCGGACGATCAATATTGTATGCGTGGTCGATGATACGCATCCGGCGTCAGAATGCGTTGGCGACTGGGTATTGGTGCATGTCGGTTTCGCCATGAGTCGTATCGATGAAATTGAGGCGGCCAAGACGCTGGCGTTGCTCAATGAATTGGGCGAAATGCAGCTGGAAATGCAAGCTATGCAGGTTAGCGGGATGCAGTAGATGCATACCCCTCGCTAGCTAAAAAGGAGAATTGTGATGTCCGATGAAGCGCTTAAATCCTTATATCCGTTCTTGCACGGCGCCAAGCATGATGTGCAAGGACTGGATACGGCATTGCTGGAATCGGTCAAGCAAAAGGCAGCGCACAGTATCGACACCAAATATCGCTTCTTTGAGGAAAATGGCACGCAGGTGGTGGCAGTGGCGCGGGCGATTGCGCGCACTTATTTGCAAGGCGGACGCTTATACACCATGGGCAACGGCGGCTCTAGCTGTGACGCGGCGCATATCGCGGTAGAATTTTTACACCCGGTCACCGCCGGACGGCCAGCGCTGGCGGCCATCAATCTGGTCGCCGATACAGCGATGATGACTGCGGTCGGGAATGATGTCGGCTATAACCATATTTTCGTGCGCCAGATCATTGCGTTGGGCCGCCGTGACGATACCGTAATCGGTGTTTCTACCAGCGGCAATTCGGCTAATCTGCTGGCTGCTTTCATTAGGGCCAAAGAAATGGGCATGACCACGATTGGACTGGCCGGGATGGATGGCGGACGAATGGCCATCAGCCGCGATGTGGATTACTGCCTGACGGTGCGCACTGACAGCATCCATCGAATTCAGGAAACCCATGTTGCCATCTACCATATCCTCTGGGATTTGGTGCATACACTGCTGGCAGATGAGCGCGGCGGCCTTGCCAAGGGGGCGCAGCCATGAAATATGTCGATGAATTCCGTGATCCGATCAAAGCCAAAATTCTGCTCGATGAGATCACGCAGCTGATCAAAAAAATCGATGTTTGCCAACGGCGGCCATTGAAATTGATGGAGGTTTGCGGCGGTCATACGCACTCGATATTCAAGTATGGTGTAGAGACGATGCTGCCGGACGCCATCGAATTTATCCATGGACCGGGATGCCCGGTCTGCGTGCTGCCGATGGGGCGGATCGACGATTGCATTGCACTGGCACAGCATCCGCAGGTGATATTGACGACGTTCGGCGATGCCATGCGGGTGCCCGGTTCCGAGAAAAACCTATTGCAGGCCAAGGCCGATGGCGCGGATGTGCGGATGGTGTATTCACCGATAGACGCGTTAAAGCTGGCGCGCGAGCATCCGGATCGAGAGGTAATTTTCTTCGGGCTTGGCTTTGAAACGACGATGCCAAGTACCGCGCTGACGGTGTTGCAAGCAGAGCGCGAGGGGCTTAAAAATTTCTCGCTGTTCTGCAATCACATCACCATCATTCCTACTATTAAAGCGATTCTGGATTCGCCCGAATTGACGCTGGATGGATTTTTGGGGCCGGGACACGTCAGTATGGTGATTGGGAGTCGTCCGTATGCCTTTATCGCCCAACACTATCGCAAGCCGATTGTGATCGCCGGTTTTGAACCGCTGGATATCTTGCAATCGGTATGGATGGTACTTAAACAATTGGCTGAAGGTCGTTGCGAAGTAGAAAATCAATATCAGCGCATCGTTCCCGAGGACGGCAACCATCCGGCGTTGGCGGCGGTAAATCAGGTTTATGAACTGCGCGAGTTTTTTGAATGGCGCGGACTGGGTTCTATCGACCATTCCGGCGTACGCATGCGCGAGCGCTATGCGCGTTTCGATGCGGAGCGTAGATTTTCGGTGCCGAATCTGAAGATCGCCGACCCCAAGTCTTGCCAATGCGGCGAGGTGCTAAAGGGTGTCATCAAACCGTGGGAATGCAAAGTTTTCGGACGCGCCTGCAAACCGGAAACGCCGTTGGGCGCGCTAATGGTGTCGTCAGAAGGTGCTTGCGCAGCCGTCTATAACTATGGCGGCGTGGAAGTCGCTCGCTTAATCCGCAGACGTGCCGACGAACCCGAATCGCCAGAAGTGGCAAAGGCGAATGTATGAACGACCCAATTGAACCGACGCGTTTGGCAGAGGCCGCGCTAGACGCAACGGGCACGACGCCATTTTTTTGCCGCTCCAGCAGGCTACGCGATACCCGTATCACGTTATCGCACGGCAGCGGTGGCAAGGCGATGCGCGATTTGATCGAGGATGTATTCGTCTCTTGCTTCGATAATCCGGCGCTGGCCCCACTGGAAGATCAGGCGCGTTTTGCGTTAAGCGGCTTGCTTGCGCATGGAGATCGGCTGGCTTTCACGACTGACTCCTATGTAGTCGATCCATTATTCTTCCCCGGCGGTGATATCGGTACGCTGGCCGTCAACGGCACTGTCAATGATCTTGCTGTCAGCGGGGCGCGACCTTTGTATTTGAGTTGCGGGGTAATTCTGGAAGAAGGCCTGAATATCGACACGCTGCGTCGGGTGGCGCGTTCAATGGCCAGCGCCGCAGCGGCAGCAGGAGTAGCAATCGTCACCGGCGATACCAAGGTCGTGCATCGTGGCGCAGCCGACAAATTATTCATTAATACTGCCGGTATCGGGGTCATCCCGCAGGGGACAAATATCAACTCACGTCGCGCCCAACCCGGCGATATTGTGCTGGTCAATGGCACCATCGGCGATCATGGCGCCGCCATTCTGGCTGTGCGCCAGGATTTGGCATTGGACACGTCCATCGAAAGCGACTGCCAACCCCTGAACAGCTTAATCGCAGCGATGTTGGCGGCCTGCCCGGATATACATTGCTTGCGCGATGCCACGCGAGGCGGTGTGGCGACGGTCTTGAAAGAGATCGCGGAGTCGGCATCGGTCTGCATCCGCTTTGAAGAAAGTCGGCTGCCGGTGCGGGAGCAAGTCAAGGGCGTGTGCGAAATACTGGGGCTTGATCCGTTATATATGGCGAACGAAGGCAAATTGGTGGCGGTGGTGCCGCGTGGTAGCGCCGATGCAGTATTGGCGGCCATGCGCAACCATCCGGCGGGACGCGATGCGGCAATGTTGGGCGAAGTGATCGCTGCACCGCAAGGCACTGTGTTATTGGTGACATTATTTGGCGGCGAACGTATCGTCGATATGTTAGTCGGCGAACAGTTGCCGCGTATCTGTTGACTGTCATTGCGGAGCATTGCCATGCACGAACTAGGCATCACCCAGAGCATCGTGGAAATCTGCGCCGAGCGTGCGGCGGGTGCAAAAGTGCTGAGGGTGACGTTGGAAATCGGCCATCTCACCGCGATCATGCCGGAGGCGATTCGATTCTGTTTTGATGTATGTACGGAGGGCACTGCGCTAAAGGGTGCAACGCTGGACATCGTTGACGTTGCTGGGCGAGGCCGTTGCCGCGCATGTCTGCGTGAAATGGAGATGCATGACTTTCTGGTGCGTTGCGACTGTGGTTCGATTGAGATTGATTGCATTGCCGGTGAAGGGCTCAGGATCAAAGAAATGGAGGTGGTGTGATGTGTACAACCTGCGGATGCTCTGACACGGATGGTGTAACGATTACCGACGCGGCATCCGGTGAACAGCGGGCTTTGCATCAAACGGCGCAAGATCATGGACATGCGTATGTCGCTGTGCCTGCGCATGGGCACTTGCATACCGGGCCGCATTCGCACGTGCACCCACATTCTCACGAACACAGCACCATTGTTAGTCTGGAACAAGATATTCTCGCCAAAAATCGCCTTATCGCAGAGCGTAATCGCGGTTGGTTTGCCGGACGTGGAATTCTGGCGCTGAATCTTGTCAGCTCACCGGGGTCAGGAAAAACGACGCTGCTTGAACGCACGCTACGCGATCTGAATGGTGAGTTTTCGCTGCATGTTATCGAAGGGGATCAGGCGACTAGTAATGATGCTGAACGCCTGCGCGCTACCGGCTGTCCGACGATTCAGATCAATACCGGGACTGGCTGTCATCTTGACGCAGAGATGCTGGCGCACGGTTTGCAAGAACTGAATCCTCCCCCGGGCGCAATAGTAATGATAGAAAACGTCGGTAATTTAGTATGTCCGGCGCTGTTCGATCTGGGCGAACAGGCAAAGGTGGTCATTTTGTCGGTGACCGAAGGTGAAGATAAACCGATCAAATATCCGCATATGTTCCGGGCTAGTCAGGTAATGCTGCTCAATAAGATTGATCTTTTACCTTATCTTCGGTTCGATGTGGCGCGCTGCATTGCCTACGCCCGACAGGTGAATCCGGCGCTTGAAGTATTTCAGTTATCGGCCCAAACCGGGGAGGGCATGGCTGGCTGGTATGACTGGCTGCACAGCCGCGTTAGCGTGACAACAGGAGCTGTGCAATGACGATGCAATACAGTAATTAACTGGCCGTCTTAACGTTGATTTAAGCAGATGATTGAAGTTTTCCTACTTACATAATAAAAATTACGGAGGCCGTGATGGGCCGTTTACTTCCGGCGGTGGTTAAGTTACTTAACGATGCATCGGCCGATGTAAAAGGGAAAGTCATCGGCATGTACGCTCTTTTGCTGGTGCTAAATTTCGGCGCATGGGCATGGGCTTTCATTGCCTTCCGCGACTATCCATTATTGATGGGCACTGCATTTCTGGCATATAGCTTTGGCCTAAGACATGCCGTGGACGCCGACCATATCGCCGCGATAGACAACGTGACCCGTAAGCTGATGCAGGAAGGCAAACGACCCGTTGCAGTCGGCTTTATGTTTTCGTTGGGGCATTCGACAGTCGTGATTCTGGCCTGCGTCGCGATTGCGGTCACCGCTTTGGTACTCAAGCAGCAGATGGATGCCGTCAAGGAAATTGGCGGCATGATCGGGACGACAGTCTCCGCGATCTTTTTGCTCATCATTGCATTGATCAATCTGATCGTGCTGCATGCGATTTATCGGGCATTCCAACGCGTCCGGGCAGGGCAACCCTACGTTGAGGAGGATTTCAATTTACTGCTGGCAAATCGTGGCTTCCTTGCGCGGATCTTCCGGCGGATGTTTAAGATCATCAGCAAAAGCTGGCATATGTACCCGCTAGGCTTGCTCTTTGGATTGGGGTTCGACACCGCTACCGAGATAGCGCTGCTGGGGATTTCGGCAACCGAGGCTTCGAAAGGTTTGCCAATCTGGTCAATTCTGATATTCCCGGCCCTGTTCACGGCAGGGATGTCATTGATCGATACCACTGACAGTATCCTGATGCTGGGTGCATACGGATGGGCGTTTATCAAACCGATCCGTAAGCTCTACTACAACATGACGATTACTTTCGTTTCCGTCATCGTTGCGTTAGCCGTGGGCGGTATCGAGGCACTTGGGCTACTTGGCGACAAACTGCATCTGACAGGGGCGTTCTGGACAACGGTGGGCAGCCTCAACAACAACTTTGGCCTGATTGGCTATGTCATCGTCGGACTGTTTGTCTTTAGCTGGGGATTGTCTGCGGCGCTGTATCGCTGGCGCAGATTCGACGACCTTGAACTCAAACCTTTAGTTGCAAGAGCGCAACTATCTGAAAACCATTCAGATAGGGCGTGAATTACCGCGACTGCGCTGATCCGGATGTGCGTCAAATTAGCATACCCAGCAGAGTTGTTTGCGTCAGCTCCCGACATCATGCATTTTTATCCTGAAATATCTCAATATTTCACATAATTTGTGCATATATGGCATTTTTAAGCCCCATAACGCACACATTGTGCGTTTTACGCGCAGTATAATTTTTTCATGCCGTCAACAATTCGTCAGTCGGATTGTTGCTTTCTATCCCTTTATCTTCACCAGCCAGGAACACACCATGTCCGATCTTTTTGAAAATCCTATGGGTCTAATGGGATTCGAGTTTGTCGAATTTTCGTCCCCCACGCCAAATGTACTTGAGCCGATATTCGAGATGATGGGCTTTACGCTGGTTGCGCGGCATCGTTCAAAAAATGTACTGTTGTATCGTCAAGGGCAGATCAATTTCATTATTAACAACGAGCCGAACAGCATTGCTTCTTACTTCGCTGATGAGCATGGTCCAGCGGCTTGCGGCATGGCTTTTCGCGTGAAAGATGCACATAAAGCCTATGCGCGGGCGTTAGAACTGGGTGCGCAACCGATTGATATTCCGACTGGGCCGATGGAATTACGTCTGCCAGCGATCAAAGGTATTGGCGGCGCGCCTTTGTATCTGATTGATCGCTTTGAAGAAGGTAAATCGATCTATGACATCGATTTTGAATTTATTGAGGGCGTTGATCCCCATCCAAAAGGTGCCGGGCTGACATTAGTTGATCATTTGACCCATAACGTATATCGCGGACGGATGCGGCATTGGGCTGATTTTTACGAAAGACTATTCAATTTCCGTGAGATTCGCTATTTCGATATCAAAGGCGAATATACCGGCCTGACTTCAAAGGCAATGTCCGCCCCGGATGGCAAAATTCGTATTCCGCTGAATGAAGAATCATCCAAGGGCGCAGGCCAAATCGAAGAATTTCTGATGCAATTCGGCGGCGAAGGGATTCAGCACATTGCCTTGTTTACCGATGATCTGATTACTACGCTGGATGCGTTAAAAGCTACCGGTTTTCCGTTAATGGCTGCGCCTCCTGCATCTTATTACGAGATGCTGGAGGGACGTCTTCCCGGTCACGGCGAACCGGTTGACGCCTTACAGACCCGTGGGATTTTGCTCGATGGCGCAACGGATAAGGGCGACAAACGTCTGTTGCTACAAATTTTTTCTGCTCCGATGTTGGGTCCGGTATTTTTTGAATTTATCCAGCGCAAGGGCGATGAGGGCTTCGGTGAAGGCAACTTTAAAGCGCTGTTCGAATCATTGGAACGGGATCAGGTACGACGCGGCGTGCTGAACCCTGATTAATAAATTTGTTTTGAGGAGCCCCCAATGTTTGAACATGTTGATGCCTATCCAGGCGACCCAATTCTTACGCTGAATGAAGAGTTTTCGGCCGATCCACGTCCAGAAAAGATCAATCTTAGTATTGGCGTGTATCTGAATGCAGCAGGGCAATTACCGCTGATGGGCCCGGTGCTGAAAGCTGAACAGAGCATATTGCAGCATCCTGCCAAACGCGCCTATCTTCCGATGGAAGGGTTGGTGGACTATAGAAACGCGGTCCGCAATCTACTGTTTGGCGATGCCGATCCGGCCATGAAAGAGAAACGCATCGCCACCGTGCAGACCTTGGGCGGTTCTGGGGCGTTAAAGGTCGGTGCAGACTTTCTGGCAGCTTATTTTCCCGACGCACAGGTATGGGTCAGTGATCCGACTTGGGACAATCATCACGCGATTTTTGCAGGGGCAGGCATCGCGGTCAATAGCTATCCTTACTACAACGCCGCAACACAGCACGTTGATTTTGACGCCATGCAAACCGCGTTAAAAGCGATTCCTCCTGGCAGCATCGTCCTGCTGCACGCTTGCTGTCATAACCCGACCGGGGCCGACCTGAATCCGCAACAGTGGCGCGATCTGGCGACGACTATTCAAGGCCGGTCATTACTGCCGTTTTTTGACATCGCTTATCAGGGATTTGGGCAGGGGATTGAGGACGATGCATTTGCGATCCGTTACTTTGCGTCTCTAGGCATTCAGATGCTGGTCGCAGGATCATTTTCCAAAAATTTCTCGCTGTACGGTGAACGTTGCGGTGCGTTGCATGCGCTCTGCAATGACGAAACACAGGCGAATAACGTATTGGGTCAATTGAAAGCCGCGGTCCGTCGCAACTATTCAAGCCCACCCACGCATGGCGCACGGATCATTGCGACAGTACTGGGAAGCCACGAACTTCGCAGCGAATGGCAAGCAGAATTAGAGGCAATGCGTATCCGCGTTCAATCGATGCGCGATGGTTTATACACCCGTTTGCAAGCCGAGCTGCCAGCAGAGAAAGTAGATTATCTACGTAAGCAGACGGGCATGTTTAGCTTTACCGGGCTAAATCCCGCGCAGGTGCGCAGGCTACGTGACGAATTTGCGATTTATCTGGTTGGTTCGGGACGCATTTGTCTGGCTGCATTGACGCAGGAAAAGATTGCACCCGTCGCGGCAGCGATGATGCAAGTAATGGATTGAGGAAAAGAGATGAGTAATTCTAAAGCAGAAGTAAGCAGCGACGTATTAGCTACGCTGCCTGACTGGGCGCAAGACTTAAAGCGCGGCGCAATCACGCGTGAATTTGTATTCGCGGACTTCGCTGAGGCGTTTGCCTTTATGACGCAGATCGCGCTGGTGGCAGAAAAAGCTGACCATCATCCTGAATGGTCCAACGTTTACAACAAAGTCAACGTCACACTGACGACGCATGATGCCGATGGACTTACCTATAAGGATGTCAATCTGGCGCGTTATGCAGACAAGATATTTGGGCGATTTCAATCACGCGATGATGGCAAATAGGCCGGAGAAGTCATTATGCAACAACAATTAAACGACGTCGAAAAAGCATCCGTCCCGGTCAGCGCACCGGCTCAGCCGGAACGGGCCGATTGGACCATCGATCAGCAATGGGAAAATTACACCGCAGAAGAACATGCAGTGTGGAAGACACTTTTTGAACGTCAGACCAAGCTGCTGCCCGGCCGTGCCTGCGATGAGTTTGTCGCCGGGATGCATGCCTTGCCCATTGGCGCAGATCAGATTCCCGATTTTCGGCGTTTGAGTGAGGTATTGATGCAGCACACCGGTTGGGAGGTGGTGGCGGTGCCGGGGCTGGTTCCAGACGAAGTGTTTTTTGAACATCTGGCCAATCGTCGTTTTCCCGCAGGTCAGTTCATACGCAAGCCCAATCAACTGGATTACCTGGAAGAGCCGGACGTCTTTCACGACGTTTTCGGGCATGTTCCGATGCTGATGAATCCAGTTATTGCTGACTACATTCAGGCTTACGGCGCGGGTGGTTTGAAGGCGAAGCAGCTTGGCATGCTAGAGCAATTGGCAAGGGTTTATTGGTATACGGTCGAATTTGGATTGGTCGAGCAGCCTGATGGACTGCGTATTTATGGCGCGGGGATCGTCTCGTCGTATACCGAATCTATTTTTTGTTTGGATGATCCTTCTCCCAATCGGCTGCGTTTCGATCTCGAACGCGTCATGCAGACACGCTATCGTATCGATGATTTTCAAGAGACCTATTTCGTCATTCCGCATCTGGAAACGCTATTGGATTTGGCCAAGATCGACTTTGCTCCGCTCTACGAAAAAGTAAAGCATCACCCGCAATTTGAGCCGGGAGACGTCCTGTCAACGGATGTAGTGCTGACAGCGGGAACGTCAAATTATCATCGTGCCAAGCGCTAACGCACATCTAAATTTCAGAGGTATTTTATGGATTTCAACACGCAAACCGTCGTGATTACCGGCGCAAGCGGCAATCTGGGTCGGGCCGTCGCCCGTGCATTCGCACGCCAAGGTGCAAACCTGGTTCTTCTCGGCCGCAAAATGGAAAGTCTCGAAAGTGCTTTCGGGCCGCCGGGAACGCAGCGGTTATATGTGCCCACGGATCTTCTCGATCCCAAGCAGGTGCAGGCGGCTGTAACGGCGGGCATCGCGCAATTCGGGCGTATCGATATCCTCTGCAATATTGCAGGCGGTTTTCGGATGGGTTCATTGGTACACGAAACGTCAGATGATGATTGGGATTTTCTGATCGACATCAATGCACGCAGCATGTTGCAGATGGTGCGTGCCGTGGTGCCGGGCATGCTGGCGGGCGGAAGCGGCAAGATCATCAATGTCGGTGCCAATGCCGCTCAGAAGGGCGTCGCGCAGATGGGGGCGTATTGCGCCTCAAAAGATGCTGTGATCCGCCTAACGGAAGCAATGGCGGCAGAACTAAGGCAATCTAATATCAACGTCAACTGCGTGTTGCCGAGCATTATTGACACGCCGGAGAATCGTTCTGCCATGCCAGCTGCCGATGCCAGCCGTTGGGTCGCGCCGGAAGCATTGGCCGATGTGATTACCTTTTTGGCATCCGATGCGGCACGTGCAATTTATGGCGCGTCAATACCGGTGACGGGACAGTCTTAAACGGACTTTTCCGACAATGACGAATATTGAATGCGTTGTTTGTTTTCTGTCGGTTGCATGACGTGATCCAACGGCAGGATAGTTGTTTGCTTGATTTTTCGTAACGTTATATTTGATTTCACATTGGTTACGCCGGGTAAACGCAACAAATGCATCGTCATGAATTCTGAAAACGACGTCAGGTCCGAGGTCACGATGCGCAGCATATAATCGGCGTCACCGGCCAGCGAAAAGCATTCAAGCACCTCCGGCAGTTTCGTAATGTCATGTTCAAATTTTTCACTCGATGTGCCCCCTTGCCGGTCTAGCGTCACGTGCGTAAATGCCACCAAATGCAGACCGACAGCAACAGGATCGAGAATGGCAGCATAGTGATCAATAATGCCGCCTTCCTCAAGACGCTGTACGCGACGACTAACCTGCGACGTGGAAAGATGTATTTTTCCGCTAAGAACGCTATTTGTCGCATGCCCATCCTGCTGCAGTTCCGCGAGCAATTGCAAGTCAAACCGGTCAACGGTAAGTGCGGACATAATTCTTTCCTCTTTGAAAAGTAACGCAATAATTAACGCATCTCGGTGTGATAGGGCGCTATTGTCAGATTAAATAATGCCGCAACAAATAGCGCCGTATTCAATGGCTTCGCCGTGAGAATACAGTGTCGTTAAAGCCTGATCAATAGTCGGCTATCAAATAGGTGGGTCAGCGCAAAAGCGCTTTTGATTGTGGCTAAATATCGTCAAAAGTCTGCGATAGAAGAATCTCCCCACCTCCCCATATTGGTCTCGTTTCTCCCCCGATTATTTTCGGCCTACCAAAGCTATGGGACAGGGTATCGGCTTGGGGGATCATCTTCCGGAAGATCCGGCGTTCGAACAAGGTGGCAATAGCGCGGTACTGCAAAAAGGCAGTTGGGGCGCTGCCTTGGTAGATGAACTTATTCCAGCGCCCGGCGACATTTGCGTTGATAAACTTTATTGCTTTGAAGTGCATTGTTTTATACGATCTGGATAACCGTTGCCGCCGCAATTAGGTTTGCCCTGATTATTTTTTAATATCGGGATAATACTGCGGTGCTTCGCGGCGTTCGAACATCCCGTAATCCCGCACCACACGCACCCGACGACGGCGTCTCGCATTGTCCGGCAGATTAGCAGATGCTTCGTATGCGATAGCAGCATTTTGATCTCGCCAGGACATCAGCAGAATCAAATCGCCGGGCGACAACACCGCATCAAATACATCCCAGGCGACAAGGCCGGGAGCGCTCGCAGGAAGCCCTAACCAGATGGCGATATCTTCGGCGCTAGCGTCCACATCCAATTCATCCGGCCGTTTGGCATCAATCAAGACTATCGTGGTGGCATCACCAACTTCAGTCTCATCCAACCGTTGTTCTTGCAGCGTGCAGCCATCGGGCAGCCGGGTATCTTGCGTCAATTGACCGACTCTCAGATGGTAATCGTGCATGACCTCAGCACGACCTTTCTCTTGCACGTCGTGATGCACCGCCTGCGTGCGCCAACGAACTAGCGCTTTCTCATCACGCCATCCCGATAACGACAACAGCCAGCCTTCGCGGGTGAGGCTGCGGTAACGGATGTTGTCAATAAATCCCTCAACCTTTACCAGTTCCGGGCGGAGTAGCTTGGCATAGCCTAAGTAGGCATCCCATTGATCTGATTTGGGATGAACTTCAAAAAGAACTGAAAACATCGTTGCCTCCTTACGTATTCTGCGATTTGAAGATAATTCAAATTTTGAGCTTAATTTTTGATGCTGATTCGGGTTGTCTTTTTACATCGAAAAACATCAAAAAGCTAACAACTTTGTTCATAAATTTATCAATAATGCAAAATAAAACAGATTATTGTTTGCACCAGTGCAGTGCCTGGTGCACGAATTTTGTGAGTATAGAGATGCGCGGAGGAAATGTCTCGAAGGGAAGGGTTGCCCCAGATTTGTGCGATGTTAGCTATTAGTTTGGTTAATGGCTGGGGCAGTATAAATGACTTGTGATAAAAACGTAGAGGCCCAAGAATCACACCCATTGAAGTAGCCGTTGATTCTCGCTAGAAATAGTCTTTTCAGGAAACACAGTTTGCCGCAGTCTGGTTTTCAGTCAACATTTAAACTAATCGCGGGATTTTTTACAGGTTAGTGAAAACGGTTCGTGACAAGAGTCGATTTCACGGGCGGCAAACGGCAGCTACATCTGCGAACAAATTTTGACATAAGAGAGACGAAAGTGAATACATCAGAGATTAAGCGGGTGGCAGTGGTGAGCTTTGAATTTGAGGGAAACAGTTTCTCGCCCAAAGTGTGTGGTCGACCGGAGTTTGGTCTTTATGCAGAAGGCGAGGCAATCTGGGACCTGATTGACGGTAATCCGCTGGCGATTTCCGGCGGTGTCGATGCGCTCAAGGCTGACGGCGGCATAAAATTAATTCCCATTTTATTGGCGCACGGTGGTTCTGGTGGCACTGTAGAACCGCATTTCTATCGTGAAACGGTCGACGCCATTTTGAAGGGTATTCGCGAGCAGGGGCCATTTGATGGACTCTATCTGGCCTTGCATGGCGCGATGATTAGCCCTGGCGTCACCGACGGCGAAGGTCAGCTACTTGAGGCAATACGTTCGGTTGTCGGCTCGATGCCGATTATCGCGTGCAGTCTCGATCTGCATGCAAATGTCACGCCGAAGATGGTGCAGGCGGCGAACATTCTGGTCGGCTACGAAAACTATCCACATGATGATGTCTACACCACCGGACAACGGGCTGGTGATTTATTGGTCCGCACCTTGCGCGGCACACTTTCGCCCGTCATGCGCATGGTGCGTCTTGACATGTTGGTTCCGGTCCCTGGTGGTTCAACATTGGGCAATGCTCCGCTGGCAAAGTTAAAGGCGTTTGCACGAGGATGCGAAAACGATGGAGTTGTATCGACGAGCTATTTCACCTGCCAGCCTTGGCTGGACGACGATGCAGCGGGCAACGTCGCGCTAGCGATCGCTCATGACAGCGAAGCGCTGGCCGAACGGACTGCACGTGTTATTGCCGACAAGCTATGGGCGTTGCGCGATGAATTTGTGTTGCCGCTATTACCGGTGCAAGACGCAATAGAAAAAGCTATTCAAGCGCATGTTAAGCCTGCTGTTTTGGCAGATACCGGTGACAGCGTCGGCGCTGGCTCAACTGGGGATTCCGCCTATGTCCTGGCAGCCTTGCTGACTCATGCATCTGACATTAAATGCGCAGTCTCCATGGTGGACCCGGACGCGGTAGCTAAGGCGATTGAAAGCGGCGTTGGTACTGAGGTCGAACTAGCGCTTGGCTTTTCTGCGGATCCGCGTCACGGCGCGCCGTTGAAATTAAGAGCCAAAGTCTGCAATGTGCACAATGGCAAATTCACGTATGCCGCCGGTCCTGCGGCAGGCGTGCAGGGCGATATGGGACCGACAGTGGTTCTTGGCATTCAAGGGATACGGATTCTGGTGGCTAGCAAAGGCACCTACGAATATGCAGACGAACAATTTCGCGCGGTGGGAATTAACCCAGACGATTTCGCTATCGTTGTTTTAAAAAATGGGATGAATTTCCGCAATTTGTTGAAGGATGGCAGTTCCTGGTATCTGGTGGATAGCGCCGGTTCCTCTTCAGCAAATCTGGCGACCTTGCGCTGGCAACACCGTCCTTCACCGTTTTGGCCGCGTGACATTGAAGTGAAAAGTCTTTCCCAGCCATAAGCACAGGCAGTAAAAAGTCTAAAAAACCACCCTCGCAAACCGAGCGCAAATAAACAGATGGAGATAAAAGCCGCACTTGATCGGGCCAACAGATTCCCTATTTTTGAGGGTAACAGTGGACGAGCAAGGATCGGAAAACCGCTATGATGAATGAAGACAAACTATACAAACGCGTGACGCTGCGACTGATACCATTTTTGGTTCTGCTGTATTTGATAGCGTACATTGATCGGTCGATTTTAGGATTTGCCAAGCTCTACATGAATGTAGACGTCGGTATCAGCGATGCCGCTTATGGCTTCGGCGCAGGACTATTTTTCCTGGGCTATATTATTTTCGAACTTCCTAGTAATGTCATTCTTGTAAAAGTCGGCGCACGGAGGTGGTTTGCGCGCATCATTGTTACGTGGGGCGCGATTACGATGGCAATGGCGCTGATACAGGGACCAACGTCTTTCTATCTCCTGCGATTTCTATTGGGCGCTGCCGAAGCGGGCTTTTATCCGGGTGTTCTGTACTACCTGACACTCTGGTATCCAAAGCGCCGCAGAGGTCGTATATACGGTTATTTCTTTTTTGCCCAACCACTTGCGCCGTTGGTTGGCGGCCCGCTAGCCGGAGCGATACTGGGAATGAATGGCATGTTAGGCATGCATGGATGGCAATGGGTATTCATTCTGTGCGGCTTGCCTGCGGTCTTGCTTGCGTTACCGACACTGAAATTGCTGCCTGAAACGCCATCCCATGCAAAATGGCTGGAGCCGCGCGAGGCGCAATGGCTGGAAGCGGAAATTGAAAAAGATGCGGCAGGTATCATCGTCGAGAAATCGCATTCCCCGCTGAGTGCGCTGAAAAACCCACGCGTATTATTGTTGGCCTTCGCTTATGTTCCGATTCCGCTTTCAATCTACGGACTTTCGTTATGGCTTCCAACGCTTGTTAAGGGATTTAATTCCTCCGATTTAATGACTGGCTTCTTGTCTGCGATTCCCTTTTTATTCGGTGTCATTGGTCTGCTAATTGTTCCAAGAAGTTCAGATAAGTATAACGAACGCTATGGCCATATCATCGTATGCACATTGCTTGCAGCTGCTGGTTTAGTCGGTGCGGCGCTATCCCATTCGCTGGTGCTTCAACTGACATTTTTGTGTATGACCGGCTTTGGTATGTATTCAGCGTCCGCCGTATTGTGGACTTTGCCAAGCCAGTTTCTTGTGGGTACGGGCGCTGCTGCAGGCTTGGCAGTCATTAATTCAATCGGGAATCTTGGCGGTTATCTCGGTCCATTTGGGATCGGTCTGATTAAGGAATACACCGGCAGCTTGAGTTATGGCCTGTACTTCCTGGCGGCGACATTAATACTGGTAATCGTACTGGTCTTACGCCTCAGAGCAATGGGTGAACTCGGCTCTGAGAAACACGCCACCGTTGCTCCTGCTGTAAGCAGTTAATCTGAATACGGCTCCTAAACTGCGGCCCTCTTCCATTAGTTTAGCTTTATCGTTCTACGTTTTTTTGGAGTAAAAATGCACAATACGATTTCTATAGATATGGCGCTGTTCCATGAAGCGCACATCGCTTCTCTCAGAGAAGACCTTGCTTTGGCGCTGCGTGCAGCTGCGCATCACGGCCTCGGTGAGGGCGTTTGTAATCATTTCAGCGTTGCGCTTCCGCAAGATCCGAATAAATTTCTGCTCAATCCACGCGGATTAATGTGGCAAGAAGTGCAGGCCGATGACATCGTCATGGTCGATAGCAACGGCAAGCGCCTGGCGGGTCGCTACGACATTGAACCGTCAGCGATGTTCATTCATGCAGCGATTCATCGCATCACGAAAAAGAATTGCGTCCTGCATTCGCATATGCCAAATGCCACAGCACTGACGTTGACGCGGGCCTGTTCTCTCGACACTACCTTATCCCAAAATGCGATGCGTTTTCATGGGCGCGTTATGGTTGATCACCATTACAACGGACTTGCGCTGGATCATACCGAAGGTGAACGCATTGCCAATGCAATGAACGGTGCCGATATAGGATTTTTGGGCAATCACGGCATAGTCGTCTGCGGAGATCGACTGGATTACGCCTACGACGATTTGTATTATCTGGAACGTGCTTGCGAGTCGGAAGTTATCGCCCGCTCTACCGGTCTGCCGCTGAATCCCGCGTCGCTTGAAATCTCTAGGGAAGTCGCTAGACAGAGCAGTGGAGAGCGTCTGCAATCAGAGCTATTTTTTAAGGCCTTGCGGCGCACGCTTGGTTGATGCCGTTTGATACTTAATAGACGCGGTTGGATTAATACGATTGGTTTAATAAACAGCGCGGTTACTAGAGCGCTTGTAACGATTGTTAAGTGGACGCAACAGCAATGCTTGTTGCATTAACCAGAGGAATTTGTTGTGGTTGAAATGGTATATGGCAAAACGATAGCGGATTGGGTTACCGCTTTTCCGTTAATAAAACCTCTGATGAAAGGAGAAGCGATTGCATGGTTCAATCCGGCGATTGCTCCTATAGCGCAAGCGCTTGACGATATCCCGCTGACTGCTGCTGACGTGAGCGATGCAAGTGCGCGGCTTCAACGATTTGCACCGTATTTGATGGAGGTTTTTCCGGAGGTTACAAAAACCAATGGCGTGATCGAATCGGAGTTAATTCGGGTGGATGCATTCTCACGGGAGGTACAAAAAATAACCGGGATTAGCCATCCGGTCTCGTTGTTATTAAAGAAGGACAGCCACCTTCCGATAGCCGGTTCTGTCAAGGCGCGTGGAGGTATTTATGAAGTCCTTTTTTATGCTGAAAAACTGGCTCTGCAAGAAGGCTTGCTGAAGACGACAGATGACTATCGCTTGCTCAATCAAGCAGCTTGTCGTGCGCTCTTCAGTCGACATAAAATTGCGGTTGGTTCGACCGGTAATTTGGGGATGTCGATCGGTATCATGGCGGCCAAGCTCGGTTTTGAAGCCACGGTACATATGTCATCCGATGCCCGCCAATGGAAAAAGGATAAATTACGCTCGCATGGCGTGGTCGTTGTTGAACACGCCGGAGACTATGGCCAAGCGGTCGAGCAAGGCC
This sequence comes from Glaciimonas sp. PCH181, assembly GCF_003056055.1. NCBI lineage: Bacteria > Pseudomonadati > Pseudomonadota > Betaproteobacteria > Burkholderiales > Oxalobacteraceae > Glaciimonas > Glaciimonas sp. PCH181. Next base: position 734,809 of record NZ_PYFP01000001.1, read on the forward strand.
GGAAAAACGCCGAAAGTGATCCACTTTGTCATTTCGTCGACGACGAGAACTCGATGACGCTGTTTCTTGGTTACGCTGTTGCTGGCGAGCGTCTGAAGGCGCAATTTGTCGAAGCTGCGATCCGTGTGGATGCCGAACATCCTTTGTTTGTTTATTTGCCTTGTGGCGTGGGCGGCGGCCCCGGGGGAATCACCTTTGGATTGAAGTTGGCATTTGGTGATCACGTGCATTGCATATTCGCAGAACCGACACAGTCGCCCTGCATGCTGATGGGCGTGTATACCGGCTTGCACGATAAACTGGCCGTGCAGGATTTTGGCATCACCAATCATACCGCTGCGGATGGACTGGCTGTCGGTCGTCCATCAGGATTCGTAGGCACTGCGATGCAACGGATGATTGACGGCTATTACACCCTTACCGACGATGAAATGTTTTCGCTCCTTTACCTGATGCAAAAGACGGAGCATTTACAGTTGGAACCATCAGCGCTAGCAGGTGCAGCGGGGTTTAGCCGCGTTCTTTCCGAGAAACAAGGATATCGAGAGCGATTGGGTCTAAGCGATACGGCCTGGTCAAATGCAAACCATCTCATTTGGGCTACCGGCGGTGGAATGGTGCCGACTGCGGAATATGAAAGTTATCTGGCAAATGGGAGGCGCGTCATACCGAAGCGCTGAGCAATGAAGGAGGGTAGGCTTTCCGGTCAGACGTTGGCTGTTCAATAGAACTTGTATCATTGTGACCTTTTAGTATCAAGGCTTTCGGCGACTACTGCAAAAAAATTGACCACACAGCAGGTCATGACGGCGGAAGCTGGTGGTTATAATGCGCAATACAAGAATTGCTAGGAATATGACATGCTTTCGTCGTCAATGATGGTGTGGCTGCGGAGTTTTGATGCGGCAGCACGGCATGGGAACTTCACACGTGCCGCTGCCGAGCTTTGCGTATCGCAGGGTGCCATTAGCCAACAAGTTAAATCGCTGGAAAATGCCCTGCGGCGACCTCTATTCATTCGTGGCCCCCGATCGCTGACACTCACGCCAGAAGGGGAGCGGCTTTACGCCGTAGCGCGTGATGCGTTCAGGGCGCTTGATGCCACACTAATCCAACTACGTCGAACCGAAGATCGTCACGACGTTTCGTTAAGCTGCTCTCCTTCCTTCGCGATGGGATGGTTGATTCCCAAGTTAAATAATTTCTTCCGTCAACACGCAACAATACATCTCAAGATACACGGCGAGTTTCACGGCCTGGATCGCTCCAGACTAGTCCGGGAAGGATTGGACGCGGCGGTGCGCTATGACCTGGGACGCTACACCGATTTAGAAGCGCGCAAATTTTTAGACGAATGGTTACTACCAGTCGCCAGCCCTGAATTTATTAAAGAACATCCAGAGCTAATATCACCGTCTGACCTGCGCCCAGAATGGCTACTTCACGACTCCAGTCCTTGGGAGGGAGCTTCAGAGTTTGAGGAATGGGAGTATTGGCTGGAACAAGTTGGCGTCAGCAGCCCCGATCTGGCATCAGGACGCCATTTCAATCTATCGCAATTAGCGCAAGCCGGCGCGGTAAATGGGCAAGGTGTAGCGATGGGGCGAGCAGCGCTAGTTTTGGACGATCTGATGAGCGGCCGCCTTGTTGATTTGTTTGGCATCTGCGTACCATCGGGAGCCGGCTATTTCTTTGTCACAGAAGGCAGTGTCCAAGGTCCGCTCGCCTCCGTTGAAGCGTGGTTGTGCGGCGAGGCGAAAGCTTACCTTGATATAGTTAAACGTGTTTTGCCGTATTTGCGGTAAAAGCTGGGCTGGTTAAATCGTTTTCTTCGTCGCTCTACCGCAGACGGCAGGCGACGTATTACATTAGCAAGCGAGAATATTTAACGCGGATATGTTTGGTTTTTACGGTTCGAAGAAACTTCATGCCCTGATACACAGCCGCTGATTGACCTAAGTCTTTAATTCTATTGGTCGGGACGGTAAGATTCGAACTTACCACCCCTTCGATTCCATACTACTATTTTCAAAATTAGATTTATGGATGGTAAGGAGGCGTTAGTGATTGGTGATCAGTTGCAGCGTTTCAAGGATGCAAGGCTTGGACACCTTTCCAGGGCCGAAAGGAAAATTCAAGTATCAAGTATGTTTCCGAATCGGAACCCAAAAAGCTAAAAGCTCAGTTAGCAAAAAAAGCAGGGCCGAAAAAAGAAGGAGTCAGCATCGGAATTACGGCAGCAAATATACCGGCTTCTTCATGGGTTGCACCTGCACATATAAGCCGGACTACGACAGCCGATAGTGTTCGAGAGCAGTGGGTTTATTCAAGTGGTGGCTACATATATTTCACAGACGGCGTGATAACGGCTATTTAGAACTGAGGGATCGGTAAACCTTTTCAATAGGTGACTGGCGGGGGCTTCGGTCACTCGCCATTTTTCTGTGCACACGAAAAGTTTAAAAAATTGCCGCAAATTTTTGGGCAGACGGGTGAGAGAAATATAAAAATTACCCATCAATAAGTCACTTTGAAAGCGGATGGGACTCGCTAACTTTGGTCCCGAGGGTGGCAAATCAATAGAACTGACAAGATGCACGGTTTTGCGCGATAATGCTTCAATAGTATGAACTAATCATACTATTGAAGCTTAACTTGGGAGATGACATGGGAACTATACGCAAGACCATCACTTTGACCGATACGCAAGACGGCTGGATTAAGTCTCAGATAGCCGCTGGCGGCTATACCAATGACAGCGAGTACATCCGTGACTTAATCCGACGTGAACAAGAACGAAGCGTTCATGTCGAGGCCATACGTGCCGATCTGATTGACGGCGAAGACAGCGGTGAGCCAAGATCATTCGATGCCGCAGCATTCAAGCAGCGCATGTTAACGACACATGGCTGAGTATCGGCTTACTCCCGCAGCTGAACAAGATCTTGAGGGAATCTGGGCTTATACCTTTCAGCACTGGGGCGTAGATCAAGCCAATCGCTATACAGACATGTTGGTAGATGTCTTTGAAGTTCTGGCTCAAACGCCCAAAACAGCTCCATCATGTGACCACATCCGGCCCGGCTATCGTCGTCAAGGTGTCGAGCATCACGTGATCTATTTTCGCATCACGAACTACGGTATCGCCGTAATTCGTATTCTGCATGACCGTATGGATGCCTCACGCTATCTGTGACTCACGTCTCTTTTAACGTGCGTATATCGATGGCACGTTGCCAACAAAGATAAGACATATCCACCAAGCAGCAAAATGTTGGCCCGCTAGAGATAGGGGGCATCTTGGCACCAATCAGGCTGGCCGCACGGATAGCAGCGATTTGCGTATGGGTGGGCAGGATGGTTCGACGTTTAACTGCATAATCGGATAAGTCGAGCTGGGTGATTGGATTATCCTCGCGAAGCCCCAGTTCCGAAATCGCGAATTTGAAGAGCTTGTGCATCAATCCACCGTACTTACGAGCGGTATTTGGTTTGTCTTTGAAGCTGGCACGAATGAAGTCAGCACAAGACTTCGTAGTTACCAGTACCACATCAAAGTCCTCAAATACGTACGTCGGCGATCACATATAATTATGCCAATGTAGTTAATAATTGGCGACGCCCAACGATTTTTCTTATTTCCTAGCTGAGCGCTTTACCTCTTTCAGCGCCCGTTTGAACATTTTCAATTCGCTAGCAGCATAAAGTTGATTCCGTCCCAGTTCGCTACTCGCTTTGATCTTGCCATCGCTCACGTAACGTCGAAATGTCGACATTGAGACTTCCAAGTATTCGGCAGCTTCTTGAGCCGTTAACTCGGCAGTTGCCAAGTGACCGAACACTTGTTCATGGGTGGCATTTTCATCGCCAAATGCATTGGAAGTCAGCAATGTAAAAAAGCGAGAACGCTCATTTACAGGCATGGTTTTAAGATCATCAAAAAGTTGTTCTGCAGTCATTGTGCGCATGTTATTTCCTCTCGGACTTCAAATACCGTTTGAGCTCATCATAAAAATTTTCATGGACGCCCAACTGGTAAAAATCAATTATCAGTATTTCAATCTCAGTGCTTTGCCGCTGTTTCTGATCCGTAGGCGGCCTATACGCCATCAAATATTCCTGACGATTGAATGTGAATTTATAAACCCAAATTCCTGTTAGGTCGCCGGTTTTCGGGACGCCGCTTTCTGGATCATCACAAACCTCGTCAACAGCGTCCTCAATTGCCATTTGCAGCGCCGTATGCGCTTTTTTAATATACTTGGTAAAAGGTTTTTTGTAATTTCTCAGAATGGATCTATATTAGTTCACTTTTGACTCTAAATCAAGTCATGTTGTTTGAATCGAGCGAGGGTAAATGGCTTGGACGACAAGTTTTAGTGGCAATCGACGTGCGTATGATCTTGTCAACTTAACCAGTTCTTACTGCAGTCGGACTTCGGTTGGTGTGTTTAAAGCTTTCCAAAAGAAATTTCTTCAGCTTATTAGACAACGCAATCTCAATATATTTGTACGCTAACGCCGACACCAAAACGGTCAGCACGAAAGCGAGAACAACCAGCGTCAGGCCGTAACAATCCCATTCAAATAGTGGTGTGCGTTTCATACCCAGGTGGGCGCAGTCTTAGTGGTAGAAGCCGACGGCGTTGGCCAACCAATTGTGACCAAATGATTTGAATGAAAACTCTCGCACAATCTGATCGCGCAAATTGTCTGCAGTCGCAACGGTAAATATGGGAGGAGTGAAAAAAGGTCGGAATTTAATGCGGAGAGAATTGGCCATTTTTTAATGGCGCATTGAATGTCTTAAAACGGCGCAAAATGGAAAAACAGCACTGTATATTATACGTTTGTATAATATACAGTGCTGCGTTTACATACAGGTTTTAAGCTAACCCTTTGATTCTATTGGTCGGGACGGAGTGATTCGAACACTCGACCCCTTGGACCCCATCCAAGTACGCTACCAGGCTGCGCTACGCCCCGACTAGCCTGCTATTATAGCAGCGCAAAAGCGCTTTTAATCCACTTGGATTGTGAAAAAAATCATTTAAATGACGTTATGACTTCTGTCTTATTTTTCGCCGAAGTTGTGATTGCCAATTCTTTTAATCATCCTATGCCCATAAAAATCAGCCAGCATTTTGATGGTGGTGCCATCGTTGTTTTGCGTGCAGATCAGCCGCAACAAATCGAACTGAATATACGCAGCGATTCGCATGCGGATTTTACGCAGTGGTTTTATTTTCGTTTGCAGGGCGCACGGGGAGAGGCTTGCAATATTAGCTTGATGAACGCTGGTCAGGCGACGTATACAAATGGATGGAAGGATTATCAGGCAGTGGCGAGTTACGACCGTGAGACCTGGTTTCGCGTTCCTACTACTTATGATGGACAGGTCCTGAGGATATCCCATAAGCCTGAGTGCGATAGCGTGTATTACGCTTATTTTGAGCCTTACACTTGGGAGCGGCATCTGGGTTTATTGGGACGCGCAGGGCAGTCGTCACGCGTCGCGATTGAGGATCTAGGCAATACAGTTGACGGTCGCGATTTGAATTTGATGGTGATTGGAAATCCGTCTGCGGCTAAAAAAGTATGGGTGATCGCACGTCAGCATCCGGGCGAAACCATGGCGGAGTGGTTTGTGGAGGGGATGGTGGATGCTTTATTGGATGAGGCTAATCCGATTGCTACGCAGGTGTTGCAGAACACGGTATTTTACGTGGTACCGAATATGAATCCCGATGGCGCGGCGCGTGGCAATCTGCGGACCAATGCGGCCGGTGCTAACTTAAATCGGGAATGGATGACGCCGTCGTTGGAAACAAGCCCAGAGGTTTTTCTGGTGAAGAACAAGATGCACGTAATTGGCTGCGATCTATTTCTTGACGTGCATGGGGATGAGGCATTGCCTTATAACTTTGTGGCAGGTTCGGAGATGCTGGACGGATTTACGGCTGAACAGGCAGTTGAACAGAATAAATTTATCGCAAATTTTGAAAGTGCTAGTCCGGATTTCCAAAGTAAATACGGCTATCACGCTGGGAAGTATAGTGCCGATGTATTGAAGCTGGCTTCCAAATATGTAGGCCACACTTTTCAATGTTTATCGCTGACGCTGGAATTGCCTTTTAAAGATAATGCGAATTTGCCGAATGCCCAAACCGGTTGGAATGGCGCGCGGAGTGCGCGATTGGGAGCTGCGATTTTGCAGCCTATTCTGAAAGCATTTGAGTAATATCTGCCTGACATAATCCATGCAAAAAAATGCCGCGCTTAGTCTGACTGAGCGCGGCATTTTCTATTTTGGAATCCCACTTCTATTGCCGATAATACTATTTCGATTCTCTGCAATCGTGTCTTCAGCGCTACTTTCAACGGCCTTATTTAATGCCACTGCGCGGCTGACTCGCATCTATTTCTGCATAAAAAACGTTAATGAAAATGTGCTGATCCGCTTGGCGGCGTATCTTCCGGCATTTCAGGGTGAACCAGTTCACCTTCGGGATCTGCGTAAAACGGTGAGCCGCAGTCGTCGCAAAATTCCATCGCAAACAGTTCATCATGGCGCTGTATGTCGTTGATCCCGCATTCGCGTAGCAATAGTAGAATTTGCTCTAACGGTGTTTGGGTTTCTGTGTCAGTTGCAACCACGCTTGTGACTTCTTCAGTTGCTTCTTCTTGTCCATACAGCGGCCAGACAACGCCATAAATGATGTCAGGAGTTTGTCCGACGGAAAAACCTATTCGATATTCATCGACCCGATTACTTTCTGGTTGTTCACTGAATCGTCCGATAGTCACATGCAAGTCTTTGCTTTCAATTTCTAGCGTGGTGGCAAGGTAGTAGCTGGCCGCACGCAAAGAGACTGGACGAATTTGTTTGTCGCCTTCTCTACAGGCGACAAAATAGGCTTCGGGCAATAGCAGGTCGATACCGCAACCGGGTAACAACCGACTGACGTTCGGGGTTACCTGTGCTTGCCAATGTTCGAGCGCGATGGCTTTTTTCATGGCGCTACTTGCGTTACTGACGGTAGTTGCTGCACCGGGTTGCCAGCAAAATAATGGGCGCCCACTCGGCACGACTAGCGTTGCTAATAGATAGCGGGTATCGGCTAAAAAGGGTGCGGTTTCAGGTGCGTTGGGTGCAGAGGATACGGCGTTGCCGGTTAACACCGCGATGGTCATACGGTGCATTAATGTGTAGGTATCGGCATGGGAGCGCGGCAACTGATCAATGGCGTATAAAGTCGGGCTTAATGCCACCCGGACATCCGGTGCCAAAATATGGGCGTGCAAATGGCTGCTGAGCGTGGCGATCATGTCTGGCGGGATCGCACCGGCCGCAATTGAAAACCGCGTCCAGGCTAATATCGGCATCGCTATTAATAACGTGTCGTAACTCACACCATCGTGTTCGATAGTTGAAGATTCGCTACAGGCTTCAACTGCGTCCATTAAGGCATCGTAAGCGTCGGCCTGATCTGGGAATAATTGCTCTAGTGCGCTATCGATGGGTTCTTGATGATGGCTTTTGAGTAGTTTGTTGAGATGGATATCTAGTTCGTGTTCCCAGGCGCGCTGCTCCATACGGCTGGAAGCGAGAACGAGGGCTTGTGCCAATTCAGTCAGTCGGTGGCTGTCGGTGGAGAACTTGCGTGGTGTTTTAGACGGACGGCGCATGATGGTATTTGGAGCTTGACGAATTGAATGGGGCAAATGACTGCCAGGTCGAATAATTGTATTGTAGTGGACTAGTGGATGCAGGGAACAAAAAAAAACGCCGGACTAAGTAAATAGTCCGGCGTTTGATTAGCGGCGCAATGCGCTACAGTTTTTAATGCTTTCTATAGTGCAAACACTGCATTAGACGACGATTTATGCCGCAAGTAACTGACGCAGCACGAATGGCAGGATACCGCCATGTTTGTAGTAATCGACTTCGATTGGTGTATCGATACGCAGCAGAACCTTCACTTCTTTGGTTTCGCCGTCGGCACGATGGATTACCAATATAGCATCTTGTTGTGGCTTGATTTCACCGTCGATACCTTTGAGGTCAAAGGTTTCATTACCAGTGATGCCAAGTGTATCAACGCTATCTGTACCGATGAACTGTAGTGGCAATACGCCCATACCGACCAGATTCGAACGGTGAATACGCTCAAAGGAACGGGCAAAAACTGCTTTTACGCCTAGCAATTGTGTGCCTTTGGCTGCCCAGTCACGTGACGAACCTGTACCGTACTCTTCACCAGCAAAGACCATGGTTGGAACGCCGTCTTTTACGTATTGCATTGCTGCATCGTAAATTGACATTTCTGCAGCTGCTGGCTGATGCAGCGTGATGCCGCCTTCAACACGTGAGCCGTCAGGCGTTGCCGGGATCATCAAGTTTTTGATACGTACATTGGCGAAAGTGCCGCGCATCATGATTTCATGATTACCACGACGTGAGCCGTAGGAGTTGAAGTCAGCCTTCAACACGCCGTTTTCTGCCAACCATTTACCAGCTGGGCTGGATTCTTTAATCGCACCGGCTGGTGAGATATGGTCGGTAGTGATCGAGTCGCCAAATACGCCTAGCGCGCGCGCGCCGGTAATGCCAGTAGCAGCCGGTTTTGGTTCCATCGTAAAGTCTTGGAAGAATGGCGGTTCAGCAATGTAAGTCGAAGTTGGCCAATCATAAACCTGACCTTGGGCTACGCCCTTGATGCCTTCCCACAATTTGCCCGGCGCGCCTTTGACATCCGCATAGTTTGCCTTGAACGTCTTGGCATTCATCGCGAATTTCATCAGCTTGGCGACTTCTTGCGAAGTTGGCCAGATGTCGCCCAGATAGATATCCTTGGCTTTGCCATCTTTGCCTTTACCACGACCAACTGGCTCAGTCATCAGATCGCGCGTCATATTGCCAGCGATGGCGTATGCGACGACTAGCGGCGGCGATGCCAGGAAGTTAGAGCGAATATTCGGATGGATCCGTGCTTCAAAATTGCGGTTACCAGACAGAATGGCCGAAGCGACGATGTCGTTCTTGACGATGGCTTCGTTCATTGATGGTGTCAGATCGCCAGCGTTACCGATACAGGTGGTGCAACCGTAGGCAGTGACGCCGAAGCCGAGTTTTTCCAGGTACGGCAGCAAACCGGCTGCAGTCAGGTATTCGGTAACAACGCGTGAGCCAGGGGCCAGCGAAGTTTTGATATGTGGCGATACTTTGAGGCCAGCTTCAACCGCTTTTTTAGCGAGCAAACCAGCAGCTAGCATGACGCTTGGATTGGATGTGTTGGTGCAAGATGTGATCGCAGCGATCAAAACGTCACCGTTCATGACGCCGACGCCGTTCGCATCAACGTATTTTGCATCCAGATCTTCAGCTTTTTTGTTGAAGCCGCTTTCTGCTGCCGACTTGCTGAATAATTCAGCGAAGTTGTTTTTTACATTGCCGATTTCGATACGATCTTGTGGACGCTTCGGACCTGCTAATGATGGTGCAACTGTGCCCAAATCGAGTGCGATAACTGTGGTGTAATCGATGTCGCCTTCTTTTGGAATGCCGAACAATTTTTGTGCGCGGAAATAGCCTTCGAAAGCAGAGATTTCTGCCTTGCTGCGGCCAGTGCCCTTGAAGTAGTCGATGGTTGCTTCGTCGACTGGGAAGAAGCCCATTGTTGCGCCGTATTCTGGTGCCATGTTCGCGATAGTTGCGCGATCAGTAAGGCTCAGCGATGCAGTGCCTTCGCCGAAGAACTCAACAAATTTGCCAACAACTTTGGCTTTACGCAGCAGCTCAGTGATCGTCAGGACCAAGTCAGTTGCGGTGACGCCTTCACGCAATTGGCCTGTCAGATTGACGCCGACAACGTCCGGTGTCAGGAAATAAACCGGTTGTCCCAGCATACCGGCTTCTGCTTCAATACCACCAACGCCCCAGCCGACTACGCCGATACCGTTAATCATCGTGGTGTGCGAATCCGTGCCGACTAATGTATCAGGGTAGAAAACATCGCCTTTTTTGTGTACGCCACGTGCAAGGTATTCCAGATTGACTTGATGGACGATACCGAAGCCAGGAGGAACTACGCCGAATGTATCAAATGCCTGCATGCCCCATTTCATGAACTGATAGCGCTCGTTATTGCGCTGAAATTCCAGTTTCATGTTTAGGTCGAGTGCTTTCTTTTCACGGAAATGATCGATTTGAACTGAGTGGTCGACGACCAGATCAACCGGTACTAGCGGCTCGATGTTCTTTGGATCTTTGCCGAGTTGTGCTGCGACGTTACGCATTGCTGCCAGGTCGGCCAGCAGTGGGACGCCGGTGAAATCTTGTAGAACTACGCGAGAAACTACGAAAGGAATTTCGTCAGTGCGGGCACCTGTTGCGCTCCAGGCGGCGAGTTGCTTGACGTGCTCTTCGGTTACTTTCTTGCCATCACAGTTACGTAGCACTGATTCCAGCACGATACGGATCGATACAGGCAGGCGTGAAATGTTGATGCCGAGTTTTTTTTCTAGCGCAGGCAGAGAATAAAATTTGCCTTTCTTTGTCTCGGAAATCTTAAATTCCTTGAGCGTGTTCAACGTGTTGCGGGACATGATTTCTCCTTAAATTACAATTCGAGTAAAAACGGTACTTTGATACTTTTTTTTGTAGTACTTCGGTGGGTAACCGGCGTCGGTTTTTGAATCGCAACCAGTGCAGATGCGCTTTAAAAACATCGCTATTTACCATCCTTTTCGCATTTTCAGATACCCAAAAGGGTGCCGAAAATCCGGTGCTGCCAATCTAACAACTACATGCATAGCTCATGCCAGCGTATAGCCGACCAAAACTAATCGGCTATACGGCAGCTTTTTCGACTAGCCTACGATTAACCGTGGGCTGGTTCGGCTATCAGACTCGCGGCAGGTGCAACTGCAGAAGATCCAGTCTGCTCGGGCGATTTACATTCGTTGGCAAGTTGATGGCCTTGTTTTGAGTCAAGCAACATGCCTTTGGCCGGAATACCGATCCATACCAGACCATATTTGCGATTTTCAAAACGATCGGCACCTGTTGTCGTAACGACTTTGGTGAGACGATGCAGTGTCTTACCCCAACGCAGCGCGATATGTTTGGCGTCTTCAGCATTGCGATAAATCGTTAGTTTGTTACCGAGTTCGCAGTTGTAATCAATCGCAACTGAGGTTTTGATGTCTGGCGTGCCTTCATCTTCGCCGTCATCTGCTTCAACAGCCGGCAGCGCTTTTTTGCCAGTATTCTTTTTGGTGACTTTTTTCTTGACGACTTTCTTTGTCGTCGCTGGTTGGCCGGTGGTAGTTTGTGCGATCGATGCCAATGGTGCAGTCATCAGCAAACTTGCGCACAACAGGCTAAGGATAGAGAGAGTTTTTTTCATATGTTTACGCTGGTAGTTTGAGCGGTTAATTAGGTCAAAGGCGCGCTACGATATTGGTTACATGGACAAAGCGCAACGTTTAGTTAGAAAATAATGCATTCGCGGGGGAGGGCAGTACGATGCCATTGCCTCTCGCTCGCTGCAAAACGGTCCAGTAATAACGGTAACTAGCGCGATCATGCAAATTGCCGTGGTATTGGATAGGACCCCAGGCTGCCTTTTGGGCAGCCAGTAAAATGTGAGCCGCTTCGCTCACTTCTGACTGAGTCGGTGAAAATGCGTTCAAAATGTGCCTGATCTGCGAAGGGTGAATACTCCACATCCGCGTATAACCGAATTCCGTCTTGGCACGAAGCGCATCTTCAGCAATGACAGCGCTGTCGTGAATTTCAGTCGTGACGTTATGCGAAGGCGTTTTGCCATGCGCGTGACAGGCGGCTGCAATGTTGAGCTTGGCGCGGGTGACTAGGGGATGCGTGAATTGCCCGGGCGAGCGCATGGCAGCACTCGGAATCGCACCATAGTGGGCGGACACAAAATCCATGATCCCGAATGAGAGTGATTCGACCTGTGGTAACGCGGCGATTGCGGCTACATCAGTCAGCGCGCCGTGTGTTTCGATAAGAACATGTACCGGCAGCGCCTGACGCCCAGCCAGACTGGAGTGGTGATTGATAAGGTCAATGGCGGCGCTGACATCTGCCACGCCTTCTGCCTTCGGCAGCATCAGATAAGCGAGGCGCGTCGCTGCGGTGCGACAAATAATTTCTACATCTTGTTCGAAAAAACTGCTGCTTAGATCATGAACGCGTGCACCGATACGATTAAATCGATTGTCTTCGCTAGCGATAACGGCAGAGACAAGTTGCGCATGTGTGGCTTCGTTGCCAGCAGCAGCGCCATCTTCGCAGTCAAAAGTAATATCGAATACAGGGCCCAGTTCTTGTTGAAGAACGACCGACTTACGCATGAGCTTTTCGGCACCTGCATAGTGATCGCAAACCGGAAGGGAGACCGGTGGTTGCTTGCCTAGGAATAAAACCTCGGTAGGGTGCATACGGCTTAGCTTGACTTGAATGGGCTTGAATTATGAGTGTTGCCTGAATCTATACAATCAACTGACACAAACATGGCCGGAACACCCACTGTTTGCATCAGTTTTTATTCACGCAGCGTGCGAATCATTTATTTTATGTAAATGATTCGCACGTTTGTAGCTGGAATTAACCAACCAAATGTTTCACGCCTTCACGCTCTTCCAACAGTTCGTTCAACGTTACGTTGATACGTTCTTGCGAGAATGCGTCGATTTCCAAACCTTGAACGATTTTGTATTCGCCGTTTTCGGTTGTAACAGGGAAACCGAAGATAGTTCCTTCAGGAATACCGTATGAACCATCCGATGGAACGCCCATAGTAGTCCACTTGCCATTTGTGCCCAAGACCCAGTCACGCACGTGATCGATTGCAGCGTTAGCTGCCGATGCTGCGGAAGACAGGCCACGTGCTTCGATGATTGCTGCGCCGCGTTTACCAACGGTTGGCAGGAATACATCTTTGTTCCACTCGTGATCGTTGATCAAGTCTTTAACCGATTGTCCGTCCACTGTCGCATAGCGATAGTCGGCGTACATAGTTGGCGAGTGATTGCCCCATACGAACATTTTTTCGATCGAGGCTACTGGCTTGCCGGATTTTGCCGCGACTTGCGACAAAGCACGGTTGTGATCCAGGCGCAGCATCGCAGTGAAGTTTTTCGCTGGCAGGTTAGGTGCCGATTTCATCGCGATATAAGCGTTGGTATTAGCTGGATTGCCGACTACCAATACTTTGACATTGCGTGATGCGACAGCATCAAGTGCTTTACCTTGAACGGTAAAGATTTGCGCATTGGCTTCTAGCAGGTCTTTACGTTCCATTCCTGGACCGCGAGGACGTGCGCCAACCAACAGGGCTACGTCGATATCTTTGAATGCTGTCAGTGGGTCGCTGTGAGCAGTAACGCCAGCCAGTAATGGGAATGCGCAATCGTCGATTTCCATGATGACGCCCTTTAATGCTTTTTGGGCTTTTTCGTCAGGAATTTCCAGCAATTGCAAAATAACCGGTTGGTCTTTGCCGAGCAAGTCGCCATTGGCAATGCGGAATAATAGGGAATAACCGATTTGACCAGCGGCGCCGGTTACGGCAACACGCATTGGGGTTTTAGCCATGTTGAATCTCCAGAGTGGTGATGAAAAGCGATATCTGTACTGCTTGAAACCTCTAATGATACCGTCGAAAACAGCGTGCGTCAGTTTGTTTTAGCGAGAATTCTGGTTACTAGCTAACTATCCTGATGCAGCACAATAACCATACAGATTATGGGCCGAGTCTTACGGCAGTACTATTTGTCGTACATTGACGCATGCGAAATTATGCAAGCAATCTTCAGTCGATGCCATGACAATTAGGTGTTTTCCGCGAGTGTAGGCGCGCATGATAACTCTGTCAATGACTATCTTATATCTTATATAAGACATATTAATTGCGTATTTTGTACTGGACTACAAGGTGTGTTTTGTGTTGAAATCCTGAATTATGAGTTCCACACCATCGAATATGATTAGCAGTGATCCAGCCACCCCCGGCAGCGCTGCTGTCGCTGGAATATCCCCCACCTTTAGCCCCCTCTATCAACAGATCAAAGCGCTCATCATGCAGCGTCTGCAATCTGGCGAATGGAAACCGGGCGAATTAATTCCTAGCGAAGTAGAGTTGGGTAACCGTTTCAAGGTTAGCCAGGGAACCGTTCGAAAAGCAATTGATGAGCTGGCTGCTGAAAATTTAGTCATTCGGCGTCAAGGTAAAGGTACTTTTGTTGCGACGCATCATGAGGATCAGACTCAGTTCAGATTTTTACGCCTAATGCCAGATGATAGTCAACCGAAACCCGCTGAAAAGCGCGTTATTGAGTTGAAACGTTTACGTGCTCCGGCGGAAATTGCGCGCTTGCTCGGCATGAAATCCGGCGATTCTGTAGTATTCGTCAAGCGCGTTATGTCGTTCGAGGGCGCACCGACCATTCTCGAAGAGTTATGGTTGCCCGGCGTTATATTCAAAGGTTTGACGCTCGAACGTTTGGTTGAGTATCGCGGGCCTATGTATGGGCTGTTTGAGACGGAGTTTGGGACGCGCATGATTCGCGCGACCGAACAAATCCGTGCGGCAAGTGCCGATGACGAAGTGGCGGAGTTATTAAGCGTGCGACCTTTATCGCCGCTTTTGAGTGTCGAGAGAGTCTCGTTTACATACGGCGATAAGCCTGTAGAAGTGCGACGTGGACTGTACGTGACGGAGCATCATCATTACCAGAACGAGTTAAGTTAGCGATTAATGGAGTGCAATGGGTCAAGCCGAGGTGCGCAAGCGATTATCTCGGCAAAACCTGATTTATGTGTGCGGATAGTGGAATTTGGCTGTAGAAATCTACTCGAAAAATAGTAATTCAGTGGAATTCCGAATAACTATTGGTGTGCTGCACAAAAATAAGCGAAAATTGCGTGATTGTTTTAAAACTGAGGAGAACCCTGTATGTCTGAAGCCGAAGCCGAAAAAAATCAGCGGCCACAATTTCGAAATATAAATCTTAATCAACTAATCGGTTATCGCTTGCCACTGGCAGGTTTTGTCTCGATTCTGCACCGAATTAGTGGCTTGCTGATGTTTTTGCTGCTGCCTTTCATTCTCTTTCTGCTCGACACCAGTCTCGTATCCGAAACTTCGTTCGAATATTTTAGAGGCATTACTTCCAACTGGTTAGTCAAACTGATCATTCTTGCGCTTTCATGGGCTTATCTGCATCATTTCTGCGCTGGCATTCGCCACTTGATCATGGATAACCATATCGGCCTGGATAAAGATAGCGCACGTAAATCAGCAGTCGGCGTATTTGCTGTAAGTTTGCCACTAGCTTTGCTAGTTGCATTGAAATTGTTCGGAGCATTCTAAATGGCTAATAATAATATCGGTTCAAAGCGCCTGATCGTCGGCGCACATTACGGTCTGCGCGATTGGCTCGCGCAACGCGCTACAGCTGTTGTCATGGCGCTGTACACCGTTATCTTATTGATTTCCTTTTTGACTGCGAGTGATTTCAGCTACCAAGGTTGGGCTGGATTATTTGCACATCAGTGGTTCAAGTTGGCGACCTTCGTTGCCTTAATGGCGCTGTTTTATCACGCATGGGTTGGTGTGCGCGATATCTGGATGGATTACGTTAAACCGGTCGCTTTGCGGCTGGTATTGCAAGTTGCCACAATTTTGTGGCTAGTCGGTTGTGCCGGATGGGCGGCGCAGATTTTGTGGAGAGTGTAATCGTGGCAGCTATCAAATCCACAATTCCTACACGCCGCTTTGATGCGGTAATCGTTGGTGCCGGTGGTTCCGGTATGCGTGCTTCGCTACAGTTAGCGGAAGCTGGTTTAAATGTCGCCGTTTTGTCTAAGGTATTTCCTACCCGTTCGCACACTGTTGCAGCACAAGGTGGTATCGGTGCATCGCTGGGAAATATGTCCGAGGACAATTGGTACTGGCACATGTTTGACACGGTCAAGGGTTCAGATTATCTGGGTGACCAGGACGCAATCGAATTCATGTGTCGTGAAGCGGCGAAAGCCGTGTACGAATTAGAACATCTGGGTATGCCATTTGACCGTAACGCCGATGGCACTATTTATCAGCGTCCTTTCGGTGGTCATTCAGCCAATTTCGGTGAAAAGCCGGTGGCACGTGCTTGCGCAGCAGCTGACCGTACTGGTCATGCTTTATTGCACACACTGTATCAACGCAACGTTCGCGCCAAGACGCATTTTTTCGTTGAGTGGATGGCAATCGATCTGGTGCGCGATGCTGACGGCGATGTACTCGGCGTTCTTGCGCTGGAAATGGAAACTGGCGAGATCATGATGCTGGAAGCCAAAACCACTGTCATGGCAACCGGCGGCGCTGGTCGTATCTGGGCTGCGTCAACTAATGCGTTTATTAATACTGGCGACGGTATGGGTATGGCGGCACGCGCTGGTATTCCGTTGGAAGATATGGAATTCTGGCAGTTCCACCCAACTGGCGTAGCTGGCGCAGGCGTGCTGATTACTGAAGGCGTGCGCGGCGAGGGCGGTATTTTGATCAATGCCAACGGCGAGCGTTTCATGGAACGTTATGCGCCAACGCTGAAGGACTTGGCACCGCGTGACTTCGTTTCGCGTTCGATGGATCAGGAAATCAAAGAGGGCCGTGGTTGTGGTCCAAACAAGGATCACGTCATGCTGGATCTGCGCCATATCGGTGCCGAGACCATCAAGAAACGTCTGCCGTCGATTCTGGAAATTGGTCATAAATTCGCCAACGTCGATGCACTTAAAGAGCCTATCCCGGTCGTGCCGACTATCCATTATCAAATGGGTGGTATTCCGACTAACGTTTACGGTCAGGTTGTTGTGCCAAAGAACGGCATTCCTAACGCTATCGTGAATGGCCTGTATGCGATTGGCGAATGTGCTTGCGTGTCAGTGCATGGCGCAAATCGTCTTGGTACTAACTCGCTGCTGGACTTGGTTGTATTTGGTCGCGCTGCCGGTAACCACATCGTTGACAGTAAACTGAAAGAGCGCAGCAACAAGCCTCTGCCGGCCGATGCAACTGATGCCGCTCTGGCGCGGGTTGCAAAACTTGAAGCCAGTACAGGTTCCGAGCGCGTGCAAGATGTTGCCGGTGATATTCGCAAAACCATGCAACACTATTGCGGTGTGTTCCGGACTGACGAGTTGCTGCAGCAGGGCTATAAAGAAATTATGGTCCTCGATGAGCGTCGTAAGCATGTCGCCTTTAAGGATAAATCGAAAGTCTTCAATACTGCGCGGGTTGAGGCGCTGGAACTCGATAATCTGATCGAAACTGCTAAAGCCACGATTACATCGGCTGCTGCTCGTAAAGAATCACGCGGCGCGCATGCGCATCGTGACTACGAAAAGCGCGACGATGAAAACTGGATGAAGCATACCTTGTGGTACTCCGAAGGTAATCGACTCGACTATAAGCCAGTCATCACCAAGCCGCTGACCGTCGATACGTTCAAGCCAAAACCACGTACTTTCTAATAAGGTCTAGCCATGTCACGTACAGTTAAATTTAAAATCTATCGCTACGATCCGGACAAGGATACGAAGCCTTACATGCAAGACCTGACAGTTGAGTTGTTGCCAACTGACAAAATGCTACTGGATGCTTTGCAACGTATTAAAGCGGATGTTGATGATTCGTTAGCGTTGCGTCGTTCATGTCGCGAAGGTGTTTGTGGCTCTGATGCCATGAATATCAACGGCAAAAACGGTCTGGCATGTACTACTAATCTGAACGAATTGTCTGAGCCGATCATTTTGAAGCCTTTGCCTGGCTTACCAGTGATTCGCGATCTGATCGTCGATATGACGCAGTTCTTCAAGCAATACGATTCAGTTAAGCCATACCTGATCAACGACAGTATCCCGCCGGAAAAAGAACGTCTGCAAACGCCAGAGCAACGTGAAGAGCTGGATGGTCTTTACGAGTGTATTCTGTGTGCTTGCTGTTCGACCTCTTGTCCTTCGTTCTGGTGGAATCCAGACAAGTTCGTCGGTCCTGCCGGTTTGCTTCAGGCTTACCGTTTTATCGCCGATAGCCGCGATGAAGCAACTGGCCAGCGTCTGGATAACTTGGAAGATCCATATCGTCTGTTCCGTTGTCGTTCGATCATGAATTGCGTTGATGTTTGTCCTAAGGGCTTAAACCCGAACGCAGCGATCGGCAAAATCAAGGAATTGATGGTTCGTCGCGCGGTATAACTACTGCCATTAAGCGCCACCATTCGGTGGTTTGAATGGCAACGCTTAATGCAGTTTTCCAGCGGATGAGGCGAAGTGGTGTTTAGCTTCGACCGATCCGCCGGGATTACCTCCGACATTGTTTTGAATCGTTAGTTTTTATACTAGCTGCCTGTACTAAATGGAATAAAGTAAATCATGACCATTACCCATCAAGCTGATCCTGCAAAGCGCGCACGACTGCGCTGGCGCGCGCGACGCGGCCTATTGGAAAATGATTTAATACTGACCAGATTTCTGGATGCAAATGAGTCAACCATCACAGATGATGACGTCGACGCCTTTACCCGGCTGATGGAATTGACGGATATTGAACTGATGAATTTGTTGATGGGTCGTAACGAGCCAGAGGGTGAAGTGGATTTACCTCAGGTTCATGCTTTGCTAGCGCGATTACGCGTAGCCTGAATGGAAATTAAGCCGCCACTGGCGATTGGTCGGTGAGATGCATTAGCTTGCATGCGGATACATGGGACCTACGTACGTCTTTTAGTTTTTTTGATTCAAGCATCACCTGTTAAATGAAGGAAGAGCCATGACCAACGCTGATACCAAAGCCACGCTATCATTTTCCGACGGTAGTCCATCCATTGATTTTCCGATTTATAAAGGAACTGTTGGTCCTGAAGTAATCGATATTCGTAAGTTATACGGTGCGACCGGTAAATTCACTTACGACCCGGGCTTTATGTCGACAGCTGCATGTAATTCGTCGATTACGTATATCGATGGCGACAAGGGCGAACTACTTTATCGTGGTTATCCGATTGAGCAATTGGCTGTTAATTGCGATTTCCTCGAAACTTGCTACCTGCTGCTGAATGGCGAGTTGCCGACAGAAGCAGAAAAAGAAACTTTCGATGCGACCGTGACTGCCCACACCATGGTTCACGAGCAGATGCAGTTTTTCTTCCGTGGTTTCCGTCGTGACGCACATCCTATGGCTGTGTTGGTTGGTACAGTTGGCGCGTTGTCATCGTTTTACCATGACTCGTTAGATATTACTAACCCACGTCATCGGGAAGTTTCGGCGATTCGCTTGATTGCCAAATTGCCAACGCTTGTTGCAATGGCATATAAATACAACGTCGGTCAGCCATTCGTCTATCCGCGTAATAATTTGTCGTACAGCGCTAATTTCATGCACATGATGTTCTCTACGCCTTGCGAAGATTACAAAGTAAATGACGTATTGGTACGTGCCCTGGATCGTATTTTGATTTTGCATGCTGATCACGAACAAAATGCATCGACTTCAACTGTCCGCTTAGCCGGTTCAAGCGGCGCGAATCCGTTTGCTTGTATCGCTGCTGGTATTGCTTGTTTGTGGGGCCCTGCACACGGCGGCGCTAACGAAGCAGCACTCAACATGCTGAAAGAAATCGGAACTGTCGATAACATTCCTGAATTCGTCAAACAAGTTAAAGACAAGAACTCAACCGTCAAATTGATGGGCTTTGGTCACCGTGTCTACAAGAACTACGACCCTCGCGCAAAATTGATGCGTGAAACTTGTTACGAAGTGCTGGCTGAATTGGGTCTGGAAAACGATCCTTTGTTCAAGTTGGCAATGGCCTTGGAAAAAGTGGCACTGGAAGACGAATACTTTGTTTCTCGCAAACTTTATCCGAACGTCGACTTCTACTCAGGTATTGTTCAGTCTGCACTAGGTATTCCTGTCTCACTGTTCACTGGAATCTTTGCAATGGCGCGTACCGTAGGCTGGATTGCACAATGGAACGAAATGATTTCCGATCCAGAGCAAAAAATCGGTCGTCCGCGTCAGTTGTTTATCGGCTCGCCGACACGTGATGTTGTGCCACTGGCAGAACGTACGGACAGTAAGTAATAGCAGTAATAAAAAAGCGAATCTGATGATTCGCTTTTTTTGTATTCTTTAATATTACTTATGCTATCCTTACGCACCAACGAGTATTGATCGTTTGCGACGGATAGCTTAGAGGTTTTGTATTACGTCCATAATAGAAATGTGGCGGAGATGGCAAAGCCGATAAGTGTAAGCATACGATTGAATCAAATGGTGTTTTTTGAAAAGAATACAGTACTAGGCAGTTGTAATTTAATCCCTTCCCCACAACTTGATGTGCAATCCGCTAACCGGTCAGGCCGTGTCGCGGAAGGTTATGTTAACCCGCTAATCTCGCGAAACGCGAAGAAAGGTGAGCAAGATGATGCAGCAATATCGCTCCAATTCATATCTCTTCGGAGGTAATGCACCGTACATTGAAGATCTGTACGAGTCATACCTCGACAATCCAGGATCTGTTTCAGATAATTGGCGCGCGTATTTCGACGCCATGCAACATGTGCCCGCAGGTGATGGCACAGATAAGCCTGACGTAGCGCACGCTTCGGTCATCGCTTCGTTCGCAGAGCGCGCAAAACATGGCCCAATTCGTACGATTTCTGCTTCGGCTGACGCTGAAATGGGGCGTAAACGCGTAGCGGCCACGCAATTGATCGCTGCTTACCGCTATCTGGGCTCACGTTGGGCAAATTTAGATCCGCTGCAACGTCAGGAACGTCTGGCGCTTCCAGAGCTGGACCCAACTTTTTACGGTTTCACTGATGCGGACATGGACATTGTGTTCAACATCAGCAATACCTACTTCGGTACAGAAACTTCCACATTACGTGACTTGCTGAACTCACTGCGTGATACGTATTGCCGCTCGATCGGCGCAGAGTTCATGTATGTCAGTGATCCAACCGAAAAGCGCTGGATACAAGAACGTTTGGAGTCGACACGCTCGGCACCGACTTTCACAGCTGAAAAGAAAAAACACATTCTCGAGCGTCTGACAGCAGCAGAAGGTTTGGAACGTTACCTTCACACGCGCTATGTCGGACAAAAGCGTTTCTCCCTCGAAGGTGGAGAAAGCTTCATTGTTTCACTCGATGAAACAATCCAACGCGGCGGCGAAAAGGGTATTCAGGAAATCGTTATCGGTATGGCCCATCGCGGCCGTCTTAACGTTCTGGTCAATACACTAGGTAAAATGCCGCAAGAATTGTTTGCCGAATTTGAAGGCAAACACGGCGATGATTTACCAGCCGGCGATGTTAAATATCATCAAGGTTTTTCTTCAGACATCACAAGCCCAGGCGGACCTGTCCATCTGTCGCTAGCGTTCAATCCATCCCATCTCGAAATCGTCAACCCAGTGGTTGAAGGTTCTGTTAAGGCGCGTATGGAACGTCGCGGCGACAAAGACGGCGCGCAAGTCTTGCCAATACTAGTCCACGGCGATGCCGCTTTTGCTGGACAAGGCGTGGTCATGGAAACGCTCAATCTGGCGCAAACACGTGGTTATGGTACAGGCGGCACGGTCCATATCGTGATCAACAACCAGATCGGGTTCACCACATCAGATCCACGCGATTCCCGTTCGACTTTGTATTGCTCCGACGTCGTCAAGATGATCGAAGCTCCTGTATTGCACGTTAATGCAGACGATCCTGAAGCTGTCGTATTTGCAACCCAGATCGCACTTGATTATCGGGTTGAGTTCAAGAAAGATATCGTTGTAGATATTATTTGCTTCCGCAAACTTGGTCACAATGAACAAGATACGCCAGCATTGACGCAACCGCTGATGTACAAAAAGATTGCACAGCATCCAGGTACGCGTAAGGTCTATGCAGACAAACTGACTGCGCAAGGCACGATCGCAGCGGATGAAGGCGATGCGATGGTCAAGGCCTATCGCGATGCGATGGACGCTGGTAAGCACACTGTTGATCCAGTTATTACCAACTTCAAAAGCAAATATGCAGTTGACTGGCTGCCGTTCCTGAATCGTAAATGGACTGATGCTGCTGACACCGCAGTACCATTGACCGAATTGAAACGTCTGGCTACGCGTATCACTAGCGTGCCGGAAAACTTCAAGGTGCATGCACTGGTCGAAAAAGTACTAAACGATCGCGCCACTATGGGTCGTGGCGAGCTTAACCTCGATTGGGGTATGGGCGAGCATTTGGCTTACGCATCGTTAGTTTCTTCCGGCTATACCATTCGCTTAACCGGTCAAGATGCTGGTCGCGGCACGTTTGTGCATCGTCATGCAGTGTTACATGATCAAAATCGTGAGCGTTGGGATGCAGGCAGCTATATCCCGTTGCAAAATGTATCCGATCAACAAGCACCGTTTAACGTCATTGACTCCGTTTTGTCAGAAGAAGCGGTACTCGGCTTTGAGTACGGTTACTCGACAGCAGAACCGAATACATTGACGATCTGGGAAGCGCAATTTGGTGACTTCGCCAACGGCGCGCAAGTCGTTATTGATCAATTCATAAGCTCCGGCGAAGTGAAATGGGGTCGTGCATCAGGCTTGGTCATGATGCTGCCGCATGGTTACGAAGGACAAGGACCAGAACATTCTTCAGCGCGTCTGGAGCGTTTCCTGCAACTTTGTGCCGACAACAACATGCAGGTCGTGCAACCAACTACTGCTGCGCAGATTTTCCATTTGCTGCGCCGTCAAATGATTCGCTTGTTCCGCAAGCCGCTTGTCATCATGACGCCGAAGTCGCTGCTGCGTAACAAAGATGCTGGTTCGCCATTGTCAGATTTTGCTAAAGGCTCTTTCCAGACTGTTATCGGTGAAGTTGATGACAAGATCGATGCTAAGAAGGTCAAGCGCGTTATCGCTTGCTCCGGCAAGATTTACTATGATTTGGTGAATGCACGTAAAGAACGCGGTCAAAGCGATGTGGCGATTATTCGTCTCGAGCAGTTGTATCCGTTCCCACACAAGGCATTTGCTGCTGAACTGAAGCAGTTCCCGAATTTCAGTGAATTGGTATGGGCGCAGGACGAGCCGCAAAATCAGGGCGCCTGGCTACAGATTCAGCACAATATTTTTGAAAATCTGGATGATGGTCAAAAGCTTGCTTATGCAGGCCGTCCAGCCAGCGCATCGCCTGCCGTGGGTTACTACGACAAGCATTACGCGCAACTAAAAACATTGTTAGACACTGCCTTTTCGAAGCTCAAAGGCTTTGTTCTTACCAAATAACTGAATACTGAACAAGGGCGTGCCACATTCAAATCATGGCACGCCTGCACCAACCCCAATACGGAGAATTTCATGGCACTTATAGAAGTTAAAGTCCCCCAATTATCAGAGTCCGTCGCAGAAGCGACATTGTTGCAGTGGCATAAAAAAGTTGGCGATCCAGTTGCGCGCGACGAGAACCTGATTGATATCGAAACAGATAAAGTTGTGCTTGAATTACCTGCGCCAAATGATGGCATAGTGGTACAAATTGTTGAAGCGGATGGCGCAACAGTCGTCGCTGGTCAGATCATCGCGATCATCGATACTGATGCTTCTGCAAAAGTCAGCCCAATGGAAGTGTCTGCAATACCTGTGCCGCAACCTGGTCATGCGACAACTCCTGTAGCAGCACCGGAATTGGTAAGTAATACTGCAGCCGGTATCGCTATGCCAGCAGCAGCTAAATTGTTGTCCGAGAATAATTTGAGCGCGACGCAAATCGCCGGCAGCGGTAAAGACGGTCGTGTTACTAAAGGTGATGTTCTAACTACCTTAGCAGCTAAACCTGCGGCACCAGCTGCAGCAGCACCTGTTGCTGCCAAGCCTGCATTGCAACAAGTTGCTGCTCCAAATAAAGCAAAACAAGAAGAGCGCCCGGAAGAACGCGTGCCGATGAGCCGTTTGCGCGCACGTATCGCTGAGCGTTTGATCCAATCGCAATCAACTAATGCAATCTTGACGACATTCAATGAAGTCAACATGCAACCGGTAATCGATCTGCGTACAAAGTACAAAGATAAATTTGAGAAAGAACACGGCGTTAAGCTTGGTTTCATGTCTTTCTTCGTGAAAGCCGCTGTTGCTGCCTTGAAGAAATATCCGATTGTGAATGCTTCTGTTGATGGTAATGACATTCTGTATCACGGTTATTTCGATATCGGTATTGCTGTCGGTTCGCCGCGTGGTCTGGTCGTTCCAGTGTTGCGTGACGTCGATCAAATGTCGATCGCTGAAATCGAAAAGAAAATCGGTGAATTTGGCGCCAAAGCACGTGACGGCAAGTTGACGATGGAAGATTTGACCGGCGGTACTTTCTCGATTTCTAACGGCGGAACGTTTGGTTCGATGCTGTCGACACCAATTATCAATCCACCGCAGTCAGCTATCTTGGGTGTGCATGCAACCAAAGACCGCGCAGTCGTTGAAAATGGTCAAATCGTGATTCGTCCAATGAACTATCTGGCGATGTCTTACGATCACCGTATCATTGACGGCCGTGAAGCTGTGTTGGCGTTGGTTGCCATGAAGGATGCGCTGGAAGATCCTGCACGCCTGCTATTGGACTTGTAATGTAGAAAATGCGCCGGATGCTAACAACTGCACTCCTTAATGGATGCGTGAAAGTGTCGGGCGCATTGCTTTACGTAAAACTTATTGTGCATGGCCGGTTAGATTGAATGTAATCGCGACTACATCCCGGAAGTTAGCCAAATAAGTAAGCAATAAGCAATCAAGTAAATACCGAATTTACCGGATGTAATGCGTGATGCTGCGAATTGAGCGGCGCCGCAAATAAACGAAGGAAAACTATGAGTAAGCAATTTGATGTCATCGTGATCGGTGGCGGTCCTGGTGGCTATATCGCGGCAATACGTGCTGCGCAGCTTGGTTTCAATACTGCCTGTATTGATGAGTGGAAAAATGCGAACGATGGCCCAGCGCCTGGCGGAACTTGCACCAATGTTGGTTGTATTCCATCCAAGGCACTTCTGCAATCGTCGGAGCATTTCGAGCATGCAGGCCATGCTTTCGCTGACCACGGTATCGATATCAAGGGGCTGAGCTTAAATCTGCCACAGATGTTGGCGCGGAAAAGTACGGTTATCAAGCAAAATAACGACGGTATCCTGTATTTACTGAAAAAGAATAAAGTCACGTTTTTCCATGGCCGCGGTTCTTTCGTCAAGGGCGACGCAGCAGGGTACGAGATCAAGGTTGCTGGTAAAACTGAAGAGTCCATCACCGGTAAGCACATTATTCTGGCAACTGGTTCCAACGCCCGTGAATTGCCCGGTGCGGCTTTCGATGAAAAGTTGATCTTGTCGAATACGGGTGCGCTGGCAATCGACACTGTACCAAAGACACTGGGCGTTATCGGTGCTGGCGTCATTGGCCTCGAAATGGGCAGCGTCTGGCGTCGTCTTGGTGCTGAAGTAACTGTGCTCGAAGCACTGCCAGCGTTTCTTGGCGCAGTAGATGACCAAATTGCTAAAGAAGCGGCTAAGCTATTCGCAAAACAAGGTTTGAGCATCAGTCTTGGTGTGAAAATCGGCGCGATTACAGCAGGCAAGAAAGATGTCACCGTCGAATATACGGATGTTAAAGGCGAAGCCAAAAAAGCAGTATTCGACAAATTGATTATCTCCATCGGTCGCACACCAAATACCATCGGTCTCAATGCCGAAGGCGTTGGCTTGCAACTCGACGAACGTGGCTTTATCAACGTCGACGGCGAGTGCAAAACCAATCTGGCAAATGTCTGGGCTGTCGGTGACGTAGTGCGTGGCCCTATGCTTGCGCACAAAGCAGAAGAAGAGGGCGTTGCTGTCGCAGAGCGCATCGCGGGACAGCACGGTCATGTCAATTTCAATACGATTCCTTGGGTCATCTACACCTCGCCAGAAATCGCATGGGTAGGTAAAACCGAGCAGCAATTGAAGGCAGAAGGCGTTGCTTATAAAGCGGGCACATTCCCGTTTCTGGCCAATGGTCGGGCGCGCGCCTTGGGCGATACTTCCGGTATGGTGAAATTCCTGGCTGATGCCAAGAGCGACGAAATTCTCGGCGTACACATCATTGGCCCAATGGCGTCGGAGTTGATTTCCGAGGCTGTGGTTGCGATGGAATTCCGTGCATCGGCAGAAGATATCGCCCGTATCTGCCACGCGCATCCATCGTTGTCAGAAGCGACCAAAGAAGCTGCTTTAGCTGTCGATAAGCGTTCGTTGAACTTCTAAGGGAAACCGCGATGCGCCATTTGACCATGCTACCTCTGTTGTCGGTTGTATTATTAGCCGGTTGTGCGACACCCGAGGGGAATAATGGACGCATCGTGATCGAAACCCGCTCACAAGGTCAGCCGCTAGCTGCAGCAAATTGTGTCGTCAAAACGGATGGCGGAACGTGGAAATTGACTACGCCAGCCGATGTGGTGATTGCGGTCTCCGATGGTGACTTGCACGTATCATGTAATAAACGTGGTTATCGCAGCGCTGAGACTGTCTACAAAGCCCCCGCCGGTATCGGCTTACCCAGCATGGGTAACAGTGCCGGTGGTGGCGGTATTGGGTTGGGGCAGGGTATGAGTTTGCCAATGAACGTTAGTGATAAAAACAGTGCCTATCCTAACCGCGTAACGGTCGAACTGGACCGATTGTAGGCAGGGTAGACGTTCTGATTATGCGTGGGTGAGCAAAGGCTCGCCCTTTTTTGTTTTTGCCCAGACGTTCCGATAACGTGGTCACTAACAGATGGCGAGTAACTGTTAGTGACGGGTTTACTGGCGTTCCTGCTAGTGCTGCGTTGCTGACGAATTTAGCAAGTGAGAATTGATTATCATGAATGTCGTGGAATTTTACGAACAGACGTTGGCCCAACGCGGATTTAGCTCCGATGCGGCGCAATTACAAGCCGTCGAACGTCTACAGCAAGCCTATGACGAGTGGGTAACCTTTAAGGCCCAACGATCAAACTCGTTCAAGCGCCTGATTAATCGTCCAGATGTGCCGCGTGGCGTTTACATGTGGGGCGGCGTAGGACGGGGCAAATCCTTTCTCATGGATAGCTTTTATTCCGTGGTGCCGGTGGTGCGCAAAGTCCGTTTGCATTTCCATGAATTCATGCGCGCAGTCCATCGCCAATTGGATGAGTTGAAGGGAGTAGAAGACCCACTCGATGAAGTCGCTAAGCGTATCGCAAAAAAATACCGGCTAATTTGTTTTGATGAATTTCATGTGTCGGATATCGCCGACGCCATGATTCTTTATAACCTGTTAAGAGCCTTATTTGACAACGGCGTGTCGTTTGTCATGACCTCCAATTACGAACCCGGCACTCTATATCCAGATGGTTTGCATCGCGATCGTATGCTGCCAACTATCAAGTTGCTGCGGGATAAGTTAGACGTGATGAATATCGATGCAGGCATTGATTATCGTCAACGTGCGATGGATTTGGTTGATAGTTATTATTGCCCACTTAACGGCGACAGTGATCGCGCCTTGCGCCACGCTTTTGCAGGTATTGCAGAAATCGCAGATGAAGACCCAATCGTTGATATCGAAGCCAGAAAAATCAAATCTTTGCGCCGCGCTGGCGGCGTTATCTGGTTTGATTTTGCCACGCTGTGTGGCGGCCCGAGATCGCAAAATGACTATCTCGAAATTGCCAGCCGCTTTCATACGGTGATATTGTCCGATATCCCGCACATGTCAGCAGCAATGTCATCCGAGGCGCGCCGGTTTACGTGGTTGATCGATGTGTTTTATGATCACAAAATTAAATTAATCATGTCAGCCGCAGTCGCCCCGGAAGAGCTGTACACCCAAGGCATGCTGTCGAATGAATTTCATCGGACAGTGTCGCGCATCAGTGAGATGCAATCGAAGGAATATATGGATTCTGAACAACGGGCGACGGCTGCGGCAATTGCGTAAGCGAATGCTCTGGGACAAATGCGTGCACTTGCCGCCTAATACAGGGTTGAACAAATGTCTGGCTTCGGATCGCGCGCAGATAATGAAATCCCGTAGAATTCGATTGTGAAGTTGAACAATCAAATAAATGCAATAACGTAAAGAAATGGATGGCAATACGTGAGTCTAGTCCCTCTTGTTTTTGATAAGCAGTCTCTGACGATGGCCACCGGTGGTGTGCGCCCTCGTACAAAATCGGTATACGTATTCGTAGCTATGTTAGCCCTGAGCGGCGCGGTGCTCACGGGTACGGCCTATGCGCAAGAGGCCGCAAAGCCCGCTGAAACCAGCAGCGTCACGTTGGATAACAAACAACCTGAGACGTTGGATGCGCAGCAAGAGATCAAGCAACCCGCCAAGCCGACAGAGACGGTCGCTGCATCGGCATCGGCGTCAATAGATCCAAATACATTGCTGGATGCATCTATTCCAGCAGCTGATTTTGTCGCGCATCATCCAGCCGGCTCGGTGACCTCCGTCGTAGGTGCAGATGCCGTATTGACCGATATCACGAAAGCACGTGCCGACGTTGAGTTACGCAGCCTGAATGAGCAACGGATTTGCTACAAAAAGTTTTTTACCAACCGCTGTTTAAATGCCGCGAAAGAGCAGCGGCGTCTGGCTTTAAAACAAATTCGTCCTCTTGAGGTTGAAGCGAACGCATTTAAACGACGCGCTACAGCGGACGATCGAGACAAAGCGCTGGCCGATCAAGCTGCCAAAGAAGGCATCGCAGCGCCTAAACGTGAGCAAGATCAAAAAGACAAAGAAATCACAACAGCGCGCAAAGTAAAAGAAGGAAATGAAAAAGCGGCTGCCGTCGAAACTAATACCAAATTACACGCTGGTGAGGCGGAAAAGCGTGTAACCGATAATGCGCAGAAATTGCAACGTATTCAGCAAACCGAAACTGCGAAGGCGGCTGAACGCGCTGCAAACAGGGCCGCTTTCATTAAAAAAGGGCAGGATGCTACGGCACGTCAACGTGATGTAGCGGAGAAAAAAGCGGAGAAAGAACGCCAATTAGCGGAAAAAAAGGCTGCTACCCCGCCTGCGTCTTCCACTCCGGCACAGCCATAATGCAAGAATGTTGTCATGGCTTTCGACTGACCTAAGACTGCCACAGGTTAATCAGAAGGCCATGCTCAAATGCATGTGCATCAAATTTCTTGCCGCTTTTAAAAATAGGCCGCGCTTTTTTGCGTCGGCCTATTTTTACGTTCGTTATTCGCTAAACCAGTTTAACGATAGCAAACGTACAATTATCAGCATTAATGCCAACAGCCCGCAGACGAGCCTGAGCGATCAACATTTCAGCCGCATCGCGTGGTTTATTCGCAGCAATCGCCGCACCCATTTCGACGTGGGTAAAATATGGCCAAAATCCGTCAGAGCATAACAAAAACATATCTCCGGCTTTTAGCCCGGTATAACGCGCTATCGACACTAGCGGATCTCCCACTTTAGAGCCAATCGCGTTCACGAGAACACTCGCCAAAGGATGCGATTGCGCTTCGTCACGGGTAAGTTTGCCTTCACCGATCAACTTCTCTACGTACGAGTGATCAACCGTGTGTTCGACAAAATCTGGCCCCTTAAAGCGGTAAAGGCGCGAATCGCCCACATGACCCCATGTCGCCACGCCATTGGGTGCCAATACCAGCGCAACCATGGTGGTGTGCGGCTCTTTGTCGCTGGTCACGCCGGCGAGTTTAATGATGGTGTGGGTTTCGCTGGCAATATCATGCAGCAATTGTTCTACCGTATCGCTGGCGGGAGCGAAGTCAGCGAATAGTTGTTTTGCGGTAGTGATGAGCTGATCGGCTGCGAGCGCGCCGCCGAGCCGTCCACCCATGCCATCGGCCAATACCGCCATCATGTAACCAGGCGCGTTGGGCGCACCAAAAATGGCAACCCGGTCTTGTTGTTCTGCCCGGTCCCCGATGTGCTGTCCGGTCCCTGCGTCGATCTTGTATTGGCTCATTCGTCTGGGTAGATTAAACTGCGCTCTTGTTATGAATATTTTAAATACGGATTAATTTAACCACTCACTTGATGGTCAGTCTGCAAAGACCGATTCGACAGAGCGATGCTGGTATCCGAAATTTTTCTGAAAATCATTATACGTAAGAATGATCTCTCTTTTAAAGTGAGATTATTCTCTAGAATTCATTGAATTTCATTGCTGGAATGTGACTATGCTAGATCGGGAAGATATTCTCCGCCGCATCATTGAACTGGAAGTTGAGCATCGCGATCTTGACGCAGTGATTGATGTGATGACACACGACTTACGGCGTGAAGAGTTACAATTGCGGCGCTTAAAGAAGCGTAAATTGCAGCTGAAAGACCACATTACGCTACTGAGAATGCAACTAATTCCTGATATTCCTGCATAGGAACCGTCACCTCTGAAGCGTTAGTTTCGCCCTTTCGCGACAGAACCGGCAAAGTTGATTTTTTAGTTGCTTTCTTTATATGCTTTTTATTTTATCCCGTGCTTGACTACAGTAAGTTACCTTGACCGAAGAACTATCCTCCCCCATTGCTGAAAACGCACCACCCGCTGGCACCCACGACGCCGATATCGATCAGTTATTTGGTCCAAACGGCCCCTTGGGACAAATTGTTGGCGGGTTTCGTCCGCGCCTGGCGCAAACCGATATGGCCAAAGCTATTGCCGAGGCCATCGCACAGCAGACCACCTTAATTGCTGAAGCCGGTACGGGTACTGGCAAAACCTTCGCTTATCTGGTGCCCGCCTTGTTATGGGGCGGCAAGGTCATCGTCTCCACCGGCACCAAGAATTTGCAGGATCAATTATTCTTGCGTGACATTCCGACCGTGCGTAAAGCCCTCAGCGCGCCGGTATCGATTGCCTTATTAAAAGGTCGCGCTAACTACGTCTGCCATTTTCATCTGGAACGGACCTTGCAAAACGGGCGGATGACATCGCGGGAGGATGTCGGTCACTTACGCGAGATTTCGCGCTTCATGAAAACCACCAGCTCTGGCGATAAGGCCGAGTTGGCGAAAGTACCTGAAACCGCATTGATTTGGAATTTGGTAACCTCTACCCGAGATACTTGTCTCGGCGCGGAATGTCAGTATTACCAGGATTGCTTTGTCATGAAGGCGCGCAAAGAAGCGCAGCAGGCCGACGTTGTAGTGGTAAATCATCATCTATTCTTTGCCGATGTTGCGTTAAAAGACACCGGGGTAGCGGAACTATTGCCTTCTGCCAATACGATTATTTTTGATGAGGCGCACCAATTACCTGAAGTCGCTACGTTATTTTTTGGCGATACTGTCTCGACTTCTCAGATTCTTGAATTATGCCGAGACGTATTGGCCGAAGGCTTATCTCATGCTCGGGATGGTGCTGACTGGGCCAAGGTTGTAATGCCAGTCGAGAAGGCCGCGCGCGATTTACGTCTGGCATTTCCGCAAGATGTCGTGCGCCTTTCGCTCAATCAAATCGCGCCATCCAGCATCTTTTTTCCCGCACTGGAGACATTACGCCAAGAGTTCGACGGCATGATCGCAACGCTCGAAAAACAGGCTGAACGTGCCGAAACCATCGAACAATGCCGTACCCGCGCCATCGAACTTGGGATGCGAATCGATAGCTGGAACAAACAAGATACAGTCAAAACCAAGACAAAAACCAGCACTAGCAGCACCAAGGACGCCGTGCATGCCGATCCTGAAGGCCGCGTGCTCTGGGTAGAAGCCTTTTCGACATCGTTGCAATTGCATCAGACTCCGCTTTCCATCGCCCCGATTTTTAACAAACAGCGCGAGGGTGTGCCGCGTACCTGGATTTTTACGTCAGCTACGTTGGCCGTCAAAAATGATTTCCAGCATTACGCGTCACAAATGGGCCTGGCAGGGGAACCGGCGCAATCCTGGCCTAGTCCATTTGCATACAACGAACAAGGTTTGTTGTATGTCCCGCAAAACTTGCCACAGCCAAACTCACCGGAATATACCGATGCGGTGATTGATGCGGCGCTGCCGGTCATCGAGGCAGCAGGCGGGCGTACTTTTCTGCTTTGCACCTCTTTACGGGCGGTAAATCGTGCTGCGGAAAGGTTGCGCGCAGAGTTCGAAGAGCGCAAGCTACCGTTTCCGTTACTAGTACAAGGCGAGGCTGGTCGGACCGAATTGTTAGACCGTTTTCGTGCCGCAGGAAATGCCGTCTTAATTGGTAGTCAAAGTTTTTGGGAAGGTGTCGATGTGCGTGGAGAAGCTTTGTCGCTAGTGATTATCGACAAATTGCCATTTTCCCCACCAGACGATCCTGTATTGGCGGCGCGTATCGAAGCGCTGGAAAAAAAGGGAATGAACGGTTTCATGCATCACCAATTGCCTGCCGCGATTATTAATCTGAAGCAAGGAGCAGGGCGCTTGATTCGTGACGAAAGCGATCGTGGCGTATTAATGATTTGCGATCCCCGTCTGATTTCAAAGGGCTACGGAAAACGTATCTGGCAAAGCTTGCCGCCGTTTAAACGGACTCGTGATCTCGACGTGGTAACGGCGTTTTGGCGCACCGATTCGTCAAGCAATTGATCTAAAGATGTAATTCGCAAAATAGTGGGCCGCCGCCCCGGTAAAGTGTTTCTCTGTCATTAACCTGTAATAATGCGGACTTATTGTCCGTACAGACATTAACAATATGTTTTATACGATTCTGCGCTTCGTGCCGCAAACGTCAAAATATACCGTTCATGATTGTTTAATTAATACAGTTCCGTATTCAGTAGATTGAGAGGATGTGATGTTTGCAGCAGTCGATTTGGGTTCAAACAGCTTTCGTTTGCATATCGGCAAATACAATGGCGACGCGATACGCGTCATTAAAAGTGCGCGTGATCCGATTCGGTTGGCGGGTGGTCTTGATAGCAAAGGGAATTTGACCGAGGCCGCGATCCAGACTGCCCTTGATTCTCTTGCGCGCTTTCGCACTATTCTCGACGACTATCAGCTCGAAGCAGTCCGCGTCGTCGCGACCAATACCCTGCGTATCGCGAAGAACGCAGCAGCATTTCTACCCGCGGCAGAAGCCGCAATTGGCTATCCGATTGAAATTATCTCGGGCGAGGAAGAGGGGCGTCTCATTTATATGGGCGTTGCCAGCATGCTGCGCCTGCCAAATGAAAAGCGCTTGGTATTGGATATTGGCGGCGGCTCAACAGAGTTAATTTTAGGGCGTGGTCAACAAATTGAACGCGTGGAATCGTTTGGCATCGGCACCGTGAACCAAAGCCTGGCTTTTTTTGCCGATGGTTGTATTACTGCTGCTGCATACGATGCGGCCATACTTTCAGCGCGTAGCCATTTCGAGGACGCCGCGCCGCCGTATCGCCCGCAAAACTGGACCAACGCTTACGGTTCATCAGGCACAATCCGGGCGATTGCAGAAACCATCGAAAAAAATGGTCTCGGAGATCGGCGTTTATCCTACAAAAGCCTTGAGGCATTGAAGGAGCGCTTTATCCAGATGGCGCATGTCACGCGTATCGATATGGTCGGTATGAAGCCGGATCGTGCTGCCGTGATTGTCGGTGGCGTTGCTGTGTTGAGCGGCTTGATGCAGGAATTAGGCATTGAAGTACTGACCCCGATTGAAGCCGGTTTACGCATGGGCGTAATGTGGGATTTACAACTCCGCGGCACGCGCCTGGATCGTCGCGAACAGTCAGTTCGCGATTTTTCGCAACGTTTTCATGTCGACCAATTGCGCGCCAATCGGGTCGCCGAAACTGCCAGTGCGTTGTTTGGCATGCTGAAACCGAGTGATGACACACTAGAAAAGTATCTGCACTGGAGTGGCTTGCTGCACGAAGTCGGTCTGGTTGTATCGCAAAGCGGCTATCACAAACATGCGGCCTATCTGATTGCGAATGCCGATTTGCCCGGCTTTACCACCCGCGAGCAAAAAAATATGAGCCAAATGATACTCGGGCAAAAAGGTAATCTGCGCAAGCTTGGTGAAAGTTTACTGGATGCCGATTTTTCCAAAGCCGTGCTGGCACTGCGTCTTGCGGTCATGTTTTTGCATTCACGCATTGAGGTCAATCTGGATGAGTTACGCGTCAAAATGAAGAGCAAAATTGAGCTGGACATCAAACGTGAATGGGTCGCTAACCATCCGACCGCGACCTATTGGATGGAAAAAGAGCGTGAATGGTGGCGTGAAATTGGTGTGGAATTTGCGATAAAACGGAATTGATCGAGAACTTTTGCTAGCAGAATCGCTAGTAAATCGTCACTGAAATCACGCCTTCACATAAAAATATCCGCTGATCAAGCGGATATTTGACGTTTTGGCCTGTGTAATAACATTGTTCTCAACGGGAGCGCACGTCATCGGCCCATTAACAAAGCAATGCGCCCCGTCCAACAGCAAACTAAAAAGTCAGCCCATTTGCCTTATTGAAGAGAGCAATGTCGACATACTCGGATAAATGATTGCTAGTTGGCGTGGCACCGATAATGTAGCCACCTACATCTACACCGCCTTTAGGTAGTTTGAAGTCGTGCAGGGCTATTCCAGCGCCGTTGCGAGCCCGTATAAGCTGGACCCAGGACTTTGCCGCGAAATAGCCTTCCAGGGTGAATGATGAGACCGGTTCGTCCCGATATTTTTTCATCATATCCAAATGCTCAAGCTGAATCTGTGAGCTTCCCCTATTCGGATTGGGAACTACTTGCGAGAATACCGTCCATTCAACTGCCTGGGCGCCGGCTAATTGCCGCAGCATCGGTAAGTTGGTTAAAGACGAGCCAGCGACAAATGTGTGTGGCGCGTATGTGCGAAACTTCTTCAGAAACATACCTGTGCTGACCGTGTCGGCAATCACCATTACAAAACTTGGTTTTGCCGCACCCAAATTGGCGATTGCTTTGATGTTGCTCGCATTCTGGCTGGTTAAGTTAACCGTCCCACTTAACTTTATGCCAGTCGATTTTATTTCCGCCATCAGGCTGTGATAGGCCTCGATATTCGTCGGTGAGGGTTGATAAACCAGGCCGATGTCTTTAATGCCGAGTTTTCCAAAATGAGAAAAGATATAACGCATCTCTTGCCGATAACTGGGACGCCACAATAAAATGGATGCGTCTTGGGGATAATCTGCGCCGGCCAAAGGTGCGTACAGCAGCAGTCCGCTGCGCTGAAATACCGGTGCAGTCAGCGTCGCCTGCGTGACCTCGTCCCCTACGCCCCCAAACAAATAGTCGACATGGCGTTTTTCGATAAGCTCTGTCACCGCCTTCACCGCAGATGCTGGTTGCCCTTGGTCATCTATCGTCAGGTATTGGATATGACGGCCGTTTATACCGCCATTGGCATTCAGAGCGTCAAAATAAGTCTTGATGCCAGCGACATAGTCACGTCCCAGATCGGCATTCGGCCCAGATAAATCAATTGCCTGTCCGACGAGAATATTCTCGCCAGCGATCTTCGCGGCGAAGGAGGGCGCTAACGTGACGCAAAATATTAAGATCAACAACAAATTAAGGTGTAAATATTTACGCGCCGATATCATAATATTAGGGATAAAAAAGATGAGACATTGAACGATTCTCTGCGGGAATTGTTACAAGATGATGAAAATACATAAGGTTATCGGCAAACATATGTTGCCAATCCCGAATAAATTGCATATATTATTTATACTATTTAATTTAAGGAGTATTTATGGTTACCAGAACACCCGCCAAACCAACCGTCGCTGCCCCCAAAAAACCAGTTGTTAAAGCACCGGTTCAGAAGGCAAAGCCAGCAGCTAAAGTTGCCGCGGTCGCTCCGAAAAAACCTGTTGCAGTGAAGAAGCCTGTTGTAGCAAAGAAAGCTGCCCCAGCAAAAGCCTCCGTCGCGCCAGCGCCAAAAAGTGCAGCTAGTGCAACAACTTCACCAGCCGCTAAAGCGATTGCAGCCCCGACCGTTATCCGTGCTAAACCGGTTCCTGAGCCAAAATTGAAGGCAAAGAAAGCTAAACTGGTGCGTGACAGTTTCACGATGCCGGAAGATGAATATCAAGTGTTGAGTGATGTTAAGAAGGCTTGCCTGAAAGCTGGTCTGGCAGTGAAGAAAAGCGAATTGTTGCGTATCGGTGTAGCTTTAATCAAAGATCTGGATAATGCCAAATTGAAAGCAGCGATTGCTAACCTGCCATTGGTAAAAGCCGGTCGTCCAAAAAAAGATAAATAAATCCAAAAAAATGAATGGGAGAGCGGCGCATGTCGCTTTCTTTTTTTAGCCTGCGTAGTCGTATTACAGAGTAAAGACCGCACTCCGGTGACGATGTCATCAATAGATACCAATAAAAGAGATTATTGATCTGCCGATAATTGAAATGGCCGACATTTTCTTTCGCTTTATTCCCCTCGGCATCCTGCGCTTCAACACTGCTCACAAATCCTGCTTACCCCACACGAATCTGCTTCAAGTCTCATCAAATAGCCATATTTAGCTGGATGGATAGCGCCGCACCGATCTTGGCCCCTCGGCAGGAAGTTTCAACCAATGCTTAGCTCATTCTCACTTCCAGCCCTTATTTTTTATCCCCTCTAATAACACCGGTAGCGAAACCATTCTGTATTTCTAATTGTTGAGGAAGAAGGTCTTTTTTTGAAAGTAAACCTTCTTTGGCCAAATTACTATCGTCGCCAAAAAATGTGGTTTTTGAATAAAACATCCGTTCATTAGCCCGTCCTTCCCGATTTTTACATACGAAAGAGCGTTCGCTTCATGGGCAAATTTAGCACCTACAGTACATCCCGCTACCAACATTCAGCCTTACAGAATGCAAATAGACCGTTCGGGACAACACCACCTCAAAGTGCGAAATTTGGTGCGCGTGTCTCGCAGGTGACCAATGTTGCATTCTTCCGCCCGGCGTTCCACCGTGATTCAATCCGGGAAGTGTTGCAGGCGGGGCGTCAACATCGGCTCGATGGAGATGCCCATACGCTTGAAAGACGCAATCACATCGATCCAATCATAGGCGAAGCACCACCTACGCCTCTGGCCATGCTGACCTTAAATGTTTACGCGAACATATTCTCCATTTTGCCTGCGTCGAGCAATACCGTGTTCCCAACCCGCACTGCGGCAATTCAAAATGCTTATTTGCCGCCAACCGATAGCGTACCGAGGACGACGTCAAACCCTCTGTCGAATCCACGCAAAAAAAATCAACAATCTGCTAAGACTAGCGTAGCTGTTAATAAAAGCAGGACGAACGCACACGTCGAAAATTCACGCTCTGCGCCGGTCGTGACGCCGGTTTATATTGAAAATGCTAGCGAACAATCACGACTATCCACTTCTGAAAGAGATAGAAATCCCATTTTGAGAGGTCTGAAGGATCACCTCGATTCAATCTCAAAAACAGTGCATCGCAAACCTCATCGGCGCTCCGCAATTTCGCTGGCGACGGAAACCGGTTTGCCGAATCTGTTGACTCATCATAATCGCAGCGGTGAACAACAAATTTCCGCTGAGACTGTCTCCGTAGAGGAGTACTATTTTCCCGCTGAAGACGCGATATATCAACGTGGCCGAAATCGTGTAACAGCTGCCATGCCCAGAACCACGATACCGCCCTCAACGCCGTATTCTGAGTCCTCTCTTCCTTCTGCAATTCCCAGCAACTCTTCCATCAATACCAGCGCCAAGCTGATACAGCAATCGGATAAATTATTGCAGGGCTTGCACAATTATTTACGTGCTGAAAATTGGAGTCGGGCAGATGCCGGGCACACCGCTAAGGTGTTGACGCTGTTGCATTCCCATCTTACGCCTGCCGATAAAGAATCCATTTCAGAGCCGGGATCGGTCATGCCAGCCCACGTCGTCATGGTTGACTCGAGAGAGCGCCGTCTTTTGATGCGGCATCTGATGCGCAATATAGGCTTTTACGAAGGAACATCCGAGAACCCGATTGACTTAGCTTTTCAACAAAAAACCCTCGCAATTTTACTTAGCGCGATGATTGCACCACCCGGTCAGCAGCAACCTTACTCTCTCGGCGGCTACCAATTTCGGGATGCAGCAAAGTTAAAATTAACCGTAGCGGAAGTGATAAAAGGGTTTTTAGTTCAAATTTGTCTCAGAAATATTGGTATCAAAAGGGAAGTCGCGGCATCGGTCGCTAGCCAGATTCTGGCGCTTTACGAGCCGACATTAGCGCGCACTGACACTCCCCCAAATATGATTTATGGCGGTTTGGCCTGGGCACAATTACAAATCGATATAGATACTGCGGATGCGCTCAATGTAAATCCGTGGCATTTCAGCAAGCAGATTTTGCGCACAATGGGACGATCGTTACAGGTACTGGTAAAAGATCATGGTGATTGGAAAAACAGGGCGGCACCGCAAATGTATGGGGCATTGCGCTACGCCGATGCAACCGGGGCAATCAATTTATCTAGTCTTGAAACGGCTGACGCGGCCGCCACGATTGTTACGGCGCTGCGTTGCTATCAGGAAGCCGATCGACTTGCCTTAATTGAGGAGTTCAAGCCCTGGACCGAGGCCTACGATCTGCTCAAGAGCCCATCGCCGACACGCGCCCAAACAGCGCACAAAATTTTACGCTCTGCAGGCGTTCCCTCCGATGAAAAATTTGCGCTTTGGCATGTCGACTTTGACTACCGCGATGAGGATTGTTTGGGCAAACATACCGCGCTTGAATACTATCTTGGCGACTGTAAACCGGCACTTAACGGCGTGCTAAAAAATCGTTTTAACAATTTCCCGCCAACTTCGGAGCTGGCTGATGCATTCAAGCAAAATTTTAAGACATACGCCGACAACGTAGTGGCCTCCTGGACGCGCTTGATCCTTCAATCACTCAATGGACTAGATACGACGAGCAAACATTTTAATAACGCTACCCGAATGGATGTTATCGCTCCTTCGATCATGCGTAGCCTCATTTCTCCTCCCCCACTGGGTTTTATGTCAATTGGCCCTGACGTAGTCGTCAGATTACCGATTGAAAAAGAAAATATGACGCCGGTCGAATATAAACCGGATCAAGGTGGAATGTTCCTAAAAGTAACTACGCCTGTGGCCGGCACAGGTGATCAGGTGAAGTTTTATTTATTATCGTTCGCGCATCCTGGCGAGACGTTGATCACATTCATAGAGACCACGGAAGGTCATCTTTCAGAATGGCTGGACAGATATCCGCACCAGTTTTTTTCAAACGAAACACAAAAACTGGCAGAGCAGCAATGGCCTGAATTTAATACAAAGCAAGAATGGAAGTTGACCACCATCGATACAATTCCGTTGATCTCTGCCGACGACAAGGCCGGTCTGCCGAAACGTTTGGCAGAAATACTGATCATGGAACGGCTGGAAAAATCATACAAAGTCGCGTATGGCATAACGCATTTTGAAATAGCCCGTGCCGAGACCGTCGAATTCGAATACAGCCTGCGCCCATTTTATACTTGCGGAAAGAGGCTTGACGAAGGGATGCTGGATGACGCTGCTATTCCTTGTACGATGGATGCAATGCTGCTTTTTCCATTCGCGGCTTCGCTGTCCAAGGCCACCTATGCAATGCTGCTGGCAGGATGGGAGTTTTCTGAAAATGTCGCGTTAGATCTGGCCCGCTCTGCCAGCAGCGATATAGGCAGCAATGCCTTGCGCTCGTCTGGCCTGACTATGATGGGTCCCGGCTGGAGTATGAAGAAGCTGGCGCAAGAAGCCAAACCGCTGGCTGCAGAAGCCTTGGCAACAGCGATTAATCTGTTAGATCCCGGCTATAGCATGCTGTACCACGTTGGGGAAGGCGCGATAAACCTGTGGCAGGCCGAAAATCGGCTACTTTTATTGCTGAATTTCCTCAAAGGCGAGCCTGGTATGGAGGCCGTCACTAAAGAGATACAACACAATCTCGATCTTGATATCAACTTCTCTCAAAAGAGCGGAATCTGGTTTGTTCACGATCAGACGGTTGTCCCGCATAGAGGGCATATCAAAATAAAGACAATCTACGACAACAACCAACCTCTGCAAAAAAATGCATTGGTAAAAAATTTCGTCGCGCCGACAACGACAACTGAGCGCTATCATTTTTTGAATCCAACATCCGGCAACATGTTTGGCCCCGCTATGGAGGATTTTAACGGCGGACTAATCGCGTCGACTATGCTGCCAGAAGCAATGGAAATGTCCACTTTTAACAGAAGAATGGGAAGCGGCATAGAAATTGTGTTGGGGCCGGATGTAAGCGCGCAATACCTGCCGCATTATGGTTCTGTGCCTGATCGCATCGCAGTGTTTGAGATCAACAATCGGCTGTATGGGGTTGATGTTCACAGCACAGTTAATCCAAAATTAACGTTGCTCGAAAATATTATTTCTGACGAAGTTGGCCTATGCAGAAGTGAGCGTGCGATTGGCAAGACTTGCGGTATTTCCAAAACCAAGGATCACGGATATACCTTCACACTGCTGAAAGACATTTATCAAGAGCAGCCTGACGTCGGGCTAATCCGCACAGTCCAGAATAAGATAACCGTCTATACGCAAACAAAGGGCGACGGCAAAAACGCCATCGAATACACCTTTTTGGACGGTAAATATGTGTCATTAAAAGAAGATCACAGAAAAATAAGAGAATATCTTTTTGAAAGAACCCATGTTCCCGAATTCGTCACTATTCCTACTCAGACCACAGGGAAAATTGTGGCGTTAGAAGGCAATATGGCCATGACGCTAAGTCTGGGGGAAAAATATCCCAGAGTCGTGACTTATGGTACCTATCGCAATGACGAAGAACAATTATTCGGCATGGTGCATGTGGAAAAAAACAGTTATTACCGTTTTGAGATAACCGCAGGCGTCGGGCTTAATGCAAAAGTCGAATTGACGTTAGCCACAACAAAAGAGGCTGGCCATTACCAGGCATTTCAACTCCGCCAATTCAATCCGCAGCCGCCTTTTGATGTGTCGATATCCATCGTCTCGGCAAAAAATGTCATACAGATTTTACGCACCGTACACACCGAAGACGGCGATGCCATCCTGGCAGCGCTGAATACAAAATTGTTTGATGACAATAAGTTAGCTGCGATTCACGGCAGTCTGGAGAAATATGTCAAAGAAGGACAAGAGTGGGATCAACTTCCCGCTCTGGCAGATTTTGCGGAAGTAAAGAGCGTCATCGATCCCATGCTGTCAGATATATTGGGTTCAGATAGGCGCAACCGAAGCTTTAGAGAACAACTGATCAATGCTTATGTGCATAAGGCGCCTAAGTTAAGGCAGGTTTACCCCGTGCCAATTTTTGCCCAATCAGAAGAGCTGGATGAAATTTTTGAAATAACCAAAATGATATTGCAGGATTTTCCGGTCAGAGCACGAGTTCCGGGCATGAGCGGTGCGGAGATTCTGGGTGGCATACAAGAGGACTTCTTTTCGACAATCGGACGGCGAAATTTTGCCTTTGCCATCGTCACTGTAGAGGGCAGTAACGAGCGGAAAATTATTTTTTGTGTCTCCGGCACGCGCAATGACAACATCAATACCTTTGAAAATGCGATGTATATTGATGGCGCAAAAAAATATAAAAACATTCCCGGTAATGCGATGCAACAAAAGAACGAAGGCACAGTTGCGGAGCAAACAATTGATGGTTTCGACCTTCCTAACAAAAACAAATATTCCATTACACAAACGCGAACTGTCGATACGGAAAGAGTCATATTGAGTGCCAACACAGATCGGCCTATAAAACTGGAAATGTTTTCAGTTTTGCCGCCCTGTACGTCATGCCTACTCAATTTCATCCGTGTTTCAGAGCAGTTTCCTGACGCTGAATTCGTTTTTAGGTATCTTCCCGAAACCCATGCGTCCCAAGAGGCATGGGGAGATCCTGTTGCTGCTGGGCTGGGGCAGGCAGGCATGCCGGTCTTGCCTAAGCGGGAAGAGTACAGGCCGCGTCGTGTGATAGCCGGGTGAGCTTTAAGGGTATCTTGGTTAAAAAGTGATTAGCTAATTTCAATACGTTTGCACGTATAAAGAAAGAAGGGCGAAAGAAGGGCGTCATACCGATCCCGGCAAATGTATTTATGCCGGATCAGTATGACGCCCTTTAGCGTTAAGCCATTAGCAACCTGATAACGTCATCACCAATAGTGAATAGTGAATAGTGAATAGTGAATAGTGAATAATTTATTGTTTATTGCCCCACTCAAGCCTTGGTTAATTGCTGACGAATCGGCAAATCGCGTATCCGCTTGCCGGTTGCCGCAAAGATCGCATTGCACAACGCAGGGGCAATTGGCGGCGTGCCGGGTTCGCCAACACCGCCCATCGGCATATCGTAAGTATGCTCAACGATATGCACATGGATATCCTTAGGCGCAGAGAGTGCCCGCAAAACATCGTATTCATGAAAATTACCCTGTACGACGGCACCATTTTTAAAGGTGATTTCGCCGGTCATGGCAAGGCTGAGACCCATGATGCAAGCGCCTTCAACTTGCGAACGGATGCGGTCTGGTGTCACCGTCGGTCCGCAGTCGATTGCTACATCGACGCGGGGAATACTGATTTCGCCATTTTCGTTGACGACGACCTCTATCACAGCGGCCACGTAGCTCATAAAGCTATAAGCCACCGCTAGCCCTAAACCATGCCCCTTGGCGACCTTGCGACCCCAGCCGCCCTCGCGTGTGGCAACCTCAACGACATTACGCATACGACCGGTATCTAGCGGATACAGGATCGGCGATTCGCCATAGTTGGTACTGTCGGACATTTCTTTTGGATCTATTTTGCGTGCTGGTCCAATTAATTCCAGCAGATATTCGCGATGATCGCGTTTCGCGGCCGCAGCAAGTTCTGCCACGAACGATTGCACCGCAAACGCATGAGGAATATTAAACACTGAGCGAAACCAGCCGATCCGGGTATGCGCTTCTACTTCGGGCGCTTCAACGCGAATATTCGGAATAACAAAAGGAATGTTAATCGCGCCCATGCCTAGTTCACCCGCTGATTCGCCCTTGGCTCCGGCTACAAATGTCGAGGAAATAGTCGGTGCTGCGCTGCGATGCAACCAAGCCAGCGGCCTGCCTTTTTCATCAAGCGTGCTTTCCAGATGTTCTAGAGACACGGTATGCAGATAGTCGTGACGCAGGTCGTCTTCCCGGGTCCAGGTCACTTTTACTGGCTTGCCATCCATCGCTTGCGATAGCAGACCGGCTTCCGCTGCAAAGTCTGGCTTGGATTTACGGCCGAAACCCCCGCCGAGTAAGGTAACGTTGATTTTTACGTCGTCCAGCTTCAAACCCAGACTACCAGCAACGGTCGCACGGGTTCCTTGTGGATTTTGA
Organism: Glaciimonas sp. PCH181; assembly: GCF_003056055.1. NCBI lineage: Bacteria > Pseudomonadati > Pseudomonadota > Betaproteobacteria > Burkholderiales > Oxalobacteraceae > Glaciimonas > Glaciimonas sp. PCH181. The sequence goes on from NZ_PYFP01000001.1 coordinate 778,275, forward strand.
ACGCAAGCCCAGACTTCACATTTTCCATTCACAATCCGGGCGGTCGCTGCTGGCGGCTCCATCGTGGCGTGGGCCAGATGCGGGATGTAATACTCAGCTTCAATCCGCTTGCCAGCTTTTGCCAGCACCGCCATTGTGTCGCCTTCATTACGCATTACCTTGGCGGGCTTGCGCGCTGCCTCTTGCATCGTAACCTTAAATACGGTCGAGTCGTAACTGGCGTTCGGACCATCGTCCCATGTGATTTTTAAGGCTTCACGGCCTTTGATCGCAGCCCAGGTATTGCTGGCGATCACGGCGATTCCTCCCAGCGGATTAAACAGCGCTGGAGGCGGGCTGCCTTTCAATTCAATAATACGGATGACGCCCGGTACTTTTAGCGCATCAGCCGCATCGAAACTGGCAACTTTTCCACCAAATACGGGCGGTCTTGCGATAACCGCGTAGACCATGCCGTCCAGACGTACATCAATGCCATATTGGGTGTTGCCCGTCACAATGTTCTGAAAATCGACGCTACTGAATTTGTCTTTGCCGATATAACGGAATTGCGCCGGATCTTTAAGATGAATTTGGGCTGGGAGCGGCAAAGGCAATTTAGCGGCATCCACGGCCAGAGCGCCATATCCCAGACTACGGCCGGATTTGGCGTGATGGACGGCATGGTTGCTGCCGCTGACTTCGGATAGGGGGACATTCCAACGGCTGGCTGCAGCGGTTTCCAGCATCAAACGGGCGGTCGCGCCGACCTGACGCATGGGAGTGAAAAAGTGACGCATGCTGCGTGAGCCATCCGTATTCTGATTGCCGAAACGGCTCTCATCGGCGTTTGCCTGCACGACGCGTACTTTGCTCCAGTCGGCGTCAAGCTCATCGGCGACTACCAGCGGCAGGCTACTACGAATACCTTGCCCCATTTCCGACCGATGAGCAACGATGGTAACGATACCATCTGCCCCGATTGAAACAAACACCAAAGGATTGTCGACGGTGCCGCCGGACATGCTCGCACCACCATATTTTTTTGGCGGGACAGGCGTCTCAACCGCGTTGACCACACCGTTTATACCGACCGTCAATACTAAGCCTGTGAATGCACCAACGCCCTTAAGCCAGCTGCGACGCGTCATATTGGTTGCGGGCACTGCAGCGATTTCTTCATCAAAGGTGGCGCTCATTGGGCGACTCCATTATGGGCAGCGACTTGCTTGATGGCTGCTTTGATACGCGTATAAGTCCCGCAACGGCAGATATTCCCGCTCATCGCGTCGTCGATTTCCTGATCGGTTGGTTTGGGTGTGGTTTTCAGCAAAGCGGTAGCGGACATTATTTGCCCAGCCTGACAGTAACCGCATTGCGGTACGCCCAAGGCAACCCAGGCTTGTTGAATAGCTTTGCCGACGCCATCGCTGGAAATCGCCTCAATCGTAGTAATCTTTTTCCCGACAGCTGCACTGATCGGCGTCACGCAGGAGCGTATCGGCGCGCCATCCAGATGCACGGTACATGCTCCGCACAGCGCCATGCCACACCCGAATTTAGTTCCGGTCAGTCCCATGCTATCGCGCAAGGTCCAAAGGATAGGGGTCTCGGCTGGCAAGTCGATTGTGTGCTGCTTACCATTGATATTTAATATTGTCATTTTCTTTCCAACTTGGGAGTATTGCCTAATGATGGAGTGGGGCAGAAGTACCGCATAACCTGACCGATCGAAGCCGGGGGTGTGAGTGGATTGTAGTCTTGGAAATGTTTCCCTGTTGAAAAATGTCGATTCTGTACTTAGGCGAGAGCCTAGAAGCACATAACGTTGGCGATTCCCGGTTTCAGCAATAGCTTGCCATCGGTCTCATGCTGTAGTATTCGTCCATCAAAAAAAATGTACTTTGAGGATTCATGGGCGTATTTCAAAAACCGATCGTTATGCTCGATTTCGAGACCACTGGACTCAGCCCTGCAATGGGGGACCGCATTACTGAAGTTGCTGCACTGCGGATTGTGGAAGGGAAGATCGTTGAGCGCTTTGTCTCGCTGGTGAATTGCCGGGTCTCGATACCGTATTTCATCACACAATTGACGGGTATTTCGCAGGCAATGGTGGATAAGGCGCCGCCAGCTTCTGAAGTTGTGCCAGCGTTACTCGATTTTATTGGGAATGATGCGTTAGCTGCGCATAACGCTAGCTTTGATGCGAAATTTTTATTGGCAGAAAGCGCCATGTTAAATTTGCAACCGCGCCATAATTCATTAATTTGCTCGCTGAAATTATCGCGCAGACTATTCCCCGGCATGCCGAGTTATAAACTGGGATCGTTGGCAACGGCCTTGCGGATACCGTTTCATGGCACAGCCCATAGAGCGGAAGCTGATGCTGAAGTTTCGGCCAATCTGTTGCTGCATGTGGCGCAGCGTCTGGCACAGACCTATCGCGTGCCGTCAATACATCCGGATTTGCTGGTGTCGGTGAATAAGCTGACTGCTGCAAAAGTGCCGGATTTTCTAGCAAAACAATTTAGTCAATCCGCCTCGACTAATTAAATAACTGACGCGCATTGCGACTGGGGAAACAATGTCTGCCAACCGCAATGCACGACTAATCAGTTATAAGTCGGTGACAAAGCGCATCTTAAAACTACGGCCTTTGATATTGCCGCTGCTCAAGCGCGTAAAGGCATGTTTAGCCATCCGGCGCTCTAGCGCAACATACGTCATAAACTCAAATACGCTGATTTTGCCGACCTGTTCTTTGGTCAGGCCCGCATCGCCGGTCAGCGCACCCAGCAAATCACCAGGACGCAGCTTGTCTTTCTTACCACCCATAATGCACAGCGTGACCATCGGCGCTTGTAATGGACCACCTTCGGCCGGTTCAAGCGTTGCCAGATCAAACCAGGTCACAGGGCCTTTCTGGTAATCCTCAATCAGCTTGACCCATTTTTTTTCATTCGGTGCACACAGGCTCAGCGCCAGACCCTTATCGTGACCGCGCCCGGTACGTCCGATGCGATGGATATGGACTTCAGTGTCTTTCGAGACATCAACGTTAATCACTGCGCCCAATGTCTGAATATCCAGCCCGCGTGCGGCGACGTCGGTGGCGACCAATACAGAGCAACTCTGATTCGCAAATTGGACCAGAATTTCATCTCGTTCGCGCTGCTCAAGCTCGCCGTACAACGCCAGCGCGCTAAACCCCTGATCGCGCAATTCGGCGGCCAACTCGCGGCAATGAATTTTAGTATTGCAGAAGGCGATGGTCGATACCGGGCGGTAGTGGTTCAGCAGTTGCGCTACAGCAGCATTGCGACCGTCATAGCTCACCTCGTAAAACCGTTGTTCGATCTGCCCCGCATCGTGTTGCGCTTCGACTTTTACCTCAACCGGCTGGCGCAAAAATTCGGCGCTGGCCTTGCGGATATCGTCCGGATAGGTCGCCGAAAACAACAATGTCTGGCGGCGCTTAGGACAGGCGCTGACGATACCTGAAATCTCTTCGTAAAACCCCATGTCTACCATGCGATCCGCTTCATCCAACACCAGCGTTTGTACGGTCGCCAGATTGATGCTGCCACGACCAATGTGATCGCGTATCCGTCCCGGCGTACCAACAATGATATGCGCGCCATGTTCCAGCGAGCCTATTTGCGGCCCCATCGGTGAACCACCGCATAGTGTCAATATCTTGACGTTATCTTCAAGGCGGGCTAGCCGACGCAGTTCTTTGGCAACCTGATCAGCCAGTTCGCGGGTTGGGCATAACACCAGCGCCTGAATCGCGAAGTAAGTGGGATTCAGCTTATGCAGAATACCGATGCCGAAAGCAGCCGTTTTGCCGCTACCGGTCTTCGCCTGAGCGATCAGATCACGTCGCTCCAGAATCACCGGCAAGCTTTGGGCCTGTATGGTCGTCATCTCGTGATAACCGAGACTATCGAGATTACGCAATAGCGCTGGTGACAAGGGCAGAGTGGAGAAAGATGAAGTGGTCACAGTGATGGAAGCCAACAGAAAGGGGAGGGAAGTCTAACAGGCGTACCGGTTTAGGGCCAGATGTGATGCAATTTTGTGCAATTTAAATGCTAATTTGATATCTTTATCGCGCCAGTCAGACACGCAATCTGTCGTGGTCTAGCAACACCCGCGCTGGGTGATTGTCCTTGTTATGCATGGGCTGGCGACCAGTATTGCCATAAAAAACTTATAGGGCTACTCTCATTGAGACAAGGCATAAATCCCCTTGCGCATACATAGAGCCCCAACGCATCACAGATATCACCGTGAATGTAAAGACCCATAATAATTTAAGGAGAGCTCCTTTGACACAGCCACCATTTGCACTTTCACGTTGTGCGTCATTTTTTTCTGCATTATTTGCCCCACGCGCGCAGTCGATATCCCAGCCAACGTCATCGACGCTATCGACTATTGGCGCAACTCTCGGCATCGGCATTGTGAGTCTTTGTATCGCACCGGGGGCATCTGCATCGAGCTTTTCGCAGATGGTGTTTTTTGGCGACTCTTTAATGGACAGCGGCTTTTACAGTGGCGTCGGCCAGCAGCCATCATTTACGACTAATCCCGATCTGATCTGGACGCAGCTTCTGGCGCATCAAAATGGCCTAACCGCCAATCCTGCTTTTATACTGACGCCGACTGGTGTTGTGTCTGGCGGCGGCACTAATTATGCGGTCGGTGATGCCCGCGTAAGTCAGCCCGTTCTTGATCCAACTCTGGCGCCCATCGTTCCTTCTGTCACCCAGCAAATCAATGGCTATTTAGCCAGTAATCCAACGCCAGATAAAAAGGCCCTGTACACGATCTGGGCAGGCGCAAACGATGTTTTTGCCTATACCCAACAATATGGCGCTGGCTTATTTGACCCAACAACACAAGCAGCGACGGCGCAAACAATCGTTGGTCTGGTCGCGGGAGAGGCCGTGAATGTTGCCGGTTTGATTGGCAAGTTGCAACAGGCTGGCGCGAATAAAGTCATGGTGGTGAATTTGCCGGATATTGGCAACACGCCGCAAGCCGCCGCCTCTGGATTACAGACGCTTTGGACGGGTGCCTCGTATACGTTTAATCAGACATTGAACCAAAGCCTGAACCAGTTGGGCGGCAATATCATCGCCCTTGATGCGTTTAGTCTGCTCGACGAAGTGATCCGCAATCCCGCGCTATACGGTTTTAAAAACGTGACTTCTGCAGCATGTACTACGCCTGATTCCGGTACTTGTACTGCGGCGACCTTGGTCGAACCTAATGCCAACAAAACCTATTTATTTGCCGATAGCGTGCATCCTACTGGTGCTGCTCAAGCGATCATTGCGCAGTACGCAGAATCGGTCTTGCTGGCACCGTCACAAATGAGCTTGTTAGCCTCAGCACCATTGGCAGGCGCAGTGACACAGACGCAAGCGATCGACCATCGGTTTAGATTGTTTGGGGCGCAGCCTTATAACGTCGGTAAGGCAGAAGGCTATGCGGTGGTGAATCACACGCAGCAAAACTTCGGCGGCACCGACAACACTCAAAGCCTGGATGGATCGATCAACAGCGCCACCGTTGGCGTCGATTATGGGATTAATCAGAACTGGATGATTGGTACAGCGTTTGGCTATGGTCAAAACAAAGCTGATTTTGGCAACAACACCGGCAACTTCAAACTGAATCAAACCATGATTTCGGCCTATACCCAATATCGTGACGGCGCATGGGCGGTGAACGCCATCGGTCTGGCCGGTTTGCTGGACTATAACCATGTACAACGCAACATTACACTCGGTGCAGCACTGCGCACGGAAAATGCATCCACCGCTGGCGATCAGGTATTGCTGCGCATAGGCGGTCAGTACGACTTTGCCTTCGGCGCAGCTACGCTCAGCCCGTTAGCTAACGTGACCTGGCAACAAGTCAAGATCGAAGACTTTGACGAAATGGGGAACGACAGCACGGCGATGCATTTTGATAAGCAAACACGGACATCCCTGGTATCCAGCCTAGGTTTGCAAATATCCTCAAACCAATTCATCGGCAGCTATGCGGTGCAACCGTTTGCCAAGATTGCCTGGGAAAAGGAGTTTAAAAATACGCCGAATGAAGTCCGGGCACATGTCATCGGAATGGGTGGCAGTTTCGGTATGCCCGGTTATCAAGGTCCGGCGAATACCACACGGTTAGATCTGGGTGCGACTATTAAGTTGGCAGTGGATACGACTGCTTTTGCTAGTTATAGCGGGCAATTCGCCAGCGGGAATAGGGCAAACTCGGTTCAGTTGGGTGTCAGTAAAGTGTTTTAAAGCGGTTGCATAATCGATTAATCGGTCGAAAAGATGATTGCGCCGTAGCTGATACTGGCTACGGCGCAATTTCTGGTAATACGTAGTTGATTCGAAGTTGATTCCAAATTATTAAGTCACCGCTTTTTCAATCGCTTCGCGCTTACGCCGCACAGTCGTATTTTCCCCTGCTACACCCCAATTATCGGAATTGACCTGATCGAATTGTTGCCAGCATTGGGCGGTGCATCGCGACCGTTTGTATTGCTGTATCCGCATGCGCGCCACATGTCTTCACGAGTACGCGCTTTCGTCGATTTCCTGATCGAAAAGTCGACTTCTCCCATGTCCTGATTTGTCAGCAAAAAAACTATCGGCAAACGCCTGGCGGGCCGGATGGTGGGTGACATCCCGTCGCCAGATCAGCATCGTTTTGACGACCGATACTTCCGGCGGCAAGTTATGCGCCTGGATGCTGGTTGCCAGCTTTCTCTGACGTAATAACTCCTTTGGCATCAGCGCCACGCCCATCCCGGCAGCGACGCAGCCGATAATGGCTTCAAAGGTTCCGAATTCCGACACGCGTGAGGTAATGACGCCAGCCTCGTTAAACCATCCCTCAAGACGGCGACGGTAAGCGCAACCCGAACGAAAGACCAGCAAGGTTTTTTTCTCAACGTCCTGCGGTCGAACAACCGGGGCGTGCGCACAATCTGTCAATAGCAGCAATTCTTCTTGAAATACTTCCAGTTGCTGCAATTCAGGCCCGGCAACCGGCGCGGCGACTAATGCAATGTCAAGCTGATGGCTAAGCACTGCCTGCACCAGATAGTCGCTGGGACCAGTGTCGAGCAATAAATCGACCTCTGGATGATCTCGATGAAACGCTGCCAAAACTAATGGCATACGCGCCGCTGCTGTGGTTTCCATTGCGCCTATTTTGAGCTTTCCGGATGGCATATGATCGCCTCGGACCGAGGCTTCGGCCTCTTCGGCCAGTTGTAGCAGTCTGTCGGCATATTCCAACAAACGCGAACCTTCGGCGGAAATCAACAGTCGTCGTCCAGAGCGGTGAAACAGCGATACGCCTAGCGATTCTTCCAATTGCGTCAACCGTGCTGAAACGTTGGACTGTACGCGATGCAAGCGTATAGCGGCTTTGGTCACACTACCTTCTTCTGCAACTGCCTTAAAAATGCGGAGTGCTGCGAGATCCATATTGGCCCTCAATTCTCAAAAACAGATTAATGGCTTCATTATTATTCATTTTTTTAAATATGTCAGGTGCTTTATATTGCACACTAGCACCTGACAAATAAGGAATAGTTATGAAATCGGCATCAACACCGTCGCTGGCAATTTTATTAGCTGCCAGCTTTGCTTTTATTATCGTGCAGCTGGATGTGACCATCGTCAACGTCGCGCTACCCCAAATTGGCGTTGAACTTGGCGCTAGCGTGTCCTCGCTGCAATGGGTAGTGGATGCCTATACGCTGGGCTTCGCCGTATTTCTATTGTCGGCAGGGGTGATGGGCGACAAATTTGGTTCTAAACGCGTATTTTTAGGTGGGTTTTCATTGTTTGCCCTTGCTTCGTTAGCCTGCGCGCTGGTGCCATCCGCCACAGAGCTTAACCTTGCCCGCGCGGTGCAGGGCGTCGGTGCGGCATTGCTAGTGCCGAGCTCGTTGGCAATTCTTAATTTCGCCTATGCCCACGATAAAAAAATGCTGGCTAAAGCGATTGGCTGGTGGACCGCTGCGGGCGGTGCCTCAATTGCCGCAGGTCCTGTAATTGGCGGCGTGCTGCTGTCGATGGCAGGATGGCGCAGCATTTTCTGGGTCAACATCCCGATCTGTATTATTGGCTTTGTCCTGACTTGCAAAGTGGTGCCGCATTTGCCTAGCAAAGATCCACACCGGTCATTTGATATGCCAGGCCAATTACTGGCAATTGTTGCGCTCACCGGATTTATTGGTGCGGTAATCGAATTGCAGGCACTGGGTTTGTCACACTATCTGGTGCAGGGCGGTTTTGTGCTGGCAGTGGTTGCCGGTGCCGCATTTTTAATCGTTGAATACCGCAGCAAAGCACCGATGTTGCCCCTGAGATTGTTCCGTCAGGTAAGTTTTTCCGGTGCAGTGCTGTTCGGTGTGCTGGTTAATTTTTCGTACTATGGCGTGATCTTCATCTTGAGTTTCTATTTGCAAAAAGTACGTGGCTTTTCCGTGCTTCAAACCGGCCTGATTTTCTTGCCGCTGACCGGCACTTTCATCTTTTCCAATATCACCAGCGGCTGGATGGCAGCGCGGACCGGCTTGCGCGTGCCAATGGTGCTGGGCGGCCTGATTGGGGCTAGCGGATATGCGTTGCTGGGCTGGTTTGGTATTTCTACTACAGCCAGCTTTCTGGAAATGTTGCCGGGGCTGGCGTTGATTCCGGCGGGGATGGGTCTGGCCGTGCCAGCGATGACCACCGCCATTTTATCCAGCGTTGAACGACATCAGGCCGGGACTGCGTCAGCCGTGCTGAACACGGCGCGGCAGGTTGGCGGCGCGATGGGCGTTGCGGTCTTTGGCGCAATGGTGGCTGCCGGATCGACGCTAGAAATCATCGGCGGAATCCGTACTGCGATGTTGGCATCGACGATCTTGCTCATTACATCTGCGGCAATAGCTTACTGGTGCAAAACCGGGCTGCCACAATCGCACGGCGCGGTGCAACTTGCTAAAAGCTGAATGACGCCCCGTTGCGTATTCTGCGTAAATTTAATATTCGATTTTTTCGATAATAGATATGAAAATTTTCCGTTTTTCTTTTAGGCTATTGGCGACCATACTGTGATTCATGGATGGGGAACAAAGTTTCAACCCCACCGAATCAGTTTTTTATGATCGAAATAATCGTATATCAAGAAACGGAAAATATCATGTTACAAGTGCGTAAAAGTGGTGAACGCGGTGGTGCCGATCATGGCTGGCTGCAATCGAAACATACCTTTTCATTTGGTCATTACCAAGATCCAGAGCAAACCGGCTTCGGACCGCTGTTGGTGATTAATGAAGACCGCGTCACACCGGGACAAGGCTTCGGCACGCATGGTCACCGTGATATGGAAATTATTTCCTACGTACTCGACGGCGCTTTAGAGCATAAAGACAGCATGGGTACAGGATCTGTTTTGCATTACGGCGATGTGCAGCGCATGAGTGCCGGTTCGGGTGTTCGCCATAGCGAATTTAATAGCTCGTCTACCGCGCCTTTACATTTCTTACAAATCTGGATAGAGCCGAACGTAAAAGGGATTCCCCCAAGCTATGAAGAAAAACATTTCACCCCGGCATCGAAACAGGGTCAATTCCGACTGATTGCTTCCTCCGACGGACGCGATGAATCGGTATTAATACATCAGGACGCGAACATTTTTGCGGGAATTTTAGGTGCTGAAGATCAAATTTCGCATGCTTTAGTTGCTGGCCGTACCGCTTACGTCCATGTGATACGCGGCACGATAACCGTCAATGGCAAGGCGCTGAGTACTGGCGATGCGCTGAAAATTTCAGACGAAGCCTTAGTGTCGTTTGGCCAGGCGGATGCGGCGGAAGTATTGCTATTTGATTTGCCTTATTAATTTTTTTCTTGAAAGCACTTTTATCATGACCAAATTACTCCATCTGAACAGCAGCGTGCGTAACACTGGCTCAATTTCACGTCAGTTGACTGCGGAATTTTTGACTAAATGGATGCTGGCTAATCCGAACGATACGATTGTTGAGCGTGATTTGTCAGCCAATCCAGTCCCGCATCTGACCGAGCAAATGATGGGCGCGTTTTTTACACCTGAAGCGCAGCGTTCCCCTCAGCAGGCAGAAACGGTAAAATTGTCAGATTCGCTAATAAATGAGTTAATGGATGCCGATGTCATCGTGATTGGTGCGCCGATGTACAATTTCTCAATTAGTTCGACTTTGAAAGCTTGGATCGACCACGTTGCACGCGCAGGCCGCACGTTTAAATACACAGAAAACGGCCCCGTCGGCTTGGTGCAAGGCAAAAAAGTCGTTATATTTACGTCCCGTGGTGGTGTTTATAGCCACGGCGCAGGCAAGGCCATGGATTTTCATGAAACTTATCTGCGTGCAGTATTGGGCTTTATTGGCCTGAGCGATATCGACTTCATCCACACTGAAGGAATGGCAATGGGCGAAGAGGCAGTGGCCAGCGCGATTTCTCATTCTCGTAGTACGATGACTGAATTAATTCCAGCCTGAATTATGTAATTGGCAAGGCACGTCAGCAGGAGCCTGTCGGAATGTGAGAATCGACGCGAAAGCCGATAATCTCACTCCGCCGGGCTTTTCTGCCAATGGCGGGCTTTTTATATTGAAGTAACGTATCCATCTCATGAGCACCCATATCACACCAAGTAACGCCGCTGCAGCCCAAATCCATGAAACACTGGAATATGTCACCTCTTGCGAATTGCCTACACCGTGGGCAACTTTTCAGCTTCACGCTTTCATCGATCATCCCTCTGGTAAAGAACATTTAGCGATGGTATTGGGCGACGTCACCGACGGCTTGCCGGTATTGGCACGCATCCACTCGGAATGTCTGACCGGCGATGCGCTATTTAGCCAGCGCTGTGATTGCGGTGCGCAATTGGAAGGTTCGCTTCAGCAAATTGCCGCTGAAGGACGTGGCGCTGTGCTTTACCTGCGTCAGGAAGGTCGCGGAATCGGCTTGCTGAACAAAATTCGTGCTTACCGCATTCAGGATTCTGGCGCCGATACTGTCGAAGCGAATCAGCAACTTGGTTTTGCCGATGATTTACGCCATTACGGCATGTGTGAACCGATGTTGCAACATCTGGGTATCAAGACCTTGCGCCTGATGACGAACAATCCACGCAAAATGGATGCGTTGAAAAAAATGGGCGTGCCAGTGGTTGAACGCCTGCCGCTGATTTTAAACAGAAACCCGTTTAACACGCGTTATCTGGATACCAAGGCAGAAAAACTTGGGCATATATTGCCCAACGAAGGCTTGGAGCATCAGGACGAATCTGAATAAAGTCGGCTCAAAAAACTGATAACAAAGAGTCCTTAGCGGTCTTTAGTTTGATTAAGCCAGCAAGATTTTAGATAGCTGAATGTGCATTTATTTGGCGACATCATGGATGTCGCCATTGTCTGTCTGTAGCCGCAATGTGCGAACCCGCGGGTCGTTGTGACTTATCTTTCTTGAAGAATAATATGCGGTCATTTATTTCCTCAGCCTTAATAGGCGCGGCGATGTTGGTGACTTCATTCACTGCCAGCGCCGCTCAGGTCGCCTACAGTCAAGCACAATTTGACAAGTTACAGGCCGAAGGCAAGCCCGCAATTGTCTATTTTCACGCTGACTGGTGTCCTACCTGCAAAGTATAAAAGCCCATCGTTGATAGCTTGCTAAAGCAGCAGGACATGCAGAGCATCACTTTGCTGGTCGCCGATTACGATAAAGAAATCGCTTTAAGCATCTAAAGGATCGCATAATGGAAAATCTGGATCAGCACACCAAGGCACCACGGCTTTATTTGGAAGATATCGTAGTCGGCCAACAATTCACCTCTGGCGAATTTCAAGTAACAACAGAAGATATCAAACGTTTCGCCCAGCAATTCGATCCGCAGCCTTTTCATTTAGATGAGATTGCCGCCCAAAAGACCTTCTTTGGCGGACTGGCCGCCAGTGGCTGGCACACAGCGTCGATTACCATGCGATTGTTAGTGGAAAGCGGTATGCCGTTAGCGGGCGGCATCATTGGTGCAGGTGGGGAAATTACCTGGCCCAAGCCGACTCGCCCCGGTGATGTTCTGCATGTTGCCAGCGAAGTTATCGCCGTGACGCCGTCGCGTTCACGCCCTGATCGCGGCATGATCCAGGTACGTAGCGAAACGATCAATCAGAGCGGTGAAGTAGTCCAGGTGCTGCTGGCAAAACTGATGGCGTGGAGCAAAAACCAAGTGAACGCGGCAACCTGACATCTCTGCCGGACAGCTTAAAAATTATTTATCCAGTTTAAGAAATAGATCGTGATCTGGTGCGAAATTGGCGTATAGCGGCAATAATGCACCGCCAATAGCACGTGCGTCCGAGCCGATAGTGCCTGCATGGACTGTGGGCCGGGTAATACCTTCCCAGTTGTAGTAAGTCAGTGAAGTTTCTATTTCTGTTAGCAATTTTTCCAGCAGAGTACGGTCGCAAGAACCATCAATGATGACCGCATCCAAATCCAGTAAGCAAGTTGCGCTGTTGATCGCAAGCGCAATGGCACGACTTGCGTCATCCAGCCAAACGTCGGTATGCGCCAGCCACGGTGCTTGCAAGGCGCGCTGATCGAACGACGCTAACGCATCCAGATTGGCGGCCTCAAATAAATTTTCAAGATTAAACAACGAGGCATCGCTCAATAACTGTTCGGGCGGAGAAACGCCGCCGCGTCGCGCCAATCCCAGCGGAATCGATGCTACCGCGCCAGCATTGCCATGCAAACCGCCGCGCAAATGACTGTCTATTACTAATCCGCCACCGATAAAAGTATCGACAAAAATATACAAAAAACTTTTGATACTGCGGCCTCTGCCAGCTACCAATTCGGCGACACAAGCCGCAGCCGTATCTTTACAAAACTGTACCGGCAAGTCTGTCATCGCCTGCACTCGCTGAAGAATATCGATGCTGTGCCATTTATCGGCCTCACACGGATCAATGCCAAGCAACTTTTGCCAACCGCCTAACGCTAACGGCGCAGCGATTCCGATTCCGCTGAGTCGTTGCGCTAATTCAGGCCCCAGCAAAGTGCGCATATGCGTCAATTTCGAAGCGATTTCTGCAAACGTCATTTCTGGATCGGGAAACGGATAGCGCAACGAAGAGCGCTCACGCACATGCCCCAAAAAATCGACCAGCAGCACGTCCATACTGCGGCGACCAATCTTGATGCCGATTGAAAATGCGCCATCTGGATTCAGTGCGATAGGCACAGAGGGCTGACCAACCTTGCCGCGCAACGCGTCCAACTTAAGCACCAATCCCTCATCTAATAAGCGATTGATGATCAGCGAGACGGTTTGCGTACTCAGATTCGTGAGGCGGGCCAAGTCGGCTTTCGGCATGGAGCCGTGAAAGCGAATCGCTTGCAGCACCACGCGCTCATTAAACTGCCGCATGCCGATTTGGTTCGAGCCACGTGGACGTAAGCGCCTCTTTTCGTCTTCAGATTGCGGGCTTGGCATGGTGATAACGGGCGCAGTGATGGAGGACATGGGGCGTTATGTTAGCAGGGCATCGACAATGACACCCTTTTTAAAGAGAAAATTTGCATACGGTTGCAATTCGCCCGTCTGCACAATCGCATAAGCGTGTTTGACGCGCTCATAAAAAGCAAAGCGCTCAACGGCTTCGCATTGCTCCGGCTTAGCCGCCCCTGTTTTTTCCAGCAGTGTAATGACGGCACGCTGCGCTGCTGATGCATAGCCCCTGGGAGTATCAGACACTTGCATGTACGCCACCGGCTGCGCTATCGCATCAAGAGGAAATACTGACAATACCGCTTTGCACGCGCTTAATAAGCTGATGCCGGGAAGCTGGATAACGGGTTTGCCTGCAGCTAATGAATGGGCCGTGAAATTGGCGTCGACGATGACGATTTCGTTACCGTGACCCATGTCGCACAGCACCTTCAGTAACTCTCCCGAGAGATGCGGGTCGATACCTTTAAGCATTGGCTTCTTCCGGCAAATCTTCTGGGTTCTTGGCACCCGTCATGACAGCGACCGTATCGGACATGCTGATATGTTTAGGATTTACCACTGCGACACGTTTTCCGAGACGCTGGATATGAATCCGATCAGCGATTTCAAATACATGCGGCATATTGTGGCTAATCAAAATCACGGATAAACCGCGGTCACGGACACGTCGAATCAATTCAAGCACCATATTGCCCTCTTTGACGCCAAGGGCAGCGGTCGGCTCATCCAGAATGACCACATGTTTGGCAAACGCTGTACTGCGCGCAACTGCTACACCTTGGCGCTGACCACCCGACAAGGTTTCGACCGCCTGTTGCATCGAACGTATGCCGATTTTTAAGTCCTGCATATGACGCACAGCTTCAGCCAGCATGGCTTTTTTGTCGATCAGGCGAAACCAGCTGCCCAAGATACCGGGACGCAAAATCTCACGACCGAGAAACAAATTCTCTGCAATCGTCATGGCTGGCGCTACCGCCAAATCTTGATAAACCGTTTCAATCCCGTGCCGCCGCGCATCTATCGGCGACTTGAAATGCACCGGTTTGCCGTCTAGTAACATTTCGCCTGAGTCGGGCACAATCGCGCCGGACAGCGCCTTAATCAAGCTGGATTTACCTGCGCCATTGTCGCCAATCACTGCCAGAATTTCACCGGCACGTAATTCAAAATCCACGCCGTCAAGCGCAGTCACATGGCCATACCGTTTAGTAATGCCGCGGGCCTGAAACACCAGGGCCGGATTGGGTGTCGTTATAGTCATTTTCAGCCCTTTTTATGGGTTAATTGATCGGTCGCTACGGCCAGAATCACCAAAATGCCGGTGACCAATACCTGATACACAGAGGGCACGCCCATCAATGTCAGGCCATTCCGAAATACGCCTACGATCAACACGCCGATTAATGTTCCGAAAACCGTACCGCGTCCGCCAAATAAACTAGTCCCGCCGAGTACGACTGCCGTAATGCTATCGAGATTGTCGGTCGTGCCGCCCTGAGGATCGCCCACGCCCATCCGTGCCACAGATAACAATGCGGCAATCCCATAAAACATCCCCGCTGCCATATACACGCCCAACAGGACTTTATTGGTGGCGATGCCGGTCAGACGTGCCGATTCAGGATTGTTACCAACGGCATATAAATGGCGACCGGGGGCCGTCTCGCGCAAGAATAACCAAGTCAGTATGTATAGCCCCAGCATCAATACCGTGCCGTAGGTAATCGTCGTTTGTCCAAGATGAAACGTATTGCCGAAGAACATCATGGCATCGGGCAAATTGCTGACAGTTTGTGCTTGCGAATAAATCTGCATGACCGCAAACGCGATATTCATTGTGCCCAGTGTGACGATAAAGGCTGGCAATCTGATCTTGGTCACTAATGCGCCATTTATAGCGCCGATTAATGTGCAGACCAGCACGCCGCAGAGAATCGCCAAATACGGATTCATGCCGTGATCGACGGCAAACTTGGTCATGACAATCGTACCCAGCGCCATTGCCATGCCGCAGGATAAATCAATCCCGGCGGTGAGGATAATCAGCGTTTGGCCTATCGCGATCACGCCGACGACCATCACCTGCTGCAAAATCAGGGAGAAATTCTGACCACTAAAAAATCGATCGGATTGCGAGGCGAAAAATAGACAGGCAGCCAGCAACGCGACCACCGGACCGAGTGTGGCAACGGGCGGCAAGCGATTAAGTAAGCGAGCGTTCATAGGAATTGAGTGGAGTAGTGAGAGCAAAGAAAGAAGAGGAGGGCCCGTACCAACGCATTTGTAAGTACGGATAATTTCAGAGAAGCCATCGCAGGATGCATCCTTACGTCAGATTTAGCATTGGATTAGCTAATCCGGCATTGGATAATGCAAGCGACAGTTCAACGTGTGCCTCAGCTTTTCTTGCCCCAGCAAGCACCCATGCCATAGTTTGTATCCTTGCTATCGACCGTTTCCTGTTTCTTGTCAGTGATCAGCGTCACGCCTGTATCCACATAGCCGCTGGCTTTTTTGCCAGTCTTGGCAAAGTCGATACCGGCCGCAACGCCCAGCGCCGCCATCTTCAACGGATATTGTTGTGAGGTCGCTGCGATCATGCCCGCTTTGACATCGGCGATACCAGTGCAGCCGCCATCAATCGATACGATCATGACGCCTTTTTCTTTGCCAGCAGCTTTTAAGGCTTTGTATGCACCGGCAGCGGCAGGTTCATTGATGGTGTAGACCAGATTAATTTCTGGATTTTTCTGCAGGCAGTTTTCCATGACGGTTTGCGCCTTGGCTTGATCGCCCCAGCTATCGGCCATGCAGACGACATCCGCAGTTTTGCCCAATGTCATGGTCTTGCCATCAAGACCGGGTGCGCCAAAACCGGACAAAAATCCGTTATGACGGGTAATGCCGACCGGATGGCCGGGTAATAAATCGAGCATCGCGATTTTGGCGGGTTTGCCTTTCATCGCTGCTTTTGCATACTCACCAATTAGCACACCGGCCTTGTAGTTATCGGTCGCGAATAAGGCATCCACGGCAGATTGCGGGTCAGTAGGGCTGTCGAGCGTGATGACCATGATGCCTTGATCGCGGGCTTTTTTGATGGCCGGAACGATGGCTTTGGAATTGCTAGGCGTAATTAGAATCGTTTTGGCACCGGCGGCGATCATATTTTCTATCGCGGTGACCTGACCGGCATTGTCGCCATCCGATTTTCCGGATGCGCTTAACAACTTAGCGCCTTTGGCAGTCGCCATTTCCTGCGCGCCTTCTTTCATTTTGACAAAAAAGGGATTCGTCTCGGTCTTGGTGATCAAACCGATAATTGGTTGGTCGGCAGCAATTGCCATGCTTGCGCTGGCGGCCAGGACGGTTGCGACGATGGTAAGTTTGAATAGCATTCGGTGTCTCCTCGAATTGTTATGGTCTACGATCATTGGCGCGGGGTATCGCGTACTAGCCGAATCGCGTTTTCTTGTGATACGAACGCTTTACCTCGCTGCTTGTAGCGAATATATTCTTCATTAATTAATAAATCAAGTTACTTTATTTATTATTTTGAGACCGACGAGCAGGCGATAAGGATGTGTCTGGCAGTAGAATCGGACGGTTAGCATGTATCTGCTACAGCTGCTGCTCGCAGAAAAACGTCGCGTTGGTGGTAAGGAAATGGCAATGCAGGCATGCAGAAATGCGCTAATTGATACAACAATAAACCACATAAACTTATTTCCAATCTCAACAAAGTGATCCGACAGTGACAAATTCCACGCAAGAAATGACGATTGAAGCCTGCCTGACAAACCTCCGGGCAAGGCTAGACGACAAAAATAATGGTAATCCGGGTCAACGTCTAATTCTCGGCATCGTCGGCGCACCCGGCTCGGGAAAATCGACATTTGCGGAAGCGCTGGTGGCGGGTTTGCCGGGGCAAGCAGTGGTGATGCCTATGGATGGCTTTCATTTGGCTAACAATACGTTAACGCGTCTGAATCGCCGTAATCGGAAAGGCGCAGAAGATACATTTGACAGTGCAGGCTATGTTGCGCTGCTGAAGCGACTGCGTGATCAAGCGACGGATGAGATTGTGTATGCGCCTGAGTTCCGACGTGAAATTGAAGAGCCGGTAGCGGGCGCGATAGCCGTTCTTCCGTCAGTTCAGCTCGTTATTACCGAAGGAAATTACTTGCTGCTCGATCACGGTCATTGGCGCTCAGTACGCGGCCTGCTCGACGAAGCCTGGTATCTGGACATCGCGCCGGAAGTTCGGCAAGCCCGGTTGATTGCGCGGCATATCCGCTATGGGCGAGATGAACAAGCCGCGCAGGCATGGGTGAGAGAGACCGATGAGCCGAATGCGGTCTTGATTGCGTCTACCCAAACGCGGGCAGATCAGGTTTTTAGATTAGCCTCTGCGTCAGATAAACCATGACTTCAAACGTCTGGAAAATCTAACGAGTAGAATAAGTCCTACAGCATAAAGCGGCATGCGCCGATGGTGTGTGTGCGTTGTAACGCCAATGATGCATGTTGGTATTCACCAATCATAGGAGGCACCATGTCACAAACAATCGTCGGGGTATTCGATCGTTACGAGGCCGCTGAGCACGCTCAGCAAGAGTTGATTTCTTCCGGTTTTGCGGCCACCGATGTGCATGTTCGGCAGCACGAAGGCCATGTCTCCGGCGCGGCTATAGACACGCACGTCAGCCGCGGTTTAACAGATAGTCTTCGTGATTTGTTGAGCAATCTATTTGGTAGTAACCACGATGATATCGGTCATTATTCAGAAGCGGTTCGTCGTGGTCATGTCGTCGTCGCGATTTTTGTCGCTGACGATGCGCTAGTTACGGTTGCGCAATCCGCTTTACGCAACGCAGGCGCGCTGGATATTGAAAAACATGCGGAGAGCTGGCGGCAAGAAGGCTACACCGGCTACGACCCTGCATCGCCACCTTTTACCGCAGACGAAATC
The DNA here is from genome assembly GCF_003056055.1 of Glaciimonas sp. PCH181. Taxonomy (NCBI): domain Bacteria; kingdom Pseudomonadati; phylum Pseudomonadota; class Betaproteobacteria; order Burkholderiales; family Oxalobacteraceae; genus Glaciimonas; species Glaciimonas sp. PCH181. The sequence goes on from NZ_PYFP01000001.1 coordinate 796,819, forward strand.
GTCGCAGAGCGAGCAAAGATTCGTCCCGCGCTGGTCGATAATCCGGACATTCAGGCAGGCTCCGCCGATCATGTCGAAACGGAAAACTTTCCATCTTCGCGTGCGTATCCATTTCGGATGGCGCAGACACCATACGATGACATTATGGGGACATCCGGTGGCGTGACCACTGGCGGCCCGATCACAGAACCGATAGATAAGCCCTGATCAGCGCTAACGCACTCTGCACAAAAGGACGCTACAGGCGTCCTTTTTTATCGCCTTGCATTTGGCGCATAACGATAATTTTAATTTTTGATCTATTCCACGCCGCAATTCAGCATTAAATTCCACTTTTAAATTCCGCTGTCAAATTCATATTTGGCGCGGTATATTTCTTTGCTATCGGCAATCAAAAGAAAGAACGGCATGCAAACTAAATCGAAGTTATGGATCAAGGCCAGTTTGCTGACATTGCTTGGGATACACACCGGTTTCGCCTTCGCGGCAAAGACGTTGGTGTTTTGCTCAGAGGGCAGCCCGGAAGGATTTGATCCGCAACTTTATACCACCGCGATTTCATTTCAGGCCTCGTCAGTGCCGGTGTTTAACCGCTTGGTTGAGTTTGAAACCGGTACCACTGCACTGCGACCTGCGCTGGCGACGTCGTGGAAAACCTCAGACGATGGATTGACCTACACCTTCCAATTACGCCGTGGCGTTAAATTCCAAAGCAATGCCCGATTTAAGCCCACCCGTGATTTCAATGCGGACGATGTATTGTTCTCTTTCAATCGCATGGGCGATCCGCAGCATCCATTTCACCAACTTCCAGCGGGTCAGAGTTTTGCCTATTTCCTGGATATGGGGATGGATAAAATTATCGACAAAGTGGAAAAGCGGGACGATTACACCGTCGTCTTCACCCTCAAGCATCCAGAAGCGCCATTTGTTGCCAATCTCGGCATGGATTTCACGTCGATTATGTCGGCTGAATATGCCGAGAAAATGAAAGCGCTGGGGACGCCAGAAATCATCAATCGCGAGCCAATCGGCACTGGCCCGTTTGAATTCGTGTCCTACCAAAAAGATGCGGTCATCCGCTATAAAGCCTTCGATGCGTATTGGGGCGGTCGTCCCAAGCTCGATAATCTGGTCTATGCCATTACGCCCGATGCCTCGGTACGCTACGCCAAACTAAAGGCTAACGAATGTCAGGTAATGACCTTGCCGAAACCGGCCGATCTTCCCATGATCAAAGCCAATCCAGCGATCAATTTGTTCAGCAAAGAAGGATTGAACGTTGGCTATCTTGCGTTTAATGTTGAGAAAAAACCGTTCGATAATAAATTAGTGCGGCAAGCGCTGAATATGGCGACCGACAAACAAGCCATTCTTAAGATCGTCTATCAAGGTGCAGGGCAGGCCGCGAAAAATGCGATTCCACCAACGCTGTGGTCGTATAACGACAAGTTGGTGGATTACGCCTATAACACCGCGCAAGCTAAGGCGCTGCTGACCAAAGCCGGTTATCCAAACGGTGCGGATGTCGTGCTGTGGTATCTGCCCGCAACCCGTCCTTACAACCCGGATGGCAAGCGCATGGCCGAATTGATTCAGGCCGATTGGGCAAAAATCGGCGTTCGCACCACATTAATGACCTATGACTGGGCCGAATACGTAAAGCGCAGCAATCAGGGCGAGCAGCAAGTAATGATGTATGGCTGGAATGGTGACAATGGCGATCCGGATAATTTCTTCGCGACGCTGCTTGGCTGTGATGGCGTTAAAGGTGGCGGCAACAAAGCGCGCTGGTGTGATCCTGCTTTTGAAAAGTTGATCCAAAGCGCCAAACGCACACCGATTCAGGCAGAACGCGCAAAGCTATATGAAAAAGCGCAAGTCATCGCGCATGAAGAAACGCCGTGGATCACGATTGCACACGCTTTACGCTATGCCGCCGCGCGAAAAGAAGTACTCGGCTTCAAAATGTCGGTGTTTAGCGAATATGAATTTCAGAACGTCGATTTGGCAAAATAGGGAAGGCTCACGCACTAACTTGGTGCAATCGCCGACTGAAAACGTCGGCGTAATCCCCTTTTTCATGCGGCGATGGCTATCAATGATGCGCAATCCAGGCCGGACCGCTGGAACGGTGCTTGCTTATATCAAGGCAACTCCATTTGAAGCAATGCCATCATGACAAACCTCGCTAAAGTCTATTTGGTAGGCGCCGGTCCCGGCGATCCTGACTTACTCACGCTGAAAGCGGTTAAGGCGATTGCCGCTGCCGATGTGATTTTGGTCGACGATTTGGTCAATCCGGACATTTTGGTACACGCAAAATCAAGCGCCCGCATTGTGCCGGTAGGCAAGCGCGGCGGCTGCAAATCGACCCCGCAAGCATTTATCGAACGTTTGATGATTGCGGAGGCGCAGGCCGGACACTGCGTGGTGCGGCTAAAGGGCGGTGATCCATTTATGTTCGGTCGCGGCGGCGAAGAGCGCGATCATTTGCAAGCGGCCGGCATCGCGGTAGAAGTAATTAACGGCATCAGTAGCGGCTTGGCAGCGCCATCCTCGATCGGCGTCCCGCTAACGCATCGGGATTGGAGTCAAGGCGCGATTTTTATCACCGGTCATGGCAAAACGCCGGAATCAAATCCTGACTGGGGTTTGCTGGCACAAACCGGCCTCACGCTAGTCATTTATATGGGCGTTGCCCGTTGCGCCGAAATTCAGGCCGCATTACTGGCTGGCGGCAAGGCTGCGTCGACGCCAGTTGCCGTAATTCAATCCGCGACATTAGCAGCGCAGGCGCAGCTTATTACGACGCTCGGCCAATTATCGGCTGCACTGGCCGACTCAACCATCGGCAGTCCTAGCATCATCGTCATCGGCGATGTGGTGCGTTGCGCGACGCAGGCAGAATCTTTGCCATCGACGACGTTGCCGATAGCGCAACATTTCTAAATTCAGGAATTTATTTCGGTGTAGGAGTTTGACCGATCGGTTGTTTTTTCTATGCGGGATGCATTACCGCGACGTGTAACCGCGCCACGCGTTTGAAATCTTCGGAAATCCGCGCATCCGTTTGTACGCTATCCCAAAATTGATTGGCCAGATCGCTGGCCCTTTGCAAAAAGCGCAAATCCAGACGGTCTAGCCCCGACAAATTAAATTCCCTCTCAACCACCTCGCCCTGAGAATTAGGGCGGTACATCATTGGCAGCATGTCGTAACAAGGCCTCAGCGCAAACGTGCCATCAGACGTCCAAGACAGCGACAAATTACCCGGATGGCGGTCTGAATTGCCAATCAATGTTCCATAGACGTCCAAGAGCTGAATCATGGCAAGGTCCGCCACGGATAATTTTTTTCGATTCGCCAGGATCGCCGCGGCATAGGACCAGGTTTTGTCCGCTGCGCCAGTTTCGCCCACTAAACCTGCTAGCGACACCATTGATGTACGGCCAGTCGTGCCGATCCGATCAAAGCGGACGGATTCAAGAAACACGCGGTTGGCTGCTACCAAAATGTTGGATTCTGCCGCAGGAATAGTATTTCTTCGCAAAGTTTCTAACGCCAGATGTTCTGCAACTAACAGGTCGCCCCAACGCCGACCGCTAGCGGTACGAATATCCGGTGAAAATTTTACGATGACATGGTCCGGAATCGGATCTGCTGCGCCACGCAAAATAGCGGTGGTGAACTTCGGCTGTTCTCCGCCAGCGGAGGAGCCGACTGTCTCACCTTTTAGCGCACGCTCCGCCAATTCAGGGTAGCGAACGTCTCTTTCGCTTGCTTGAATAAACGCCTTACTAAATGCCTTATCTGCGTTGGATTTTTGTGCAAAGAAACGCCTGTAAGATTCATTGCCAACAATCAGATCGCCCATATTATCGTCACCGCGCCGCGCCAGATAATACAGCGCGTCATCATCGGTCCACTCGACAATATCTGAGGGCAACGTCAGGTCAGCGTTTTCACGCGGTGCCAGACGCCCCAAAAATCCTTGCGGGCGAAGATCCTGCAGAAAATACGGCAAGCCCTCACAAGTAAAAATATCTGAAGAGTCGGTAAATTGATACGCATACCAATGTCCGGCTAACACTGTAAGCAGCGCAAAATCTTCCGATTCACCCTGCGCATTAATACGCAAAATAGGATGAGTAGGGCCGATATCGCGAATCCTCCGCGTCAAACCATACAGGGTCGCGCGCGCAGCGCCGAGCGCCACAATGTCATTGCCAGCGGTCGGCCATAAACGTGAAAACGTAGGTTGACTGATTCCCAGCGCTGCCGATAATGTCTTCGCATTCGATGGCGCACTTGCCAGCAATCGGCGCAATTCGGCTATGTTGTCTTTGCTACGATTGAATGCCATATGAATAGATATTTTTTAGACAGTCCGAGAATGAGAACTCATAAAAATACAGTCTAAATGAATAGATAATGAATAGATACTTTTATAGAAAAGAGGGACGTTTTCGTTGCAAAGAAGGGCCAATTCGCCACGCTCAAACGCTCTTTTCTGCATAAGGTTATTACAGCCGGAGGCGCTCTTAGGTATTTCCGATAATTGCGTAAAAGCAACTTTCTATTAAGCGATTAAAATTTTACACAGCCAATTGAAATTGCCTGAAAGCTATTCTGATTAAGATTAGATGAGCAATAAGTCGGTAAATATAAGACGCAACCAAAATGGCCCGTTTTATTTGTTGGGCGCGCTTTCCGCCTGTCGGATTAAATGTATCATTATGTTTCTAATTGTAATTCTATATGTCACTGCACGCGCTGACCAAAAGATCAGACCTGCTCGAATTCAATAGAACAAATTGCAATACAACAATTTTTCCCTACACATCCTGGTCAATGTCACGATTTTTTTATCCTCACCAGCTGCGGGTGGCGCTTAATGCGTCTGCCGGGTTCCTCAGCGGATTATTTTTGATGGTGCTTGCCATTGCCGAATGGGATATTTATCTGGTTCCTGCCAGCCTTGCCGCGCTGTGGTATCGCTGCGATAAAGTCACCAGAGTGAAAACGCTCAAGGCTTCAGCGGCGACAATTGCGGCTGTGCTGGTGAGCGAAGCGATTACGCAATTTTGGAAATATACCCACCCCGAAGCAGAAGCTGCATCAAGCATCGTTTACGAGTCGTTTAATAGCTACGGACTTAGCCCAACCCTTGCGATAGCCATCACGCTGGCGGCAGGGCTGTCATTGTGGGCAGCGAAAGCCATGCAATCACGATGGTTTGGTGTGTTGCTACTGTCGTTGTCACTGGCGGCAGCATGGGCCCGAATTTTTCTTGGTATGTACTATCCACTAGATATTATCGAGGCCGGAATTGTTGCGCTGACGATGATGCTGGCCGCGAACTCCCATCCCGGCAACGTCATCAATCAACGCTTTTTCTCGCTAGTAGAAGGAGCGCGAAAATTATTGATGCAGCACTCCGCGCTGGTGCGCTTGCTATCTTGGTCGCCGGTCGTCGTAGGCCATACCTGTCCTTCCACGCCCCGTATAGATTTACAAACTGGCCTGTCATCGCCGCAGCCCAGCCTTTCGTACTTCGCTCGTCGTATAAGAATGGGCGTCAGAACACTACTCTATTATCACGAAACTCATCGTTGGCTGACGTACTGGAACAGCTCGCCGCTGCACGCAAAATTAGCCTCCGCCACACCGAAATTACTGCAAAAAATCTACCGACCGTATCAGTCGAATCGTTTGCGCAGTCTTGATCGGCTGAGTATGTTGATTTCGCATTACAACTTCGTACTTGCGCACGGGCTTGCGCCGCTGGTATTGCGTGCGGCCGAATCGCCATTAATATTAGGTTGTATCAATGGCAAATCCGGCACTGTTTATTCGATCGAACTGTCGTCCATCGCCACATTGGATCGCGAGGGAGAACTGGCATTAAATTTATTCGTCGATCAACAACGTTTATTCTCGGTAGCCTTCACTTTCTATGGCGACAACTTGCAACCATGCGTCGGCATCGGCTGTCTGCAAGGCCCGCGTGGTAGCGATGCGCAAGACCGAGTCCGTTTTGCGACGCGTGACATGTTCGGCATGCGGCCAAAAAGTTTGATGGTGCGACTAGTGCGAGAAATCGGCAAAGCCTACGGCTGCCAACACTTAATTTTGGTATCGAATCGCAACCGCGTAATGCAGCAGCAAATGCGTACCGGCCAGATATTCGCCAACTACGATGAATTTTGGCGAGAGCTCGGTGCCATGTCTCGCACCGACGGCGACTTCCAATTGTCATGCAGCGATATTCCGGATATAAATCTGGAGCAACTTGCCTCCAGCAAACGCTCTGAAGCCAGAAAGCGTATCGCCTTAATTCAGTCGGCGGTCGCGACTACCGTCCATACGTTGCGTAACTTTTAGACCAGTTAGCTGAACGGTTTAGATCGTCTACGCATTTTTGCGCAGAGCCTTATTCGGGCGGATGCGCAAAACGGCTCAAGCGGTAGAGTCAATTTGGAATGCGGGCAAAATAACGAGAGAAATTCGACAAAAAGCGGTATGCCCCACGAAGAGACATACCGCTTATATTGTGTCGTTCTTTAAAGGTGATCAACGCTCGTTGAACACCTTTTTTCTGACTTCTGCTAACTAATCAGAATTTATGACGAATACCGACGCGAACCACGTTTTGACCAACATCGCCTGCCGGTGCGCTGCTGTAAGCGCCGTTAATCACGCCTGGATTGTTTGCATCTTTTGCGCGCTGATTGGTGTAAAAGGCATACAGGTCAGTACGTTTTAACAGGTAGTAATTAACGCCTACATTCAACTGCGTCGTGCTGGCTTTGGTTGCGCCAACGGTTCTGCGGCTGATATCAGCATGGTCGTAAATGACACTTCCCAACACATGCAGATTAGGTGTGAGGACGTAATCGACGCCAATATCAAAGATATTCGCTTTAGTTGCCGTGGAAATGTTGACCAGACCGGTTGCGGCTACCGTAGTTGACAGCGGTTGTTTTACTTGCGACCAGGCGCCGTAAATCTTCGCTGGGCCTGCTTGATAGCGAGTACCAATAATGACTTTGCTTATAATTTATTCGAAAGTGATTTATTGAATATACAAAGGAATAAGCGCAACTTTACAAGCGTCGCGTAACCGCTTTATTGGCTTAACAAATGTCAAATGAGGGAGGGCAGTGCGATGACAGTAACGAGGAGTGCAACCTCCTCGATTGTTACCGTTTTTTAAGAAACGACTTGCGACATTGATGCGTTACAGCAGCCTGTCGAACCAGAATTACAAACGATAAATTATGTCATCGACAACAAATTCTCTGCTTGATTCTGTTCAGCGCGGAGCCATATTCGACAGGTTTTTAGCGATATTAATTTACGAATGTCACTGGTGTAGCGCTATACATTTTTGGGAAAACACGCTTCAGATTATCGATTTTAGGCAAGTCGTTGTACACAATATAGGGATAGTTAGGATTGTGTAGCAAAAAATCCTGATGATAGCCTTCAGCTGGATAGAATGCCTTTAAAGGATCAACGCGTGTCACGATACTAGCCTGGAAAGCATGCGCTTTGTTCAGTTGCGCGATATACGCCAGAGCCGTGGCTTTTTGCGCATCGTCGGCATAGAAAATGTCGGATCGATATTGCGTACCCGTATCCGGATCTTGCCGATTTAGCTGGGTCGGATCATGCGCTACCGAGAAAAAGACGTGCAGCAGTTCTCCATAAGAAACCTCTGCCGGGTCAAAGGTAATCTGAACGGATTCGGCATGACCAGTTTTGCCCGTACTGACAGTTTCATATTGGGCCGTATCTTTTTGGCCGCCGCTGTAGCCGGACACAACTTTGCGTACCCCGCGCACATGCTGGAACACGCCTTGCACACCCCAGAAACACCCACCCGAAAATACTGCGGTCTGAAGCGGGCCTTTTATTTTTTGATTATTGACTTCCGGTGCCGCAATGATTACCGCTGCCTCAGCCGCATAAGCGGCGTTTTTCCAGGCAATACCGGAGATACCTATCAATAATGCAAAAAGCGTACGCGTAATATAGGGTGTTATATAGCGTGCAGGTACTGCATAACGTCTATGTCGAGATCTCATTTAATACTCCTTATAATCTATTAAAAGGCTGCAAGAGATTAACCGCGAGCTACAAAATGTAATGCAACAGAATTCATGCAATAACGTAATCCTGTTGGTTTTGGACCGTCATCAAAAACGTGTCCCAAATGCGCATCGCAAAGACGGCACGAAATGGCATCGCGTTGCATGCCTAAACTGTTGTCGGCGTCTTTGGCGACATTACGTGCCGATATCGGCTGCCAGAAACTAGGCCAGCCAGTGCCAGATTCAAATTTTGTTTTTGAATCGAACAGCGCGGTGTCACAACAAATACAGTGATAAATGCCATCGGCATGATTGCTCGCGTATTTTCCAGTGAAGGGAACTTCTGTTCCTGCTTGCCGTGTGACTTGGTAAGAGCTAGCAGAGAGTAGGGCGCGCCATTCCGCATCTTTTTTGACAACCTTTGGTAAAGACACTACTTTCAGACTTTTGCCTGCGGTTGAAAAATATTCTATCTCGACCTGATTATTTTGTGCGGACGAAGGCGATGTCACCGTTGCAGCCATTACCTTGCCCAGCATGGTGCTCGCAATGAAAGCGCTGACCCCATATTTGAGCATTGTTCGCCGACCGAGTTTTGCATCGCCAGCGATCAACAGCGTACTTTTATCTGGAAAAATCATGATTATTCCTTAATCGAAAGTAAATACACAAGGCTGCGCCCGGCACCAAAAATCGCTCGCAAATGTGACCTAGCCGACATTGCTCACCTGCATAGACCATTATCCTCGTTATCCATGCCGCGAGTTTTCCCTGACGCGGTCCTGGAAAATACGCTGGCTTGCCATCCAAGTCATGCGCGTTACTGTTCAGTCGCGGATACAGCCCGATACTTACAAGATAGAAGAAATTTAGTTCGAATTCCCGAGTTTTACGAACGAGCGTGATGGAAAAAGTCATTTATCTATTCGTCGTTATATGCGATAAGATATAGCGTATTAAAGCCTCTTCGCGTCACACCCCACACCCGTATCACCCCAGTGAATGCAGACGCCACAGGTGCGATGAACCTCGTTTTTAGATGAATTAAAAGATTACGCATGAAAAATGTACTAGCCTTACGTCACGTAGCGTTCGAAGACCTCGGTCGTCTGGCGCCGATATTAAAATCAAACGGCTTCAACGTTATGTATTTTGACGTCGGCGTAGATTCATTCTCCAAAGTCTCGCCATTGGATGCGGACGTGGTAATCGTGCTCGGCGGCCCCATCGCTGCCTACGATTTAGAGCAGTACCCGTTCCTGCGCACCGAAATTGCATGGTTACGTGCGCGCATGATTGACGATTTACCTACATTAGGGATTTGCCTCGGCGCACAATTAATGGCAGCAGCACTGCATGCAAAAGTGTATCCCGGTACAGCCGGTAAAGAAATCGGTTGGAGCCCGCTAAAAGCTGGCGCACATACTTCCGACGTTCCCTATTTCGACACATTGATCAAAACCGCTCCGCAAGTATTGCAATGGCACGGCGACACATTCGATCTGCCTGTTGGCGCAAAACATCTGGCATCCAGTGACCTTTACATGAATCAAGCATTTTCATCGGGCAAGAATTGCCTGGCATTGCAATTTCACCCGGAATTTGAAGTCAAGATGGTCGAGCAATGGTTGATCGGCCATGCGCACGAAATAACGCACACAGGCAACGTCAGCCTCGCCCGTCTCCGTTTAGATGCCAAACAATACGGGCTTGCATTTCAAACTGCAGCGGATAATTTCTGGCGAGGATGGCTATCTAGCCTTCAAGGAATAACGTTTTTAGAGAAGAAATTGTACAGACCGAAGGATGTACGTTTAAAACCGGTCGCGCTGGCGTTCGATGCGCTTTTTACGCACAGCGAATAAAAAAGCCGAGCAGGGAAGATTATCCCGCCCTTGCAATCGCGCATTACCTACTAGGCAACTTCTAAGCAACTGCTAAACCAGTACTAAGCCGTTTGCCATTCTGCAACGAATTCATCGCGAAACTGTTCCAGACTTTGTAATCGCAAGTCAGCTTCAGCCCGACCCGCTGCGGTTTGCATGGTCGCGGGCAGGCCTGCCAATTTAAGCGTTATATGGTCCAACGCATACAGCTTGTCATTGCCAATGCGGTGCGCGGCAAGTGGATCGTCCGGATGCGCCAGCGCGCTGCCCATTTTGCCAGCGATATAAAACAGCCGCGCGATGCCGACCATGCCAAGCGCATCAAGGCGATCAGCGTCCTGCACGATTTTGGCTTCGATAGACTGAGCAGCAATGTTGGCCGAAAAACTGTGCGCCTCGATGGCATGCGCTACCGCAGCCAAGCGCTCGGGCGGGAACCCTTGCTCACCCAATAGCCGCACCGCCAACTGGGCAGCCTGCCGCGAAGCGAGGTGACGCTGCGGATCATTCTTGGGCAGATTGACCAGATCATGCAAATAGCAGGCGGCAAGCACGATCAGCGCGTCAGCTTCGGGATGGGTCTTGAGTAGGATCGTTGCGCTGCGCCAGACGCGATGCAGGTGATTGATGTCGTGGGCACCATCGTCACCGAGATGACTGGCGGCAATTGCCAGCAGACGCGGACGCCAGCTATCGAGTAGTGTAATCATGATGCTCAGAAAAAAGAAGAAGGCAGCGATGATAGCCTAGTGACGCCGATTGCTACCAGTACGGCACGCATCCTGGCGCTTTCGTAATCGTCGCAAACAAGGCTGCCGGACCAATCACACAGGCATGTTCGCCTATATGACGGTCAGCAAAGTAATAGCAGAAACGGGATGGGGATAGAGAACATTGCTGCAAGCGTCCATGACGGCACGCATGCAAAAGCAGCAACCATCAGACCAAGCTGAGCGCCTGATCCAGATCAGCGATCAGGTCATCGATATGTTCGATACCAATGGATAGCCGCACCGTATCTTCAGTGACACCGGCCTTAATCAGTTCGGCGGGAGACAATTGACGATGCGTCGTTGACGCCGGATGGGTTGCCAACGACTTGGCATCGCCGATATTGACCAAGCGGGTGAATAACTGAAGCGCGTCCTGAAATTTGGCACCGCCAGCAAGGCCGCCTTTGACGCCGAATGTCAAAATGCCGGATGCCTTGCCATTGAAGTACTTCTTTGCAAGCGCGTGATCCGGATGATCTTCCAATCCGGCATAGTTGACCCAGTTTACTTTTGGATGCTTCTTCAGATATTGCGCGACAGTTAAGGCGTTCGAAGTGATTCTGTCGAGGCGCAATGCCAGTGTTTCGATACCTTGCAGAATCAAAAAACTGTTGAAAGGGGAAAGTGCTGCACCCGTATTGCGTAAGGGAACCACCCGCGCACGACCGATGTAGGCGGCTTCGCCCAGCGCCTCCGTGTAGACCACGCCGTGGTAACTGACATCTGGTTCGTTAAGGCGCTTGAAGCGTTCCTTGTATTTCGCCCACGGGAATTTCCCAGAATCGACAATGGCGCCACCCAAACTCGTACCATGACCTCCCAAATATTTCGTCAGCGAGTGCACCACGATGTCGGCACCGTGTTCAATAGGCCGGAGCAGATAGGGCGTCGCCACGGTGTTATCGACGATTAGCGGCACGCCGTGGCGATGCGCAATCTCGGCGATGGCGGCAATGTCGGTGATATTGCCGAGCGGATTGCCAATGGACTCGATGAAGATCGCTTTGGTGCGCGCGTCGATATGCGGCTCAAAAGAGGCGGGCGTGCGCGGATCGGCAAAACGGGTTTCGATACCAAACTGCGGCAGCGTATGGGCAAACAGATTGTAGGTGCCGCCATACAGCGTGGAGGCAGACACGATGTTGTCCCCGGCTTCAGCGATAGTCTGTATTGCGTAGGTGACAGCGGCTTGACCGGATGCCACTGCCAGTGCCGCAATGCCGCCTTCGAGAGCAGCAACGCGCTTCTCTAGCACGTCCTGCGTCGGATTCATGATGCGCGAATAAATGTTGCCTTGTACTTTCAGGTCGAACAAATCTGCGCCATGCTGGGTATCGTCGAATGCAAAGGCAACCGTCTGATAAATCGGAACAGCGACTGCCTTCGTCGTCGGATCAGGCGAATAGCCAGCATGCACGGATAAAGTTTCGAACTTCCATTGAGGAACTTGGGTCATGGGATATTCCAACGAGTGATGTGGATTAATGACTCTAACCAGCCATCAATCCACAGAGAACGAATCATTCCGCATATCCATAGCCGATATTTCAGTCGAGGCCCGATTCCATTGCAATGCCGCTGAAATTGCTTATTGCGCCATGCGCTGTTTTAAGGGATGCACCTCATAATGCCCCGGACAATATTGAAGGCATAGACGGAACACCGAATCAACGGTGCGCTTTCCACGGCACAAGCTTTTGTTCCAGCTGCCGCATTATCAAATCGAACAGACAAGCCACGATACCGATCAGCACGATACCCATGATCACGATATCGGTGCGCAAGAAGTTGGACGCATTCAACACTAGTTGCCCAACGCCTGCCGTCGCCGCCACCATTTCAGCGGCGACCAGCGTCGTCCAGCCAAAACCGATGGCAATCCGCAGGCCGGTCAGGATGTCGGGCAGCGCCGCCGGTAAAATCACATGCCGTAATAATTGCCAACGGGTAGCACCCATCGATAGCGCAGCATGTAACTGCTCGGTCAGGATTCCGCTGACGCCCGCCCGGGTTGCGACAGCGATGGGCGCAAAACAGGCAAGATAAATCAGCAAGATCTTCGCTGTCTCATCGATACCGAACCAAATCACTATCAAGGGAAGATACGCCAGAGGCGGCAGCGGCCGATAGAATTCGAGCAACGGATCAAAGATGCCGCGCACGATCCTGCTCGTGCCCATCAGCAGACCAAGCGGTACGGCGGTCATGGCCGCGAGCGCGAAAGCGCCAAATACGCGCATCAGGCTCCACGCCAAATGCTGGATCAGCGGCAGGCCGCCTTGCACATTGCCGTTCCATGCTTGTACCGCAGCATTCCATACAGCCGATGGCGATGGCAGGAAAAGCGGCGCAACCCACCCCTGCGCGGTAATGCTCCACCAAGCCAGAAAAAGAATGACGATTGTTGAGATCGTAATACCCAGTGTTTTGCCGCTGCCAGGACGTGGATGGACCTTGGCAGCCGGTAGCAGCGTTGTTGCGGCAGGAAGCGACGATGGCGATGCGATGTCGCTCCAGACGGTATCTGGGACGACAGGTGACGACGAAGGATGAGTCATAGACAGTATCAGGAAGGGCGGTGCACAAGTTGCAGAAGGCGTTCGCGCCAAGCAATAAAATCCGGCGATGATTTGACGGCGCGGGCATCACCGGATGCCAGATATTCGCGTGAAAAAGGCAGATCGAATTGATGCTCAATACGCCCCGGACGAGGCGACATGACAATGACCCGAGAGCCCAGAAACAGCGCCTCTTCTACACTATGCGTGATGAAAAAGATGGTTTTGCCGGTACGTTGCCAGACATTCACCAGCAACTCTTGTATCGACTCGCGCGCCAATGCATCGAGCGCACCCATCGGTTCGTCCATCAGCAGCACGCGCGGATTATTTGCCAGCGCGCGGGCAATGCCGACGCGCTGCTGCATGCCGCCGGACAATTGATAGACCGGCGATTGTGCAAATTGCGCCAATCCGACCAGACTCAGTTTTTCGAGTGCGATCGCGATACGTTCGCTGCGCGGTACCCCGCGAAAACGCAATCCAAGCGCGACGTTGTCCACCACGTTTAGCCACGGCAGCAAGGCATGCTTCTGAAACACTACGCCCAGTTCCGGGCTGGGGCCTGTGATAGCCACGTCGTCGAGCAAGACCTCTCCCTGCGAAGCCTGCACGAAGCCAGCGAGGCAATTCAATAGCGTCGTCTTGCCGCAACCGGAAGGCCCGAGTGCGACAACGAATTCCCCCGGCGCAATCGACAACGCTATGTTGGATAAGGCTAGCGCCTCATCCTGTGCCGCCGAAGCAAAGCGCACCGACAGTCGACGTATATCGAGTCGGCCGCCTGTCTGTGCCGTGGCTTGAACTATCGTGCTGCGGCTTTGTGTACCCATGTCGCATTTACTCCTGTGCTGTAATCCGGCAAGACTGCCTGAATGGTGCCCTGACTTTTCAAAAAAGTAGCCGTAGCAGCCAGGGATTGGGCAGCGCCACCGCCCAGCCATTGCGTGGAAGCTTGCTGTTCCAACGTCGGAAACTCATACAACGCCAGACTTGCCGGAACATCTGCGGCTTCTGCACCCGACCATTTTGCGACGGCTTTTACCTGTGGCGAATCTGCTGTCCACGCGGCCTTATTGCGACGATAGTTGTCGTCCGTGGTAGCGAGCGTCTTCACGAGTTGGGTCAGGAAAGCATCGTTCTGACGTGCGAAAGCCTTGCTGACAACTATGCCGTCGAAGGTAGCTTTGCCGGTCTGTTTGGCGATCTGACCGGAAGTGATCAATACTTGGCCATTCTTCTTCACTTTTGCCAAAACCGGGTCCCAGATGAAGGTGGCGTCAATGTCGCCACGCTCCCATGCGGCAGCAATTTCCGGTGGGCGCATGTTTAGAATTTTGACGCTACGCGTATCGACCTTGGCATTCTCCAGCGCCAGCAACGTATGGAAGTGCGATGTCGAGACAAATGGCACCGCGATGCGCTTGTCTTTCAAATCCGCCAGGCTCTTGACGCCGCTGCCGTTACGCACCACCAGCGCTTCTGCGTCATTGATGTTGTCGAGTATCCAGAACAGTTCGATATCGAGGCCTTGCGACAAACCGGATGCAATCGGTGCAGAACCTGCTTCGCCGATCTGTACCGAACCGGAAGCCAGCGCCCGGATGACGTCGGCACCGCTAGCCAATTTGCGGAATGTCACCTTGTAGCCGGTCTTTTGCGCCAGATTTTGCGCGTCCTGAGCGTAACGCCAAGGCACAACCATGTCCTGATAAGCAATGACGACTTCCTTGCTTTGAGCAATGGCGTTTCCCGTCAAAATGGCCGATGCGGCCAGTACCAGGACGTGTAGAGTTTTTTTCATATTATTGACGACCAAGTGGATAGTCGTTCGAGTATAAAAGTCCGTTTTGCGTAGCAACACGAATCTTTCCAGCTATACATATACGATGATTGAGCGAACAAGAAGCGCCGCACCATGAAAAAACGCGGTCATGTATCTAGTACATGACCGCGTTGAAAAAGCCGCTATCGTTTTGCGTGCTTCAGCCGGTTCGTCGTTGCGACGAGAGCCTTCTGATGACCGTTACAAGACGGTCGATTTCATCGAAGGTATTGTAGAACGCCAGAGAAGGCCGGACTGTCGTTTCAACGCCGAAACGGCGCAGAATCGGTTGAGCGCAATGATGCCCGGTTCGGACCGCGATACCTTCTTCATTGAGCGCGTGGCCCACTTCTTCAGTGCTGTAACCGGCCAGAACGAACGACATGACGCTGGCTTTGTCTTTTGCCGTGCCGATCAGACGTACGCCCTTGATCTCGCTTAGTTGCTGCATGCCGTAGACCAACAGATCGTGCTCGTAACGGGCGATGTTTTCGATGCCAATCTTGTTGATATAGTCAATGGCAGCGCCCAAGCCGACCGCATCCGCAATGTTGCCAGTTCCCGCTTCAAACTTGTTGGGAATAGGTTGAAATACGGTCTTTTCGAACGTCACGTCGGCGATCATGTTGCCGCCGCCTTGCCACGGCGGCATGTCTTCCAAAACTGCGCGCTTGCCCCAGACCACACCGATGCCGGTGGGGCCAAACAGTTTGTGGCCCGAGAATACAAAAAAGTCGGCGTCCAGAGCTTGTACGTCCACGCGCATGTGCGACACCGATTGCGCGCCATCGACCAGCACTTTGGCACCGACACGATGGGCCAATTCAATGATTTGCTTTACTGGCGACACCGTGCCGAGGGCATTGGAAACCTGTGTAACGGCGACAATTTTGGTACGGTCGTTGAGCAGTTTGCGATACTCGTCGAGCAGGACCTGACCAGAATCATCTACCGGAATCACCCTCAACTTTGCCCCTTTAGCGGCGGCCAGTTGCTGCCAAGGAACGATATTAGCGTGATGTTCAAGATGCGAAACGATAATTTCATCACCTTCGCCAACATGTTGTGCACCCCAGCTTTTGGCGACCAGATTGATGGCTTCAGTGGTGCCACGCACGAAAATGACCTCATTGACATCCGGCGCATTCAGGAAGCGTCGGACCCGCTCACGCGCACCCTCGTAAGCATCGGTCGCCCGACCCGCCAATTCATGCGCGGCCCGGTGGATGTTTGAATTCTCGTGTGCGTAAAAAGAACTGATGCGGTCAATGACAGACTGCGGCTTATGCGTGGTTGCAGCATTGTCGAACCATACCAATTGACGGCCATTGACGCGTTCCTGAAGAATCGGAAAATCGCGTCGCACCGCGTTGACATCGAACGGCGGATGACGGTCGCTGCCAGCCAATGGCACAGTTGCGTGCGGCGCTGGTTTGGCGGGCGTGACATACCCGCTAGGCAGTACCACAGCATCGACGAAATAATATTGCGGCGCAGAGGATGGCGATGGCGACGATGGCGCTGCGGCACCGGGAAGCCCGGTAACCGGAGGGGCGGTCAGGCTGCGATTTTCCGGAATCGGTGACGTGAATAAATGCGCATCCTGCTGTGGCAATTCGGTTGCAGGTACAGCGGCAGTTCCGGGCTGGCCGTAAGAATCGCTGAGAAAGTAATACGGCGATGCACCGGCTTGCGGCCGTCCTGCATCCAGCGATTCGGATACGCCCAGCAACGTGCCGCCACTGCGCGGTTCGTATGCCGGGATTGCACTCAGCGCTTTGTCAGGAACACCGTTGCCAGCCTGCGCGACAGGTGCCAGCGCTGGTACGCGATTACCCAACGACAGAACTTGCGTAGGCGAACCCGGTATCAGGTTGCTGCCGGGAATCTGTCCTTGTGGAATCGGCGTGCCGGGCACGCCAGGCCCGAAACCAGCCGGACTGGCCAGCGGCGAACCGGGCGGGGCAATATTCCCCGGCGCCTGGACGCCGTGCGGCGAGAACGGTGGCGCAGCGAACATCTCTGTCGCCAAACGCGCCAGCACCGCCGGATCGAACGGCGCGCCTGACGACTCTGGTGCCGGGAGGGAAGTGGAGGGCGATAGTGGGCTCACGTCGCGGCCTATTTATAGGTGTCAGGATAGTCGTGGTACTTGCCGATTTCGACATCGTCGAGCACTGCCAGCGCATCGGTTGTCAGCACCGCAAGCGAGCAATACAGCGAGATCAAATAAGACGAAATTGCGTGATTGTTAATGCCCATGAAACGCACCGACAATCCGGGACTTTGCTCACCCGGCAGACCAGGTTGGAACAAGCCGACGACGCCTTGACGTTTATCGCCTACACGCAGCAGCAGGATTTTGCTCTTGCCATCGGCTACCGGCACTTTGTCCGAAGGAATCAACGGAATACCGCGCCAGGTAATGAATTGCGAACCGAACAGGCTGATGGTCGGAGGCGGCGTACCACGACGCGTCGCTTCACGACCGAAGGCTGCAATCGCCAGCGGATGGGTAAGGAAAAAAGCAGGTTCTTTCCACACTTTGGTCAACAATTCATCAAGATCATCCGGTGTCGGCGCACCAGTCAACGGGAAAATGCGCTGTTCGTCCGTCACTTGCGCCAGCAGGCCGTAGTCGGGATTGTTGATCAGCTCACTTTCCTGATTCTCTTTGATGGTCTCGATAGTCAGGCGCAGTTGTTCCTTGATCTGGTCATGCGGGCTGCTATACAGATCGGAAACGCGGGTGTGGACGTCCAAGATGGTAGAGACGGCGTTGAGGAAAAACTCACGCGGATGATCTTCGTAATCGACGAAAGTGCGCGGTAGTTGATTTTCTTCTTCGCGTGCGGTGCAAGTGACCTTGATCGACTCAGGATTCTTAACCTTGTTAAGCCGATAGATACCAGCTTCGACCGGCACCCATTGCAACAGATGCGTCAGCCAACGAGGGCTGATCGTTTCCAGTTGAGGGACGGTTTTGGTAGCGTTTGCTAGCTGTCTTGCTGCGTTATCGCCAAGCGTAGTGGTACTGCCAACTGTTGCCGACATCGTAACTCCAATTCAAGTGTGTTTAAAAAAAGACCTGCAAAGTGTGGCGTTTCAGTGGTTCTGTCTCAACATGCTATCGCCATCAACTTAATCCCCCGCACAAGATTCATCTGGCTGATGGCTTCACCACGTGTCACCAGCGCGGACGGTGTAAGCTGCAACGCCGATGCCAGTTTCTCGATGGTAACCAGCGACGCGACAACACTACCGCGCTCTATCTCGCCGATGTAAGAGCGATTCAGATTCGAGTTCTCGGCCAAGCGCTCTTGCGACCAACGTTGCGCCTCGCGCAACTGCCGCACACCGATTCCGAAACTCTGTACCAGCGCGTTGGAAACGCTGTCGCCAGCTTCCGGCAGGTCAGGATTTTGCGCCGTCTCGGCCGGCCTTCTGGAATATCTCGATACGCTCATTTCAGAGGCTCCCCGTCGCGCTATTCATGTGGCACCAATACCGTTGGCAAAGACGCCCTCACGCGATTCAGCCTGCGCAATGCGCCCACCCGGCGGTACATCATGCGTTAGCCAGACATTGCCGCCGATGACTGCGCCTTTGCCGAGCGTGATGCGACCGAGGATGGTTGCACCGGCGTAGATCACGACATCGTCTTCCACTACCGGATGACGTGGCAGGCCTTTTTGTAGATTCCCCTCAGCATCGGTCGGAAAGCGCTTGGCACCGAGCGTGACAGCCTGATAAACGCGCACGCGTTCGCCGATGATTGCTGTCTCGCCAATGACGACCCCGGTGCCATGATCAATGAAAAAACCGGCACCTATTTTTGCGCCGGGATGAATATCGATTCCCGTCGCGCCGTGTGCAAGCTCGGCCACAATCCGGGCCAGCAGCGGCAGACCTAAAGCGTATAACTGATGTCCCAGCCGATAGTGAATCATTGCCAGCACGCCGGGATAGCACAGCAAGACCTCATCAACGCTGCGCGCCGCCGGGTCGCCTTGATAGGCGGCCAGCACATCGCTGTCGAGCAAATTGCGTATTTTTGGCAGCGCCGTGGCAAAGGCTCTGGTCGCGGTCAGCGCATCATCGTCGACATTTCTATCTGCCGCGCCAGTCAATCCGGCGTTGTATTTCAACTCCAGCCGAACTTGTTTTAGCAATGAATGCAAGGCCGCATCAAGCGCATGCGCGACATGAAAATTTTCACTTTCCTGACGCAGATCCGGAGGACCAAGACGCATCGGAAAGAGTACGCCCTTCAAACTATCGAGAATGCTGGCGAGCGCATCCCGCGACGGAAATTCTCTACCGCCGGGTTCACTGGCACGGCGTTGCGCCAGACGCCAGCTATGACGAGCCTCATGCAGAGATTGCACAATGTTGTTGATATCGAAAGTGGCCACACGATTCCTCTAAGGAAAAACGCTATTACTGATCGGACTTAGCACTTGCTATGACGACGCCAAGCGCTGCTATTGCTCAGTCCTGAACCCAAGGCAGGTCATGAAATCGCCAGCCGTCTGACTTGCCACGCTGTTGCTGCGCGTCGATTTCCCCTTCAAAGCCTTCCAGCACATTAAAAATACCGGTAAGGCCAGCCTTAGTTGCCGCTTCGGCCGCCAGCGCAGAACGTTTGCCACTACGACATAACAGCAGCGCGACGGTATTCTTGCCGCCAATCTTGCTTTCCAATTCACGGACAAAGCGCGGATTTCGCGTCAACGCAGTACCTGTTGCCCAAGGCACATGAAGACTTCCCGGAATGTGGCCGACAAACTTACGTTCTTCGTTGGACCGAACATCCACCAACAACACACGATGCGCAGAGACAAGATTCCAGGCGACGACCGGTGTAACGCCACCGGCAAAGGGCAATCCAGACGATTCGGCATGCGCTTTGATCGATGCCAGTTGCGGGGGCAATGCAAATACAGGTGCAAGTGCAGGTGTGTCAACTACTGACATAATGAGACCTCAATGATTGTTCGAATGATACGGAATTGCGGGCATTCTGATGGCGATAGACCACAGCAATCTCTTGACATAAATGTACGGTCCGGCAAACTGAAATCAAACGAATAAAAACGCGCTCCCAAAGACGAAAAACAAATAAAGGATTTTCGATCCAGGTGACTGTTGTATTGGAAATAGCCGTGCGGTTATATTGATATCGATTAAACGTCGTTAGCGCAGCGATGGACTGTCTATATACTTTTTAAACGTTATCTTTCCCGTTGCATCCACTTTCTTCCGGCCCATCCGCCGCCCTTACGACATGGTCTCTCGACGTCAACTAAAGCTGGGTGCCTTCATGCGCCCCATCAGCATTCATACCGGCGCGTGGCGTTATCCCGGTGCATTTCCCGACGCCAATTTCAATCTGGCGCATCTCAAGCGCTTCATCCAAAAGCTGGAGAGTGGGCGCTTCGATGCATTCTTCATGGCAGATCATCTTGCTGTGCTGAACATGCCGATCGAGGCGCTCAAGCGCAGCCACACCGTGACGTCCTTCGAACCATTCACGCTCTTGTCCGCATTAAGTCAGGTCACCGAACATATCGGGCTAATCGCCACGGCATCGACAAGTTTCGATGAACCATTCCACGTCGCGCGGCGGTTTGCGTCGCTGGATCATCTGAGCGCCGGTCGTGCAGGCTGGAATATTGTGACGACCTCCAATCCAGAGGCTGCGCTGAATTTCGGCTTGGAAGAACACTTGCAGCACGACGCCCGTTATGCTCGGGCGCGTGAGTTTTACGACGTCGTGACCGGTCTTTGGGACAGCTGGCATGACGATGCCTTTGTGCGTAACGCGGAAACCGGCGTATTTTTTGAACCGGAAAGATTGCACGTCCTCAATCATCGCGGACCGCATCTATCGGTAAAAGGGCCGTTGAATATTGCCCGTCCGGTTCAGGGCTGGCCGGTAGTTGTCCAGGCTGGCGCATCGGATTCCGGACGCCAACTTGCTGCGGAAACGGCCGAAGTCGTGTTCACCGCACAGTCATCTCTGGCAGACGGTCAACGCTTTTATGCCGATGTAAAAGGGCGCATGGAGCGCATCGGCAGAGACCCCGAACATCTCAAGATATTACCGGGCGCGCTGGTCGTGGTCGGCGACACATTAGAGCAGGCAAAGGCGATTAGGGCACGTCTGGATAGTCTGGTGCACTACGAAAGCGCGATTGCCTCGCTGTCGATTGCACTGGGGCACGATGCATCGAAATTCGATCCGGATCGCCCCTTGCCAGAAATTCCGCCCTCGAATGCCAGCAAAAGTGCACGCGAACGCGTGATCGCACTGGCGCATAAAGATAATCTGACGGTGCGGCAATTGGCGCAGCGACTGGGCGGATATTCGGGGCTTGCCATTGTCGGTACGCCAGCGTCGATTGCGGATGAAATGCAAGAATGGCTGGAGACCGGAGGATCGGATGGTTTCAATATTATGTTCCCATGGCTACCGGGCGGCCTTGATGACTTTGTTGATAAGGTAGTGCCGGAACTGCAACGTCGAGGGATTTTTCGCCGTGAGTACGAAGGTAAAACCTTACGAGAAAATCTTGGGTTGCCAAGACCGGTGAATAAATATTTTGCCGCTTCCTGATAGGCTCGCATGAGGAGAATTTCGGGCTTCACCACGACAGCCTGCATTCAGGCTCGCCCGATAACCGCTAGTCTTTCTGCAGACGCGATGGCGTCATCGGCAGACAGAAGTTCT
The DNA here is from genome assembly GCF_003056055.1 of Glaciimonas sp. PCH181. Taxonomy (NCBI): domain Bacteria; kingdom Pseudomonadati; phylum Pseudomonadota; class Betaproteobacteria; order Burkholderiales; family Oxalobacteraceae; genus Glaciimonas; species Glaciimonas sp. PCH181. The sequence continues at coordinate 818,693 of NZ_PYFP01000001.1, forward strand.
TGCAAATAGAGCCACGGATAGATGCCGCGATCATGGCCATCGTTGAAGATCAATTGCATGCCATATTGACCGACCAGACGCACTTCCGTCAGCCGAATATCTTCGGCTACGGTCAATTCGGCCTTTGAATGCAGCCGTAAGGCCTTGCAATCAGCACACCGGCAACAACTGCGCAGGAAAAGATGCGACAGAATTTGCTGAACGCCATCGTCCCAATCGATACTGAGTTGGGCGCTGATGGTTTGATTACTGATGTTGAGCGGATGTGGCATGAGATGTCTGTGCTCAAGCGCCAGCGCGAATCTGTTCCAACGCCAATCGCACCGCCTTGCGGACTTCGGGATCAGGGTCTTGTTCTGCTATCAGCAGCGCGGGAAGTGCGGCGGCATCGCCAATCTCGCCCAGTGACAAGGCAGCTTCTTTACGCAGATTGCTGATCTGGTGTTGCAAGGTCTGAAGCAACGGCGTCACTGCAACCGCGCTGCGTAGTCGGCCAAGACTGCGTGTAGCGCGCAGGCGCACTTGCCAATACGCATCGTCCAATGTCGTAATCAGATCGGCGGTTGCGGCCTCCAGACGCAGTTTTCCCAATGTAGTAGCGGCTTCTTCGCGCACCTGCCAGGCCGCGTCACGTAATGCTGCGAGCAATGCTGGCAATACGCTATCGTCAGTGGCAAAACCTAGTGCGCCGGTGGCGGCGCGACGCACTTCCGGATCGATATCGCTGGCAGCCAGCTGCATGATAAGGCCGAGCGCGCGGACTTGCTTTAAATAACCCAGGACCGAAATCGCCTCACGTCGTACCGATGCATCGGCATGGGTCAAAGCGGCCAGCGCTGGCTCCAGACTCTCCGGCACGCGCAGCTCACGCAAGGCGCGCAAGATGGCTACACGTACGAACGGTCGCTCATCCAACGCTCGGGGCAAGAGCAGGATGGCCGATTCGGGATCCTTCAATTCGCTGAGTGCGTGGGCGGCGGCTTCGCGTACTTCCGTGTCTTCGTCGGTCAGCAGGTCGATCAGGGCGGCAACGCTGTCGTCATTTTCAAACGCTTCTAGCGCCCGGGCAGCCTCTAGCCGAACTTCGGCTGAAGGATCTTGCAGCGCCTCCACGAGCAGCGGTGCATGTTCGTCAGCAGCAACATCGATCAGATCGAGCACGGCAATGCGGCGAATCGCGGCGTCCGGATTTTGCAGGCGGTGACGAAAATCGTTGATTTCGTCATCGTACGAATGGCTTTTGATGCTGAGGGAATTGGCTGCGCTCACTGCATAGTCCTTAAATGGCAAATTGAATATCGGTCAGCTTCGGTGCGCCGAGCGGACTGAGGCGCTCCAGCGGCACGACTCTGGTTTCGGGATGGAGCAGGGCGAGGCAATGTCGCTTTAAGTCCGTGAACTGCGGCGATGTCACTAGTTCCGGTCCGCGTGGTCGAGGAAAGTCGATCTTGATCTCTTCGATGATGCGTCCGGGTCTGGGACTCATCACCAAAATACGGTCAGCCAAAAATAAGGCTTCATCAATATCGTGGGTAATGAACAAGATCGTGGTTTCGATCCGCGCCCAGACTGCCAGCAGCAGTTCCTGCATTTTTAGCCGCGTCTGTGCATCAAGCGCGCCGAATGGCTCATCCATTAGCATGACCCGAGGATGGTTGATCAGGACGCGTGCAATTTCGACGCGTTGCTGCATGCCGCCGGACAAATGCGCCGGATAGCTGTGCTCAAAGTCTTCTAGCCCGACCAGTTTCAACAGATCGCGAGCCCGCTGGTGACGTTCACGACGCGCGACGCCTTTCATTTTGAGGCCAAAGGCGACATTGTCGAGCACACGTTTCCATGGAAATAAGGTGTGGTGTTGAAACACCAGCCCGCGATCCGGATGCGGCCCATCCACGGCGATGCCATCCACGCGAACGCTGCCCGCGCTGGTTGCTAGATGTCCCGCCAGCGCACCCAGCAAAGTTGACTTACCGCATCCTGAAGGTCCGAGTACGCAGACGAATTCGCCGGGCGCAATGGAAATGGAAACGTCATGCAAGGCTTCGAATCGACGCTTTCCTTCGCCCAATTGAATATGCAAGCGGTCGATATCGACCTTGCCGAACTGTTCTGTCCCCATGGCGTTTACCTTTGCAACCGATACCAGGGCATCAGCAGGCTGCCCAGTTTTTTGATTAGGGCGCTGCTGCCCATGCCCATCACACCGATAAATAGCATGCCGACGATGATGTTCGCATAATTCTGGATCGTGTACGACGCCCAGGTGTAGTAGCCAATGCCGAATTGACCAGCGATCATCTCCGCCGTGACCAGACAAAACCAGGCCGTGCCCATACCGATTGACAGGCCGGTGACAATACTGGGCGCGGCAGCTGGCAGGATGACTTCGGCAAAGATGGCGCGCCGTCCGCTGCCCAGACTACGCGCTGAGGCGATCAGGCGTGGATCGACGCCTTCAACGCCATGAATCGTATTGAGCAGAATCGGAAACAGCGCGCCAATAAAGGTGATATAGATCATCGAGATTTCAGACGACGGGAACATCAAGATCGCTAACGGAATCCACGCAACCGCCGGAATCGGCCGCAGCAGCTCCAGCGGCGGCATCAACACATCCCCCACCCAGCGCAGGCGCCCGATGAGCATGCCCAGCACGATACCGGCCAGCGCAGCAACGATGAAACCGGCAAAGACGCGATACAGACTTGCGCTCAGATGCGACAGCAGCTTGGGCGATTGCAGCAACGCCCAAGCCGCCTGAATGACTTCTTGAGGCGAAGGTACGTTTTGAAACGTAATCAATCCCAGATTGAGGTGGTGAGTAGATGCCATTTGCCAAAGCAACAAACAAATCACGATGGAAGCCAGACGCAACCCATAGTGCAGCCATTGCAGCGAGACGATATCGAAGGAAAGCGGCGTCGGCAATCGTCGCTGCCGACTCTTTCTTGACGCCAATGCCTCGCCTTGCAGAACGCTGTCCTCGGACGCGTGAAATGAAGAACTCAGGGCCATGAACTGACTCCGTCGGATAGTTGGGTGGAGATAATTAAACTGAACCGACGGCTTTGGCAGCGCTGAAATCCAGTACCTTGCCGTTGTTCTTCTTAGCCCAAGCCTCTGCCGATGCTTTCAGCAGAAAGGCGCTGATGTCATTCTTGCTTTGCACGAACCAAGCGTCGGCCCCTAATAGTTTCAAGCCACTTTCGCGGTCATGAGCATAGACCGTGCGGATCTTCTTGCCGGATTTCTCTAGCTTGCGCGCCTCGGATAATGCGGTTTCCAGCGATGCGTAATGACGTACCAGTGGCTCGCCTTGTACCCAGATTTGGCCGACGCGTTTCGGATCGGTGATGGGCTTGCCGGTCAAGGCATCCTTGGCGATCAATGGTGACTTCGCATAGTTCTTCAGATGGGCATCGTAGTCGAGGCCAGATTGTTTAAAGGCCGTGCGGATGTAATCATCGACGATAAAGGTATTGGCATCCAGATCAGTCTCAGTGCGCTTCATAGCCTTGAGCGTGTCGATCGATGTTTTAACGGCCTGGCGGTATTCAGGCTTCCAGGTGAAATCACGTGTTTGCAGTCCCAGAGGGCCATGGAACAGATAACTGACTTCGGCCTCAATGCCGGTGACTTTTTCGATCAGCTCGCTATATTTCTCCGGCTCGGCGGTCATCAGGCGGTCTGCCTCGATGGCGGCGCGCAGGTAAGCGACGACGATTTCCGGATACTTCTTGGCATAGTCGCTATCAACCAAACTGCCGTGCAGGGTAGGGGCGTTGGCTTGCGAACCATCGAAAATCTTGCGTGCATAGCCGCGATGCGGGAATAACTCCGCGAACGGCACGAAGTCGGCATGCGCATCGATCTTATTACTTTGCAACGCGGAACCGGCGACTTCTGGGGCTTGGGTAATGATGTTGACATCTTTCTCCGGGTCCCAGCCCTGTTCCTTGACGGCACGCAACAGCATACCGTGGGCAGTGGAAGCGAAAGGCACCGAAATTGTCTTGCCCTTCAACTCGGCAAGCGATTGCACGCTGGATGCTTTCGGCACCACGATGCCATTACCGCTGCCGGTCGTACTGCCTGATAGCACAGCGATGAAAAGGCTACGCTTACCAGCTTTCTGGAAAGCCGCGCCATTGAAAGAACCGGGGAAATCAGCCATTGAGCCGATATCCAGCTTGCCAGCGACCATTTCGTTAGTCAGCGGCGCACCGGAAGTGAAATTTTTCCACTGAATATCGTATTGCGCATCTTTGTATTTGCCGTCATGCGGCAGATACTTTTCCAGCAGTTTCAACTCACGGATCATCAGACCGCCGGTGGCGCAATTGATGGTGGTGTCTTGCGTGCCGATGGCGATACGAATCGTTTCCGCACTAGCGGAGCCGACCATGAAAGCGAGCGAAATGCCGAACAACGCTGTAAAGATATTTTGACGAAAATGCATAGTTACTTCTCCGATGAAAAGGTCTGTCAAGCTTGTGTGTCTGTCAGCGCTGTCAGCGCAATAAGTAAGGTATGTCTACGTGGACTGCGCCGGTTGGACAGTCCGTCTCGCAGGGCATGCAATACCAGCATTCATCGAACTTCATGAAAGCCTTGCCTTTGGAGAGGTCGATAGCCAGGACATCGAGTGGGCAGACATCGACGCAGACGGTGCAGCCTTTCTCGGCGATGCATTTATCTTCGTCGATCGTCACGGGAACGCTGGTGATGTTAAAAGCGGTTGGCATGGGTGGTCCTCACTCTGTTTCAGGCGGTAGCAGGTTCGGCCTGCTTGGTATGGTCGGCGGTGCTTCCTGCGTCGGTATCTTTCTTGATGCGCAGATGCTGGTAAGCCGATTTTTCTTTGTCGTCGAGGGCAAGGATGTAAGGCTCTAAAGGGCGCTTAAAGCAGGTCATTTTGTCTTGCTCTTTTTTCACTTGCACATGCACCAGCCATTCGGCATCGTTACGTTCAGGATAGTCGACGCGGTTGTGATAAAGACCCCAACGGCTTTCCGTCCGGTACAACGAAGCACGCGCTGCCATTTCGGCACAATCGCGGATGGCGTGCACTTCTAGCGCACGCATCAGTTCATGCGGATTGCGCGCCTGCAAGCGGTCGAGGTCTTCGCGGATCGCTTCGAAACGCGACAAGCCGATTTCCATCTTGCGTGTGACCTTGGGCGGTTGCAGATAGTCGTTGACCATGCGGCGCAGTTTGTATTCCACCTGATTCGGCGGCAGGCCGTCAGTGCGGCTAAGCGGTGCCCACACCCGTGCGCGTTCGGTCTCGATCTGCTGCTGACTGACATCCGCCAAGGGCTTTTCGGCGCAGTAACGTGCCGCACTTTCGCCCGCCAACTTGCCATAGACAAACGCGCCCAGCATGTAGTTATGCGGCACGCAAGCCAGATCGCCAGCGGCATACAGGCCGGGTACGGTAGTTTCAGCATGTTCGTTGACCCACACGCCGGAAGCGGAGTGGCCGCTGCAAAGGCCGATCTCGGAGATATGCATCTCTACCATTTGCTCGCGATAATCGGTGCCGCGTCCTTCGTGGAAACGGCCTCGGCTGGGACGTTCGTTGGTGTGCAGGATGGTCTCGATAGTGCTGATGGTTTCTTCAGCAAGATGGTTGAGTTTGAGAAATACCGGTCCGTTACCGCCTTGCAGTTCGTTGTAGAACTCCTGCATCATCTGGCCGCTCCAGTAATCGCATTCGATGAAGCGTTCGCCGTGGCTGTTAGTGGTGAATCCACCGAATGGTCCGGTGACATAAGCGCAAGCTGGGCCGTTGTAATCCTTGATCAGCGGATTGATCTGAAAACATTCAATACCCGACAGCTCGGCACCGGCGTGATAAGCCATGCTATAGCCATCGCCAGCATTGGTCGGATTTTCATACGTGCCGAACAGGTAACCAGAAGCTGGCAGACCCAGACGACCGGCGGCACCGGTTGACAGCACAACGGTCTTGGCGCGGATCACGTGAAAGTCGCCGGTGCGGCAATCGAACGCCATGGCCCCGGCAATGCTGCCGTCTTCGGCTGTTAGCAGACGTGTCGCCACCAGGCGGTTGGTGATCTCAACGCGTGCACGTTTCAGACGACGATACAGCACCTTTTTGATGTCGTGGCCTTCCGGCATCGGCAGCACATAAGTACCCATGTGGTGTACCTTGCGCATGGCGTAATCGCCGGTTTCGTCCTTCTCGAACTTGACGCCCCAGCGATCCAGCTCTTCGATCATCGGAAAGCTGTTTTGGGCGTAAGCCATCACCGTTTTCTGGTTGACGATACCATCGTTGGCAGTGGTGATTTCTTTGACGTATTGCTCTGGTGTGGCGAAGCCGGGCACGATGGCGTTATTCAGGCCGTCCATGCCCATCGAGATAGCGCCGCTGCGCTTGACGTGGGCTTTTTCCAGCAACAGTACGCGTAGGGCCGGATTGGCTTCCTTGGCTTTGGCTGCCGCCATGGGTCCGGCAGTGCCGCCGCCGATAACCAGTACGTCTACGGTTTGGATATGCGTTTCGATGATGTTCTCCTGTTGCTGGCGATATTGACGGTTAGCTGGCGTCGGTTGCTGCGGGCCGTCGCGCAATGCGCAAGTGGTATTGGAAGGTTTCGCTGCGGAAATACAGATATTCGAAATCTAGCGGTTTGCCGTCAGCGGTGTAAGTCAGACGTTCTATGCGCAATAATGCACTGCCTTCATTGACTTGCAAGGCTTCTGCTAAAGCGCGGTCGGCAATAATGGCGCCAATCTGCAGGTCTGCGTGACCGAGCGCGATGCCAAAATCGTTCTCAAAAATCAGAAAAATATCGCGGCTGGATAAGTCTTCGTTACGCAGCCGCTCGCCCAGTTCTTCAGGCAGATAGGTGATTTCCAGCGAGACCGGCTCACGATTGAGATGGCGCACGCGACGGATCTCCGCCACGATCGTGCCAGGCTCTACACCTAATTGTTGCGCAACGTCAGCAGTGGCGGGGAGGGAACGATGACCGACGACACGGTTATAGATTTCATAGCCCTTGCGCGTCATCGCTTCGGCAAAGCCTTCCAGCCGCGTCAGTTCCTGCGCAGCTTTTTTCTTAGCGATGAAGGTGCCTTTCCCCGGTATTTTAAAAATCATGCCTTCGCGCTGCAAGTCGCTCAGCGCCTGCCGTACAGTGATGCGGCTGACACCGAAAATGGCACCCATTTCGCTTTCCGACGGCAATTGCGCATGCGGACCATAAGTGCCATCAAAGATACGTTCGCGCAGCATGTCCTTGACCTGCACATACAACGGAACGGGGGACGGTTCGACCGCCTGTAAATCATGCATTGCATTGTCCTTTTTTACCTGTAATAACAGGTTATGACCGATGTGCAAATGGTAGAGAACTCAGTCTGCTCTGAGAACGAATATCTTCGTACATGCTTATAACGAAAACGTTTTTCGTCTCAGCTTAATGTGCTGACATGGATAGGCGGCACCGTGTTGAACCATTGCGGACGTGACGCCTCCAGCTGCGCTGCCAGTTGCAGCAGAAGCGGCTCTGTAAACCATTTTCCATAAAGCTGTACACCGACCGGAATGCCGTTGGCGTCCTTTCCAGCTGGCAAACTGATCGCTGGAATGCCCGCATCGCTGGCGGGAATAACGTAACGCCCAGCATCCAGCAGTTCATTGATATAGACATCGAAATCACGGTCGTTAGCCAGCGAGAATGGGCCGTTAGCCTTAGGGGCCGTTATAGCGAAAGCAGGTACCAGTAAAGCGTCGTATTTGCCGAAGAATTCGCCCAGATGCAGTGCGTGGGCATTGTTGCTGGCCTGATGCCGTAATACATCGTGCTTGTCATAGCGCTGCGCGTTTAGCCAAAACTTGCGTGCCATCGGTGTTAGCTGTTCGATGAGGTCTGGCGGAATACCATCCTCGTAGGGCAATCCCCACATTGCCGGACGCATGCCCAGCCAAAAGGTCCGGAAGGAAGGCCAGAATCGCAGCGTCGATGCCGAGGTCCTCGCCGGGCTGTTTGGTTCATTTTCCCTTAGGATTATCCAATTCCGGCACGCCGCTGTTGCGATCCGCATAGGCAGCCTGGAAGCTAGGGCGAAGCTGCCAGCGCTTCCAGTACGCGTCCAGATGTTCGAAGCGCTCGTCCAGTGGGGTGTTATTGACCGGAAACTTGGAAAAGGCGATCGCGGTTGCCAGCGTCATGTCCGAGAAGGTGGGCTCATCACCGCCAAGTATCCACTTGCGTCCGTCCGACAGATGTTGGTTGACCAAGGCTGCATGCGTCAGCGCCTCCTTGCGGCTATGTTCACCCCAGGCCTCATTCTTGGTGAGTTCGAGCTTGAATCCAAGTCCGGTATGCAGGACATGGAACGCCGTGACGATCCGGTAGAGGATATGCACCCAGATGCGGTTGTCCCACATGTTGTCGAGACCCTGTTCCAACGCGCTCTCGCCCATGATCTTGCGCCCAGGGTAAGCTTGGTCGAGATACCGGGCGATAGCGGCGGTCTCGGAAATAAAACTGCCGTCGGCCAATTGAAGGGTAGGAGTCTCGCCCCACGGATTCATCTTCAAATGCGGCCATTGCCGCTGCTCGCCGCCCGGCGACATATCGTAGATGCGCTCCTCGAACTGATCGGCAATACCTTTTTCGTGCATGAACAGGCGCAGGCGCTGCGGGTTAGGGAACGCCGAAGGCGAGGTGAAGAGGTGGAGTTTGGTTGCCATGATTATGGTTCCTTATAGTTAAAGCAGATAGTGTGGCGAGCTTCAGCGAAGCACCCCCGGTTAGCTTGCAATCGGTCTTTTGCACAAGCATTGATCGCAGTGTATTAGCTTGTTTGTCGCGGATAAATGGGGGTAGAATCATTTCATTTATTACATTTAGGAATAAATGATGGCGGTAGTTGATTCGATTCAGCTCGGAAGCATCGAGCAGTTTTGCAAAGCAGCAGAGTTGGGTAGTTTCACGGCGGCAGCCGAGTTCTTCGGCGTCACGCCCGCGGCCGTCAGCAGATCTGTCAGCAGGCTCGAACAGCGCCTGGGAGTGCGCCTGTTCTCCCGCACAACTCGAAGCGTTAAGGTCACAAACGAAGGGGCGCTTTTTTGGAAGGAGTGTCAGTTAGCTTTGGGCCAGATCGCCGAAGCCGAACGCGCTATCACCGGCGGGCAGACAGTTCCCAGTGGACTACTGCGTATCAGCGTAGGTGCAGCCTACGGAACGCATCGGTTGCTGCCCCTTATGCCCAAATTCACCGAGGCATACCCGCAGATCGAAATTGAGCTAAGCATCTCGGACCGGATCATCGATTTTGTTGACGAGGGATTTGATCTTGCAATACGAGTAGGTATTCAGCGCGACTCGCGGCTGGTTGCATACAAGCTCGAGGACGCGTTTTTGGGCGTCTTCGGTACGCCGGAATACCTGATGAAAAAGGGCACGCCACTTTCTCTCCATGACCTTGAGGTTCACGATTGCATTCAGTACGTGTCACCGAATACCGGGCGTCCGATGCTATGGTTGTTTAAGGGCGAGAAGGGGGAAGAGATCGATCATCCGGTTCAGAGCCGGATGCGAGTACTCAACGATGCGCTTGGTTGCGTCGCATGGGTCAATGCTGGGGGCGGCCTATACCAGACCTACAATTTCGCGGCCGCCGGTGCCGTGAAGCGTGGAGACCTTGTGGAAGTTCTTCACGATCATGCCGGGCGCTCCCGGCCGTTCTCTATTCTGTACCCGCAGAACCGCCATCTATCTGCAAAGGTGCGCGCATTTATTGATTTCTTACGGTCCACCTTAAGTATTCATCCAGCTCAATAGTTGGAAATGGATACATGACCCGACACTGAGCGGACTATGTTTCATGACCACACAACCTAATCGTTCCACATAGTGGGTGCATGAATGTCCGTAGCGAAAGTACAATTCTTTTTTAGGGATGTTGTTCGATCCTGCTGGACTAAACGTGAGCTTCGAGCGCCAAGCAACACATTGTAAAACGGGCAGCATTGATTTGACATAATATAAATTATGCGAACTTGTATAGCTACCCTTTTAGCACTGAATTGCGGTTTCCAATGAACAATATAATGACCGCCCACTACACGCCGAGACCATGTATCTCGGCTTTATTTTTTCGTTTGTTCACATACAGGGGTTAATGTCAATGAGAAAGCGCCGTATCTCCACAAAAAATATACATTGTTTTGCATCAGCTTTTATTCATTCTCGTGAAATGGGAGGCTTTTCTGTTGCGCAAGCGGCAAAAATAATGGGACGGCACATCCGAACAATCACGGATTGGGAAGCCGGAAACACCTACTGCCCGAAATGGGCATTACGGTTAATTACGCTCGAGGGGCGTTATATGACAAAGCTATACGACCTCGATCGCGGACGAACACACGTTGGCTATTGCGTTAGGCGCGGCTATCCTCTCCCATGCAACGACGAGCAATACGCATCCGTCAAAGTGATGAGGCCATCTTTTAAACGCGCTATAGTCGACCAACCCGCGAAACCAAATGAGCGGATTCTACCTAAACGCGGCTGGTTCGCCGTGCGCGGCCAGCGCAGATACTAACGACCACTGCGACCGCCACGGTCTCTATCAAGCCTTTCAAGCGCCCGCTTAACCGCCTCAGCATGGTTAATACCGGGCGCTTTCATTTTTTCGAACTCAATCAACCGATCTGCCTTGTTACGGTCGCCAAAGCATGCGGCAGTGAGTTTGCGAGTATCAGCAAGATAGTCCGTTCTGGGCTTAGCTTTTGGAATAACCATCTTTTCTTCCTGAGCAGACCTTACAGATCGAATTTTTGGTATCACCACCCTTTCGCGATTTACAGGCCGCGCCTTCTTAATTGCGTTAGATGCATTCTTGCGAATTAAAGTACGGCCAAGTAGCCAGCTCAGAAACCCCAAGATACCGAGCCATTGATACCAGGTAATTTGTTCCATCCCTACCCCCATTTAATTTTTATGAATTGTATCGTTAACAACTTTCTTCGGGGCATTGGTCCAGATTACTTTCCGAATATACCCCCATTCGAAAACCAATCTAGCCCGAGGACCGCCAAGGTCAAAAGCGACTTTAGAAGGGAGGGATTATGCGGAGAGACCACCGGGAATGAGCGGCATCGTGCGATGGACCGCCTAAAACTTGCCCTGCGGACGGCTGGGAGCCGATAACCACCGAGGCCCTGTTGAGAAATGTAATCGCTTTTCTCGCCGTGACCCGCAAGATTTTACCCCGATGGGGCCGTCTCGAATCAGTAACGGACTAGTGACAAGCGCGGCCAGCAGCATCGAGCAAAGCTTGTATGTGATTTTCAAGAAATAAAATCACATACATGAGTATTCGTGACGCGTCACGTCAATTAATCACGCAGACCAATTGAGATCACCATCTATTTTTTGTGACGCGTCACGAGATTTAGATGAAGACGCCTTTTTCGTGACGATTTTTCGTGACGGCTTCGCAGGTGTTTTTTGTGATGCATCACGTTTATTTAGTGCCTCAAGGCGTATGACCTCATCGTGAAGCATCAGAACATCGCCCATAAGTGAGTCTCTCAACCCATCCAGTACGGCACATTCACTTTCCAAGCGCAGGATATCCTTTTCCATTACTGAGATGCATGCAGATGCATTGGCAACAGCAGCAAACGCCTTGGTTCGCTCATCAATCACCAATGCATTCTCACGACGTAAGGCCGCAATCTCAGTGTCGCGTTGACGCAATTGTTCGCGCAACGCCTCAACATCGGCATGCAACGACGAAACAAGCGCCGTGCTATCCGTATCGCGAGTCCACGCACCAGATTTAACTACAGGAGGATTCAGTTTTTTATTGAGGCGATACAAACGCGCACGTTCAGCTTGGGACTTCGCACCCTCAAGACGCGGACGACCCCGAGAGCGTTTTTCGTCAGTCAACAGATCAAGCGTTTTGGTGTCGTTTGGTTGTTTCATATAGCCCCCGATGTATGACTATATTATATGTGACGCGTCACGTTTAATCAACATATTCGTGACGCGTCACGTAAAATAATATTAATCGTATAAACGATTTATATAGTTTTATGCTATCCGTACAATCACTGCGCCACCTTAGCGCTAAGAATCAACACCAAATCCGTCTGTAACTTCGACCCCGATTTTGCCGACCAAGAAGCAGGAAGGAACGCAAGCCCTGACGTGCTCTCAAGCGCCTTTGTATCGTTCAATCCACCAATAAGAAGCACCTCACCATCTGCGAGTGTCACAGACGTTTTAACCTGTCTCTTAACCAGTGTAGGCGACCCGCTGACTCCCGTTACCGTCGCCTGAAAACTCGATATCTGACCATCAATTGCGAGACTGATTTTGCCAGACCCCAGCACTTTCGGCAGCACGTCCAGAATCACGCCTGATGGGCGATAGACCACGTTCTGGATAGCGTTTCCAGAGTTATCCTTGCCAGTGCTGGATATCGTTGGCGTTTCATCCCCGACAGTCAAGCTCATGCGCTCGTTTTCGTCCCCGACAACCCTTGAGTTGGAAACCTGCTTAAACCTTCCATCATTATTTAATGCATCGATAACCAACTCAAAATTCGTATTCTTCAAACTCAAAGCAGACCCCGAATTGACGCTACCAAGCGACACACCAAACTTAGCACCAAGCACAGAGGCAATAAGCGAAATCCCCCTGCCCTGTGAAGAGTTTTTGGATACCTCAACAAACGAGGCTGACACGTCCACAAGGCGAGCTGGACGGTCTAACACGTCAGCAAGCGCCACAATCTTTTTCAGCCGCTCTTTACGCGCAGTAAGTACGACCTGCGACCCAGCAGCTTGCGCCACATGACCGCCAAAGGCCGAATTGAGCACCAACACAACAAATTCCGCAGTGCGATTTTGCGGAACATACATGACCGAATCAGCATCAGCATCGACCCTATTAATTTCTCTCATCTGGCGCGAATCAACCTCACGAGCCGGACCGACATCATCAGCATCCGCAATGTATGCGACCTTTTTACTCTGATCTTTTTTGGATGAAGTCCCCAGTTCGTCCTGAACAACCTGATCAAGCGACACCTTATACGCATCCAGAAAATAAACGCCGCCCCGCTCGGTCACACGAATACCCTGGGCCTTTAACAGACTTTCGACAAAATCCGGAACTTCGCTAACGTCGATTTTCTTAACGCTAATAGTAATTTTCCGGTCCATAGCGACCACATCAGGCGATATGACGTAATCCCTACCGAGAATAGATTTAAACGTCGCCTGAGCGAACGTGACCAGCGACACAGCCGCAAAATCGAATGACACCGGCGCAGGAGCAGCGAACGCCAACAACGGCACCAACAAACAAATCATCAATAACCGTTTCATTGCGCAACCCCTTTTATCCATTGGCCATTAACAATTTCCGCCTCCCAACCTGATGCGTTACTCACGAAATTTACCGGCTTGACCGTGCGACCATCAGACAAAATTACCGAGACAACACCACCGTTAATCATGAAACCGCGCCCCGCCACCTCAGAATACTTACGCTCAGCAGGCAACTGCACAGCAACCGCCTCCTTTGCCGATACAAGCGGAACCCCGTACCGAAGGCCAGCAGCGCCAAGAAAGACGCCAAATAACATTGCAACCATCAAGAATTTAGCCATATGTTTGTGAGGGCCTTTAGGGGGTAAGGGACGCGGCTTCAATAATTGAAAATCGCGTGTTGGATGAATGGGACCACAGAAATTAGGAGGCATTCCGACCACCGCAGACAAATGCCACGAAGACAAAACACTATGCATTGCATGCGGATAAGTGTCGCTAAACACCTGGGTCGTGTTGTAAGCATTGTTAATGTCGTCTCCCCGAAAATACCAACGATCAGCGACAAGTCCATCTGGCGACGACCCAAGCCTAACAACGGCAATATGCATCCGAGGCAAAGAGCCATCAGTAAAGCCCGCAGTCATCAGCTTAAAGATCGGCGAAATAATCGGGACTTTCATCCGATCCAACCGATTCAGCCGAACAACGTATTCAAACAGCGAGTCGCGTAGTTGCTTATCAATTTGCGAAATATTCTGACAAATAAAATAAACGTCCCAGCCGTATTTTCTGGCATGAATACACCACTCAAGCAGCGCGGCCCGCCCCTTATTCTGGAAGTCGCGCGTATTCAACCAACTTCCACACTCATCCAAAATTAACGCACCGTTATGCGATTCATCGAACCCCGGCAACAATTTTGGCGATGGTGCCGAGTGCTGATAGCCGTTTTGAGTGACCACGCAAATGGGGTCAAACAATATGTACTTATTGCCGGACCCAATCGCGTAAAGATCCTCAACCGATGGTTTATCCGGAACACGTATAACTGTGTCGTGAGACTGATCAGGCAAAAGATGTTCGAGGAACACATCGCAATTCGTGGCAACCCGCTTTCCCTCTTTCAGGTAATCACGGAGCCGCTTAATAGCACCCTTGCCCTTGCCGCTTCCGAGTTTTCCGGTAATCGCATAGACAGCCATTATTTCGCCAGAATGTTAATTGCGCGTTTTTTAATCACATAAATCTGACACAACACCCAGACAGTGAAATAGCAACCGGCAGCGCTATACGTCACGCTATTGAAGGCTATACCAAGTCCAACCGCAAAGTTGTGATGAGACAGGCTAATTCCGGCAATCGCAGCAGCACATATGCCAGTCGCACAGGAAGTCATGGCAGACCAAAGCGCAGAAGTAAGCACCAAAATGATACCGACAGCCGCAAGATGAAACGCTTTTTCAGCAACAAAAAATCTACCAAAAATACTAAACAACAGAGTGAATAATCCAGAGAGTAACGTACCGAGCAGCGGCATGATTTAAGCCTTTATAGCGGATTGAACTTGCGCGACACAACCGAACAAGCAAAGGACACACAAAACGCCGTTAATGAACGTTTTAAACGTATTGACGGGTGCACATATTTCTACATCTCGCATAACGCCGGTGATAGGAGTTGGCACAGAAGGATTCACGCAATCGGCAGTCTGAATTTGTGGAATCCATGAAGTTAAGAGACCTTGCGAAGCTGGCGTGATCGCGCCCACAGCATTCATATTGATGTTGTTTTGCGCGTCAATCTTAGATAAATCGATATTGCCATCAACAGCGGTGGCCAGCGGTGTGCCAGTCTCATCGATCTGACACGGATGACGGCCCGGTGTGCCACATTCCTTGCCCTGTGAGTTGCCAACAGATGCAATCGTAGGCGCGGCCGGATTGGAAGTTGTTGTACTCGTAGATGTCGCAGCACCAGTCGAATTGTTTATGGTCGTGGTGGTGGTATTTGTTTTAGAAGGAAAATTGGCAGAAATAGTACCAGCCGTGGTTCCAGTCGTCGTCGGCTCAATTGTGAAGACCTGACTTCTAGTGGCAGTACTCGTAGTGCCGTCAGAATTTTGAATAGTGCTCGTAGAGTTGATGGCGGAAGGAACAGTGACACTAGGAGCGTAGATCGTCACAGGCGTATTCGCATCGATCAGAGGCGATACAGTAGCAGCCGGCAAACCAGCATCACGCAACCCTTGAAAAATCCCAACAGCATCATCTGGATGAGCGTCCATATAGCTTTTCATCTGAGCCGCCAACTGATCAGACGTCACAGGAATTTGAGGAGCAACCGCACCGGGAAGAACAGGATCGCCAGTAACAGCGTGACCCATGTGCACACCGTCAGACCTGTTACACCAGCCAAACGTAGTTCCATCAAGTCCATTCCAAAGTCCGGAGGCAGGCGAGAATTTGAGATCAAAACCTAAATTCGCGCCCCGAAGATCGCAAACAGTTTGAGGAGAAGAGTGATAACCAGAGTCAGCACCAAGCTCTGAAAAATCTTGCCAACCAGAGACAGGCAAAGGATTTGGCGAAGCAGGGTCAGGTTTTTTTGCAGTACAAAAACTGAACGGGTCCAGCTTATCGCCGCCAAACGGATTCTTTCCGCTACAGTCTATATTAGTAGCCGAATCGTTTAACGCCCTACGCAACGCGTCCACACCCTCTATCAATCCAGCAATCACTGCGGCATTCAACAACGCACCAGCAGCACTATTTGCAATCGAGCTATTCGATACATTCGCAGTCGCAGTAGTCGGGACATTTACCTTTTCACCATTAGGCATTTGCAACACCGTATTACCTGATGCGCCAGCATTTACGCCAGAGCCAGAGGACGTAGCAGTTTGCGGAAAAGGATAGGATTGGGGAGCACCGGGACTGGAATACATCGTTCCCATTCCATTACTTAACGACGGTTGCCAAGTGTTAAAAATAGGCTGCTGTATTGGGGAAGACACGACAGTCGGAAGACTATTTTGTGCAATACCAGTAATGCTGAATTGCAGCAACATAAGCGCAATAACCACCCGGACGAAGACTTTCTGCTTACTCATAATCCCACCGATATATATGTGAAATAGGGCCGATGCCGGAGGGCCACCGCTGCGCGTCGTCCACCGTCACCAGCCCTATAAATGAAAAAAGCCCTCCTGCGCAATAAATCCACAGGAAGGCTACACGGGTGATTATTTCGCTTTGCTGAATGCTTTCTTCATCATGGAAATACCCCAGAAACCGCCAGCAACCAAAACCGCCACCGCAAACGCAGCAGCAATATAAGTCGTTGCAGTGCTACTCAGCGCAGTGATTGCAGCGACGCCGGGATCAGTACCATCAGCATGAGCGATACCAGTGAGAGCCAGCGTTCCAGCACCAGCGGCACCGACTTTAGCGACACCACCTTTAACGGAATCGTAACCACGCTGAGCAACGCGTTTAAAAGCTTGGTAAGTGCGACCAATAATTTTTTTCATCTTGAAAACTCCCTCTTTATGTGAACAGCCAAAATAAGATTTCAGGCGGCAAATTCTGAAAAATGTTAATCCAGCACTTCAATTGACTTGCGGATAATCCGCTGTATTGCACCAGCCGAATAACCAACTCCAAACGCGCTTAAGCAATAACCAACCACCTGCGCGGTAGTCATGGATGATTCCGAAAACGACGAACAATAAATCGAAACAAATAGACGCCGCCGACGAACAAAGCCAGCAACAATAACGTAGGCCAAATGCCCTTTATTAACATCATTTTGATTAACCTTTCGACAAGAAAAAAATGCCGTATCTCAGTGAAAAAATTCATCGCTGCACACCCGCAATCCAGCCAAGCGCGAAACAAAGAACGACAGCGATACCCATCAACATTCCGGGAGTAATGTCCATTTACTAATCCCAATAGGCCCGTATGCGAGGACCCGACTCCGTGGGGCCGCTTCCACCGGCGCGGCTGGATGCCGCGCCATCTGGAAGGCTGTTGCGCGCTTGCTCAGCCGCAAGCCGGTCTTGCAACACCTGTTCGGCCCATTGCAATTCCGAAGTGATATACGCATCCAGTTGACCGCCAACGTTATCCATTTGAAACAAGCGGTCCATGTATTCCTCCGGATCAAAGCTGTCCGGCACCGTCACCGTCCGACGCTCCAACTTGCACTTATCCTGAAAATACTTACTCGCAACCAGATTCCTCAAGCGAATTGCAGATTCGGCTTCACCCATGAGAACGGCCCCCCAACGTCAAGCGGTCTGCCATGATCGTGAATCCGGACAATGGATAATCGAAGCTTTGTGATAAGGCAAAGTGCCCATTCAGAAGGCCATATTTCACCTGTTCCAGACTCAAGCCATCCACCCCCTGCGGCCCGAGTCCACCGATCAGCGACCGACGCACGCGCCTTAATAAAACTGGGGAAATTAAACCAGCGGCGAGCACCGCGATCAGACTCAACAAGACCACCAACACCGTATGTTCTAGCACCATTTGGGAACCCCTCTTTTGACTCGAGTTTCGACGCGTATTTCATCGCGTAGGCAACCGGCTTATTTGCCTTTTCAGTTTTGGTTGAGCCATGCGGCCACCAACCCTGTTTATCGGCCTTTGGCATCGTTACACCACGAGGCATCCAGAACAGCGCGTGATAGTGAATAACGCCACGCTTTTGCATCTCGGCGACCCAAACATATTTGAGTTTTTCACCAGTACGGCGAAACATCCAGTTACGGACATTTGCCACATACGCAGACATGTGCTTTGAGTCCCAGCTATCTACAACGTATGTCAACGTGACCATGATGACGTTATGATTTTTGCGACCCTTCGCGAGGCTGATTTCGTGCAGCTTTGCAGCTACACCGATATTTCTACGAAGGCGTTTGTATCGCAATTCATCACGAACCATTTCGAGCGGGGTAAAGGCATTCGAACCGAAGTCCTCAAAGATGGTGTTATTTTTTTTAACACCTTGAAAATCTTTTTCATAAGAACCAACAGCCTCTGCGAATTTAGACACTGAATTACCCCGTTTATGAGTTGTTGATAGCTGGGACAAGCCCAACCCCTTAACAGCCTTACTCGACCACGCGCAGGGTATTTCTAGCCGTCTGGACAGCGTTACCGTCCTTGTCCTTGTAGTGATCGCGGAAACCGGCCACAGAGACCAGCACTGACACGTCATCGCCGGGACTGCCGAGTTTTTGATGGGACATGACTGCAACAGCAGTAGGAGATGTGAAGGAATCCGGCGCAGGTTGCATAACGCGGGATTCAAACGTGCGCTTGCCGGAAACTTCGAAGACGCGGACATTGTCAATACGGCCGACTACGAGTGCTTGATTTGCCTTAAGAGGCGCTTTTGGATCGCTCATGGTGAATTCCTTTTCGCTTGGTTGACGTGCGCATTTGCGCACAGAGCGAATCATTGTTCGCGAATGCGCACGTTGTCAACTGCGAACAACCCTGTACAGTTACGAAAATGGAGGAAATATGAACCAAATAGACTTAATTGATGCAGCTAAACAACAGGGGGGCTTGACAAGTGACAATCAACTTGCTCTCCGGCTTGGTATAACGCGCAGCAGGGTTTCGGAACTTAGAAGCGGACGCCGACCAGCAGATGAGGCCGAGATAATGATGTTGGCGGATATGGCAAAAGTAGAGCCGCACGTAGCATTCGCGGCAGTACATAAAGAGCTTGAAAAGAATCCGGCAAAACGTGCCTATTGGGAGCGTATTTCGTTGCAATTCGCAGTCGCGGGAGTAGCGACTATTTCGGTCATTGCGGAGAAAATTTCAGGAAATTTTGAATACCTCATATCACGCTGTAACCCGCGCCGGAGCTTGCTCTTAGCGTTGTGATATGAGGTAAAGGGTAGCGCAACAAGTTATAAATTATGCGAAATTAACAAACTCAAATAAAATACTCTCTTGATAACTTACGTACATCAAATTTAAAATTTTTTATGAATAAGCCCCGCGAAGGTTTTCAGCGAGCGCGGCAAGTACGCGAACGGCCCATCCACGTTCGGCGTCGCTTGGCATAAAACCGTGATTTACCGCATACACTTGTTTTGGGTGAATGCACAACTTGGCACCAAAACCGAAGCGGCGGCCAAAAGCTACGTCCCCAGCTATTAGCGCTGCGTCCTGAATATCCAGAGTGACGCCGTCGACTGATGGCGGCATGCCGGCGTAGCGTGATTCGATGACGAAACGTGAACGGACGTAATCAAGCTCCCTGCCCGTCCCTTCGATTCCGGCGTCGACTCAGTAATCAAACGATCCAAAAGCTAAGCGCGCAACGCTTGGCTCGCCTGCGATCTCCCGCATTTTCACCACCCCAGCGACCCTCTCTACCAAGGCGGTCAGCGCAACGCGGTCGCCGCAACGTGTCGCGATATCGCGTAGTTGTTCGACTTCTTCGGATTTCGGGCTCAAATGATAAAGACGGGATGGGCGTGATTGCGGTTATTTCCGCGCAAAAAATGGCCTATGGGGATTCGCTTAAAACGCATGCAATAAAAATCCTGCTCAAGCCGCCATCTTTGCATTGCGCCGCATAGCTTGCGGCGGTTGGCCGAAGGCCCTTAGAAAAGCCCGACGCATGCGTTCGCGGTCTGCGAAGCCGGTTTCATTCGCAATCATATCCATGGATAAACGGCCCTGCTCCATCAGCAAACGGGCATTTTCGACGCGCAAATTTTCTATCGCTTTCGCGGGTGATTGGCCTGTTTCGGCACGAAAAGCACGACTAAACTGGCGTGGGCTTAGATTTGCAGCTTCGGCGAGCTCTTCCACGGTTAACAGCGTGCGCAGATTCTTTTTAGCGAATTCCAACGCTTTTTGGATACGGTCCGACTTGGGTTCCAATTCCAGAAGCACGGAAAACTGTGATTGTCCCCCTGCACGGCGGTGATAGACGACCAGTTTGCGGGCGACGATCCGGGTTATCTCCGGCCCCAGATCTTTCTCGACCATTGCCATCGCCAGATCGATGCCAGCCGTCATTCCCGCCGAAGTCCAGAGTGGACCGTCGGTGATAAATATCCGATCTTCTTCCACTTTCAAAAGAGGAAAACGGGTCTGCAAGTCGCGTGCAAAAGCCCAATGCGTCGTGGCCCGGCGCTCGTCCAACACCCCTGCTTCAGCCAACACAAACGCACCAACGCATGGCGCCGCGACGCGTCGGGATGCCTGCACAGAATGACGAATGTAATCCAGAAGACCCGGTGTCGATGGCACCACCTCCATGCCTGCGCCGATGATTACCGTATCAAAAACTCTATTGCTAAAAGCTTCGGTTTCCACTGAAAATCCGGCCGACGAGCGGACTAAGCCACCTTTTTCAGATAAAAGAGAAACGGTATAAACAGGTTCTTTGGCGACCAGATTGGCAACCTCAAACACCGTGATCATTGAAAAACCCATTACCTGAAACTCAGGGAAAATAACAAAACCGATACTTTGCATGATGATCTCTTGGGCCGACGTGAGCGTTGGGGATTGTGATAATCATTCAGCCGACGTCTTAAAAAGATGGATAGATGAACTTTGGGATGATGGGGAGTAAGAATACTCCTCTATTTAAGACGGTGCTGACGGTGCTGATGGTGCTGAAGCGGCTGGCAACGCATCCCAGAGGTAGGACATGAACCTGTATCTATAAAGTGGCGGCCTCTGATAACCGGTGCTTCTTGCGGCATCGGCAAAATCTATATTGACCGTTTAGCGCGCTTCGAAGCTTCCGACCTAATCCTGTGTCCCGCAAGCTGCGCTATATTTCCAATGGGCGCAAACGATACCAATAATGATAGCTGCGACGAAAGCCGAGTCCTTCATACAAGCGAATTGCGCTTACGTTGGCACATGCCACTTGAAGAAATGCTGTTTTTGCTCCTTGTATTGCCCCCAATTCATAAGGTCAGCGCATAGCTGCTTCGCCATCCCATACCCACGGAAGTCAGGATGCGTTTCGATATCAAACAGCCCCAAGTGCTCTCCAATGACGACGCCAAGCCCCCAGCACACTGGATGACCGTCCTGACGTAAAACAGCAAAAGCGCAATCCTCTTTTATCGCTGACAATATTTGAAGATGATTCACCTGTTCGACGCCAAGCTCCCTTTCTGCTTCCGGGTACGTCTGGAGCCAGGCTTTAGCATCCGGCAGCCATTCGCACCTGTTCGCTAAGCTTGTTTTATCAAGAGGCATCGACATCACCAACGACATATCTGCGAAACGATAACCTCTTTCTGCCAGTGCATCATCGGTGGCTTGGCTAGTGCAAAACGATGCCAGTCGAAACACTGTCTGCACATCACGAGAACGATAAAACGCCTCAATGTAATCAATCTGAGAGGGTGTCAGCATGTCTGAATGTGCAATTGCATTAGCGGAATTTGCGCGCTTTGTATAACCATTTGCAAAGCGTAGACGCCATCCAGCATGATCTTGCTGCTCCAGCGAAGGCCAGGCGGAAAATGCTGCTTGCTCAAGAATATGCATCATTAAACTTCAATGATCTTTGGAAGATGCATCCTATCAAATGACAGCGACGAATGGCTGGCGTGCGGACGCGTCCGATGAATCGTTCAATCTGCAAGCTGAGGGGTTTTGCCTCTCGTCTCAAGTGCGCATAGCTCTGCAATTCTGGCGGGCAATTCTGCTTTTAAAAAATCCACGTAGGCGCGCACCGCAGGCACAACGCCACGACGGGTCGGAAACACAATTCGCACATACCCGTTTGGAGGAGTCCAATCGGGGAGTACCCGTACCAGCGTCCCCTGCGCCAGTTCGCCGGCGCAGACATGCACAGGTAAAGCAGTTACACCCATTCCTGCGAGTGCTGCGCTTTTCAAAAGCTGCATTTGATCGCTACGCATCCGTACTTGCAAGGAAATTGTTTTTTCTCGCCAGCCTGATTTAATAATCGCCAGCTTGGTGTTTCTTCTGTTATGCCGAATACAAGCGCATCAACCGACGATAAGTCCGCGATATACTGCAATGCATTGGCATGCATTGGCTTTTACAAAATAAGGACTGGCTAATAAGGTCCACTGCGTAGGGCATAAGTTGGCCTGGACAAGGCTGGAATTTTCAAGATCTTGTGAGTTAATCCGCAGGGCTACATCGATTCTCTCTTCGATAAGATCTACATTGCGATTTGTTGCGTGGATAATGACCTGAACTTTGGGAAATTTCTCCATAAAACGGGGCAAAATATCACTCAAGATAAGATCGGTCATTGCGGGTGGCGCACTCACGCGTATGATGCCCAGAGGCTCCGCCAGGGTGCGCTGTACGACATCCTCGGCAGCATGGGCTTGCATCAGCATTGCCACGCAATGCTGATAAAACTCGGCACCGACATCTGTAACGGCGATCCGTCGCGAGGACCGATGCAGTAATCGAACGCCGAGTAAATTCTCTAATTCTGAAATACGTCTGCTTAACTTTGATTTTGGTACACCAAGCGCATCTGCGGCGGCTGTAAATCCATTACGATCAACGATATGGACAAAGAAATACAGGTCATTTAAATCGATAGTTAACTTGTTCACGAAAGCCTTTATCACATTGCTAGGCTGACCTAGGGTTCTATTTATTTGATAATACGCTGGCAATACACGAACAAGAATTTGTCCTTCAAACGCTTTTCTTGTGTCGGTTATATACTTGCCTATATTATTTTTAGCGCATTAAATATTACCTCGAAAATAGTCCATTGATAATTCAGAGGCTATTTTTATAACTTTTCTTACCAAGTGACATAGCATGCCTCTTCCTACTTTTATTCCACCCCTTAAATCCCTGTTCTTTGCATCATGCTTACTAGTGACCTGCACTTTTTCAAGTGCGCAAACGGTCGCCCATGCATCCGGTAGCACCATTACATTGCAACAAGGTGGACAGCTCGGGAATGCTTTTTTTGCAGATGGCGATACGGACAAAGGCGGGCATGGGCAAGTTATTGATGGGATTGAGGGTTCTAGCCATGAAATGTTGAAGTATCACTATCATGCGCATCTATCGATATACTATAAAGATAAGCAGATCGCTGTTCCGCGCGGGATTGGCATTATCAAACCGCTCCAGATCGCGAATGGATTTGTGGAGGGTGGTAAGGGATTTTATTGGCTGCATACCCATGATGCGAGCGGCATTTTGCATATTGAATCTCCCACGGATAAAACCTATGACTTAGGTAATTTTTTCGATATCTGGGGTCAACCGCTGGATGCGCATAATGTCGCAGGCTTTCACGGAACGGTGCGTACCTTCGTGAATGGCAGAGTCTACTTTGGGGATATACGCAAGATCGCTTTGATCGAGCATTTGCAAATCAGCTTGGCAATCGATAGCCCGGCGGTTGCACCGGCAAACTATGTTTTCCCTGATGGCCTTTGATAAAAGCATGGCCGAATGCTTGTTTCAAGAAACATAATGCGCGGGTGTTTACCACACACGCGCATTAAAAAATTTATCTATCCGATTGGGCAGTATAAAAATACCGTGCACATATTCTCGACGTTGCCTAGCTAAGCCCTAACAAATACGCGCGTCACTAATTTAAAAAAAGGCCTGCAACATTGCAGGCCTTTTTTATTTAATCGCTATCCTTGCCAGCAACGCTGCGCGGTAACGCAAACATCACCAATAACGCCGCCAGAATAGTGACCGCCGCAATGGCATATAAGCCCCCTGCCGTGCTACCGGTGACATCTTTTACTTTGCCAACCATATAAGGGCTGATAATGCCGCCCAGATTACCGACCGAATTGATTAGAGCGATCCCGCCAGCAGCGGCGCTGCCTGTTAAGAATTTCGGTGGCAGTGTCCAAAATACTGGCAGACAGCCAATGACGCCGATAGCCGCCAAGGTCAGCGCCGCGATAGAGATTGCCGTATTGTCGCCGAATAGCCCGCTCAATACATACCCGATACCTCCAGCGAGTATGCATAGGCCGAGATGCCAACGCCGTTCACCATACCGGTCCGAACTGCGCGCGATCAGCACCATCATCACGCCTGCTGCTGCGTAAGGAATAGTACTGAGCAGGCCAATTGTCATCGGGCTAGCGATGCCGGTATTTTTGATTAATTGCGGCAGCCAGAATGTCAGACCATATAAACCCATCAACATAAATAGATAAACAATCGATAGAAAAATCGTGGCCGGCTGTTTGATCGCATCCATAAAGCTATGGGCTACAACGCTATTGTTTTCACGATCAATATTGTCTTGCAAGACCTTTTTTTCTGCGGTCGATAGCCATTTTGCTTTACCGATATTGTCGTCAAGCCAAAGTAATACTAGCAAGCCCAAACCGATTGTCGGCAAACCTTCTAGCAGAAATAGCCATTGCCACCCGGCCCAACCATTGACGCCATCGAAGCGGGTCATGATGAAACCTGCGACCGGACCGCCAATCACGCCGGACGCGGCAATTGAAGTCATGAAAATTGCATTAATGCGTGCCCGTCTTTTCGCCGGAAACCAGTAAGTAAAATACAGGATGATGCCGGGCAAAAAGCCCGCTTCAGTGGCGCCGATGATAAAGCGCAATACATAGAACCAGGTTTCGTTATGCACCAGCATTAGCAGCGATGAGGCGATACCCCAGGAAATCATGATGCGCGCAATCCATAATTTGGCACCAACCCGATGCATGATGATATTGCTGGGAATTTCAAAAATGAAGTAACCAACAAAAAAGATGCTGGCACCGAAACCATAAGCGGCATTACTTAAGCCAAGGTCGCTTTGCATCTGTAGTTTGGCAAAACTAATGTTAACGCGATCGAAATAGGCAAAGATAAAACAGACAATCAGAAACGGGATAATGCGCCACGTGATCTTGCGATAAGCGGCCTCTTCAAATGCCGTCGTGCTGGACGTAACAAAACTACTGGTTGCAGACATGTCTCGTGCTCCTGTGAGGACACTAATATTCAAGGTTGATCTATTAGTAATCCATTAGTGAACCAGATCGCCATCTGCCGAAGCGGAGGTCGATCTGGAATCCGTCGCGCGACCTGCCATCGCCTCTGGTGGAGGCGACACAGCATCGGCTGATCTTTTATTTTTTATTTGTGCAGATATTTTTGAACGAATGTTCGCGGCGAGAATGAGGATCAGACGCCTTATAGCGGCATATCCCTTTGACGGGGCTAACGGGGATTGCATGGTCAGCGCGGTAACGCAGGCGTCGACGCGCCGACCAATTTCATAAATTAACTAATTAATCCAGCAACGACGCATCCCAGTTGTGCACGGTTTGCTGCTGTTCGCCAAGTTTTTCGATACCAAGGCGGATGACATCGCCATTTTTTAGGAAGACTGGCGGTTTTTGTCCTAAACCGACGCCAGGTGGCGTGCCGGTAGAGATAATGTCGCCAGGATAAAGCGTCATGAACTGGCTGATGTAATGGATTAAAAATGCAACATTAAACACCATCGTTTTAGTGCTGCCATCTTGATAGCGCTTGCCATTGACGTCCAGCCACATGGACAGATTTTGTGGATCGCCAACTTCATCGGCAGTGACCAGCCAAGGTCCGACCGGGCCAAAAGTGTCGCAACCTTTGCCCTTATCCCACGTACCGCTACGCTCGATTTGATACTCACGCTCGGAGACATCATTGATGACTGAATAACCAGCAACATGGCTCATTGCATTTTCTAACGAAACGTAGCGCGCTTTGCTGCCGATGATGACGCCCAGTTCAACTTCCCAGTCAGTCTTGACCGAGTTTTTAGGCATGACAATAGGGTCATTGGGGCCAGTAAAACAGCTCGTCCATTTATTGAACAGCACGGGTTCGTCGGGCACAGCAAGACCTGACTCAGCCGCATGGTCGCTATAGTTGAGGCCGATACAAACAAATTTACCGAGACCCGTAAACGGCGTGCCGATACGCTCTGGCGTTGCTACTTCTGGCAAGCGCGATAAATCGAGCGCGCGCAATTTATCCAGACTGGCCGGGGATAATGCGGCTGGGTGAATGTCGTCAATGATCGAAGACAAATCACGAATTTTGCCGCTGGCATCAATCGCAGCTGGCTTTTCCTGACCCTTTGGGCCGTGGCGCAATAATTTCAAAATACTCTCCTTTGGTGATAATAAATGGGAAATTAGATCTTTCTTGAAGAGCTATCAAGCCCTTCCGACGCGCTCGATCAGTGAATCAGTTCGACCAGCCACCATCGATAATTTGGCTAGTACCAGTGGTGAAACCGGATTCGTCAGAGGCCAGATACAGCGCTAGCGCCGCTATTTCTTCGGCTTTGCCCAAACGTCCGATAGGCTGACGTGAGACAAAATTTTGTCGGACTTCCTCATCGCTTTGACCACTGCTGTGCGATTGATCTGCGATACGGCCGCGCAACGATGGCGATTCGACAGTGCCCGGACAAATTGCATTGCAGCGTATTCCTTTAGAGACAAAATCAGCCGCTACAGACTTGGTCAAGCCGATCACGGCTGCTTTGGTCGCGCCGTAGGCAAAACGGACCGGCACGCCTTTGATGCTGGAAGCCGCCGAAGACATATTGATGATCGATCCGCTTCCCTTAGCCAACATCGCTGGCAAGAAAGCGCGAATAGTGCGATACATCGAGCCGACGTTGAGATCGTAAGAGAAATTCCAGGCGTCTTCATCGCATTCAAGAATGGTGCCGTGGTGGACGAAACCAGCGCAGTTAAACAGCACATCGATCGCGCCAAATTCGGCGGCTAACGCTTTGATCTCTTCGTTGTTCGTCACATCTAGCTTGCGCGCAATACAGTTCGGCAAAGCGGCTAGTTCTGCCAGCAATGTTTCATTGATATCAGTGGCAATTACCGTTGCGCCTTCGCGCAGAAATGCTTCGACAGTAGCGCGGCCAATACCTTGCGCAGCAGCAGTAATCAGTGCAGTTTTTCCTGCAAGACGATTTGTCATGGATGACTCCTTTAAGAATGAGAGATGAAACAAATGGGCAAACTTCCACACCATCGGCACAATCCGCACTGAACAGGCGCACGCCTGCCTTAGCCTCGAACCTATTGCGTGGGCACTAAAAAAATACGGAGATATTTTTGGGGCGAGCGATGCGGTTTATGTCAGCGGCAAGTGCGAGGCAACTGCGTCGGCAGCGTTGTGATAGCCCTCGCGCACACGTAGTAAATGATGTCGCATGGCTTGAGAGGCGCGGTCCGGGTCGCGTGCCTGCAACGCGGCAAGAATGTCACGATGGTCTTGCAGGCTACGCTCTAGCACTGCGGGAATACGAGAGGTGATGCTGCGACTTTTCTTGCCCAATACATACAAGCTGCCAGCAATACTTTGCAGAAAAGGATTGGCGCAAGCTTCTATGATGGTCTCGTGAAACACCACGTCGGCGGCGGAAAATGTCGCCGCGTCACTTAGCAATGTGGCTTCATCGTGCACCGTGGCGCTGAGAAAAGCTAACTGTTCATCGGTAATATGTTTGGCTGCTAATGCCGCGACACCGCTTTCAATAATGATGCGAGAATCAAATAGGGCATCGAGCGTTCCGGCGTTCAGATCGATGATCATTTCCAGCGGCTCAAGCAGTTCGCGCGGATGCAACGAGCCGACAAAAGTCCCCTCGCCCTGGCGAATGCGTAACAAACCCAGTAACGATAGGCCACGAATCGCCTCGCGCACCGCTGGCCGACCAACACCGAGCATCGTTGCCAACTCACGTTCGGGCGGCAATTGCTGCGTTGGTTTTAACTCACCCGTGCGGATCATCTGTAACAAGCGCTGCGCTACCTGTTCTGAAATGGAGGTATTAACAATTGGATCGAATGACATGGAATAGTTCTAGAGTTCTGCTTACCAGTTCAATGGTAAGACCAATGAACGAAGATTAGGCGCATTTTTTATTTATGTCAAGAATCAGAATAGCGCGAAGGCCACTACAAATTGGCACGAGGGGGAAAAGCGTAAAAGTCTGAATTAGCGACTTTGATGGTTTTTGTTGTAACTGTAATGACGCTCAGTCTTGGTAGACCACCAGATCAGTGCTAACAAAATCAATTGCAGCGGCAATCGAAGAGCTAGTAGTGTTGGCGAGACGCTGGGAAAAAGTTGTGAATTTTGCCACATATAAACATTCGCAGGCGTGACGGCAATGGTCAACAAGAACAGACCGATGCCGGCTGCCCTCCTCGACCGCATAGCAATAAGCCCACATGCACCGGCAATCTCAAAAAATCCGCTGATATAAACGGCTTGCAGTCGAAAAGGCAAATTGGGGGGAATAATTTGCAGAAAAAAATCGGGCGCAACGAAGTGTCCAATTCCACCTATCAGAAACCATATAAACACCACGCTAATGCCACATTTTTTGATCATCATCGTCTTAAGAAGTGATTAACTTAAAGGTTTCGGCGGAGCTAATAGCGTTCAGCCGCACCCCGCTCATAGGTTAACTACGCTAACGAGCAAGTTTTGGATGTTTTATTCGGGATATTCGGAGGATTTTCTCGCGTCTCCGCGTACACGTTCAGCCGGGTATTTGAGCGCATTCAGCACAATTTTCTCTTTTGCCGCGTCAATCAGATCGACCCCCATCTTGTCTGCAAGCATGATCAGATAAAGAAACACATCGGCAATTTCATGCCGAATTTCTACGCGTTTTTCATCGCTGAGTTCGTCGGCACTTCCGCTATTAAGCCATTGAAAGGGCTCCAATAGCTCGGCCGCCTCGACAGAGAGCGCGGTTGCCAGATTTTTTGGCGTGTGGAATTGATCCCAGTCGCGTTCAGACACAAAGGCCCGCACTGACGCCCGTAAGTCGTTTAACCGGTCTGTTGTTTGGAGCGTCGTCATGATGTCTTTTCGTTGTTGAATATAAAGTAATTACTTTACTAGCGCAGTATTATCCATGTGTGCGTTCCTCGGTTATTGCCTAGCCCCTACCCCAACTCATTTTTTGATTGGATTCCAATTGCTAAAAATTCCCGCTCCTGATGCGCGCCAGCCCAATTTGACCGCACTCCGCAATCAGAAAATGGCACGCTCACCACACGCCTATGTCAGAGGCAATACGATGCAGTATTATGCGTGGTTGCACAGTTTGCGAGGGCACTCACTTCCGCAAGGCCCGGCAATCTGGATCTGCGGTGACTGCCATCTTGGCAATCTTGGACCGTTAGCTGCTGCTGATGGACATGTAGATGTGCAGATACGCGATTTCGATCAGACAATTATCGGAAATCCGGCACACGATCTGGTCCGACTAGCCTTATCGCTTGCCGCAGTCGCACGTGGTTCGCGCCTGCCGGGGATTGTTACTTCAAACATGCTCGAACAATTGATGATCGGTTATGAGCAAGCGCTGGAAGCGGGTGAAGAACGGGTGGCGATGGAAAAACCGCACGTTGTAAAAGTCGTTATGCGCAGCGCGGTTAAACGCTCCTGGAAAGAACTGGCGAAGGAAAGGATCGTCAATACAAAGCCGAATATTCCACTCGGCAAAAATTTCTGGCCACTGTCAAAAGCTGAGAAAAAAGGTATTTCTCAGATGTTTGCAGCGGAAGAAATGGTGAAACTGATCACGACACTGAAGTCGCGTGATGATGACGCCAAAATCGAAGTATTGGATGCTGCCTATTGGGTCAAAGGTTGTAGCTCATTGGGACGATTACGCTACGCGGTATTGGTGAGCGTTGGCGAAACTGATTTTTGCCTGATGGATATCAAAGAAGCCGTGATCGCGGCGGCCCCGCGCTATCCCCACGTCAGCATGCCGCGTGACAATGCGCGCCGCGTCGTAGAAGGTGCGCGCCACATGTCGCCCGCATTAGGCGAACGCATGATAGCGCAGCGCTTTTTAGAGCGTGGTGTTTTCATTCGCGAACTATTACCGCAAGATCTTAAATTAGAAATCGATCAGCTGAGCGCTGAGCAAGCGACACATATGGGCCGCTATCTGGCGTACGCCGTTGGTTGCGCCCATGCCCGGCAAATGGATGACGCCACGCGCAAAAATTGGCTGCGTGAACTCAAACTTAATCGCAGTAAGACATTTTCCACCCCTGATTGGCTATGGACAGGCGTGGTACAACTGATCGCCAGCCATGAGGCTGGTTATTTAGAGCATTGCCGTAAATATGCATTGGAAACCGAAGGCAAGGGCTGATGTCGTTGCTCAATCCCATTTTGATAATTGATTTTTTACCTTAGAAAAAAATGAACATGATGCAAATAAAAGTATTGGCATTTGATGTATTCGGAACAGTCGTGGACTGGCACACCAGCATCGCCCGCGAAATTGACGCGATGCAACTGGGTATCGACGGCGCTGAGTTTGCGCTAGCGTGGCGGGATGGCTATAAACCGGCGATGCAACGGGTGATGTCGGGTGAGCTGGGATGGACGCTGATCGATGATCTGCATCGTTTGATTTTGGACGATCTTTTGCAACGTTTTGAGATTATCGGTCTGGACGAAGGACAGAAATGCCATCTCAACAAAATATGGCATCGGCTGGATGCGTGGCCTGATTCGGTCGAGGGCTTAACGCGCCTGAAATCCAGATATACGATTTGCTCTTTGTCGAACGGCAATATTGGACTGCTTGCCGACATGGCGAAACACGCTGGATTGCCGTGGGACTGCATTTTGTCTGCCGAAGTATTCAAGAAATACAAACCCGACCCGGCCACCTATCTCGGCGTGGCAAAGATATTTGACGTGGCGCCGAGCGAAGTAATGCTAGTGGCGGCGCATCAGGATGACTTGGAAGCCGCGCGCAAAACAGGATTAAAAACTGCCTACATCGAGCGCCCTTATGAATTTGGGGCAGCCCGGATTAAGGACGTTTCTCCTCATCCAGAGAATACTTTTCATGCACCTAACCTGATCACGCTTGCAGAAATCCTTGGATGTTAGACCGCTTGCAATAATAAACGAATGTCCAATATAATATAGTCCCCTACCCTATATTTGACATTACTATCGGAGTTGCATCATGGGCCATACTATTCGAGATAAACAAAAACTTTTAAATCGTGTCAGACGCATTCGGGGACAAATCGATGCGATTGAGCGGGCATTAGTGGACGAAGGCGATTGCATAAAGGTATTGCAGCAGATAACAAGTTGCCGCGGTGCAATGACGGGCTTATTGGCTGTCGTGCTGGAAGATCATATTCGTACGCACCTGGTTGATGTCGCGCCGCATGAAGGCACGCATGAAGATGCCAAGGAACAATTGATCGACGTTGTCCATAGTTTTTTCAAGTGAGTCTGACCATGAAAACATTTTATGAAACGCCTTTTGGTGTAGGACATGATCACGTGTTTTTGGGTGAAGGCCATGATAAAAACGGCCGCAAGACGTGGGCCGTGATTGTGCTATGTAGCGCGATGATGCTAGCCGAAATTGTGGGCGGCAAGTTGTTTGGTTCGCTAGCGCTGGTCGCGGATGGGATGCATATGTCCACGCATGCTGGGGCAATGTTAATTGCAGCTCTCGCGTATACCTACG
The DNA here is from genome assembly GCF_003056055.1 of Glaciimonas sp. PCH181. Classification (NCBI taxonomy): domain Bacteria; kingdom Pseudomonadati; phylum Pseudomonadota; class Betaproteobacteria; order Burkholderiales; family Oxalobacteraceae; genus Glaciimonas; species Glaciimonas sp. PCH181. The sequence goes on from NZ_PYFP01000001.1 coordinate 850,584, forward strand.
CCCGCAAACATGCGCGTGATCCGCGTTTTGTATTCGGCACCGGCAAGTTGGGCGACCTGGCGGGATTTACCAGCGCGATTATTCTGGCAATGATCGCTGTACTGATCGGCTATGAGGCGATTGCACGCCTTATGTCACCGGTACCGATTCATTTTGGCGAAGCGATCCCTATTGCTATCGTTGGATTAATGGTAAATATTGCCAGCGCATGGTTGCTCAGCGGCGATCATCATGGACACTCCCACCAAACCGGCCACGGCCATAGCCACCCGCACGGAGAAGCGTCACATCCTGCACATGCGCCCCACCAAAACAATCTGCATCATGAGCACAGTGCCAAAGTTGAAGAACATGGCCATCAACATGAAGCGCACAGCGTCGACACGCGAGATCACAATATGCGTGCGGCCTATATTCATGTGATTGCCGACGCCGCCGTATCGGTATTGGCGATTATTGGGCTGCTGTTAGCAAAGACATTTGGATGGTTATGGATGGACCCAGTAGCTGGGATTATTGGCGCGCTAGTGATCGCAAACTGGTCTGTCGGATTGGCGCGCGATACCGGTGCCATCTTGATGGATGTCAGCCCCGACGATAAAATGGCAAATAAAGTACGCGCAGTTGTTGCCACGGCGAATGACAAACTGGTGGACTTGCATGTGTGGCGTTTAGGGCCGGGGCACTTTGGTGCAGTCGTCTCTCTGGTCACAGCCGAGCCTGCGCATGGACCGGCTTATTACCATACCGCGCTGCGAAAAATCAAAGGACTATCCCACATCACGGTCGAAGTCCATACAGGGCTGGGGCCAGCATAACCATTGAACTGTGTGATTTAAGCGACCGATGCGCTACGCCATAGCGACGAGGAAGCGCCTTACTACCTCACCAATTTGTTCGACAGCACCTGCCGGCGCGGAAAACCGCTGGCGGGTGCGTTTGCCATTTTTTTCAACGTCGAATCCATAGCAATCAATTCCCAACATTCTTAGCGGGCCGGGTCCTGAATAGGTATCGGTGATGCCTTGTAGCAAATTTCTTTCCTCTGCCAACGGCAATACCTCGACCGTCGACCACTCTTCGTTTTCAATCCATCCCATATTGCCGAATCCGGCAACATACCGCGCTCGCTGCGGCAACAACCGATAAAAAGAAAACCCACCTAAAGCCAGATACTCTTTGGCATCCGGATGGTAACGAAGATAGCGCGCAATACCATCTGCAGAAAGTTGAATGGGTGTGACGTCGCCGACAATCGAAATCCTTTCAGTCGTCAGGACATGCTGACCGTCATGACTATGAATCAGCAGGCTGGCACGAGAATCCGTGATCAGATTTTTCGTATGCTCGGCAAGGTCGCTGATGAGAAACAGCGGACAGTGCTGCTCATCGAGCGCGAATGGCAACGCGGTCGCAAAAGGATAGCCAGGCATTTGCGTTGAGTGCGTTGCTAAACTGCCCAAGCCGCTTCGTGGAGTAAATGTATCGCTGAAGGGAATGTTATTTTCATACGAGTTGGGTTGCTTTATAGCATCAATAACGAAGGAATTTTGAACGCGACCATGACATGATCCTACGCATAAAAAAGTAAGCAGACAATTACTATATGCATTGTCCTTGAAGACAGGCACCGCAATCAAATTATGGCAGTTTAACGACCTCTAATGATAGGATGGAAAGTAAGGTTAATTTTTCAATTACCCTTTTTTTGCCCTTCTAATTTTCGCTCCCTGAACGTTAAGTATTAATGGAAACCTGTTTTTTATGAGAATTTCTCCAGGCATTTTTTTTAATTCCGTTCGATCAATGATGGCATTACTCCTGCTGACGGTGTTCATCATTCCAGCAAGTAAAGCAGCCGGAAATACAGCGAGCAATATCGCGGCAGGCAAACCCATCAGTACATGTTCTATGCAAGCCTCGCCAGAATGCTTTTTCAGAGTTGATCTGAAATCAGCTAGCAACAATGGCGGCACGTTAGGGTTTTATGCATCGGAACCGTTCACCAACGGTAATACGCGGTTAAATACTTCTATTACATCTGTATTAATCGCGATTCACGGGCATTCACATGACGTCAGTAAAACGTTTAATGCCGCTATTGCAGCGGCAAAAACAGACAATTTGCGGTCTACACTAATCATTGCACCGCTGTTTCAGGTCGATGACGCAAATGCCCAAAAATGTCGCACTTTGGATCAACAGTCTTCGCAACCGGGCGATTTGATGTGGAATTGCAATAGCTGGATGGCAGACGGTGCGGCACAAAATATGGCAGAGATGACGTCCTTCAAAGCGCTGGATCAATTGGTTGAACAGATCGCGGAACGCTATCCCAGCGTAAAGACCGTAACCATCGCCGGGTTTTCTGCTGGCGCACAAATGGTGCAGCATTACGTCCCCTTCTCAAACTTGAATGCAAAACCGTATGCGCTACGCTTCGTGATAGCCGATCCGGGCACGTGGCTTTATTTCGATCAGCAACGGCCACAACCAACTATCGCAGACAAGCCAGTCTCTTGGGCCGATTGTGACCTTGATGGTAAAACTGATTTTGGAAAATGCAGCATTGAGATGAGTACATCGCAGGATATGGAAAATAATTGCGCGGGCTATAACGACTGGAAATACGGTACTGACAAACTACCAAAAATGCTCTCACAGAATCGCAGCGCCGGGCTTGCACGCAAGGCCTATCAAGCTGCCGACATCACTTATCTGGAAGCTGCACTCGACAGCGGCAGTAGCAAAAAAGCATCCTATAAAATCCTCGATAAATCTTGCGGCGCGGCCCTGCAAGGCCCCTTCCGCCTGCATCGCGGCTTGGCTTATCATCTCTATGATCAACAAATACTAGCCTCGCCACATCATAGGATGATGGAAATTGTGCCTGATTGCGGTCACAATGTAGCCTGTGTTTTTCCCTCTGAGATAGGCCGAAAAGCGCTCTTCAGATAAGCAGAAGACCCACTAAACATAAGCAACACGACAGCGACAGATGGATAAAATAGATAAACAAATATTGGCAATACTGCAAGAAGATGCCACCGTCGCGGTGGCAGAAATTGCCGAAAAAGTGAGTTTATCGCTAACACCGTGCTGGCGTCGCATTCAGAAATTAGAAGAAGAAGGTTATTTACTGAAGCGCGTTGCCCTGCTAGATGCTGAAAAGTTAAATGTAGGTGTGACGGTTTTTTGTATCGATCAAAACCAACCAACATAATGCAGCGTGGTACGAACAATTCAGCACCACGGTAAAACTAATTCCTGAAGTAGTCGAGTTTTACCGCATGAGCGGGAATATTGATTATCTGCTGCGGATAGTTGTGCCAAATATCGCCGCCTATGACAAGGTGTATCAGAAGCTGACGCAATCTAATGCGTTATTCGATGTTAACGCCAGCTTTGCGATGGAGCAGATTAAACACACCACCGCTCTGCCATTGGGATATATCGACGTTGATTAATCGCCTTAATCAAGCAAATACCAATCGAATATCAAGTGAACATTGCTCGTTACAACGCAGCAGTAACTAACATGCGGCCGCCATACATTTGAAGGCGCGCCCCATGTCGTACTTCAAATCATCTATATTTTCCAGCCCGACATGAATACGCACCAACGGATTTTGGTAAGTTTTGCTTGAGGCAACACGAGTCGGCGGTTTATCAATCGGTAGCGCCAGACTCTCGTAGCCGCCCCACGACAAGCCAATACCGAACAATTGCAAGCTCTCAAAAAAACTGGCAAATGCAGGACGGCCTATGGGCTTCAACTCAATCGTGAACAAACCGCTCGCCCCCAGAAAATCTCGTTTCCAAAGCTGATGCCCCGGATCCGATGGAAGCGCAGGATGCAATACGCGCTCGACTAATGGCTGCGTCGCCAGATATTCAGCCAATTGCATGCCGCTATCCCAATGCTGACGCAAACGCACCGCCATACTACGCATCCCGCGCAAGGCCAGATAAATATCGTCAGGCCCGGCTGTTTGACCAAAGTCATGGGCACCTTGCTTCAAAATCGGCCACGAGCGTTGATTGGCGCTGGCGACACCTAATAACGCATCGGAGTGACCGACTATGTATTTTGTTGCTGCATGAATCGACACATCGACGCCATGCTCGAAAGGTTTGAAATAAAGCGGTGTGGCCCAGGTATTATCCATCAGCACGTAAGCGCCAACCTTGTGCGCTTCTTCGGCGATGGCGGGTATATCTTGTACTTCAAAGGTCCATGAGCCGGGCGACTCGACAAACACGACACGGGTATTCGGTCGCATCAAATGGCGAATTTCGCCACCGATTAATGGGTCAAAAAACTCTACATCGACGCCCATCCGGCGCAATACACGCTCGGCAAAAGTACGCGTCGGGCCATAAGCGCTATCGGTAATTAATATGTGATCGCCAACTTGAACGAAAGCCATGATGCTATGCGTACAGGCCGACAATCCAGATGGGAACACCAGCGCATGGTCGCCGCCTTCCAGAGTAGTTATGGCTTGTTCGAATGAACGTGTGGTAGGCGTGCCAAAACGGCCGTACTTAGCCATTGGATTGTCAGTTTGACGCCCTGCTTCCCAATCATCCAGATTATCTGCCATGATCGTCGATCCGCGAAAAACTGGCGTGTTCACCATCCCGCCATACAAGGATGGCTCGCGACCGGCATGAATGAGCTGTGTATCCACGTGCTGGATGTGGGTTGGTTCCACAGTTTGTGGCGCAAATAAGTCTGCTAATTCAACCGCTGTAGCGATAGACAAATCACCGAGGTCGTTAGAAATCGCACTTGAACTTGTGCTTGAAGAGTTAATTGAGGACATACTTTTCCTTCACTGACCTGCCGGGCGATATTGCCAAGTAATGATTCTAAGTTCTTACGTTAGAAAAATATTTGCGTATTTTCCCTAAAAATCATTAAATTTAGAATTTTTTACTAATATTTGTCATGCATTGGGTAATTGTTTTTTATTTATCACCAATTTGGCAAATCAGGATTTACGCTTGATTGTTTTGACCTTATCAAGAGCGATTAATATGTAAAACATCTTAATTACACTGAAATCATATATTTGACAGCGCGGTAGGGGCAAGGCACTCTAAGCGCAGATTTGTAGCTGTTTTATGGCCTGTTTATAGCTTGTTTATACGCATCACATGTTTCGCTGGACATTTTTAGTTCTACCTTATTAGATAGATTATTGGAGATTGAAGTCATGCCCGAATACCGCTCACGCACTACCACCCATGGCCGCAACATGGCCGGCGCTCGCGCTCTTTGGCGCGCAACCGGTATGAAAGATGGCGATTTCGATAAACCGATTGTTGCCGTAGTCAACTCTTTTACCCAATTCGTACCGGGTCACGTCCATTTGAAGGATCTCGGCCAACTGGTCGCGCGTGAAATCGAAGCGGCGGGCGGAGTTGCTAAAGAATTCAACACCATTGCGGTCGATGATGGTATCGCAATGGGTCACGGCGGCATGTTGTACTCGTTGCCTTCACGCGAATTGATCGCGGACTCGGTTGAGTACATGGTCAATGCCCATTGCGCGGATGCAATGGTGTGTATTTCGAACTGCGACAAAATCACACCGGGCATGTTGATGGCTGCGATGCGCCTTAACATTCCTGTCGTGTTTGTCTCCGGCGGCCCAATGGAAGCTGGAAAAATCATTGAAAAAGTCATTCCCGGCCAATTTTCTACGACCCAAAAAATCATCAAAATCGATTTGGTCGATGCCATGATCAAAGCCGGCGATGCCTCCGTCAGCGATGCCGACATTGCCGAAATCGAACGTGCAGCCTGCCCAACCTGTGGCTCTTGCTCGGGTATGTTTACGGCTAATTCGATGAATTGCCTGACCGAAGCGCTGGGATTGGCGTTGCCCGGTAACGGCACGATCCTGGCAACGCACTCAGATCGTAAGGAATTATTCTTGCGCGCTGGCCGATTGATCGTTGAACTGGCTAAACGCCACTATGAGCAAGACGATTATTCAGTTCTGCCACGCACCATCGCCAATAAAGCCGCATTTGAAAATGCGATGACGCTGGACGTCTCAATGGGCGGTTCTACCAACACTGTTTTGCATTTGCTGGCAGCGGCGCAAGAAGCCGAAGTCGAATTCAAGATGGCCGACATCGACCGTATCTCGCGTCACGTACCGTGTTTGTGCAAAGTCGCGCCGATGACGGACAAATACCATATCGAAGACGTCCACCGTGCTGGCGGCATCATCAGTATTTTGGGTGAATTGGCCCGCGCTGGTTTGCTCGACACCACGCGCCCGACTATTCACAGTAAAGATTTGGCCGAAGCCATTGCCAATAACGACATCACGCAAACCCAAGACCCGGCAGTGCATAAACTGTTTAGCGCGGCACCGGGCGGGGTTCCCACCCAAACTGCATTTTCGCAACAAAGCCGCTTTACCAGCCTGGATATGGACCGTAGCACCGGTTGTATTCGCGATAAAGAGCATGCTTATTCGCAAGATGGCGGCTTGGCTGTGTTGTACGGTAATCTGGCTGTCAATGGTTGTATCGTCAAAACTGCTGGCGTTGATGAAAGCATTCTTAAATTCACCGGCAGAGCGCGCGTGTTTGAAAGCCAGGACGCAGCGGTTGAAGCTATTCTTGGCGACGTAGTGCAAGCTGGCGACACCATCATTATTCGTTACGAAGGACCAAAAGGCGGCCCTGGAATGCAAGAAATGCTGTACCCGACCTCGTACATCAAATCGAAAGGTCTGGGCAAGTCTTGCGCGTTGTTCACTGATGGTCGTTTCTCAGGCGGCTCCTCAGGATTGGTGATCGGCCATGCTTCCCCAGAGGCAGCGGAAGGCGGCGCAATTGGTCTGGTCGAAGATGGCGATACCATCGAAATCGATATCCCGAATCGGAGTATCAACTTGGCGATCAGCGACGAAATATTAGCGCAACGCCGTGCAGCGATGGATGCCAAGGGCAAAGATGGCTGGAAGCCGGTCAACCGTCAGCGTTATGTTTCGCAAGCGTTGCAAGCGTATGCTGCGATGGCGACGTCGGCGGATCGTGGCGCAGTGCGTGATATTAGCCAGTTGAAGCGTTAAGCTCTCATGGGCGTACGAACAGCGTCGATGTGACGCTGTGGAGTAAATGTTGACCAGCAACAAAAAACGCGCCACTGGCGCGTTTTTTATTATCTTTCCGATTGATAAACTTACCCCAAAATAGTTGCATAGGGAAAAGCCATCGGATGTCAAATCAGGGCGGTATCTTCATAACCGCTTGCGCCCGATCCGAACCAGCCTATTAGAGAATTACTTTCACATTTAGTCCACCCAGCGGCATGCGATCCGTTGCGGAGCATAAATGGCAATATTCCGGGCATTAAATCAGGATGCCGCGCTTAAATCGCCGTAACCGATTGGCAGCTGAGTGACGGGGGCGTAGACTACGGCCTCGGTGTGTTTTATCTCCTGCACTTTCGTTAAATATCCCTTCATTCGAAAAAATTCATGGTTTCCTGGCCCACTGCCCGCCCCCCTGTTGTCGCCATCATCGGCGGTGGCCCTGCCGGATTAATGGCAGCCGAAATATTGATTGCCGGTGGTGTTCAGGTCAATGTTTACGACGCAATGCCATCCGTAGGCCGCAAATTTCTGCTAGCGGGTAAAGGCGGCATGAATATCACGCACTCGGAGCCTTATTCAGACTTTCTGTCGCGTTATGTAGCACGGGAACAAAATATTACCCCGCTGCTAGAAGCATTTGGCCCAGACGCTTTACGTAATTGGGTCGAATCGCTGGGCGTGTCAACTTTTGTGGGATCGTCGGGGCGCGTATTTCCTACCGATATGAAAGCTGCGCCGTTATTACGCGCATGGCTACATCGCTTGCGTTTGGCTGGCGTGCAATTTCACATGCGCCATCGCTGGATCGGCTGGAACGATGATGGCGGACTACGCTTCACTACATCTGATGGCGAACAGTCGGTCATTGCTGATGCAACGATATTGGCACTCGGCGGCGGTAGTTGGGCACGTTTAGGTTCCGATGGCGCCTGGGTTAAATTGCTGGAACAACGCCGGATTCCTGTGGCGTCTTTAGTGCCATCGAATTGTGGTTTCAACGTTGCGTTAAGCACGTATTTTCAGGAGCGCTTTGCCGGTCATTATTTAAAATCGATCGCCATCGCGTTGCCGGATCTGGATGACAGTGCCGATAAAACAAACACGTTCCGTAAACAAGGTGAGTTCGTCATCAGCGCGAATGGCGTTGAGGGGAGCCTTATCTATGCCCTATCGGCAAGATTACGTGATCGAATCGCCAGCCATGGCAGTGCGCGTTTGCATCTTGATTTATTACCCGATTGGTCACCGCAACGGGTACTTGCCGAAGTCTCGCATCCTCGTGGCGCGCGGTCATGGTCAGGACATTTGCAAAGTCGGCTTGGATTAAAGGGCGTCAAAGTCGGATTACTGCGAGAGTTCGCTTCCGATGATTTTGCTGACCTTGCCAGACTCGCTATTGCTATTAAAGCGCTCCCGATCACACTGACTTCGGCAAGACCCATCGACGAAGCCATCAGCAGCGCTGGTGGGGTCATGTTCGAAGGACTAGATCAAAATTTAATGCTGAAAGCAATACCGGGATTTTTTTGCGCGGGGGAAATGCTGGATTGGGAAGCACCTACGGGCGGTTATTTATTGACGGCGTGCTTTGCGTCAGGACGAAAAGCCGGTTCTGGCGTACTTAAATGGCTAGAAACGCAGCTGGAGCAGTAAAGCGTTTAAAATTCAACACCTGCCATCAATGGTAAAAAATGGCGTGCCAGAGACTATGGCAATGCATGCGAACAAATTAGTTATAGGTTGAAAGATAAAAATGGTTAATGTAATTAATGACGTGCGAGTGATAAACGGATGACCGTAGAAAAAGCAAAAATCTCCCCCGGCACAGCGCAATATCTCCGCATCAAGGCAGACCATCCAACAACACTCGTGTTCTTTCGGATGGGGGATTTTTATGAGTTGTTTTTTGAAGATGCGGAAAAAGCGTCCCGTTTACTAGGCATCACGCTGACTTCTCGCGGTACCTATAACGGTGCGCCGATTAAAATGTGTGGTGTACCGTTTCATGCTGCAGATCAATATCTGGCCAAATTGGTCAAGATCGGCGAATCGGTGGCATTATGCGAACAAATCGGCGATCCGGCAACTAGCAAGGGCATCGTAGAACGCAAAGTCGTACGCGTTGTCACGCCGGGAACGCTAACTGACTCCAACTTATTGCCAGAAAAATCTGAGCAGCCGCTATTGGCGCTATCGTTCTCGCAGAACAAGCAACGCAAGACTGCCACGGTCGGCCTGGCATGGCTATCGATGGCAAGCGGTGCTTTGAAAATGATGGAATTCAGCGGCGAAATCCGAGCGCTGGACGTGCGCCTTAAGCAAGAATTAGAACGCATCGCCGCTGCTGAAATACTGATCGCCGATCTTGCCAGCCCGATCCTGTCTACCGCCCACGGACTGACCTTATCTAGCAAGGCGACAACGGTTCCTGAATGGCATTTTGACGTCCCCAACGGTGAAAAGGCCTTGCTCGAACAACTGGCCGTTAGCACTCTAAGCGGCTTTGGCGCAGAAGGTCTAAGCACCGCTATCGGCGCGGCTGGAGCGTTACTGCGTTATGCACAGTCTACGCAAGGCAAGGGCTTGCAGCATGTTCGCGCCCTGACAGTCGAAACAGAGAATGAATTCATTGGCTTAGATGCTGCTACGCGTCGCAATCTGGAACTCACCGAAACTATTCGAGGCGAAGATTCTGCTTCAGGTGCACCGACTTTATTCTCCTTATTAGATCATTGCCGCACCGCGATGGGATCGCGCCTATTAAGGCATTGGCTGCATCACGCTAAACGTGCGCAATCCGTGGCGCAAGGACGGCATGCCGCTATCGGCGCATTACTGGCTGCGGATGCAGGGGCAGCACTATCGTCAACACTGGCAGCAGTCCCCGACATTGAGCGCATCACCACCCGCATAGCTCTGCTCTCAGCACGCCCCCGTGATTTGGCCGGTTTGCGCGACGGTTTACAGCAACTGGATGCAGTCCGGGCAGGCATTGCACTATGCGGCAGCGATGAAGTTGACGATGACAATACGTCGCTAACTTCGTTGTTAAGTACGCTACAACAGGCATTAGCCACGCCAGTGGAATGCCTGACGTTGATGCAGAACGCCATTGCTACCGAACCGGCGACAATGGTCAGAGACGGTGGCGTGATTGCCGACGGCTTCGATGCCGATTTAGATGAATTGCGCGGTTTATCGCAGAACGCAGGTCAGTTTTTAATCGATCTGGAAACCAGAGAACGCGCACGCACCGGTATTGCCAATCTGCGGGTAGAATATAACAAGGTCCACGGCTTTTATATTGAAGTGACGCACGGTCAGACGGATAAAGTCCCTGACGATTATCGCCGTCGCCAGACTCTAAAAAATGCTGAGCGTTACATTACGCCAGAACTCAAAGCCTTTGAAGACAAGGCCTTGTCAGCGCAAGAACGCGCGTTGATCAGGGAAAAAGTGCTTTACGAACAGTTGTTGCAAGATTTGGCGCCCCATATTGGCACGCTGCAAACGATCGCACAGGCGCTGGCACAAATTGACACGCTGGTGGCATTGGCCGACCACGCGTCGCGGCACGACTGGTGCGCACCGCAGCTGGTGGCAGAACCGGCGATCCAGATTCAGCAAGGTCGACACCCTGTCGTTGAAAAGCAAATTGAACACTTTATCGCCAATGATTGCATGTTGTCGGCAGAAAATAAATTGCTGCTGATCACTGGTCCGAACATGGGCGGAAAATCAACCTTCATGCGTCAAGTTGCGCTGATCACATTGCTGGCTTACGTGGGCAGCTACGTACCGGCCAGCAGTGCAGTAATTGGTCCGATAGATCGTATCTTCACGCGTATCGGCGCTGCCGATGATCTTGCTGGCGGACGTTCTACCTTTATGGTGGAAATGACCGAATCGGCCGCCATTCTGAATGGGGCTAGTGAAAGTTCACTGGTGCTGATGGACGAAGTCGGCCGTGGCACCTCCACTTTTGATGGCTTGGCCTTAGCTTGGGCGATTGCCAAGCAATTGATTGAAGTAACGCGCAGCTTTACCTTGTTTGCGACGCACTATTTCGAACTGACGCAATTGCCGGATATCCATGCTTCAGCCGCGAATGTCCATCTATCGGCGGTTGAACACAAAGACAGCATTGTGTTTTTACACGCGGTTCAACCCGGCCCGGCATCGCAAAGCTACGGTTTGCAAGTGGCGCAATTGGCTGGCGTGCCAGCGCCTGTTATCCGTGCTGCACGCAAGCATTTAGCCTTGCTGGAATCGCAATCAGTGCAAGCGACGCCACAATTTGACTTGTTTTCGCGCCCTCAGACGGATGATGATTTGGCAGATATTGATGTCGAACTTGCGGAAGATCATCAGACGGAGAACGCATTGGCAACGGAGTTGCTGGAAGCATTGGCAACGATAGATCCAGACGCCCTGACGCCGCGGGAAGCTTTAGAGCAATTGTACCGGTTGAAGCATTTAAGCAATCCGGATACAGCTTTTCAAAAAGTCGCATGAATCACCCCTCCTCGTTATTTGTAGACGATAAGTCGCATAAGTTGCGTCAGAAATTGGGACCAATTTACAGACAGATCACTGCCGGGACAATAGCCGCTGTGCTGGCACTATTTTTTCTCTCAGCGCCCGCCATTGCTGATGAGCAATCGGATACGAATGTCTTTAGTTTCGGTGTTATCGGACATCCGTTCCGCACAGCCTCGGACGACGTCACCCTGCGTACAGCGATCGCACAAACCGACGATGACAATCTGGCTTTCGTCGTCACTAATGGCATCAAGTCAGAGCAAGAACCTTGTTCCGACAAGATGTACCAGCAACGCAAGGCGTTACTCAATAGTGCCAAAAATGGTTTGATCGTCTCGCTATCTGCCAGCGATTGGGTTGCCTGTAAAAACGAAGCTGGGCGCTCAACGTCCTTTGAACGCTTGAATAGGATTCGAGAATTATTTTTTGCTGACGATTTTTCGTTCGGCGATACGCGTATCCCAATGAATCGCCAATCGACATCGCCAAAATTTCGTAGCTATGTTGAAAATGCGCGTTGGGAAATCGGTAATGTGATGTTTGCCACGATCAATTTGCCTTCTCGAAACAACCATTACATGTCCGAAGGTGGCCGAAACAGCGAGTTTGAAGATCGACTAATCGCCAATAAGGAGTGGCTGCAACGTATATTTGTGATTGCGTCGCAAAAGAAATCGGATGGGATTGTTTTATTTTGTGACGGAGATCCATTGGCGATACAACATCATCGTATATTCGATTTCAATGTTAAACGCGACGGCTTTGTCGAAATGCGCCATGCCATTAATGCGTTGGCATCAAAATTCCACGGAAAGGTATTGCTCATACACGAGCCGCCTACCGACACCGCCCCCATCCCCGCTGGCATTATCTGGAAAAAAAATCTGGGCGATATGGAGATCGCCACCGCCTGGATCAAAGTAACGGTTGATGAGCGTCATCCGGATTTTTTTGTGATGGATAAGAAACGAAACTAAGAGGACATTATTAATTCGCCTCTGTTTAGATTTAGATCTAAAAATAAATATCGAGCGTCGCAATTCGCTATAGATATAAAAAAGCCGTGAACAAAGATTAAAAATCAATGTTCACGGCTTTTTTCATCTGTAATCGCCTAAACGACGACAGATGCGATCAATCTATTGCATGTCGTTAATCAATGCAAAGGATGGCTGCGGAATTCATCTGCAGCATCGTCATCATGATCATCGTGCTCGCCATGGTGATGACCATGGGCACCATGCACGTGTTGATGAACGACTTCTTCCTCTGTTGCCTCGCGTACTTCGCCGACTGTCAAGTCGAAACGCAGCGCTATACCGGCCAAAGGATGATTGCCATCTAAAACGACTTTATCATCAGCGATATCGGTAACCGTAAAAATCAGAGATTGCTCATCATCATCTTCACCGTCTGGCGTGCCTTCAAATTGCATACCAACTTCTAACGGTGTCGGCAGACGATTGCGCGCCTCGATCTTCACCAGTTTTGAGTCATATTCGCCAAAGGCGTCATCCGGCTCAACTTGTAGCTCGACGTTGTAGCCAACTTCCTTGCCATCCAGCGCTTCTTCAATTTTTGGCAACGTGCCTTCGTAACCGCCGTGCAAATAAACCATCGGCTCACTACTCTCTTCGATCAAGTTGCCTTGAGCATCTGACAGTTTGTAGTGGACAGTCACAACCGTATTCTTGGCAATCTTCATGATCATTCCTTTCATTTAATGTGCGGACAGATTATACCCGCCGAATTCATCAGGTCCGCGGAACCAGAAAAATTTATCCGCAGATAATAAAAATCAGGGCGAATTCCAAGACTTGTGGCGTTAGTGCAGCATGCAAGGATAGTCAAACCGATATAATGCGGGCTATGAAAAATTTCACTTTACTGGGCGGCCTGTCGCCTGCGCAATTTTTACGCGATTACTGGCACAAAAAACCCCTGCTGATTCGGCAGGCGATACCGGGATTTAAGCCCTTATTATCCGCTGATGCGTTGTTCAAAATGGCTGCCCGCGACGACGTTGAGTCACGCCTGATCACCCATTTTAAGCAAGAATGGAAAGTAGAAAATGGACCAATCGCAACCGTACCGGCTATCAGCAAAAAAGATTGGACGTTATTGGTGCAAGGCGTCAATTTACATGACGACATGGCCGATGCGCTGCTAAGACAGTTTAGCTTCATCCCTGACACCCGGCTGGACGATCTGATGGTCAGTTATGCTACGGACACCGGTGGCGTGGGCCCACACTTTGATTCTTACGATGTGTTTTTGTTGCAAGCGCATGGGCAACGTCGCTGGAAAATCGGCGCAGGGCAAGATTTAACACTGGTACAAGGCAGCGCGCTAAAAATTCTCAAAAATTTCACGCCAGAGCAAGAGTTCGTACTTGAGCCAGGCGATATGCTTTACCTGCCGCCGCAATACGCTCACGACGGCACTGCCATCGGTGAATGCATGACCTATTCGATTGGCTTTCGCGCACCAGCATTTCAGGAATTAGGCGAGGCTTTTTTGCAGTTCATGGCAGACTCAATCGATCTTCCCGGCCGTTACGCCGATGCGGATCTGGCGCCAACCAAACATCCTGCGGAAATTGGGCGGAATATGCTCTCCCAAATATCAGATGCATTGAATAAAGTACGCTTTACGGACGATGACGTCGCCATTTTTGTTGGTGAATATTTATCAGACCCAAAAGCGACCGTATTTTTTGAGTCGCCTCCGCGGCCCTTAACACTGTCGCGTTTTACGGCTGCTATCGCCAAGCGTGGTGTCTCACTTTCGCGCAAGACACAAATGCTGTATCGCGGCAAACATCTGTTTATTAATGGTGAGTCATTTGCTGCGGGGCGTGAGGATAAGGCCTCATTATGCGTATTAGCAGATAATCGCAAATTAGACGGGCAAGCTGCCAGCGTAGTTTCCAAGGACGTGCTGGAGGCGCTTTATACATGGTACGAAGATGGCTGGATTAATCTCGGTTGATTAATCGCTATTAATAAATGACAAACATTAAATGAGATTGATAGAAAGGATTTTTACGTTTTATAACAACTAAATTGCATTTTTTAGTCCTAAAAAGCGTACATTGGTCTCCTTGCCGAAGAAGAGTTTGATCCTTGTTGCGGCAATACAAATCCTTACTAAAAAGCAAACCTGCTATGTCATATTAAACAAAATCCGCTATAATTCGCAGCTGGAAAGTTTTTGTTGTATCGCAATGCGCAAATTTAGTGCAAAGCACTGCGAAAACATCCTGTAGAGCGATAATTACCGGTAATTATTCATCGCAAAAAAAATTTTTGATTACTACTGAAGGAATATCCATGAAAAAAACACTATTGATCGCCTCCCTGTTGGCCCTGACTTTGGCTGCTTGCGGTAAAAAAGACGAAGCGCCTGCTGTTGATACAGCTGCTTCAGTAACAGCTCCTGCACCAGCTGCTGCTGATGCTGCTGCATCGACAGCTGCTTCTGCTGCTGACGCTGCTGCTTCTTCAGCTGCTGCTGCATCGACAGCTGCTTCTGACGCTGCTGCTGCTGCAACAACAGCTACATCGGCTGCTGCTGACGCTGCTGCTCCAGCTGCATCTAAGTAATTTTTTGTTGCTAAGAAAAAGCCGACCCTCGGGTCGGCTTTTTTTGCGTCAAAATATAGTCAAAGAACACTTTTCTGTTACATCGAACGCATTTCCAAATGATGATGCACACTCTGCAACCCCATTCAATCATCATCGATAGCCCACAACCCTCTTTCGCATGGGCTGATTATATTTCCAGCCAATCAAAGCCATCTTCCTGACAGGCGATTGTTAGCTCGGTATCGTCATTCTTTTTGCTTGCAAGCAGCGCAGAAAATGCAAGTTCGCGCGTATTGTTACGCAAACTCAAATGCGCTCCTATGATTCTACGTAAGACGGATTGATCTAGCGCTTTTAGAATCTCGGCAGCGGCTTCATTTGATAGATGCCCATAATCTCCCCCAATTCTTCGCTTAAGCGAAGGTGGATAAGCAGAATCACGCAACATCTGACGATCGTGATTACACTCCAATATCAGCGCGTCGCAGCCACTTAAGGTCTGAATGAGATGGTTTGTGGATTTCCCGACATCTGTCAACACGCCGAGCTTCAGTTTGCCATCACTGGCAACATATTGAACCGGCTCTCTCGCATCATGCGGAACCGTGAACGGCGTTAGCTCCAGTTCGCCAATAGTCAATTCCTCACCATCTCGGCAAAAATGTATTTGCACATCATTACAATTCTTGGAGATTTTAGAGGCAGCCTGATAAGTGCCGTACGTAAGCCATACCGGCAAACTATGGCGTCGCGCAAATTTGAATACACCACCGATATGATCCTGATGCTCGTGCGTGACTATAATCGCGGATAAGTCCGACGCGCTGACGCCCAATTTGAGCAAGCGCCTTTCGGTCTCTTTAATGCCAAAGCCACAATCCAACATAATGGTGGTTGTGGCTTTGGTTGCGGCAGCAGCGATAGAGGGATTAGCGGAAGCAGTAGAAATTAATAAGGCATTACCCTCACTACCGCTTCCCAGACTGGCAAATTTCAACGACATGACCCTCTGGATATCGCTGCCTCACGAACCATTCGAAAGGCAACGACAAAACGATTACTTGAACATTTACTTAAGTTGCTCGTTTATCAAAGCGAGGATCTTATCGGCTGCTTGCGAAGTTTCAGGCTGACCTTGATTGTTTTGCACGGCGATCTGACTTGCTGCACCGGAGCCTTTTACCGCTACACGATAACGCGCTGCAGTTTTGTCGTCTTTTTTGGAACTTGAGAACATTTTTGAGAAGAAACCATCCGATTTCTTATTTTTAATGTCCTCACCTTGATCGACATAACGCACAAAATAAACACCTTGCGTACGATCACGGTCTTCCACTGTGAAGCCAACCCGATCAAGCGCCAAACCTACACGTCGCCATGCACGATCAAAACTCTCGTCGACTTCAACATAACTAGCCCCAGTACCGGCTGCACCCTTAACCAACTTAGAGCGTGCTTGCAAAGATGGTGCGCTAGCGACTGCCGCCTTGGCTTTAACCTGATCTGCGCCCAGACGGGACATCAGGCGAGACAAAAATTCTGCCTCCAATTGTGGGTCTTCTGCACGTGCAGTCCAGATACTATTTTCTTTTGATGAGCCGGTCAGGACTTCTTCCGCGCCACGATGACTAATATAGACTTCAGTCGTGCCATTTGGACCACGCTCAAGGCGTGTACGGAACTTGTCGCGCTCGCCCGTTGAGTAAAGTGAATCGAAGACTTTGCCCAGCGTGTTTCGGAGAAAATCTTGCGGAATCTTTGCACGATTTTCAGCCCAATCCGTTTCCATTACACCTGTATCAGCATTTTCGACATTGATCAGGAAACCTGAATCTTGCCAAAAATCTTTAATCTTTGGCCACAACGATTCAGGCGTCGCCTGAATCACCAACCAACGCTGCGAGCCATCACGTTCGATGTGCATGTCAGGAGCACCGTTAGGCGCCACGACGGACTCGCCAGTAGCAGGCTTCAAACCTTGTTGAAGGTTATAACCAGACGCTGTCGCTGTACCTTGATTTGACTCAGGAATAGCGTAACGATTTTCGCGTTGCAATTGCGTAAGATCAGGTGGAATATCCAGTTTTGGCGTCTTGACCTTATCGGCGCTTTTGTAATCGATACGATCCGGTTCCAGCATCGAATTGAGAGAGCTGCAACCTGCCAGGCTCGTCAATGCCAGTGTGAAAATAAGATTACGTTGGATAAGACTGCGTGAAGCTGAAGGAATGTTCTTGCGAATAGTCATGTGAATACAGAATGAATGGAACGAAAAAAATTCTTGAGAAAACGCCTGTTAGCGCAGCTTATTTTAGTACACCGGATTCACGCAATGCCGCACGAACCGGGACGTGACATGCGGGCGACAATGCCACTAAAGGCAAACGAAGTCCGGACGGCATCATGCCCATTTCAAACAATGCCCATTTTGCCGGAACCGGATTCGGTTCAATAAACAATTGAATGTGCAGTGGCAGTAATTTATTGTTAATTCTGATGGCTTCGGCGACATCGCCCTTAATAGCAGCCATACAAAGTAAATGCATATCCCGTGGTGCAACGTTGGCAGTGACTGAAATATTGCCTTTACCACCACAAAGCATCAACGCCATCGCGGTCGGATCGTCACCGGAATACACAGCAAAATCGGCCGGAGCCAAACGCAGCAAATCTGTCACACGTGCGATATTGCCGGTGGCATCCTTGACACCAACAATTCCCGGAATCTGTGCCAGACGTAAAATCGTTTCGTTACTCATGTCAGCAACCGTACGACCTGGTACGTTATACAAAATCACTGGCAAATCAACCGACTCTGCAATCTTCTTAAAGTGCTGATACATGCCTTCTTGCGTAGGCTTATTGTAATAAGGCACGACTTGCAACGAGGCGTCAGCACCGACCTCTTTGGCATAACGGGTTAAATTGATCGCCTCAGCGGTTGAATTCCCGCCAGTACCGGCAATGATCGGTATCCGCTTTGCAGTATGCTCAACGGTAACTTTGATCAATTCACAATGCTCTGCTACCGAAACTGTCGGCGATTCGCCTGAAGTACCGACGATGACAATCGCATCAGTACCTTCGGCAATATGCCAATCAATCAGTTTACGTAGGCCCGGCAAATCAAGGCTGCCGTCCGCATGCATGGGAGTAACGATTGCAACGATGCTACCTTGGATCATGATAGTAAGTACGAAGAGATAAAAACCTGATTGTAGCGGATAGCCGAGACTATGGGGAAATTCCACGTGCAATTCAAATTAAAACAAATGAATTTACCGAGAAGCAGTCGAGTTAGCCTGATCGACCGCCGAACTATTTAGCGCAGTGACCAATATTTCCGGAATGATAAAGAAACGATCACATCTAGCATCACTTAAGTAATTACATCGAGCTGTAGACCTGCCAGAGAACCGGCGGTTCCTTTTACAGCGCAAAGTCGTTGCACCATTGCTGGCTTTGGATGCTCGACATAGCCCTCTTCAAACGCCACAACATGCCAAACGTATTCAGAATCAGCGGCCAGCCAGCGCAATAACTCACCTGATGCTAAAAGAAAATCTGGATTGGAGGGCCTGCCAAATTGTTGATTTCCCTCAACAAAGGTCTCATACAGCAGCACTCCCTGATCAGCAATACTATTAAGCAGCAGCGGCACCAAAGGACGATGTAAATAATTTGTTACGACTATTCCGGCGAAACGCTGGGGCTGAAATAACTCTGCCAGCGCAAGATCATTATTGCTTTCCAAATCAATCTGAAGCGTCTCGATGCCTTTTTCCGCAATTTTTATAAGTACATCAGGATTGCGATCCACCGCTAGCACATCCTTGCCCGCTGCCGCCAGCATTGCGCTATGACGTCCCTCACCGCAGGCAAGATCGAGTACTTTCCCAGCCGGGATTGTGCCTATAAAACGTTTTACCCAACTAGAAACAGGCAGATCAGGCATATCAATTGGCTTTGTAATTGGGGCAGAAAACATTTTTCGGAGCGACAAATAACTCAGCTGTAGCTTAAGCCCATGGCCTCGCGCACGTCACGCATTGTATCCTGCGCTAATTTGCGGGCATGATCCGCGCCGTCAGCCACAATTGCGCGTACAAGAGAAGGATCATCCAGATACTGCTGAGCACGTTCATGCATTGGCTCCTGCTCTCTGACGATGGCATCGATTATGGGTTGTTTGCATTCCAGGCAGCCAATACCGGCAGAACGGCAGCCCTTTGTGACCCATTCTTGCGTGGCTAGATTGGAATAGACCAAATGGAACTGCCATACCGGACATTTAGTTGGCTCACCCGGATCGGTACGACGTACACGTGCGGGGTCTGTCGGCATAGTGCGCACTTTTTTGGTAACCGTATCTTTGTCATCACGCAAAGCGATGGAATTACCATAGCTTTTCGACATTTTCTGGCCATCAAGACCTGGTAAACGCGATGCATCTGTCAGAAGCGCCTGGGGCTCGGACAGAATCAATTTACGGCTCCCCTCAAGAAAACCGAACAATCGCTCTCGGTCGATCATCGACAGATTCTGGGCATCATCAAGCATCGCCTTAGCTTGCTCCAATGCCTCTTCGCTTCCCTTTTGCTGAAAATCGACACGCAATTCGTGATAAAGCTTGGCGCGCTTGCTACCTAACTTTTTGACGGCATCTTGCGCCTTTTCTTCAAAGCCTTTTTCTTTCCCATAAAGATGATTAAAACGTCGTGCGATCTCGCGCATCATTTCGATATGCGGAACTTGATCGTCACCTACTGGCACTTGGGTTGCACGGTAAATTAAAACATCAGCCGCCTGCAGTAATGGATAGCCTAGAAAACCATAGGTTGCCAAATCACGGTCGGTGAGCTTTTCTTGTTGATCTTTATAAGTCGGGACGCGCTCCAACCAACCTAGCGGCGTGGCCATGGAGAGCAGCAAATGTAATTCTGCATGTTCCGGCACTTTAGACTGGATAAATAATGTCGATTGCGATGGATCGACACCGGCAGCAAGCCAATCGATCAACATGTCCCAGGTACTGGTTTCGATCTGACTGGGATCGTCGTAATGGGTTGTCAGCGCGTGCCAGTCAGCGACAAAAAACAGGCAAGGTAATTCGGATTGCAGCCGAACCCAGTTTTTTAAAGCGCCGTGATAGTGGCCGAGATGTAAAGCGCCAGTAGGACGCATGCCAGAAACAACGCGATCAGGATACATAATTAATGTGAGATATCAGAAAGGCAAATAAAAAGGGACAATTAAGTTCTTACAACAGGATCACTGCACCAACATCAATAACGGCGTAACAATCCATCGTAAAACAGCAGAGGCGATATTCATTAACGGCGTAATCCAGACTGCATATAGCGTAGGCTGATCACCGAATTGCGGCAGTTTTATCAGCAGCAAAGCCAACACAATAAAGAAACCATACGGCTCGATCTTGGCGAGTTTAAAGGCGTATTTATGCGGCAGCAAACTAAACAAAATACGGCCGCCATCCAGCGGGGGAATTGGGAATAGATTCAATGCAAACAGCACTAGATTAATACGAATACCGTATTGTGCCATCCTGACGAAGAAATCTTGCGTTTCAGCGCCGGTGCTTGCTAATCCGATTAATACCAGCATCCATCCTAGCGCCATCACCACATTGGCAGCTGGTCCGGCTAATGCGACCCATGCCATATCGCGTTTCGGCTTGCGTAGTTGACCAAAATTGATCGGAACTGGTTTTGCATAGCCAAATAGGAAAGCCCCGCCAGTTGAAAAAAACATCAGCAGCGGAATTAGTATGGTGCCAAAGGGATCGATGTGTTTGACAGGATTAAGGCTCATCCGACCAAGCATATAAGCGGTCGGATCGCCAAAGTATTTCGCCGCGTAGGCATGCGCGGCCTCGTGTAGCGTAATGGCAAAAAGCAAAGGCAATGCTAATACTGCAATAGTTTGTATGAGATCGTTCATTCGCTGAATTTTAACAGAGGGGCACGTATGCCCGGCGGATTCGGAGCAAATGATCAATTAAAATCATAAGCTAAAGATTGAAAGCGCAGATTGCCTATCTCAGGCGTGACTATAATCCGAACAGCCTGACATCCCCACGTCCCTGTCGAATTAACATTGGTTCATCAGCCGTCAAATCAATGACCGTCGTTGGTTCGAGACTACATGCGCCGCTGTCGATCACCAACTCTACTTGTTTTTCTAACTGATCCCGTATCTCTTCTGCTTCGGTAAGCGGCAAGCCATTACCGGGCAAAATCAAGGTTGTACCGATCAGCGGCTGCCCTAACTCTTGCAGCAGTGCTTGTACCACAACGCTTTCGGGCACGCGCAGGCCTATGGTTTTGCGCGACGGGTGACTCAGACGGCGTGGTACTTCTTTAGAGGCGCCAAGAATAAACGTGTAAGGTCCCGGCGTACCGCTTTTCAGCAGACGGAACTGACGGTTATCGATTTTGGCATATTCTGAAATTTCGCTCAGATCGCTGCACAACAAGGTCAAATGATGCTTATCGTCCACGCCTCGGATACGGCGCATGCGCTCGACGGCATCTTTATTGTCTAGTTGGCAGACCAAGGCATAACAGCAATCCGTCGGTAAAGCGACGATACCGCCGCTTTGAATAATTTGTACCGCTTGCTTGATTAACCGCAATTGTGGGTTATCAGGATGAATGTGAAAAAACTGGCTCATGGCTCGCTAACTCTTTAAATATAAAAACGGCGATAGTCGTCAGACTACCGCCGCCCGGTGACCTTCTTATAGTGTTAACACTATCTTCGAATGGTTACAACGCCGTAACGTGTGGATCGCGTAACGCCGCGATGCGCTGTTCGATTGGTGGATGGCTTGAGAATAATGCCATAAAACCGGGCTTGTCATTAATACCCATCGCTGCCATCGACTCGGGCAAAGACGCTGCCTGGCCGCCACCCAAACGCGCTAAGGCACGCTGCATTGGTACACTGCTGCCCATCAATTTAGCAGATCCGGCATCGGCACGAAACTCCCGATGACGTGAGAACCAGGCAACAATCATTGATGCACCAATCCCCAGAACAACCTGAGAAACAATGACTGCGATGAAGTAACCAGCACCCGGCCCATCGTTATTGTTGCGTGACATGGCCCGATCAACGGCATAACCAATTACGCGGGACAAAAATACGACGAAAGTATTAACAACGCCTTGTATTAAGGTCATCGTCACCATATCGCCATTCGCGATATGGGCGATTTCATGCCCCAATACTGCCTCAACTTCTTCTTTTGTCATACTTTCGAGCAAGCCGGTCGAAACTGCCACTAATGCCGAGTTTTTGAAAGCTCCAGTCGCAAATGCGTTAGGTTCACCTTCAAATACGGCGACCTCAGGCATGCCAATACCCGCCCGTTGCGCCAATTTTCCGACGGTATCGATCAACCATAACTCGGTTGAGTTCGCTGGCGATTCGATCACTCGTGCACCAGTGGAACGTTTTGCCATCCACTTACTGATTAATAGGGAAAAAATTGATCCAGCGAAGCCCACGATCAGTGAGAACACCATCAATTTTGGAATATCAAGGCCGCTACGCGTTAGAAAACGATCCACGCCCAGCAACGATAGGACGACGCTCAACACCAGCATTACTGCAATATTTGTGGCGAGGAACAGGAAAATACGTTTCATGCGCAAAACTCCTAAATTGAGAATAGCTTTTAAATAGGTCTGTTATTACAAATTTCAAGAGGGAAACAATTACGTAACTACTCGCACGACCAAACGCAAAATTGTTTTCGGCATCTTCATCAATCCGATCAGATTATCTTAGAGCGTAAACAATCATTTAAATTGCATACATTTCTTCAATGAAGATGATCAATTAGATGAAACCGGAATTTACTTGAATAAACGAGGAAAGTCGAGCGGCGCCTGGGCTATGGCCGTCGTCAGGCAGAGATTTAAGCGTTTTCTAAAGACCAGTCGTGCCAGACTGGTACCACGCCAGGAGGCAATGGCGGTAACGCGCCGAGATCAACCCGGGACTCGCCGGGGCTATGAAAGTCAGAGCCACGGGACCCCAGAAAACCATAGGCAATGGCAATTTTGGCGTATTCGGTGTATTGATCTGGCGAGTGGCTACCGGTATTAACTTCAATGGCTGTGCCACCTAATTGTTTAAACTCATCGAAGAACGCGCCGAGCGCAACGTCATTCAAATGATAGCGACCCGGATGCGCAACTACCGCAATCCCGCCGGCACCAAGTATCCATTTCACTGCTTGCGCCAAACTAGCCCACCGATGAGGTACATAACCCGGCTTACCTTCGACCAGATAACGGCGGAATACTTCATGCGTATCAGCACAAATGCCGATGTCAACTAAATGACGGGCAAAATGCGTGCGAGAAATCAGGTCGGGATTACCAACGTGTTTTAGTGCACCTTCAAATGCATCAGGAATCCCTGCTGCGGCCAGTTGCGCCGCCATATCGCGCGCGCGCCGTTCACGACCACCGCGAGTTTCAGCTAATCCTTGCACCAGCTCCTGATTGGTTTCATCAATGTGCAGGCCAACGATATGGATAGTTTGCGCACCCCAGGTAATCGAAATTTCAACCCCTGTGACGAACTGCAGACCGAGTTCAAGAGCGGCGGCACGGGCTTCGGGAATGCCTCTGATCTCGTCATGATCGGTTAAAGCCCAGACATCTACACCGTTGGCTTTAGCGCGTACGGCAACTGCCGATGGCGATAAAATCCCGTCGGAAATATTCGAGTGGCAATGAAGGTCAACGTTCAACATCTAGGAGGCTCAATAAGTCACGAGTTAAAGGAATGATTGTACGCCCCTTGCCACCATTTTGTTGCGAGCGCACATTACGCCGATGTGACACCCTTTTATCTATACCCGATAATTTATTAATAGCTGGTGATTTACGTTTTCTGATCTGCCAGAAATCGCTCTATTGTCTCTGCCAATAATTGGGGCTGATCGTGATGCAGCATATGTCCGGCCTCGGCAATCATTACAAGACGTGCATCTGCAAGACACGCTATACGCCGATCAACCTCTGCACGCATAACATCCTTGCCGCCCATCCATCGCCACAGGTCGGTATCTTCGGCTTCAACACATAATACCGGCGCATGAATCTGACGCCAACACGCCAACATTTCATCGACTTTCGGAAGGACCGGATTGATAAGTTTATGCGCGGGATCACCAAGAATTTCCCATTTTCCCGAACTTGTCTCGCTGGCCCAGTATTGCGCCAAAAAAGCAGCGCGTGCATTTGTCAGTCGAGGATTGTTCTTTTTCAAACGCTCAGCGACAGCGGCTTCCGATGCATAACCGTGCATCACTGGCGCTACGCGTAATGCATCTAACCATTTGGCATAGCGTCCGGGCGCTTGATCCGGTTGCGATACCGCAGGACCAAATCCTTCCAGATTGATTAGTTTATTAATCCGCTGAAGCCGCACGCCCGCATATAAACCGGCGATATAGCCACCCATGCTATGACCGAGCAAATTGACGGATTCCTGACCTGCGTAATGCTGCAAAATGGCGTCCAGATCTGCCAAATAATCGGGAAACCAATATACATCCGCAGGTCCGCGTTGTGTCAGGCCAAAACCCCGCCAATCCGGCGCGATGACCTGCCAATCTTGCGCCAGACAATCAACGACAAACTGAAAAGAAGCCGATACGTCCATCCACCCGTGCAGCATGAATAGCTGTGGAGCATCTGGCCTCCCCCAACGTCGAATGTGATAGCGCAGTCCGCGCACTTGAATGAAATCCGATTGCGATACTTTCATCGATTACTTAATAAGAAAAAGGTTGGGAAATTAAGCAGCGCATATACCGCTATGAAATAAATTGGTCAAGTTCGAAAGACGAGCAGCGTCCAAGATCATCAAACTTCTCTGATAACCAGATAGTCGCCTGTTGACGACCGGCATCGCGCAATGCGTTGATAAAAGATGCTTTGGTATTGAGCTTGCTAGAGCCACTTAAATGACTCATTAAGTCATTGGCATCGATAACGTGCATATTCAGATTTTTTAATCGCTGCTCAAGTTTGCCGCTGGCCTCGGGATCTTCTGCGATATTACGTCGCGCTAGTGCGATTCCGCCTATCTCGGTAAAAAAGGTAGAACTAAAACTAATTTCAGTCAGTCTTTGACCGATTTCATCAGAGGTTGTGGGTGTTTTCGGCCGGCGGAATGGATGTAATAGCACCACCATAATGTCTGGCGATGCACAGAGATGTAACAAAGGAAAAATTGGCGGATTCGCAGTCAGTCCACCATCCCAATACGCTTCGCCATCAATCTCTATTGCGTGATGCATCGACGGCAAGCAGGCAGATGCTAACAAGGCATCCAGCGATAAATCACGATTGCGAAATATCTTTAGGGTACCTGTACTAACTTGGGTGGCCGCGATGAATAATTTAATATCTCCGTCCGTTCGCAAACGATCAAAATCAATTTGTTTGACAAGAATGTCACGTAGCGGATTAAGATCAAACGGATTAAATTGATAAGGCGAAAACAACCGCATCATCGAAAACAAACCTTTCATGACAGCGGTCGAAGATGCCTGTCGGGCAATCGCCACATCGCTAAGCGCATGATGCGGCATAAAACTAAACGGATCATTGGTACTGACACTTTCCCAGAAATCGGCTAAAGCCTGGCGCGCGCCATCCCTACCCCCGACCGCATAACCATGGCTCATGACTACGGCATTCATCGCGCCAGCACTGGCACCGCTGATACCCTTAATATCTATTCTAGTATCTTCAAGCAATCGATCCAGAACGCCCCACGTGAACGCTCCATGCGATCCGCCACCCTGCAATGCTAATGTCACGGTTTTGTTTTGCATGATTTCCCTTATTGGTTATATGCCAGTCTACAGAAGCAATATACAATCTTTAGCATATATAAATATTTAGAATCAATATAACCCCCGATATACAGGACGTAATCACAGATATACAGATATTTTTCGGAAAGAAAAAATCATGGAACAAAAGGCGCCACGTCGTACGCGAGAAAAAATTTTAGAATTATCCTTGCGTCTTTTTAATGAATTCGGCGAGCCAAATATCACCACCACCATCATTGCCGATGAAATGAAAATTTCACCGGGAAATTTGTATTACCATTTCCGCAATAAAGATGACATCGTTAATTCGATTTTTGTGACGTTTGAAGAAGCAATGAGTCGTATGTTAGCCGTTCCACAAGAGGTCCGACCGACAATGCAAGATGTATGGCGTTATTTACATCTTATGTTCGAGCTAATATGGCGTTACCGCTTTTTTTATCGCGACTTAAGCGATTTATTATCGCGCAATCGCACTTTAGAGCTGCATTTTAAAGAAATTTTTGGCCATAAAATAAAGGTAGTAAAACAACTATGTCAAGGTTTGCAAGCGGACAACGCTTTGGCTGTCAATGCAGTTGAAATCGACGCACTCTCTACAAATATGGTTGTCACTGCAAGTTACTGGCTGTCATATCAATATGTATTAAATCCGCGCCAGTATACCGAGCAAGCGGTCGTAGAAAATGCCTTGGCCAGCGGATGCTATCAGGTGTTGTCGTTAATGCATCCCTATTTGCGCGGCCAGACTTTAGTCCACTTTGAAGAGCTCACCGCCCAATATTTGAACAAAAACGGCACTACTAGCGCTGACAACGCCATTTCTTCAATACAATAACGCGCAATCCACTTTTACATTTCTATAACCAATGAAATCACTTTGTATTTATTGCGGCTCCTCTCCTGGAGCATCTCCCATTTACGCACAAGCTGCACGCTCACTAGCGCAGCAAATGGTCGACGACAACATTGCGCTCGTATACGGCGGCGGCAATGTTGGCCTGATGGGGATTATCGCCGATGAAGTTATCCGACTGGGCGGAATTGCTACTGGTGTTATCCCAACAGCGCTACTAGAAAAAGAGCTGGGGCATAAAGGTTTAACCAAACTGCATATCGTTAAAGACATGCATGAGCGCAAAGCAATGATGGCAGAATTGTCGGACGGCTTCATCGCAATGCCAGGCGGCGTAGGAACGCTGGAAGAACTATTCGAAGTATTCACGTGGGCCCAATTAGGGTTTCATCAAAAGCCAATCGGCTTATTGAACGTGGACGGTTTTTACGATGGCCTCATTCAATTTATTCAGCATATGGTTTCGCAGCGCTTTCTCAAAGCCGAGCAAGCGGATTTGTTGATGGATGCGCCCGACGCACCAACGCTGCTAACCAGGTTCAAAACATTTATACCACTCACGGTAACAAAGTGGTTGGATCGCACCACGATTTAATCCAGCTAACTCGCGCCACAAAAAAATGCCACGCATTCTTTCGAATACGTGGCATTTTTATACATATATTTAGCATCGCAGTTAACACTGGGATGAAAATATTTATTCTTATTTAGTTCTGATCTAAGGCTTGCTTAAAGTCAGCCACCAGATCATCGGTGTCTTCAATGCCGATTGATACCCGAATAAGCGAATCGGAAATCCCCATCCGCGCGCGCGCTTCAGGGCCCATTTCATAGAAAATGGTATGAGCGACCGGCAATACCAACGTCCGGTTGTCGCCCAGATGCGTCGCTGAAATACCCAGCTTCATCCGATTCAGATAATCAAAGCAATCAAGCTCTGGCTTTAACTCAAAACTCAGCAAATAGCCAAACGAGCGGAACAACTCGCTTGCCAATGCATGCTGCGGATGCGATGCCAAGCCAGGATAATGCACAGCAGCGACCCGTGGATCAGCTTCTAACATTGTCGCTACGGCCAGCGCATTGGCGCTACTGCGATCCATACGCAATGCCATTGTTTCTGCACCGACGGCAATATGATGCGCAGCTTCAGGGCCAATCGAAGCGCCAAAGTCACGCAAGCTTTTTGCACGAATCTGCGCCATCCCCCATTGCACTGTTGGAAACTTTTTGTAGCTATCCAATATATGGGGATATTGGCCCCAATCGAACAAGCCTGTATCGGTCAATGCACCACCGAGCGCATTACCATGGCCACCTATCGACTTTGTCAGCGAGTTGATCACCAGACTCGCGCCAACGACTTTTGGCTGGAACAAATACGGCGAAGTCATGGTGTTATCAACCACAAACAAAATACCGCGCGCACGGCATACTTCGCCTATGCGCTTCAAATCTGCAATTTGTGTGCGTGGATTGGCGATGGTTTCCACGAATACCATGCGCGTATTCGGCGTTAAAGCAGATTCTACTTGCACAATATCCGTTACATCCACCATCGAGACATTGATGCCCTGGCCTTGGATAGTCTGCCAAACGCTTGCGGTGTTACCGAACAAAAACGCCGTCGAGACTACATGGTCACCAGCACGTAATAAGCCCTGCACCACAGCACTAATCGCTGCCATGCCCGTGGCGAAACAGATAGTGGCATAACCACCTTCCATCACATTGACTTTATCTTCCAGCGCCGACACGGTTGGATTGCCTTGCCGACCATAGCGATAACCTTGAGCGCGTCCCTGAAACACTTCGGCTAACTGGCGCGCATCTTTATATCCGTACGTTACCGACGTGTGCACCGGCTTATGCAAAGAACCATGCTCAATGGTTTTTTGGCGATCGCAATGCACGACTGTCGTAGTAAATCCGTAGCTTTTTTTGCTTTCTGTATTACTCATGGTCCACACAGGTTCCAGTTGATTCTATCGAAAACGGAACCTGCCCGAGTTATCGGGCCGGTTCCTGACTACAATCACTCAAAATTTGCGAGATTCAGTTGCGAACGCACACCATCTTCAATTTCAGCCTTCGGATTGTTTCGCACAAATTCGATACGATCCAGATAGTCGCGTGAAATATCGCCAGTGATGTAATGACCGTCGAAACAAGAAGCTTCAAAATTTTTCAATGCCGGATTAACATCCGAAATCGAGCGCTTCAATGCATCAATGTCCTGGTATACCAAGGCATCAGCGGTAATTTCGCGGCAAACCTCTTCATCGGTACGACCATAAGCAATCAATTCGCCTCGCGTCGGCATATCAATCCCGTAGACGTTTGGAAACTTAACCGGAGGCGCTGCCGAAGCAAAAATCACCCGTTTAGCACCGGAATCACGCGCCATCTGAACGATCTCACGGCTAGTTGTGCCTCGGACGATAGAGTCATCCACCAGCAGCACAGTCTTGCCTTTGAATTCAGATCCAATCGCATTGAGCTTTTGGCGTACCGACTTTTTACGTATTGCTTGTCCCGGCATCAAAAAGGTGCGACCGATATAGCGATTCTTGATAAATCCTTCGCGATATTCGATATTTAACTTAAGTGCCAGCTGGATAGCTGCCGGACGCGACGAATCAGGAATCGGCATGACCACATCGATGTCGCCACTAGAGAATTCGCGCTTGATCTTATCAGCCAGATACTCACCCATTTTCAGGCGTGTAGCATAGACCGAAGCACCATCAATGATGGAATCAGGACGTGCCAGATATACGAACTCAAAAGCACATGGATTCAATGTCGGATTGTCGGCGCATTGCTGGTTGTACAGATTGCCTTCGATATCGATAAAAATCGCTTCGCCGGGAATGACATCGCGCAAGAAGCGGAATCCCAGACCTTCAAGAGCGACCGACTCGCTGGCGATGACATACTCTGTACCTTTGTCGGTTTCATTAATACCGATGCACAGCGGACGAATACCGTAAGGATCGCGGAATGCTAACAAACCGTGACCGGCGATTTGCGCGACTACAGCATACGAGCCACGAACCCGTTGGTGAACCACTGCGACGGCCTTGAACAGTGCATCTGGATCAAGCGAATAACCGATAGTGGCTTGCTGGATTTCATGCGCTAGCACGTTCAGCAAGACTTCTGTATCAGAATCCGTATTGATATGCCGACGGTCATTTTTGAACATCTCAATTTTAAGTTGTTCAGCATTGGTCAGGTTACCGTTATGCGCCAAAATGATACCGAATGGCGCATTGACGTAAAACGGTTGCGCTTCTTCTGCGCTAGCGCTTCCGGCAGTTGGGTAGCGTACTTGACCGATACCAAAATTACCTGGCAAAGAACGCATGTTGCGGGTCCGAAAAACGTCACGCACTAAGCCATTGGCCTTGTGCATAAAGAATCCGTTACCTTGGTTGGTTGCGATTCCCGCAGCGTCTTGACCGCGATGCTGCAACAGCAGCAATGCATCGTAGATCAGTTGATTGGCGGGGTTGTGAGAGGCGATGCCGACTATGCCACACATGGTGGACTCCTAAATAAAACAATTCGAAACTATTTCGAGGAAGCAATACAAGCGATACAAACGAGAACAAATAAGACAAATGCTACAAATTCGGGGATCAAAGTGCCTTCTAAAACTTTACATGCTGTGCAAATGCTTCCGGCAAGAAGGGCAAAGCAGTATTTGCCGCAGTGACTGCAAGCGGGCTTAACTCTGCATCGCGCCAAAATGACTGTTTTGGGATAGCTGTTGTGCCACAGACTAATACTGCCACCACAACAATTACCGCGCCTCGTGCAAGCCCAAACAAGCCTCCTAAACCCCTATCGGCGACGCTCAGGCCAGTTGCCTTGACCAGTCCATCCAATACCATGCTTAACAACATCATTAGCAATCTGACACCTATAAATAGTGCTAGAAATGCCACAATCAATCGCGTTACGGCACCAGGTATGACGTCAGGAAGCAATACTGCCAGACTTTCGCCGTAGGCGTTCGCAACAAACAAGGCAATAACCCAACTTGCCAAAGACAGAATTTCCTTGACCAACCCGCGTAAGGTGCCGATCAGGACTGAACAAATCAGCACAAACAATACTAGGTAATCAAAAATCGTCACACTGCCTCTGGAACCTATCAAAAATCATTAATCCGAATTCGCTTGGGTGTTCTCTGCTGCAAATTACTAAACTACCTTAAGCCAGGCATATGAGGCTGGTCGGCATTATATTCAAGTTGGAATCAAACTGCCCGCTAAACCCAGCGGCGCTAGCTTGGCACGGGCCTTTTCAGCCTCTTCTTTACTATTAAAGGGGCCGACTCTGATACGGATACGTTCACCAGAAGCCGTTTTTATCTTTTGCGTATAAGAGCGAATTCCTGCATCTCTTAACTTTCCCTGCAATTCATCGACTTTTTCTTGCGATGCCAGCGCCGCGACCTGAATAACAAATTTTGCTGATTTTTTCTCAGCGGATGCGTGGTTTGCTACATTTGTGTTGCCATTTAAAATAGCGGCAGCACGCGCTGAATCGCTCGTTCCTTCAGCGTCGCTTACATCGAGGCTATCCTCAGCTGTAACGATGGCTTTAGGTTCAGGCGTATGCTTTCGCTCTTCCTTCGCCTCTGTTTTCGGCTTGGTTTCTGGTTTAGCTTTAGGTTTAGGTTCTGGTTTGATATCGGCGCTTGCTTGCGCAGTGGGCGGTACGACTGAATTGACGTTATTGCTGGAAGTCTGCGCTAATGGTGCCGGAGCTGCTGCATTCGGTGTCGCAGGCGCACTTTGCGTTTGAGTGGCTGAAGGGCTTGGGGACGATACAGGCGAACTCGCCGGATCAATGATTTCCTCTTGCTGATCCAGACCATTGCCGACGCTAGCGGCAACAGATGCTGCTGCCGAGGAGGATGCAGATGTTGGTTTGTCACGCGAAGGAATCTGGATGGCAATATCATCTGCCAACGGCTTCGGTTCGGAATCCAGCACCATAGGCAAGACAATTACAACGGCTAGCACCAACGCTACGGCCCCGACCAAACGACGTCGCGCACGTTTTTTTTCTGGAAGAACCGGATCGACGGCTTCGTTGCTGGGGTTTTTACGTTTCCTGCTGGCGCGTATGGCGCTTGTGTCCTCTGCTGAACGCGAATTATAGGCGCTCTGCTCAGAGCCAGGCTGTTGCTTATTTTTACGGAGGAAAGAGAACAAGCCCATGCGTTACCGATTTAGTGTGAAAGTGCAATATTGGAACATTGGAACATTGACGGAAATGCAATACATCACAGCGCACATTGTCAGTGAAGTCCGGATTTTCTAGCTTCCATCACGCCAGCAACGGTCACGAAAGATCCAAAAACCACAATTCTATCATTCTCACCCGCCCTGCTTAGCGCATTTGCGTAGGCTTCTGCGGGAGTTGTAAAACTTTGAATAGTCGATTCCGCTGATGCGCCCTCCTGGACCTTGACCCCGGCAGCCACTAAACGTTGCCGCAATTGCTCGGCCGTGGCCGCGCGTGGCAATGGCAGGTCAGTCACGCACCAGTGATCTATTCTGCCTTTTAGTTGCGCCACAATGCCCTCGATATCTTTATCCAACATCGCACCAAATATGCCGTACGTATAGGGATGAAAACCCATATTGTCGAGATTTTGGGCTAGCGTCGCCGATGCATGTGGATTGTGGGCAACGTCCAGCACAACTAAAGGTTGACCAGGCATCACTTGAAAACGGGCTGGCAATTCGACCGTTACCAAGCCGGTGCGAACCTCTTGCGCACTCACCGGCAATTGATTGCGTAGCGCCTCTAACGCGGCTAATGCGGCTGAAGCGTTCAATAATTGATTTGCGCCACGAAGACTAGGATAACCGAGGGAATTCCGACGTTGTCCACGTCCGCCATAATTCCATTGTTGCTTGTCACCGGTGTAGTTGAAATCGCGTCCCAACAACCACAAGTCAGCGCCGATGGCGTTGGCATGATCAATCAATGACTGCGGCGGCACCGGGTCACTACAAATAGCGGTTTTGCCCGCACGGAAAATACCGGCCTTTTCAAAACCGATTTTTTCACGGGTATCGCCTAAATAATCAGTGTGATCAATATCGATGCTAGTGACGATTGCGATATCTGCGTCTATCACATTGACGGCATCCAGACGCCCGCCAAGACCGACTTCCAAAATCACAACTTCCAGATTTGACGATGCCAGCAAATGCATGATCGCCAAAGTGGTGAATTCAAAATACGTTAAAGAGACATCGCCGCGTTGTGCTTCCACTGCCTCAAAGCTGGCAATCAGCGCCTCGTCCGATGCAGATTCGCCATTCAATTGCGCCCGCTCATTGAAGAGTAAAAAATGCGGCTTGATATATAAGCCAACTTTATAACCGGCGCGTAGCAGCATTGATTCCAGCATCGCACAGGTCGACCCTTTGCCGTTGGTTCCGGCTACCATGATAACCGGACAACCAAACTGGATATTTAATCGCTCTTTAACCAATTTGACCCGATCCAGGCCCATATCGATGGTTTTAAAGTGGCGCGATTCGAGTAATAACAGCCATTCGTCGAGAGTGGTCGGTTTACTAGAAGCGGTTGGCGTGGTCAACGGTGTAGGCATTCGATACTCATTTAACAAAAACAATAGCCCGAACAGCTAACGATTCGGGCTATTCATCAGGCTAATAACGTTATGCAAGGTCAGGCAATATCAAGCCAGCGTTTCAGCCGTTTGATTTTGCAACAAGGCCAACAAACGCGCGATTTCTTCACGCATTTTGCGTCGATCCACGATCATATCAACCGCACCTTTGGTGACTAGAAACTCAGCGCGCTGGAAGCCTTCAGGCAATTTTTCACGCACAGTATTTTCGATCACGCGTGGTCCGGCAAAGCCGATCAACGCTTTTGGCTCGGCGATTACAACATCGCCCATAAACGCAAATGAGGCGGATACGCCGCCCATGGTCGGATCGGTCAGCACGCTAATAAACGGTAATTTCTTTTCCGATAATTTAGTCAGCATCGCTGTGGTTTTTGCCATTTGCATCAACGACAGTAAACCTTCTTGCATCCGCGCGCCGCCGGTCGCTGTAATGCAGATAAATGGCACTTTTTGCTCCAACGCGACTTGCGCGCCCCGAACAAACCGCTCACCCACTACAGAACCCATCGAGCCACCCATAAATTCGAACTCAAAACAGGCAACTACAACAGGCAACGTCATAATCGCGCCGCCAAGCACAATGAGAGCATCCGTTTCACCGGTGGCTTCCATCGCCGCTTTAAGGCGATCAGGGTATTTTTTACTATCTTTGAATTTGAGGGTATCAATCGGCAATGTTTCCTGACCGATTTCATACCGGCCACCGGCGTCCAGCAAAGCATCGAGACGATCACGGGCGCGAATACGCAGATGATGACTACACTTTGGGCAGACGTGGATATTGGATTCCAGATCGGTCCTATAGAGCACAGCTTCGCAGGATGGACATTTAACCCAAAGTCCTTCAGGGATAGACTTGCGTGTCGCTGAATCGCTGCGTTGGATACGTGGGGGGAGTAGTTTTTCAAGCCAACTCATAGAGCGACCTCCTTCATATTTTTTACTTGCCGAATTGTACCTTCAACCAAAAAACAGCGATAGTAAATCGCTGTTTGTTAGCCAATAGCATTTCTCCTGTTTATTTTCACAACTATTCGTCCAGCGCTTTACGTATACCGCTGATGAACGTCTGCACTGCAGCAACTGCATGCTCACGCGGTGTGTTTTCTAGCTCCTGGATGATACGACTACCTATGACAACCGCGTCCGCCACCTGTGCAACGGCTTTCGCTGTAGCTGCATCACGGATGCCGAAACCCACACCAATTGGCAATTTAACATGCTTGCGGATCGCTGCAATGCGTTTGGTGACTTCAACGATATCGATATTTGCAGCACCAGTCACGCCTTTGAGTGACACATAGTAAGCAAATCCACCGCCGACATTTGCTACCTGCTGAATACGCTCTTCAGTTGACGTTGGAGCCAATAAGAAGATGGGGTCCATACCGTTAGCACGCATTTTATGGGCGAATTCTTCGCATTCTTCCGGCGGATAGTCAACGACGATGGTGCCATCGACACCAGCTTCTTTTGCCGCACTGATAAAAGCATCAACGCCCATGCGTTCAAGTGGATTGGCGTAACCCATCAACACCACTGGCGTATCGGTATTTGTCTGACGAAACGTGCGTACGTAACCTAATACATCGTGCAAACTTACATTGAATTTAAGCGCGCGTTCGCACGCACGCTGAATTACCGGACCTTCGGCCATTGGATCGGAGAACGGCACCCCCAATTCGAGAATATCAGCACCGCCTGCCACCAGCGCATGCATTAACGGTACGGTCAGTTCAGGATCGGGATCACCCGCCGTGATAAACGGAATGAGGCCTTTTTTGTTATTTGCGGCCAATGCGGCCAACGTAGACTGGATTCGTGACATGTTTGTCTTAGGTAATATTCGTGGGCTATGCGTAGGCTGATTGGGTGAGTGCAATGGATCAGAGTATTAGCACTGTCAGCGACACACCAAAAACAAGGTAGGTCGCTGCCAGGCCGAGCCTCTATCGCTGAGACGACATCACAATTTCAAACGTTCGGCAACGGTATGCATATCTTTATCACCGCGGCCAGACAAGTTGGCGAGGATGATTTTATCTTTTGGCAACGTCGCCGCCAATTTAGCCGCGTAGGCAAGCGCATGACTTGATTCCAGGGCGGGGATAATACCTTCGATCTGACAACAAGTATGAAATGCGGCCAGTGCTTCGTCGTCGGTAATAGTTTCGTAAGAGGCGCGACCAGAATCCTTCAACCAGGCATGTTCAGGACCAACGCCCGGATAATCCAGGCCAGCTGAAACTGAATGGGTTTCAATGACTTGACCATTCTCGTCTTGCAGCAGGTAAGTACGATTGCCGTGCAATACGCCCGGAGAACCTGCTGTCAGGGACGCGGAATGCTTGCCGCTGTCCAATCCTTCGCCTGCAGCTTCAACACCGATAAGACGGACATCGTGGTGGTTAATGTAAGGGTAAAAAATACCCATTGCATTAGAACCGCCGCCTACACACGCAACAACATAGTCCGGTTGACGGCCGGTCATTTCCGGCATTTGGGTCAGACATTCCTCGCCAATCACAGACTGAAAATCACGAACCATCATTGGATAAGGATGAGGGCCAGCAACCGTGCCTATAATATAGAAAGTATCTTCAACGTTGGTGACCCAATCCCGCATCGCTTCATTCAACGCATCTTTTAACGTCTTCGAACCAGATTCGACAGGCACCACTTTCGCACCAAGCAAATTCATTCGGTAAACGTTTTGCTTCTGACGCTTGACGTCTTCGCTGCCCATGTAGACGACGCATTCCAAGCCGAATCGTGCGCAAATTGTGGCGGTGGCTACGCCATGCTGACCTGCACCTGTTTCTGCAATGACACGCGGCTTGCCCATACGCTTGGCGAGTAAGGCCTGACCGATTACGTTGTTAATTTTATGGGCACCTGTATGGTTCAGGTCTTCGCGCTTGAAGTAGATTTGTGCGCCGCCCATTTGTTCGGACCAGCGTTTTGCGTGATAGATAGGACTAGGACGGCCTACAAAATGTTTTAGCTCGCTTTCGAATTCTGCTAAAAAAACCGGCTCGTGCTGATAATGTGCGTAGGCTTCTTTTAATTCTTTAAGCGCCAACGTCAGCGTTTCTGAAACGAAACTACCGCCGTACATTCCGAAGTGGCCTTTTGCATCCGGCAGATTGTATTGTGCAGATTGCTGCAAGGTCGCGGTAGCAAGTGCCTGACGCTCGGCATAATGCTCAAGCGGATTTAATTCTTTCATTTGTTTCTCTCTTAAATGGCTGATTGACGGTGTTTTTCACCCAATGTGCGCAAATATCTCTCGCAATCAATCGGTAGTGGCATCCGCCTGACGCACCGCATCAATAAAGGCACGTATTTTGGCGGGATCTTTGATACCCTTTTCTTGTTCGACACCGCTACTGATGTCGACCGCATAAGGGCGAACGCGGACCACCGCGTCAGTCGCGTTTTGTACGCTCAAGCCACCACTTAAAACGACCTGAGGCGCGAGTTCTTTTGGGATTAGAGACCAATCAAAGACCTTTCCACTGCCACCATAACCATCAACTAAGGTATCGAGCAACAAACCGGCGAAAAGCCGACTACCTGAACGATAATTTACATCGCATTCTATCAAATCGCCAGCAACTGTTGCGGTTCCTATGCGCATTGCACGTAAAAAAGGCCGATTTACGCGGCTAGCAGCTGCATGACATTGCGAAACATCTTCATCACCATGAAATTGCAATAATGACAATGGCGCGATAGAGACTGTTGCAGAAACCTCTTCTGGCGTTGCATTAACAAATAATCCTACGGCTGAAACGAAAGGCGGCAATCCGGCTATCAGCTCTGCCGCTCGTTGTGGCGAGACATAGCGCGGGCTTTTTCCATAAAAAACGAAACCAATCGCATCTGCGCCAGCGGCAACCGCCGCTGCGACGTCCTGCTCACGCGTCAAGCCGCAAATTTTGATTCGGGTACGTTGATTCATTTTGTCGATGGATAAAAAAGTAGATATGACACCAAATCCTGTAATTGCCAGAAATTTAGCGGTCTATGCGCTGCTCCACATGTTTCTTTACATGAGGACTGATTTTGCTTTTACAGCCAAGGCAATATTGCGGACTGTTGTTGCGGCAGGTTCCATTTTTGATCATATTCAACCTTCGCTAGATATAGTCCATCCGGCATAAAGGTCGGCGCAGCGCGACTTCGATCTTTTTGCAAGAGCAGATCAACTATCCAATCAGGTGCTTGCTTACCATTGCCCACAAAAACTAAAGCCCCAACTATATTGCGTACCATGTGATGAAGAAACGCGTTGGCGCGCAACGTGAACACGATTAAATCACCGCTACTCTTAATGCTAAGTTCATGCATAGTCCGTATCGGGGAGCGCGCCTGGCACTCAATGGCACGAAACGCCGAAAAGTCATGCGTCCCAACAAAATGCTCTGCGGCCTGCTGCATATTTTCAAGATTTAGCGGTCGAAATGCCCATCCGACTTTGTTTACCATTAACGGCGATCGCACGGGATGGTTATACAGCAGGTAATGGTAAGTGCGCGCAGTAGCGCTGAAGCGCGCATGAAATTGCTGGTTGCCATCAACGTGCGCCGTGGCTGCGAAATAAGGTACTTCACAAGCCCAACGCACTGCAATTGATGACGGCAAGAAAGCATTCAAACCACGTACCCAGGATGACAAATCGCGTGCCAATAGTGTATCAAAGTGCACCACCTGTTCAAGCGCGTGTACACCTGCATCGGTGCGCCCGGCACAAATGGTCGACACCTTGCCTTCCGTAAATTTCTGCAAGGCGAACTCTAACTTGTCCTGTACGGTCTTGCCGTCCGGTTGCGTTTGCCATCCCCGCCAAGGGGTTCCGTCATACTGTACCCCGAGAACGATTCGCTTCAAACCAACTCCACTTCAAAAATATCGCAACTTTGTGAGCTGAGAATAGCCCTTTACGATTTACCGCCAGCATAATGCTAAAAAGACAAACGGGCGCAAGCATAACGCCGCGCCCGTCAATTGCCAATAGTTAATTAGATGCTAACTGCTGGCAATTAAGATGCAAACTTAATGTGTTACGCGAGGTTTTGTAACAATATTTTAGCCGTTGATACTTGTGCAACGTCCCCACCTTTTAAGACCTCCTCAAGCAATTCGCGTGCGCCTTCGTTATCGCCGATTTCCTGATAAGCGACAGCAAGATCAAGCTTAGTTGCCATTTCAGCATTACTGACAACATTTGCCTTGGATGCAACATCTTTGGTTGGCACATATTTTTCAACGATATCACCCAAATCAAGATCCATTCCAGAGAGATCAAACTCCAGCGGACTAGCCAATGCAACAGGGGCAGTAACATGCTCAATCGTCTTGGTTCGAGCACTAATACTTGGATCAATAAGCTTT
Organism: Glaciimonas sp. PCH181; assembly: GCF_003056055.1. Classification (NCBI taxonomy): domain Bacteria; kingdom Pseudomonadati; phylum Pseudomonadota; class Betaproteobacteria; order Burkholderiales; family Oxalobacteraceae; genus Glaciimonas; species Glaciimonas sp. PCH181. The sequence continues at coordinate 889,669 of NZ_PYFP01000001.1, forward strand.
TCAGTTGAAGAAGCAGATGGAAGGCTAAAGTGCGGCGCCTGTGACCCATTATTGCCTAGTTCGAAATCAAGCGACTCCAGAACGGATTTTGTCGATTCCGGCACCGATGGAACGTTCACCGCATCTGTATTTAGCGACGAGAATTTGTTTGCGTCTTTAAAATGCAAATCCAAATCTTGTGCGCCATCAATCAATGCTTCGGCCTTATGTGATAACTCGTCAGCACTCAACGGTGCAAATAACTCCGTCGCCTCAGGCTGCTTGGACTCCAAAAAATTACTCTTTGGCTCATAAGGCTCGGTGACTGCATTCAATGCATTGAAATCAAGTCCGTCCAACGGCTGCGTTGGGGCCGTAATAGAAGCCGCTTTAGCAACGACCTGCTCCGTCAACATACCGTGTCCGTAAAGCGGATTTGTAGGATCTACAGCTGCACCTAAAGCAATGGCTTGCTGCCATTCTTCGCCGACACCATTGGTAAGACTATAAAGTTCGCTAGCGACAATTTCAAAAGCGCGAACATCTTTCCGCGTAGCATAAATTTCTAGCAATTTAACCCGGATGGCATGGCGATTGGGTTGGCTGCGCAATGCTTCTTTCAGAATCTCTTCTGCCTGCACGTCGCGTCCATAGGCTATATATACGTCAGCCTCGGCAACTGGATCTACATTTGTATCAAGACTGCTGACGGATGGTACAAAGCTTGAGTTGAATATACTATTTTTGGTATCGACACTTTGACCGCCTGTTGAACCAAATAGCGAATTCGACTTTAATCCTGAACCGGTTAACGGTACGCCGCCGCTATCCAGAAATGCTTGCTGTTTTTTACGACGAAACCGATGAATACCCAAACCTGCCAAAAGTAGCGCCAAGATACCAACAGCGGGTAACAATGGATTATCGGTCACGCTATCAATAAAGCTGGATTCTGGAGGTGCCTCAGGAATTGCTTTCGGCGCGGCTGGCTTAATAACTGGTTTAGCAGCGACCGCCACTACTGGTGACGTAACAACAGCTGCCGGTGCGGCGTCTGACGCCGCCACTGAGGCTGCCGCATCAGTGGTTGTTGCACTGCTGGCATTTGATGCAACTGCTGCAGGATTAGGTGTTGACGTAGCTGCTGCTACCGCAGCACTTGTCGCGCTGCCAGTTGCGGCAGGTGGAGTAGCGGGAGCAACCGGCGGCGAAGTCTTGCCGATGCTGCTAGTTTGCTTTTGCAACTCGTCCAGGTTCTTACTTTTCACATCAAGAACCTTTTGCAAGTCCATGATATTTTTTTCTAATTCCTTAACGCGTGCGTTAGCTTCAACTGCTGCTTTTTCACGCGCTATTTTCTCTTCGGTGGCAGCAACCGCAGCGGCCGTTGGGTTAGCATCGGGTTTAGCGATATCGCCAGCGCGCGATAGTTTCAGCTTGTCCTTAGCATCGTTCGCAGGATTAGCCTGTTCTTGCACTTTAGCGCTGATTTTTCCGCCACCGCTTTGTTTCGCCTCAGTTGCCTCGCGTGGTGACGCGGCTGCTGTCTGGGTCGCCAGCGTATTGCGATATCCGTGAAAATCTTTGGACAAACCTAAAACTACATTAGAAGCTTCTGCGCGCGGAACACTGCGCGCAGTATCAGCATCGGGAATGGCGAGAATTTGGCCGCTACGCAGACGGTTGATATTCTTATCGATAAATGCACGTTCATTACCGCGATACATCGCCAACAACATTTGATCGAGTGATACACCGTTCTGCAAATTATCTACCGCGATGCGAAACAGTGTATCGCCTTTCTTCACGCGATAATCTGTATCACCGGGCTTACTCTTTCCCCCGCCAGCCTCAGAAGGCTTAGTCGCAGAGCCTGCGGCACGGTCAGCTTGCGCTGTTTTTTTTTCTACAGAAGGAGAAGGCGTACGATCATTGCGCGCGCCAGATGGCAGCGTAGTCGTTTTTGTAGAAGATGAAGTCGTTGTAGAAACTGATGCAGCTGCACGTGCAGGCGCTGTAATCTGCGGAGATTGCGTTGACCGCGCATCCGCTGGATCAAGCAATACGTTGTATTCCCTTAAAACCCGATTCTTGGAGCCGCCCAATTCAATCAACACCGCGACAAATGGTTCATTTATCGGCTGAGAGGATGTTACGCGAACAAATTTGCGTGCCCCACGCTGATCAATCGAAAATTGTAACGATAATAAAGCCGGATTGAATTCAATATTGGCTTGTTTATAAGCGTCAGCAGAGGCTAATTTCGCCACCAATTGCGACTCTTCATCCTTGGCCACAGAGGTCAGTTCAATTTCGGCACGAAGCGGCTGCCCCAAGGACGACAAAATCGTGATTTTTCCGAAACCTGCGGCATGCGCTCCGGACATTAATACCACCGCAGAAATAACGGCTGAGCTCAGTGTTTTTAAGCCAGCTGAAATAAATTTGCTAGATGGATTTAATCTCTTGTTATATGGCATGGGACCTTTTTCCGTTCGCATAAGTTAAAAATAAATCTTGCGTTTTGTCAATGTTATTCCAGAAGTTTCAAAATATCAACGTTGAGCTAGCGGCCGCATAAGCGCCACTAGATAAATAAAACCCGCTAAAAATTCGCAATGGCGAATATCAGCGGGCTACGTTGCAAACATCAACCAGACCATATTCTTAAAATAAGTCTGGTCAGTTTATTTCGCGTACTTGAAAAACAACCTTTTTATACCGCTCATTCGTCAATAAAAGACGAATATTTTCATAATTTAGTTAATTTACTTATCGAGAACAATCCGCAGCATGCGGCGTAATGGCTCTGCCGCACCCCACAGTAATTGATCGCCGACCGTAAATGCCGACAAATAATCTCCACCCATTTCCAGTTTGCGCAAGCGGCCAACGGGAATAGTCAGGCTGCCAGTGACGGCAGCTGGGGTCAGATCTCGCATTGAATCTTCACGATTGTTGTCGACTAACTTTACCCATTGGTTATTACTAGAGATGATGTCGTTAATTTCATCCAGCGGCACGTCTTTTTTAAGTTTGATCGTGAGCGCCTGTGAGTGGCAACGCATCGCACCAATACGTATGCATAGACCATCAATAGGAATCGGGGCTTTGTCGCTATTAAATCCTTCGCCGCGCCCTAAAATTTTGTTGGTTTCTGCGCCAGCCTTCCATTCTTCTTTAGACTGACCATTACCCAGATCTTTATCGATCCACGGAATCAGATTACCTGCCAGCGGCACGCCAAACTGCTTGGTTTCATCAGCAGAAAAACTGTGCTGCTTTTCTAACACTTTACGGTCGATTTCCAGAATCGCTGCTGCTGGATTATCCAACAACGATTTAACTTCGGCATTAATTGCGCCAAATTGCGTCAATAATTCACGCATGTGTTGCGCACCACCACCGGATGCTGCCTGATATGTCATCGAGGTCATCCATTCGATTAAATCGTGCTGAAATAATCCGCCTAATCCCATCATCATGCACGACACCGTGCAATTGCCGCCGACGTAGTTTTTAATGCCCCGTGTCAGGCCATTTTTAATGACATCTAAATTCACAGGATCAAGAACGATGATGGCATCTTCTTTCATCCGCAACGTAGACGCCGCATCGATCCAGTAACCGTTCCAGCCCGATGCACGCAGTTTCGGGAAAATGTCACTGGTATAGTCGCCGCCTTGACAGGTAATAATGATGTCGCATTTTTTTAACGCTTCAATGTCGTTGGCATCTTTTAACGTTGTTTCATTTTTTGCCAACGCAGGCGCAGTTCCTCCCGCATTTGAAGTTGAAAAAAATACCGGTTCTATATGGGCGAAATCGCCCTCTTCCTGCATACGTTGCAACAGAACAGAACCAACCATACCTCGCCAACCGACTAAACCAACCAGTTTCATCATCACTCCCTAACACATGAACGGGGAAACTCCCGTAACCAATACACACTATGACAACTCAAAAAAACATTTCTTCAGGCGTAACTACGCCAGCTTAAGCTAACGCTTTGACGACTGCCTGACCCATTTCGCTAGTGCTGACTTTGGTCGTTCCAGCTTCGTAGATATCGCTTGTACGCAAACCCTGCGCAAGCACCTTCTTGACCGCCGCTTCTATCCGATCAGCCTGCTCAGCCTTATTCAGAGAGTAACGCAGCATCATTGCCGCGGACAAAATCGTCGCCAAAGGATTGGCAATGCCTTTGCCCGCGATATCTGGTGCGGAACCATGCGAAGGCTCATACAACCCTTTGTTATTTGCATCCAACGATGCTGATGGCAGCATACCAATGGATCCGGTCAACATTGCCGCAGCATCCGACAGAATATCGCCAAACATATTACCAGTAACGATTACATCAAATTTCTTAGGTGCGCGCACCAATTGCATCGCCGCGTTATCGACATACATATGCTCCAACGCGACATCCGGATATTCTTTATGAACGTCAGTAACAATATCACGCCAGAATTGAAAGGTTTCAAGTACGTTAGCTTTATCCACGCTGGTCAAACGCTTGTCGCGTTTAAGCGCAGTCTGGAAAGCTACATGCGCAATGCGACGGATTTCCGTCTCGGCATAGCGCATGGTATCAAAACCTTCGCGCTCGCCTTTGAAGGCACCATCAGGTGCAGTACGCACACCACGTGGCTGACCGAAATAAATGTCACCAGTTAATTCGCGAATAATCAGGATATCCAGACCGGATACGATTTCTGGTTTAAGTGTTGATGCACCAGCCAACTCGGGATACAGAATCGCCGGACGCAAATTCGCAAATAACCCTAAATTTTTACGCAGGCCCAGAATCGCTTGTTCTGGACGCAATGAGCGTTCCAATGAGTCGTATTGATAATCACCGACCGCACCGAACAAAATCGCATCCGCTTCTTTCGCCAATTTTAGTGTTGCGTCTGGCAACGGGTGACCATGCGCAGCATAGCCAGCACCGCCGACAGCGGCAGTTTCCAGAGTGAATTTTTCGTCTAACGCGTTCAGGACGTTGACCGCTTGGGCGATAATTTCAGGACCGATACCATCGCCAGGCAAGATTGCAATTTTCATGTTTTGTAAATAATTAAGTTCAAAAAACGCTGGAACGCAGACGCATGATTAACGAGCCCGATTTCATCGTACAAATGTGGTTTCACGTATAGCGGCGCATTAATGTAATGCGCCACCCTCTATCGCATCAAATCGTATTTGCCAACCATGGTTGTTCAAATAAATGGCGATCTTCGAATTCGCGGATTTTGTCAGCCTGACGTAGAGTCAAGCCAATATCATCGAGACCATTCAGCAAACAATACTTACGGAATTCACCGACTTCAAATGGATAGGCAACATCGCCGTTCGCAGTCGTGACCAGTTGTTTTTCCAAATCGATAATCAAACGAAATCCGGGGAACGCTTTAACTTCGTCAAATAAACGGTCAATTTGGGTTTCTGGCAAAACGATCGGTAGCAAACCATTTTTATAGCAATTATTGAAGAAAATATCGGCAAAGCTAGGCGCAATCACGGTTCGAAAACCATATTGATCCAAAGCCCATGGCGCATGCTCACGTGAGGAGCCGCAACCGAAGTTCTTTCGTGCCAATAAAACAGAGGCTCCCTGATAGCGCGCTTGATTCAGCACAAAATCAGGATTTATTGGGCGCTTTGTATTATCCATGCCCGGCTCGCCATGATCCAGGTAACGCCATTCGTCAAACAGGTTCGGTCCAAATCCAGTCCGCAGAATGGATTTTAAGAATTGCTTCGGAATGATGGCATCGGTATCGACATTGGCACGATCCAGCGGTGCCACCAAACCATCTAATACGGTAAATTTGTTCATGACATTTATTCCAAAATAGGGGCCATTCAGACGCCAGCACAAGCGCTGGCGAACCGATTTACTTTCCCTGAATTTTTTCGCCTACGTGTTCGACATCCTTGCCGAAACCTTGAAACGTATTACAGCCAGCCATCAACGTGGCAGCGGCAGCAAAAACACATAAAGTAATGATTTTTTTCATATTTTTGATATTAAAAGATAGGACTAGAGCGAACGAATATCAACAAAATGACCGGCAATACCGGCCGCCGCGGCCATCGCCGGACTCACCAGATGAGTACGTCCACCAGCACCCTGACGACCTTCAAAATTGCGGTTTGAGGTTGATGCGCAACGCTCACCAGGCTCGAGACGATCTGCATTCATCGCAAGACACATCGAGCAACCAGGCTCCCGCCATTCAAAACCAGCATCTTTAAAAATTTTATCCAGGCCTTCGCGTTCTGCCTGTTCTTTGACCAGTCCTGAACCTGGCACCACCATCGCCAACTTAACGTTAGAAGCACGGAATTTTCCCCGTACTACGACCGCGGCAGCACGCAAATCTTCAATGCGTGAGTTGGTACAGGAACCGATAAATACTTTATCGATACGAATATCTTCTATCGCGGTATTTGGTTTCAGCGCCATGTAAGCTAACGCTTTTTCCATGCCATCGCGCTTGGTTGGATCTTTTTCTTTGTCTGGATCAGGTACACGGCCATCGATCGCCACGACCATTTCAGGCGACGTACCCCAAGTAACTTGGGGCTTGACCTCAGCAGCATTTAATGTGACCACCAAGTCGAACTTAGCACCGACATCGGTGTGCAAGGTGCGCCAATAACTGACAGCGCGCTCCCAATGCGGGCCGACTGGCGAAAACGGACGACCTTTAACATAGTTAATCGTCGTGTCATCCACTGCAATCATTCCTGCTCGGGCGCCAGCCTCAATAGCCATATTGCAGACTGTCATCCGGCCTTCCATCGAAAGCGCACGAATTGCTGCCCCACCGAATTCAATCGCATATCCAGTGCCGCCAGCAGTCCCGATTTGGCCGATTATCGCCAATACGATGTCTTTTGCGGTCACGCCATTCGGGATCACACCCTCAACCTGAATCAGCATCGACTTGGATTTTTTTGTCAATAACGTCTGAGTAGCCAGTACATGCTCAACTTCAGAGGTGCCGATACCGTGCGCCAGACAACCAAACGCGCCGTGCGTAGAAGTATGTGAATCGCCGCATACCACCGTCATACCTGGCAGCGTCGCACCTTGCTCAGGTCCGATTACATGCACGATCCCTTGGCGCAGGTCATTCATACCGAAATAAGTCAGGCCATACTGTTTGGCGTTCGCATCCAATGTTTCGACTTGCAGGCGCGAGACCGGATCAATGATCCCGTGCGCACGATCAGTCGTTGGAACGTTGTGATCAGCGACGACCAGATTAGCTGGAACGCGCCATGGCGTCCGTCCAGCCAGCTTTAGACCGTCAAAAGCCTGTGGGCTAGTCACTTCATGTAATAAATGTCGATCAATATAAAGAATCGCTGTGCCATCCTGTTCGGCATGGACAACGTGAGATTCCCATAATTTGTCGTAAAGAGTTTTGAGCATGATCAATCGCGTACAAGGACGCGCTAAACGGTGGGATTAGCCTCGGATTATGCCATAGTTGTGGGGTTCAAATTTCGGTTGCATGCGGCAAAGTGACATAAAAACATCGCCCATTAACTGCGATTTGCGCCAATAAAGAGAGTTCGCACTCCTCGACCAAACATCGATCAGCTTATATATACGTAATTTATGGCAATGCCGCCGCACTGTTTAAGTGGCAAAATAACAAGCAATCGCCCGCTCCCCATTGCATCAACTACTTAAATCAAAGGCGCGCAAACCGCGAAAATTTTATTTTTCCCGTCGCCAGAGCGGTCCCCACCAACACGACCAGACAGCCAATCATCATCGTCTGCGTTACTTCTTCCCGCAGAAAAATGGCACCCCAGACTACGCCGAAGATTGGAATCAAAAAGGTGACGGATGCCGCATATGCAGAACCGACATTTTCAATCAGTCTGAAATACAGAATATAGGCAAAACCCGTGCACACTACGCCCAGCGCCAGTAACGAATACCAGGAGGACGCAGAAATCGCCTCCGTCGGCCAATAAAACAAGGCAAATGGAAGTAATACGATTGTGGCAAAGAATTGACTTCCGAAAGCGACAACGAACGGGGGCACACCCACTAAACGTTGTTTAGAATAATTGACGCAATAGCCATACAACAGCGTTGCCAGTAACGCTGCGCCAGTCGCCAGCCACACACTTGGCAGACCACCGTCGATTTTGTCCCACACCAAGATAATTACGCCGATTAATCCAATCAATAAACCAGCCACCTGCACTCTGCCCAACGGGATTTTTAACCATGCCATCGCGATCAGCGCTGCCCATAGCGGTGTTGTCGCATTTAAAACCGCATCAAAACCCGCATTAACGTAAAGCGTTGAGTAAGCAAACAAGCAAAACGGCAGCGCTGAATTGAAAACGCCAACCACCATTAATGGCAAGGCCTTTGTCCTGAAATGCTGGCGTGCGCTAGCCGAACGCAGCGCAGGTGCGAGAACCACCGCGGCAATTCCCACTCGCAAAAAGATTAAGGCGACCGGCCCAAACTCCGGCGCACCTATTCGCATAAAGAGAAATGAAGCGCCCCAAATTGCGGCTAATAATAGGAGTTCGAGAATATTCATTTTTCGCGGAGGAGTTTCGAGAGAAGTTGTACGTTCGGCAAAAGGGCAAGGAAAGATGCAAAAGTCTGCCAGCAATTAAGATTGTAATGAAATCGTATTGCCCAGTCTGGCCAAATTCGGACACAGCAACAAAGACTAATATCTACAGTCAAATCGACGGTATCGGCAAATTTTAATCAGATTAGCAATAATCCCCACCTAACCGCCCTACTTATTTCGTCGCAGCAAATGACCAGCCGCATTTTCCTCAAAACGCCCTGCTTCTTCGATATAGCCCTGCACTGTGCCGTCATGACGCCAGCCTCCCTGCCGTTTTATATCCTGAAAACGTGCTCCGGCACGATAAGCGCTGGTCGCCATTCCGCGCCGCAGGCTATGACTACTTAATTGCGGCACATAGGGCAACCCGGCCAACATGGCGGCTGCAGTCAAAATACCGTTCAGGCTAGCTTCATGCATAGCCTCCTCACCAATTTGCCCCCATTTGTTAATGCTTTTAAATAGTGGTCCGGAAGTAATTTCTGCCGCAGTTATCCAGGCACGCAAAGCCGTCGGGGGACAGCAAGTCTGATCGCCGAACGGAATTGCTTTAATCACGCCCTCGCCTTTTTGATCCGTCTTGGAGCGCGGCAACGTTAGCAGCAATCCCTCTGGCTCCCAAGTAATGTGTTCGACTTGAAGCTGTACCACCTCGCTGCGCCGATACGCACCAAAGTAAGCAATCTGCAGCAGCGCGTTGTCACGCAGTGCTTTCAGCGTTCCAAGTTTCTGCAATGCCGACACAATTAACGCCATATCTTCTACAGGCAATGCTTTTGCCTTGCGTGCTGGCTGACCATTTTTACGCTGTATGCCGAGCAATGTTTTACGCACAGTCGGCGTTGCGGCCGGATCGGGGAAATTCTGCTGACTATGCCACTGCGATAACGCCGTCAGACGCAGGGCCAATGTCCGCGGGTTCAACAACTCAGCATGCCCCAGCAGATAGCGAAGAATCGTCGCCTCATCCCCCGGCAAAACCCCACCCCATTCCAAATAATGGCGAATCGCCGAGCGATACGTTTTACGCGTGTTATCGGAGGTAGCAGCAGCCAGAAACTCACGATGCTGCTGTTGCCAGGCGTCGATTGATTGCGCGCTGGGCGACGCTTTCTCAATCAACGCCTGATTAGAGTTAATGCGGATCTTCATACGGTCATCGCTCATCTAACCTGAACCTCATCTCTATTATAAAAAAGCGGTATCGCATAAATACCAAACCCAACGCGCCAAGTCCGTTGCCTCAAAAATTTAGAGCCCCAATTTTTGAAGACTGTTTTTTCATCCAAACCACACCGTAATACGCATTACAGCAAGCAGCGCCATCATACCAAACATAACATTCGATAACATACATTATCGAATGTTATAAATTAGAAAATTAATGTTATTAAATATCATAATTTAAGATAATATTACGTATCATGTAATATGTTACTAAAGGATAAAAAATGGGTCGCATTGGAATTTTGTATTCTGACGTTTTGCAGGCTGCTGTTAAATTAACCGCTGAGGGCAAAAATCCCACTGTTGATAACGTACGTGAAGAATTAGGGAGTACCGGCAGCAAAAGCACCCTCGCCCCGCTCTTAAAACGGTGGAAGGCAGAGCAGCAAGGAACGATTGGAAGCATCGATATCGGCATCCCGCCAGCCTTCATCGATGCAATGAAAACCGTGTACGACAATCTGCAAACCAATGTCGAGCAAAGAATGGAGCAGGCACAAGAGGCACATCGGCTAGAGTTGGATGCGATGGCGGAAACATTGCAGCGCCAGCACGAAGAAAATACGGCCGCCGCTGAAACGAACGCCCATTTGACCGAGGACGCCGCGCGCGCCCAGCAGGTATTTGAACAGCTGCGCGCAGAACAACGAGGGCTAAATCTAACGTTGGCAACAGTGCAAGCTGAAAATGCCGGTTTGCATAATCGCCTGTCAGACCGTGCAGCTGAAATTGCAACGATCAATCAGCAATTAACTTATGCACGGACGCAGTTCGAGCATTATCAACAGGCCAGCACACTGCAACGCGCCGAAGAACGCAGCGGATTTGAGCAGCGATTGATGCGAACAGAACAAGAATTGACGAGCAGTCGACAGCAATGCAGCGCGCAGCAGCTAAAAATAGTGCAGCAGGAAGCATTGCTAGAACAACTTCCTTTGCTGCGCGAGGAGCTAGGGCAATTACAAGAAGCGTTCAATAGCGAGCGTCAACAAGCCGTGTTAATCAGCAAGGAACATAGTCAGTTGTCGTATCAAGTAGCGCAGTTGCGCTCTGATCGCACCGCGCTAAAAGACACGCTCGTAACGACCCAGCAAACGCTTGATGCGGCGCGCATGCGGTTTGCTGTAGAAGAAAAGGAGAAATCGATGCTGACAGAACGTATTAAGGACGCAGAGGACAAATTAGAAAAATTACGTGAGGAAAAAAGTAGTTTGCTGCAAGAACGGGCCACATTACAGGCCCAAGCATTGATGATTCCGACTCCGACCGAATCTAAACTGAGCTAAGTAACCGATGCGCTGAAAAAATTAGCAAGATCAGTCGGAACAAGATCCCATCAGAACAATCGGAGATTAATCCGATATTTTATCCGCCACGAATACATCCGTATCCGCGTCTTTAAAAGCCTGAACCAATGATTCCGGTATCGGCTTATCGGTAAACAAGGCATCAATTTTAGACAGTTCACTCAGCTTCACTAATGCGGAGCGCATAAATTTGGAATGGTCGGCGACTAAAAATACCGTGCGGGAATGGGCAATAATAGCCTCTGCCACGCGGACTTCACGATAATCAAAATCGCGTAAAGCGCCATCGGGATCGATACTAGAAACGCCGATGATGCCAAAATCCACCTTAAAGCGCTGAATAAAATCGATCGTTTCTTCGCCAGTAACCCCTAAATCACGCGCCCGCACCACGCCGCCAGCAATGATCACTTCGCAGCCGGGATAACCGCTCATGATCGCAGCAACGTTAAGGTTGTTAGTAATAACGCGTAAGTTACGGCGACGGCTGAGGGCCTTGGCGACTTCTTCAGTCGTTGTGCCGATGTTGATAAATAAGGTTGCCTGATCGGGAATATGTTCGGCGACCAACGCCGCAATCCTGCGTTTCTCTTCAGATTGCAATCCCTGCCGCGCGCCGTAGGCAATATTCTCAGCACTAGAAGGCAAACCAACACCACCGTGATAACGCTGCAGCAGATTTAGCTCCGACAGCATATTAATGTCACGTCGAATGGTTTGTTGCGTCATCCCAAAACGATTCGCCAAATTTTCTACTGTGACAAAACTTTCACGCTGGACGTAATTGAGTATTTCCTGCTGACGTACATTTAATGCAATGACCGGTGTCTGTGTCATATAACGAATTCCGTCTTGGTGTCGGTAGTCAAAAATAATTGAAATGTATTTTTATTTTTCTGGGCGAAGCTTTTTATTGGCGCATGGATACGGCAAACTAAACCAAAACTACCTTGGACATGGCATCAGGACGCAATCCCATGCAATCTTAGTTCCCAATAGATTCATCGACAAGGAAAGCATTTTACCGGCTGAAAGTCATGCCAAAGCAATAATGGCGATTGTTTTTTATACCTTAGGAGAAATATGTCATTGCACTTTGCGTTTTCCACATACATATAACTATCAGAGATACGCGTAGCGTCCTGAAATTTCTTACCATTTTTGCAATCACCCCACACCATCTATGCAATTGATAACGCAATTTAACCTGACAAAACGTACACTGTGCGCTTCGCAATTAAAAACGTTTTCATGCTATCCACACTTAAACTGATTGCCGTCGATCCAGACTCCCCCAACGTTGAATATCTGACTGCTTTGGTAGACACGTTGCGACCACCAAATCCAGAAAACGGCAGCGAAGCCGCAGAAAAGATTCGCGTGCTGGTGGAGTTGCTAAAAAATGATCCGCTTCAAGCCAGTGCGCTAAGGCATTATTTATGCCGACTGTACGCGACTCGGCGTCAAACAAGTTTATATACCGACATCGGGATTCTGCCCAACGCCGGCTTCTTCACGGAACTGTTTCAGCGCATATCTTATAGAGTGCTGCCGCCCGCGTTAGACGAGGCTTACTTAAGAGATTGCCTGGACCGCGTTCTACCGGCAGAAACGGATTACCTATGGCTGAATGCAATCTCCACCAAAGAATGGCTAGACCTGATTGCGGTTCTGGATAATGCATCGCCGTTGAGAGCTACGCCATCCGACGCCGAAACTCCCAACGCAAACGGGGTTGAGCATGCCAGCACTGCAACCAGTAAATCCTCCGACGAAGCCCGCGACCGGCGCAAAACGATCGTCGAGTTATTGGAAGCCACGCAAACTTTGTCGTATCGCGTCAGCGCGATGGGCTTGGAACCGTCCTTAATTCGTTTATATCCGGAAATGGAAGATTTCGAATCGCCTTTTCTGATGCAAAACGTCGAATTACATCGCTACTTGGCAGACTATCGCCGTCGTCTTGATGATGAGCACGCCACGAATAGCGATGCGCTTACCGTTACTAAAACAGACGATGCCATAGAAATAAACGCGGAAAAAGACGACGACTCAGTCGATGAGCAATTCTCACCGACGCTAGTTGAAGACGCTAAACATCTGCATGTCATGCTGGATCAATGCGACGACGTCGTCATCAAAATTCGCAAAAATGCGCTAAAAAAAGGCACCAGCGTTGCTCTGACTTATTTATTGGTGCGTCTGGATCAAAACATAGCGCGCCTACGCAAACTGTTGGCACTGGTTGAGATAAATAACAGTGCAGATGACGCGAACATCGTGGCATCAGTCGACGATCAGGCAAAAGATGCAAAAGATGCAAAAGAAAATACCTTAACGCCAGCGATAACATTTACCGAACTATCCAAACGCACTGCCGCCATCGCGCTGGCAAGAGAACTGGTTGAAGCGCATAACCGCAAATATGCAGTGCGCGAGTTATTTGCCAACAACATTAACTTGCTCGCCAGAAACATCACCGAAAATGCCAGCCGAACCGGCGAACATTACATTGCAGAAAATCGCAGCCAATTCAATGCAATGTTCCGCTCGGCATCCGGTGCAGGCGTTGTCATTGGATTTATGGCGCTGCTGAAGATTCTATTCTCCTATTTACGCGCCGCGCCGCTGGTTGAAGCTTTTTTGTTCAGCATGAATTACTCGGTCGGCTTCATGCTAATTCACGTTTTACACTTTACGGTCGCTACCAAGCAACCGGCAATGACCGCGTCGCGGATTGCCGCCGGATTACACAGCAAAGATGGACGCAATATCGATATAGATAGTCTGGTCGAGTTAATCGTTAAAGTATTGCGCACCCAGTTTGTGGCAGTGGCGGGCAATCTTTTAATGGTGTTCCCAGTCGCCTATCTCATTAGTACTGCCTGGTTCTATTTGTTTGGTCACCATCTGGTCAGCCCTGACAAAGCCCAGCATTTACTCCACGATATTGATCCTTTAAATAGCCTGGCGCTGTTTCATGCTGCTATTGCTGGCGGTTGTCTGTTTATCGCCGGTCTGATTTCGGGCTATTACGACAATAGTGCGTTATATACTCATATGGCAAAACGCATAGAGCGTGCGCGTTGGTTGGGGAAAATACTTGGCAAGGAACGTTTAAGTAAGGTCGCGCATTACCTTGAGGGCAATCTGGGCGGCTTAATGGGTAACTTTTACTTCGGAATTCTATTGGGCACGATTGGCACCATCGGATTTATGGTCGGCTTGCCAATTGATATTCGCCACATTACATTTTCAGCTGCGAACTTCGCTATCTCTCTAGTTGGGCTGAATAATGAAATGGCCTGGCATACAGTCGTGCGTTCGATTCTTGGCATATTAGCTATCGGTACTATTAATCTGTGGGTCAGTTTTTCATTGGCTTTATTTGTCGCCTTACGCTCTCGCCAAGTACGGTTTCAGCAAAGCCTGCCGCTTGCAAAAGGGATATTTGCGCGTTTCATTAAACGCCCTATCGACTTTTTTATACCGCCGAAAATTGTCGTGTCGACGACTAGTGAAAGTGAAAATAATCTGGCAGGATAACTATGACCTCTCAATGACCTTTGTTTAATAAATCCACGGCCAACACCGGATCAAAGATTGCTCGGGTAATGATATTTTGACTATATACTTATTGTCATGCTGTTTAGCCTGATATAAAAAGATCCGCGATGTCAAATTCCTCCCGATTTCACCGCTTGCAACGCCTACTTTTTCTAAGCTTGTTCGGCCTGATGGTCGCTGCGTGCGCCTCCCTGCCAAACGTCAGCGACTTTAGTCAAACGGAGCCTGCCAACGCTAACTTAGCAACCGGCAACTCCCCGGAAAATACTCTTTTAACAAAAAGAACACCCTCAGTTCTGGCTAATAAACTGCGCCACTCTCACGTCGATTTGAAAAAGTTAGCCGCCCTGGAAGATGCAGCCACTAGTACACCGCTGATTTCCGGTAATAAAATAACGCTGCTGTTTGATGGACCGCAAACACTTAATGCAATGATCGAGGCCATTTCGAATGCCAAAAATAATATTAATTTTGAAACATATATTTTCGATCAGGATGAACTTGGTTTACGTTTTGCTAATTTATTAATTGAAAAGCAACGCGCTGGTGTGCAGGTCAATATTATTTATGACGGCGTAGGAACCCTAGGCACGCCTGCCGAATTTTTTGACCGGATGCGTAATGCAGGGATTAAGCTAGCTGAATTCAATCCCGTCAATCCGCTCAAGCGGTTTGGTCGCTGGCGTCTGAATAATCGTGATCATCGAAAAATTTTGGTCGTTGATGGAAAAATTGCCTTTACCGGCGGCGTCAATATCAGCGCGGCCTATGCCAACAGTTCGTTATTCAGGTCGAAGAAAAAAGCCAGCGGTTCGGTAGGATGGCGCGACACCCATATCAAGATTGAAGGACCGGCAGTCGCCTCGCTGCAATTGTCATTTATGCGTTCGTGGTCGGGGCAGGCTAGCGAGGATTTGCCCGATCTGGACTACTTTCCAACGTTAAGCAATGCCGGTGACAAAGTTGTGCGCGTCGTCATCAGTCGGCCGCGAGGCGACTTTTCACTTTACAAGGCATATATCCAGGCGTTTCAGAATGCGAAGACAAGCATCCACATTACGACGCCCTACTTTGCTCCCGACTCACAAATGGTACAGACATTAATCGATGCGGCCGCACGGGGAGTCGACGTCAAAATGATTTTTCCTAGTGTTTCCGACAACAGTTTAGTATTTCAAGCGGGGCAATCGTACTACGACCAATTGCTGGCGGCCGGTATCAAAATTTATCGCTTAAAAGTCGCTGTGCTGCACGCCAAAACTGCTGTGATTGATGGCGTCTGGTCAACCGTTGGTTCAGCAAATCTCGATATCCGCAGCTTCCTGCATAACTACGAAGCAAACGTCATCATTCTCGGTGACGAGTTTGGCCGTGAAATGGAAAACGCGTTTCGGGATGATCTCAACACATCGGAAGAAATCACCAAACAAGCCTGGGACCAACGTTCGATGGCGGACCGGATTAAGGAATGGGCAGCGAGATCGTTCGAATACTGGCTTTAAAAGTGTAAAGCTTCAACGACAACATAGCTGCCCATACTTAGAATGCGACGAATGTATCTGCCAATCGTCGCGTTGCGCGCCATGACACATTAGATATTAAGGCAGATTCTGCTGCGCGCGTGCCAGCATTGTTTCTATAAACAGGCGTAATGTCGGTCGCACCTGATTTGCCAACATTTCATTAAAAGCAAAAGGATGCTGTTCTTCCATATAAGTACACTGCGCCAATTCCAATTGCACCGCATGAATGTTCTTATCGGGGGCTGGGCGCAAGACTTGGCAGCGTCGGCCATCAATTGCGCTTGCTGCGATTGCACGGTCTGCGCCTCTTTCCATTGCGCAACGCTCCAGCCAATCGGCAAATAGCCATTGATTAAATCATGCGCAGAGGTTTGATCCGTCACCAGATCGGGCTTGATCTCACCAGCCCGAGCGCGCTTAACCATTTCAGATAAGACTTCGGCAGCATTACCCAGCAAACCGATAGAAACAGCTTCTTTGCGTTCGGTCTGATATTTGATCAATGCTATGGCGTCATCCAGATCCTTGGCTTGTTTGTCCAGATAACGTGTACGTAAGCGGAAATCAATACTGGGTTGCTGACATTCGATGGTCAAAGACACTGCGCCCGCCAGGGTTGCAGCCAACGGCTGCGCGCCGCCCATGCCGCCTAAGCCAGCAGTCAGAATCCAACGACCCGCCAGAGAGCCGCCAAAATGTTGACGTCCTGCCTCGGCAAATGTTTCAAACGTGCCTTGCACGATGCCTTAACTGCCGCTGTAAATCCAGCTTCCAGCGGTCATCTGCCCATACATAAACAGACCTTTACGGTCTAGTTCATTGAAATGCTCCCAGTTCGCCCATTTTGGGACTAAATTGGAATTGGCGATCAGTACGCGCGGCGCATCGGCGTGGGTTTTAAAGACACCAACCGGTTTGCCGGATTGCACCAGCAAGGTCTCGTCTTCATTTAGTGCTGTCAACACTTTAACGATTTTGTCGAAACAAGCCCAGTCCCGCGCCGCCCGCCCGATGCCGCCATACACCACAAGATCACCCGGGCGCTCGGCGACCTCAGGATCAAGATTATTCATCAGCATCCGCAGCGGTGCTTCGGTCAGCCAGCTTTTGGCAATCAAAGCAGTACCGCGTGCAGCGCGAATTACGCGGGTTTCGCCGTGGCGTGGATCGGTTAATTTTGGCAACGTTATTGCATTCATTCTGTTTACTTTCGATAAAAGTGGTAAGACGATCGTTTGTTTATAGCTGTCTCTAAGACTTATCTTGCGTTGCTAGTGCAGCTATTTAAGCCCTTAAATTTAGGTGATTCATTATTTTATAGCGATCAAGTTGTATATTCAGCTTAAGTAGAATGGCTATACAACATGTGTCAAATAAAATTTATGTCAGATGTCGTTTTAGTTGAAAAATAGCAAGTTGACCGTACATACGCTATGTAGAAATGCATATAAAGATGCATAAGCGATACCGAGCAATCGTTACCACCCCATCGCCGGGCCGAAAAGTGTATGGTTATAGGCTCAATGTCCACATTCACTGCCTTACCTCATATGCCCACCGCCGACAAAAATATGGAAAAAAATACCAGCGAAATAGTGACCAGCGTGCATTACTGGACTGACAAATTGCTGTCCTTTCGATGTACGCGTCCTCCTGGCTATGTATTTACGCCGGGGCAATTTGCGCGACTTGGACTGGTTGCCGAGAGCGGAGAAACATTTTCACGCGCCTATTCAGTCACCTCGGCGGTCGAGGAAGATGCGCTAGAGTTTTATCTTGTACTTGTGCCAAATGGACAATTTTCCGAACTACTGGCGAAGCTTCAGCCGGGGGATTCCGTACTGGTTGATAAAACCAGCTATGGCTTCATGACAGCGGATCGCTTTGTCGACGGTGAAGACCTTTGGATGCTGGCGACCGGCACCGGTTTGGGTCCTTTCATCTCCATTTTGCAAGATCCATCGGTGTGGAAAAAATTTCGTAATTTAGTGCTCGTTCATTGCGTACGCACCAGCGAAGAATTAGCTTATCAACCGTTATTAAGCAGTTTGTCGCAACGCTCGCAACTCACTAACGGCGGTGCGCGCCTGACATTAGTGCAAGCCACGACCAGAGATACTGTTTCCAATGGCGCACAGCATTTGCACGGACGTATTACGACGTTGCTCGAAAACGGAACGTTGGAAAGCGCTGTCGGCCATCCCATTACGGTCGACGCATCACGTTTAATGATGTGCGGCAATCCGGAAATGATTACAGCGACGAGAGAAATATTGGCACAACGAGGAATGCGCCCTTGCCGCAGGGCTGCCCCCGGGCAATTCGTCACAGAAGATTATTGGTGAGTTAAGTTTGGTAATGGACAAATGGCGATAGGCCAAGAATTGATGCCATCCTTTAGATGGCTATTTATTATTAAATAATATTGCCTGCGCCCTTTTACAAAACACAGAAATCCACCTACAACGACGTTGGCGACAACGACATTTTCTATCTCTGTCAAAATGTCGCCTAAAACCACATTCCGACAACCAAGGAAATTGCATGCATGCCCCAGCAGTAAAAAATATCGCAGCAGTTATGCCTCTTTCGATAGGCAACGCGTTCGCAGCTTTACCGCCTGAGTTCTATACGCGTCTAATGCCAACGCCGCTCCCGGCTCCCTATTTAGTAGATGCCAGCGCTTCGGCGGCCGCATTGATCGGCCTCGACCCTGCCATATTTTCATCAGAACAGTTTGTCGAAACATTTTCGGGCAACCAACTATTAGAAGCTTCGCGACCAGTTGCAGCAGTCTACTCAGGCCATCAATTCGGCCAATGGGCAGGCCAATTAGGTGATGGTCGAGCAATATTATTAGGCGACGTCCCTGCATCAGATCCCGTGGCGGGTCGTATCGAACTTCAACTTAAAGGTGCTGGCGCAACGCCCTACTCGCGCATGGGTGATGGTCGTGCAGTATTGCGTTCTTCTATCCGCGAATTTTTATGTTCGGAAGCGATGGCCGCGCTGGGCATACCTACATCGCGCGCACTCAGCGTGATCGGCTCAAATCAATTGGTCATGCGCGAAACGCCCGAAACCACAGCGGTGGTGACGCGATTAGCGCCAAGCTTCGTGCGCTTCGGTTCGTTTGAGCATTGGTTTTATAACAAAAATCACACATCGCTAAAAGTTCTGGCAGATTACGTTATCGATACGTTTTATCCAGAATTAGCCGGGGCCGAAAATCGTTACCATGCTTTTTTGGCCGAAGTAACAAAGCGTACCGCGCATTTAATGGCGCAATGGCAAGCGGTCGGCTTCATGCATGGCGTGATGAACACCGACAATATGTCAATTTTGGGACTAACTATCGACTATGGCCCTTTTGGTTTCATGGAAGCTTACGACCCGAGCTATATATGCAATCACACCGACAGCCAAGGTCGATATGCTTATAATATGCAACCGCAAATCGGCCATTGGAATTGTTATGCGCTTGGTCAGACATTGCTGCCATTGATTGGCAGTGTTGAAGCGACCGAAGACGCATTAAAAAATTATCAGGCGCAATACGCTGAAAAACTCGACGCCTTACTACATGCAAAACTGGGCTTACAGACTTATCAGGAAAATGACGATAAATTATTCGATGCCATGTTTGCACTTATGCAAGGAAGTCACGCAGATTTCACCTTATTCTTTCGGCGCTTAGGTGATTTGCAAAGCGTGCATCCTGAAACCGATGCGCCTTTGCGTGACCTGTTTATAGATAGAATGGGTTTTGACAGCTGGGCACAACAATATCGCTTACGTTTAACCGCAGAAAACAGCATAGACGCAACCCGCCGCCTTGCAATGCATTCAATTAACCCCAAATACGTGCTGCGAAACTATTTGGCACAAATTGCCATCGAAAAAGCACAGAAAAAAGACTACTCTGAAGTCAGCAAATTAAGGCAGATTTTAGAGAGACCATTTGACGAGCAACCTGAGCACGCACGCTATGCCGAATTGCCGCCGGATTGGGCTAGTAAGTTAGAAGTTAGCTGCTCGTCCTAAAACCATAAACTGTCGTCGAGACACCATATAAAACTGCTAAAAAACGGGAAACCATAATGTCTACAGTGAAAGTTACCAAGACCGAAGCGGAATGGCGTGCAGCACTTGCACCAATGGAATACGAAGTCACGCGTAAAGCAGCGACCGAACGCCCATTTACCGGCGAATTTTGGGATCATCATGAACACGGTATATATACATGCGTCTGCTGTAATACACCGCTGTTTGAATCTGATGCAAAATTTGATTCTGGTTGCGGTTGGCCCAGCTACTTCAAAGCCATTAACCCCGACAATGTCAGCGAACGCATCGATCGTACGCACGGGATGAACCGGACTGAAATCTTATGCAATGTATGCGACGCTCATTTAGGCCATGTTTTTCCTGATGGACCGCCACCGACCGGCTTACGTTATTGCATTAACTCTGCTTCATTGAGGTTTGATCCGACATAATCAGCGCGTTAATATTATTTAACGTCAGTTATTTTCGGTGACCAATATTATTCTTCGCCAAAATTTTCTCATTAGAACGAAAGTACCACCCATGAAGTTTCTGTTTGACCTTTTCCCGGTAATACTCTTTTTCGGCATTTTTAAGTGGGGCGAAGGCCACACCGACGCGGCGCAAGCGTTGGTATCACAATATTTGTCGGGCTTCGTCTCCGGTGGCATTGTTACTGCGACGCAGGCACCTATTATATTGGCCACTGCGGTAGCGATTTTGGCTACTCTGCTGCAAATAGGGTATTTACTTACACGCCGTAAAAAAGTTGATCCAATGCTATGGGTTTCTCTGGTAATTATTACGGTATTTGGCGGCGCGACGATTTACTTTCACAACGACACCTTTATCAAATGGAAACCAACGGTATTGTATTGGTGCTTTGCCAGCGCATTACTTATTAGCCAGTTAGTTATGGGTAAAAATTTGATCCGTACAATGATGGAAAAACAGATGGCATTACCTGAGCCAATCTGGGCCAAAGTAGGCTTGGCGTGGAGCGCTTTCTTTGTATTTATGGGCGTACTAAACTTGTACGTGGCCTTTAACTTTCCTACCAACACGTGGGTAAACTTTAAGCTATTTGGCGGTATGGGTTTGATGTTTGCCTTTGTTATCGGGCAAAGCTTGTATTTATCCAAATACATTAAGGAGCCAAAATAATGACCCAGATGGATGAGATTCGCACAAAATTGGTTGCAACTTTTGCGCCGACCGAATGTCTACTCGAAGATGAGTCGGCAATGCATGCGGGACATGCCGGCGCTGCCTCCGGCGGCAGTCACTACCGGCTAAAGCTAGTTTCCACAGTTTTTGAAGGGAAAAATCGCTTGAATCGGCATCGTCTGGTGTATGATTGTTTAGATGACATGATGAAACATAAAATTCATGCTTTAGCGATCATTGCCTTGGCACCGTCGGAACTAAGCAACTCCTAAAAAACGTATTGGTTATCTCTTGCGTCGGTAAAATTTAGTTACACATTAATTAGACACTTCATTCTTTCTAGCTATATTCTGCTTTATTCTTCTACACCTCCCCAATCTATTTAGGATTTGAATATGACTTTTAAACCTGCTCGCTTGCTGGTCGTACTTTTTGCAGCTGTTGCTTTACCTGCTTTAGCCCAAAATATTGCCGTTGTAAATGGCAAGGCAATCCCTTCTTCGCGTGCCGACCTGATGGTTACTCAAATGGCAGCTCAAGGCGGCCAGCCTGATTCACCGCAACTGCGCGCAATGGTTAAAGATGAGCTGATCAACCGCGAAATCTTGGTCCAGCAAGCTGAAAAACAAGGCCTAGGTAACAGCGCAGACGTAAAAGCCCAAGCTGATATCGCCCGTCAGTCGATCCTGATTCGCGCATTGGTGACAGACTACATCAAGAAAAACCCAATCAGCGATGCCGATATCAAGGCTGAATACGACAAATTCAAAGCAACTGCTGGCGACAAGGAATACCATGCTCGCCATATCCTGGTAGAAAACGAAGCCGATGCAAAAGCTATCATTGCCAAGTTAAAAGGCGGCGCTAAATTTGAAGATCTGGCAAAGCAATCAAAAGATCCAGGCTCAGCTGCTAACGGTGGCGATCTGGGTTGGGCAACTCCCGTTTCTTTCGTTAAAGAGTTCTCCGACGCTCTGGTCGCATTGAAACCAGGTCAAATCACTGAAACGCCAGTGAAAACCCAATTTGGTTACCACGTGATTCGTCTGGAAGAATCCCGTCCAGCTAAGATCCCTACATTAGCTGAAGTGAAGCCACAAATCACTGAGGCGCTGCAACAGAAGAAACTGCAAGCATACCAACAGGAATTGCGTGCAAAAGCTAAGGTTCAATAAGTCTCACTGAGCCTTATAGTCGCAATAAAAAACGCTCTTCGGAGCGTTTTTTATTGCCTGTAGCAAACACAATGAATCTCATTTTTTAGATTACTTACCATACGCGAGCTAGCACCAATTTACTGCATTACCCTGGAATTTCCAGTCTTTTGATAAGTAACACGCAAGCGAACATTGTTGTACCAACTTATTTTTGCATCATTGTCCCGCGGCGGCGTTTGTGCGGAAAACATCGGCCTTGGGCCACCTAAAATAAAGCCAAAGTTATTACGTCGCTTATTTATCCAATCGCGTACTTGGTTGGATACATCAATGCTAATAACCTCACCTACGGGAAGTGGCATTTCGTTGTCGCAAAGCATGTTAGAAGCAAATATTTCGGTCGCCACGCAAAGCATATTCGCATAAGAAACAGGCGTCTGAGTTTGCATCAGCTTACCGTCGCTGCGTGTTACCGACTGCATCGTGTCTAGCAAAAGCTCTGCATGCGCAATTCGATCAAACTGCGTCAAATCGAATTTCACGCCACCTCTGAAGATGGAAATCCGGACGTCATCGCAAGCAAAAGGTGATTTACCACCCCTAAAGAAATCATCATATCCAACCATCATCTGTGGCGGAACCGAGGAAAATGTTGTCTCTGGCGTCTTGCCTTGAGATGCACAAAAACCAAACGAGCCAGCTTGAACCAAAGTGCCCGTATTGATGATGACCGGCTGCAACTCTACCGTGTTCAATCCAACAGATGCGCACCCTGATAAGACTAGAAGTAACGACGCGCAGGGAATAATAAACCTCAACCTGAGTAGATATAGTTGGTCCATTTTCAGCGCTCCCTGTGTGCAATTTGTTGACCATGGTCTTGGTCAAACCAAGACTTCCTTTTATATCGGTCGCGCAAATCAAATCATGCCTTCTTTCGCAACTATTTCTACATGGCTATACGTGCCACTTTGATCGCAACCACTCCCTTTACAGTAGTAAAAAATCAACAAAAATACCACTAAAAATTATTAGTAATTTATCGACAGTCAAACTTTCACACGGAGAGTAGATACTTTTAACGTTAATGGTTGCACTCTCAGCGCTGCATCATTCATCCTGATCAAACGCCACTCTTTCAGCGGACGTCAATACGGGCAACGGTCGCGCATGCGGCGTAGTCGTCGTATCCCAAGGATTCGCGCCTTGAGCGCGCTCAAAGCCAAATTTTTCAATACGCGTCATCCATTCCTCGTTAAACAATGCTGCCGCTCCCGGCGCGTTTGCCAATTCGGATGGGATCGCGGTATAACGCATTTCCAGGCGCAATTCCGGAACCTCTGCATTAACTGCACGGATCAGATCGTTCAGCCCGGCTAGATAAAGCAGCTGATGATTCCAGAACATTAATGAATTACTACGCTGCAAAATCGCACGACGACTAAACGGATTAATCGATATTGGTTTGGGATATGTCCACATATTAACCACTACCCAAATACGTACTGTTGTCGGCTGAGTGACGCCTGACGCAGCGAGTCGAGCACCCAATTTTCTGTAGCCTTCAAAATCCAGAGCACCGAGCAGGTTGGATATCACCCCGCCGTCCGCATGCACATGACCGTCGATTATCAATGGTGGAAAAACACCCGGAATTGCGGTCGTTGCCAGCAATATTTGTTGCACCCGATTTAAACCATCGTCAGCCTGCAATTCATGCCCGATATCCCAAAGGCGTCCAATGCCCAAATTAAAATCAGTCGTGCCTATCACAAGTTGTTTACCCTCTGAAAAGCTAGCTTGCAACTGCGCGGTCATACGGGTATCCATCTCGCGTTCAATCATCAATTTATAACGCGCCGTTTTGACCAATCCTCCCGTTCGTCGCAACCAGAATAACCAATCAAAGGTTGGTGCAAAATCGGTGGTCGCGCTGCGATAAAGCGCCGAAGCCTGATCGAGTGCGGCAGCAGTGCCAAGTAAAGCAAACGGTGCTTGCAAGCCGCCCGTGCTGATTCCAGTCACCAGATCAAAGTTCGGCATGATGGCATCGGCGCGACTTTGCCAACCGCGCAAAAATCCTATGCCATAAGCACCATGCTGACCGCCGCCAGATAGCATCAATATATCCAACGTGTTATCAACGCGAATTGTGCTGCGAAGGACCAATCCATTCACTACCGCGTTAATCCTCGCTTCGTATTCCTGCCGATCTGCCTGATCCTCGGCTTCTCGCTGTGAAGCCGAGGCGATGGTTTGCTGCGCCGTAAAGCCCGACGATAATCCGATAGCTGACAATAAAGAATTGATGAAACGCATCATATGAAATCCTTGAATAAGACCGATGACTATACGCTGTGAACAGACATTGTTAAGCTCCCCTGTACGCAAAAAAAGAAAACAAGGGGCATTGCGCGATGACTGGCTGTATTTGGCCGTCTCAGGCAACGCTAAAATATGCTTGCAGCAGCAAATTTGCTTTCAAAGCTATTGCAAGGAAATTCAACTCGGCACCATATAGAAATTTTTATGCGGTTTTTATCCGGCTACTCTCGTTCATCCACAGGGTTAATGTATACTTTACCGTTCTCCAGCCGAAGGAAGCCTCAGAAATGTCTACATACAGAGAACTACAAGATCAAATCGAACAGTTGCGTAAGCAAGCAGAAGAAGTCCGTCTGGTTGAGCTCGCCGACGTCATCCTGGAAATCAAAACCAAGATGCAAGAATATGGCATCACTGGCGCCGATTTAGGCCTGATGGGCAAGAAACGCGTAATGAAGCCATCCTCTACACCAGTCGAAGCGCAAGAACCGCAAGAAGCACAGCAATCGACACCGGAAAATACTGAGATGTAATCTCGGTATCGAGGTCAACTTCAGCATGTGCGATTTTGGCAAAATTCAAGCGACAGTAGCAAAGCACAACGCGCTAATTTGACCGCATGCAGAAGACCAGAAGAATTACCAAAGCCACGTCATTGCACGTGGCTTTTTTATTGTTAGTCCAAAAAAAACGGCCAGACCAAAGCCTGATTGCCCGTCGATAGTAGTGCGCTCCCAATAATCTCAACGTCACGCTGCCGTCACATTAATTAGTTAGGGTGCTGACAGAGTCGCCGCGTGAGAACAGCACGCAATCATTACCACCATTAATTCACGGATAGCGTATGTACGACAATAACAAACGACTCATTATTCTGGATGCAGACGGCACGACGATAGACGCGTTTAGCGCCATCGACAAAACATTTGCACGCCACAATATGGCAATCGGCGATGAAGAAAGTTTTCAAAAGCGACGCCATATTTTTAAATATTTGGGGGGGCTGAAGGATTTTCCAGCGAATATCAAAAAACAGATTGGTAAGCAGAGCAGGAAACAGATAGTGACCACGCTAACCGAAGTTTATCGCGAAGAGGCACAGCTATATCCCAAAATCACAGAATTGATTCAGTCTCTGATAGCAGCCCCGGATATTGTGGTCGGTCTGGTGACGCGCAATATCACCAATGAACCGGAAGAAACACTTCGGCAATTATTTCGCCGCCATGGCATCGATCTCGACGCGCTCGATTTTTTCATCCATATTCCTGTGCGCCAGGAAAAGGCCGTGCAATTCCGTGCCGCCAGAGAGCGATTTAATATTAATCCGGCGCGCAGCTATATTTGTGGCGATGAAGAAAAAGATTTTCTGGCGGGAATAAGTGCGGGCATGCACCCGTTCATGGTTTCATATGGATTTGAAAGCCATAAACGTCTCACCAAAAAATTTAACGTGCCTGAGGAACTTATTTCGCGCACATCCGCAGAACTCTCGCATAGAGTTCTGCATGGATTAGGGATTAACTAAATGCTGACGAAGATTGATGACGCGGTAATTTGGCGGCAGCACACGTAAAACATGCGAGCTGCACGCTTTTAGCGTTGCGCAAATTTGAAAGAATGAATGTTCTTAAAAGGGTGATTGCGCCGAATCGAGGGCCAACGCTTCGCTAATCTTTGCGAGAAGTTTCATGGCGATTGCGCCCTGCCCGCTTGGCAGCGTACATGGCCGCATCAGCGCGATTGATCAGATCAGAAATGGTTTCGCCCGGAAAGTATTCCGCAATTCCAAAGCTGGCAGACAACGGCACAAGCTTATTTTCGAGCTGGATGTCGGAGGTTTCAATCGCATGTCGCAGGCGCTCGATAATCGACCCGGCATCATACGCCGTCGCTTCCGGTAAGACGATTAGGAATTCTTCTCCCCCCCAACGCCCGCAGCAATCATATTCCCGCATGCCGGACTTCAGAATTTGTGCGATTTCGGTTAAGACTTTATCACCGCCTTCATGGCCGTAGGTGTCATTAACCTCTTTGAAATGGTCAATGTCGGCGATCGCAATCGCAAACGGACGGCGCATACGCTCCCATCTTGCGACTTCCGATTTCAGTTGCTCCATCAACATGCGCCGATTGCCAAGGCCGGTTAATGCATCCGTGGCTGAAGCTTCCTTCAATGCAACGTTCAGTTCTCGCATCATCGACTGATAGCGGTCAGTGATGCGCACCAACTTTTCAAGCTGCCGTAAATGTTTACCGTAACGCTGGCTCAGGGAAAGATTCACCTCGCGCGCTGCCGTCTGATATTGATCTGAAATGCTGGTAATACGCTCAAGCCGGTGCAATTGCGCCTGACATTCGGCATAGAGATCGGCCAATGGCTGGCGCAGAGGATGCCCCTCATAAGCGCTATCGGCCAACAAGGCTTCAATCGATGTTTCAAGTGGGCGCGCTTCACGCATATTTATTCGACCTGCTCGACGATAGTAAACGGGAAAGTACAGTCTTCCCTGAATTCATCGGCAAGTTCGGCTACACGTTCATTCTGTTCGTCGTAATACCAATTCACCGCCACCGCGCGTCCTTTGCCATGCGCATCTTCGAGCATGTCAAAAATATCCATCATCGCTTTCACGCTGCTGGTATTCAGATACAACAAATGCAGCTTCAGCAGCAGCGGCTGATCACTATCCTTAAGAGCTGCCGCAACCCAATCCATTACCGGAGAGAAAAGCTCATAGGAGTTCTCTGGATACGAATCTCCGCGCATTTCTACGATACCGGTATCCTTGTCGCAATGAATTTCCGGTGTCGATTGCGTACCCGCTATCATCAAATTTTCCATCATGCGTTCCTTTGTGCGGTTCCTGTTACAACACAACGCGCAGGCTGATAAATGCCTTGCCGTCATTAAGGGTGCGTAACGAGCAAGCAAGCGGTTCAGACGCCTTGCGTGCCATGTCAATCAAACCCAGCCCTGCACCACTGGATGTTCCTGCTGCGCGTGGCATGCGCAGTGCTTCCTTATATTTGGCCTTTAACTGCACCTTATCCATCGTTGCCAGAACATTAATACGTTCGACCAGCGCAGGGCCGTCGGCTGCGTCCAGCAAGTTGCCAGCCGAGACAATATGACGTCCCACTGCATCGCGGGCAACCACTACGGTGGCAGCCGCTTCGCTTTCTTCCCAGCCTTTACTAACTGCATAGTGGCGAATATTCTGCGTTAGTTCAATATATGCCGCAAATACGTCTACCGATGAAGAGGCGGTCAGATTTTCTCGCTGCAAATAGTTGCGCAACGCATTACCGATCTCTTCGATCAAGCTTTTAGTCAGCGGCCCGTTAAAACACAGCATTATCCGCTGTTGATTAAATGTCTGCTGCAAGGAAAGAAGGTCAAGCACATCCATGGATGTCTCCAAAGGGTCAGCCAAAGCGAAAGCTGATGATAGTAATATCGTCGCGTTGCGGGTGAGGTCCCTGATACGCAGCTAGCGTTGATTCGAACGCCGCGCTTTGCTCCGCCAAAGGCCGCTTGGCATGTTGTCGCAGCATATCGGCAAAACGTGCATTTCCAAAACCATATCCGCGCGTACCGCCTGCCTGATCGAGGAAGCCATCGGTAGTCATGTAAAAGGTACGCGCGCCATCTAATCCCGTCGTCTCGTTCTGAAACTCGCCAGGCCGACGATCACCGATCGCCCGCCGACTGCCACGGATCGTGCCGACCTCGTCCTGATCGCACCAGTACAACGCGATTTTGGCACCTGCGAACGTTGCACGGCGGGCAACAAAATCCAGATAAACAAAACCTGCATCCATATTGGTCGCAAGGTCACGCTGATCCTCATTAGCTTGCAACATCGCCCGGACCGCCTGATCGGTGCGTTGCAGAATCCCGGCGGGATCGTTAACACCGACCTCGTCGATTGCCTGATCGATCGCAGCGCGGGCTAATAAAGTCATGAAAGCGCCCGGCACGCCATGGCCAGCACAGTCAACTACGCCGAGCAGGCAACCGCCTTCGACTTCGCGATAAACATAAAAATCGCCGCCCACTACATCGCGCGGACGCCAGAGTACGAAGTGTTTGTCGCCCAACGCCATGCTCAACTGCCGGTCCGGCAAAATCGTGCGCTGAATCAGACTGGCATAAGAAATCGAATCGCTTATCTTCTTGTTTGCTGCGCCCATCTCTTTATTCGCCAACACCAGCTCTGCGGTACGTTCGCGCACTGCTTCCTCAAGTTCTTCGGTATTGCGCCGTACTTTATCCACCATCGCGCCAAATGCTGCGCCCAACTCGCCAATCTCATCATCGCGAGGTGCTGGCAACGCAATGGCATAATCGCCTGCCGCCATCTTTTGCGCCGATTGCTTCAACGTCATCAGCGGTGTCAGGATCATGCGATTCACCGCATAAACAAATCCCAGTGCGGCCAGCGCCAGCAAAGCGGCAGCAGCAATCGCCACCTTCAACAGGAAGCCATCGCCAATCACTTCCACCTTATTCAGGTCGACCGCGGTCAGCACATACCATTTCAGTTCAGGGATATACGATACGGCAACTATCTGCTCTTTTCCTTGTATTCGGGCTGAGAACATCTTCGCACTGCCCGGGGCGGCAGCCGAACTTGCCAAAGCCTGCCGCGCCGCTGCCGCATCGCCAGGACCATCCAGCAATCCAAATAGCGACTGGTAAATGTTGGCTTCTTTAGTTCCTGAGTTAAAAGCAATCCGCTTACTATCAGGATGCGCCTGGATCGCGCCATCGGCATTCACAATCATTGGTGTAACGCCGCGCTCGGTAGTGGCAATAAAGTCACGCA
Organism: Glaciimonas sp. PCH181; assembly: GCF_003056055.1. NCBI lineage: Bacteria > Pseudomonadati > Pseudomonadota > Betaproteobacteria > Burkholderiales > Oxalobacteraceae > Glaciimonas > Glaciimonas sp. PCH181. Next base: position 919,424 of record NZ_PYFP01000001.1, read on the forward strand.
GGAAGACCGACAAATCCAAACCGCTACCCGCCAGCCCAAGCTTGCGATCACCGTCCGTCACCATGACGTTGAACCACACTTTAGTCACACCTAGTTTGACGTCGGGATCGACATTGACGTTAAAGCGTTTGTCGCCTTTCATCGTACTAAAGAACCAGGCATCGTTTGGATCGCCAACTTTCAACTGATAACGTGGCGCGCTGCTGACGGGACTTTTGGGGTCGTTGAAATAGTAGTTATTCGAAAGAGCCGAAATGAGGAAATATGACTTATCGGTAAAGTCCGCACGGAAGCCTTCGGCTTCCTCGAACGCTGAATCTTTCTTTTGTACATTATTTCCATCGAGAAACCATTGACGAATTGCCTGCGAGCCAGCCAATCGTAGCGACAGTGCCAGCTCTCTGCTGACAGGTGCCAGAATTCGCTCACGATTCAGTAAAGTAAAATTACCGGTAAACGCCGTCCCCAGATGGGAGCGTATCGATTCAACCGCTTGCCAGCCGGCAAGTCCTGCCAGCAGCATTACCAAAAGGAAGGTGCCGAACAAGGCCAGTACCGATTTCTCACGCAGACCTAATGCTCGCACTATGTTTCTTCTCAGAAAGTTCTTTTAAACCGGAAATACCGGAAGATTTTGCCGACGAAAGGATACAGCCAAATACATGCGCCTGAGTATGCCAATGTGGATTTGGAGAGATGTTACTTTTAACGCAAGGCAATGTCAAATTGGCTTTTTTCCTTGCTATCCAGAAAATAACCGACGCCAAAACCCGACATCAAAATCTTCACTTAAAACATAAAATTAATAATAAATTATGTAATAATTGCATGATATAACCATGCCAATATAAATTGTTATTTAATTTTCATTGCAAAAATAGTGCCCCGCTACAAGCCTGCGCCATACACATAAAACTTAGTTCTTATCGCCCTATCGTCAATTGGTGGCGCTTCGGGTCCATTTTCGCCGAGACCGCCCTCTCGTTCAAAATAAGACAATAAAATATACAACCACACTGACAACAAAATACTTTTTCGTTTAGCTCTTTTGTAAAAACTGACTCACCAAAATATCCTCTTGAAACGCAGTCGCCATGACCACTGCACCGAAGAAATTGTTATCTAGCGCGAGCATGTCGGCGATACGCTGATGCCCAGCCGCATCGTCCGGCATACGCAAAATGACGGTCATGTATTTTTGTTTGCTGCTTGCTGGGTTAGCCAGTTTTGCATCCGTGATGCCAGCCAAGGATTGCACGGCACTCGACACCAAAACGGCAGGTGCTGCTACACGGACACTGTCGTCATTCCCTGCCGGCGCCTCTTCCGACACCGCCTCCAATTCCTGCGCGAGTTCTTCTTCAGAAACAATCACGGTGGTATGCGGTTCGGGCCATCTTTTTGCGCCGCCGATAATGGCCGGAATACCGCCACTGACTTCAAATTCGGTCGCCGAAATTTTTTCATAATGAAACGGCTGCCATCCTTCAATATTGGTTTTGCGAATGGCGACTGTCTCCATCGCTTTCGCCGTGCCCCGTCCGTTTCCCAACATACCGATCGGCAGCATATCTTCATGACTTGCGGGATTTATTGTGTCGTTCATCTCAGGCTTTCTTTACACTAGTGACGTTGAATCGTTCGTACGCGCAACCCTATCCTGCTGTACTGTCTGACATTCACCGCAAAAAAGGAAACGCATGTCACACGTCGCCGTCATATCGATCAATACCGCCAAACCTGGACAAGAAGAAAACATGGAAGCAGCGATGCGTGCACTGATTGCGCCCACGCAAAGCGATCCTGGCTTCATCCAATATGATTTGCATCGCGATTTAGACGATCCCCGTACCTTCGTCTTCTTCGAGAGATGGGAAAGTCGTGAATTGCTGCATCAACATTTTGATGCGCCGCACGTGATGACATGGAAAGCGCAAGCCGCGGATTTAGTAGAGAGTAGCACTTTACGCATACTCGAAATCCTGGCGTAAAAATCCTGGCGGAATACAGCAAGCAGTACAGAAAAAACCAGTTACACATTGCGCGCTATCTTCTCTAAAAAAGATAGCGCACATTTTCTGCGCCAGACTAAAAAATGCTGACTATGCAGCGATCAAACTATCGATATTTACTTTTTTTGCCGGTCTTGATATCCACAGCAAAACGCACGCCATTTTCCGTGAACTGCGTTTCATCTGGCGGTTCTTCTCCGGCCAGCACACCGGATACGTCCAGTAAACCTTCGCCTTTACGGATCAGCTCATCGGAACGCTCATACACGTTGGGACAATCCGTCTCAGCCATCAACGCTTTAACGATAGGCACCTTCCAGGCTTCTACGCCAGCGGCCTGAAATTCACAGATTAAATAGCCTTTACGACCGCCGTACCAATCGACCAATAAACCGGGCAAACCATCCTTTTCGGCCATCACCAGATGCACGACATCCGTCGCTGCACTATTTTTTGCCCCACCAGCCATGCTGCGTGCGGACACAGCAGCTTTGATGCGACGCTTCATAAAGGCATGATCAACCGCTTCGTTTTGGTCAAAAGTCCAGACCCGTGCACGGATTTCTGATTTAGGGCTATGCGCTGCACGCGCCAGAAATTTACCTGAAGAAGAATGCACCAGCGCGGTGGCGCCAAACTGCATGTTTTCGCCCGGCTTGCCATCGACGCGCTCAATAGCCGAAGCGTAAATCCATGGCTGGCGAACCAGCAGGCTTTTTTCTTTACCTTGTTTGATGGTAATGATCAGCATGTTACTTATTCCAGATGTAATAAAAAAGTTGAAAATCGACCGGCGCAAGTTGGTCAGGCAAGTCGGTGTGCCCTCTTGATGCGTATCCCTGTAGCGGGTGACACCAAGATGCGAATATAAACTGAAACGCGTTATGTCAAAAAACATAAAGCCCTGAATATTCAGGGCTTTATCGTCACTGAAGGCCAAAAATGACGTGATTTGTAATCACTGGAATTTTACACGGTTTTATACGCATCCTATGCAATTTGGCGGCTAAATGCTCGGGTAGTTTCGCTAAAACTCACTAGAGCGACGGTCAATTCGTGAGCGTTTTTGGGAGATATTTCCAGCAAATAATTGGGCAGATATTTACTTAATCACAATGAACTACGCTGCCCATGCCAAGTTGAAGCAAATTTCTCAAAAAAACTTGACCGCCTCACTGACATGTCATATATTTCAATGACATGTCAATAAACGTAATGACATGTCATAATAAAATCAAATTCAACCTTGTCTTGGAGATGTCATCACATGGATTCTATTAAAGAAGACGTAACGTCCCGCCGCAGCGCACTAAAAAAAGTAGGGGCTGCCGTATCTGTCATGGCATTTCCCACAATCTGGACTTCAGCCAGAGCCCAATCAAAGCAGCTAGTTATAAGAGACCCAGGCGGCCCCTATTCGGATGGCTTTGGAGAGGCTTTTTATAAACCTTTTAAAGCCGCAACGGGAATTGAAATAATCCCTGTAGTCGCCCAAAGCGATCCGACTTCGCTCATTAAAGGGATGGTTGAATCAAAGAATTATGCTTGGGATATGGCATTGCTAAACCGGCAATCCGCTGATGTGTTGACCGACAAAAAAACCGGTTTCTACCTTGAAGAAGTCAAGGTCAATGCGCCGGAAATTCCAGAAAAATTTCGATCCCAGTATTTGATTGCAACGCTGGTATTGCAGTCCGTATTAGCCATCCGCACAGATAAGTTTAAAGATCGGCCAATGCCAAATTCATGGGCAGATTTTTTTAATGTAAAAGACTTTCCCGGCAGACGCGCTATACGCCGCAACCCTGCAGATACGTTGGAAGAGGCTTATCTGGCGACACTGAAACGTGGTGAAGCCGTCTATCCCATCAATACGCAAAAAGCATTTGAAAATCTATCAAGAATCAAAAAAGATGTGCAAGTCTGGTGGACCGGCGGTGCGCAAACATCACAGCTATTGAAGGCTGGCGAAGTCGATATGTGTACAACCTGGAACGCCCGTGCCCAAACGGTCATCGATGAGGGCGCACCGGTGAAAATCATCTGGAATCAAGGGCTTTGGAGCGTTGAAGGATTCGCGATCCTCAAAGGAACGCCAAAAGCGGATATGTGCAGAGAGTTCATCAAATTCACCTGCGACGCCCAGCGTCAGGCCCTTTACACCAAGCATCTTTCGTATGGCCCGTCTAACCCGGATGCATACAAATATATCGACCCTGTCAAAGCAAAGAAGCTGCCCACATTCCCAGAAAATATGGCCTCATCGATCCAGATTGATGGACGTTATTGGTCAGAAAATAAAGACAATCTGACCGAGCGCTTCAATACCTGGCTGCTATCGTGACCGAGACACGTTCATCATGAGTACCTCATATCCCATGTCAAATTTAAAATCCGATATTGCCTCCGCGGTACAAACTCACGCGCCCAAACCACATTTGGTCCGTAGCCCGCATGATACTTTGGAAGCGGTCACGTCATCGAAACTGGTCGTCTCAGGGATATCCAAAAGATACGGCAATACCTTCGCCCTTCAAGAAAGTACATTAAGTATCAGGCAAGGTGAGTTCGTGACTTTGCTGGGCCCCTCGGGATCCGGAAAAACCACGCTACTAATGATGATCGCGGGATTAGTCGCGCCTACATCGGGTGATATCTGGATCGATGGACGGAAGGCGACACAACAACAACCCTACGAGCGCGACGTCGGCATGATGTTCCAAAGCTACGCGCTTTTTCCGCACATGACAGTGTTCGAGAACATTGCTTTCCCGCTCAAAATGAAGGGGTATAGCAAGGACAAGATTCATGCAGCCGTAGTAGAAGTTCTGGATCAGGTCAAATTGCCTAGCGTTAAAAACAGATTTCCTTCGGAACTGTCAGGTGGACAACAACAGCGCATCGCATTAGCGCGGTCAATTGTCCATCGCCCTTCGGTGGTGTTGATGGACGAACCGTTAGCCGCGCTCGACAAATCGTTGCGTACTCACATGCAAGCCGAAATTCGTCAACTACAACAGGAACTGGGCATCACAGTCTTGTATGTCACGCATGATCAGGAAGAAGCGATGACCATGTCTGATCGCATCTGTCTGATGAACGACGCGCGGATTGAACAGGTATCCCCACCGCATGAACTTTATTTCTCGCCCAAGTCGGTATTCGCCGCTAGCTTTCTCGGTGAATCCAACCGGATTCATGGCGTTCTTGCATCGCGAGAGGGAGAAAACGGAACTATACGCGCAGGCGAGAATCTCGTATTGCAAGGCAAGGTTGTCGATGCCCTTATCCCCGGCGACAAATGTCAATTGCTAGTGCGTCCGGAAGCAATCAAAGTCCTTACATCAGCCGACCATGCGTCAGATAATCAGATAACCGGTCACGTCATCAGCCATGTCATTGGCGGCGCTATTGCGCGCACCCGACTCCAAATAACGCATGACACTGAAATGGTCGTGGTAGGTTTGACTGCACGCAACGCCCCAAAACCATCTGGCCTTGCAAAGCTGAGCTTCAATAAAAGCGATGGGCTGATATTTGGAGTTGCGCCATGAGCGGCAAGCACAATTCACGCCGCAGTTGGGCAGGTCTGGCGCTTTTATCGCCGGGAATGTTATTCCTGGCGGCGACCGTTTTCATTCCGGTAACGTTGCTGTTATTAGCCTCACTGAATAGTCCGGCCGGATTTTCATATAACGCATTTTCACGTCTGGTTCACACGCCGATTTATGCACAAGTCCTTGGGCACAGTGTGTTTCTGGCGGCGATCGCCGCATCGGTCAGCGTCATTGCGGCGTTTCCGGTCGCCGTTGCGATTACCCGCGCCTCAAGTGGCTGGCAGCAATTACTGTGGATGGGCGTGCTGCTGACTTTTTGGACAAGCTTCCTTGTCAAAACGATTGCATGGATCGTCATCCTCGGCCGATCGGGCCTGTTGAACAGTACATTGATAAGCCTCGGCATAACGAACGAACCATTTGAATTACTTTATACAAGCTTTAGTGTCATCGTCGGGCTGGTGCATGTTCTTTTACCGTTGGCGGTTCTGACCATGCTGCCGGTATTGCAATCCATGGATAAGCGTCTGGTTCCAGCTTCAGCAACACTAGGCGCACGACCAGCAGTGTCCTTTTTTGTAGTCTATTTACCGCTCTGCGCACCGGGCGTAACTGCCGCCTGGCTTTCGACTTTTGTCTCTGCGCTCGGCTTCTTTATTACGCCAGCTTTGCTCGGTTCACCGCGCCAGACCATGATTGCGCAGCTCATCATCCAACAAGTTCAAGAGATGATGGACTGGGGACTTGCCGCAGCACTATCCGTTGTCACATTGATCGTTACGTTAGTCATTTATTGGATATACGACCGGCTGGTCGGCTTGTCTAGTCTGGCTGGGGAACAAATGCGAAGCAATAATACCAATCCATCCGAGCTGGGTGCATGGATACGTGCGCTAAAGCACGGCACTTATTGGAAGCTGGGACAATGGACAAATCGCCTCTTTGCGTTAATACCCATCCGCCGCAATACAGGTCAGGATGTGCGTTCCGGGGTACGAATTCTTTCAATAATCGTCCTTGCAGTGATGATTTTGCCAGTGGTGTTGCTCATCCCTGAATCGTTCACGACGAGTGCGTTTATTGACTGGCCACCGAGGGGTTTTACCCTCCATTGGTATCAGGATTTGTACAACTCACCAGTATGGACTGGCGCGTTTGTGAGATCGCTCTGGGTCGGTACGCTAGCGGCGGTTCTTGCATCGGTCATTGGCATTCCGGCAGCCTTTGCATTCGCCCAGCATCGAGTCCCGTTCCGGTCGCTCATGTTAGGCCTGCTATTAGCGCCGCTTATCCTGCCAAGAATCATCGTCGCCCTCGGCCTCTTTTACGTCTTATCGCGACTTGGTTTAGTAGGCTCATCGATTGCGCTGGCAATCGGACATGCCGCACTCGCGCTGCCCTATGTCGTGATTACGGTAACCGCGACATTAAAGTCATATGACCGCCGTTTAGATGCAGCCGCCAGTATCCTCGGCGCAAGAACATCCACACGGTTACGGATGGTGACGCTGCCTATCATCATGCCCGGTGTCGTTTCAGCATTTATCTTCGCCTTTGTAACTTCTTTCGATGACCTGACGCTATCGCTATTCGTCAGCGGAGGACTTTTCACCACGTTACCTAAGCAAATGTGGGATGACGCCTTGCTCAAAGTCAGCCCTTCGTTAGCCGCTGTCTCCGTTCTTCTGTTTGCTGGCGTGCTGTTCTTAATGGCGGCCACTTATCTGGTTCGGAATCGCTTGGCTAAGCGCCGTTTTGCATAAAAGGAAGAACAAATTGAAAGATGATGTTGTCGTCATTGGGGCAGGTATCGTCGGCGCTGCATGCGCCGCCAATCTGGTTCTGGCTGGGAAAAAGGTCACTATTATTGATCGCTTGCTTCCCGGCGAGGGCTGCTCTTTTGGAAACGCCGGTGGACTAAGCCCAAGTATTAGCTTCCCATTAGCTACGCCAGACATGTTTAAACATATCCCCGGCTGGCTATTCGATCCCGACGGACCGTTAGTCGTCGCATGGAAGCGCATCCCGGCAGCGACACCGTGGCTCATAAAATTTCTCAGACAAGGCACGCCCGCCAAGTCGGCGCTTGCAGCAACAGGAATGCGCAAGATGCTGCGCGCTTCATTTGACGATTACTTGCCTCTATTCACATTTGCTGGTGCCGAACAATTAATCCATAAAGTCGGACAGCTTTATCTGTACAGCACAAAGGAAGGATTCGAACAGGAAAAATCAGCGATAGAAGCAAGAAAGTCACTGGGGATAGAACAACTGATTCTGGATAGCAAACAGCTCAGAGAATTCGAGCCGGCGCTCTCGCCAATGTTTGGATCGGGCATATTCTTTCCAACCCACGGACACTGTTCAAATCCGCAACAGCTTGTACAGATGCTTATTCAGGCGTGTATTCAGAACGGGGCGAAATTTATTTCTGGAAGCGTCCAACGTATCGCGCCTCTTGAGGACAGTGTGCTTATTCATACGGATGGCAATTCCATACAAACCGGGCAAGTTGTTTTGGCAACCGGGGTATGGTCAAACGAATTGATCCAACCATTGGGCTGGAAGGCACCTTTGGAAAGTCAGCGCGGATATCACATCCAAATTGCACACTCTGGCGTCAAGGCGACACGCAACGTATTATGGAGCGAGAAAAAAACCTTGGTCACACCTATGGACGATGGCCTCCGAGTTGCCGGAACTGCTGAAATTGCAGGTCTGAACGCACCGCCAACAAGGCGACGCTTTGCATTATTGCGTGATCTGGCCCAGCAGATGTATCCAACGGTAAACGTTGAACAAACCAGTGAGTGGATGGGACACAGACCGTGCACGCCGGATTCTTTACCGGTAATCGGCCCCCTTCCGAATAATCCCCGCGTTATTTGTGCATTCGGCCATGGCCATGTTGGCCTGACTGGTGCTTCTTTTACCGGACGTGTTGTGCGCGACATCGCGATGGGTGGATTGGATAAGCACACCCATAATGAATGGACGCCATTCTCAATTGAACGATTTTAAGTAGGAACAATGATGAAACCAACTCTGCAAACATTTCCAGACTTCAGTATTTCAGACCAGTCTCTGCAACAGCAAATATTTGACGATATCAAGCGACGCGTGATTACTTGCGACCTGTTTCCAGGATCGGATATTTCTGAAAGTTCGCTTGCGGCCGAATACGCAGTGACGAAAGCGCCGGTACGCAGTGCACTAGCGCGCTTGAAAGAGGCCGGATGGTTGCAAAGCAAGCCCCGCAAAGGCCACGTGGTCTTGCCCTTAACGCTTAAAGACATCGACGAAATATTTGATGCCCGAGAGTTAATTGAGCCTGAAACCGCGCGTTTGGCTGCCGGTAATGTGACAAGGACATACTTGAGCACGCTAAACGAGGCCTGTACCAGAGATTATGACTTGCACGATGTAGAAGCAAAGCGTGATTTTCTTTTAGCGAACGCCGCATTTCACATTGGCATTGCTCGCGCCTGTGGCAATAGTCGGCTGGCTAACACACTGGCGCAATTACACGAAGAATCGCTTCGCATTCTCTACATAAGCGTCACAACAAGCAATCGCGCCAAGGCCTGGAAGACCGGACACGAATCGATGATCGATATGCTTATTTCAGGAGATCAAAAAGGCGTCGCAGAAGAAACTCTGGAAGGCATTAAACGTAGTCGAAAATCCATAAAAGAAGTCCTTGGAAACCAAAAAAATCTGATTCTCTCCATTTAACTTGTACATTTTTTAACTAAAAAATATTATGAAAAAGCTCAAATCAGTCAGCCCTGAAATGGTCGTTGCGGATCGCGAAAAGGTGCGTGCGACGGTTACCGAAATTCTGCAGCGCATACGGACAGAAGGCCTTTCAGCATTGCAGGACTACTCAAATCGCTTTGATAAATGGCAGCCCCTGTCATTTCGGATGACAACGGAGGAAATTAACGCCTGCATTGCACGCGTGCCAGAACAAGCGTTAGCGGATATTCGATTTGCACAAGAACAGATCACGAACTTCGCACAGGCGCAAAAAGCTTCATTGCAGGATTTAGAGATAGAAACCCGTCCTGGGGTAATCCTCGGTCATCAGAATATCCCCGTCAGTAGCGCAGCATGCTATGTGCCGGGCGGCAAATATCCGCTGGTTGCATCGGCCCATATGGGTGTAGTCACGGCGCGGGTTGCAGGCGTAGCGCGGATTGTCGCCATCACCCCGCCCTTTCAAGGGAAGCCAAATGACGCGGTAGTCGCAGCGATGAAATTGGCGGGGGCCGATGAAATTTACTGCATGGGCGGTGCACACGCGCTCGCAGCGATGGCCTTTGGGGTTGAAGGCATCGAACCGGTCGATATGATTGTTGGCCCCGGCAATGCCTACGTCGCGGAAGCCAAACGTCAACTCTTCGGTACAGTGGGGATTGATCTTGTCGCCGGTCCTACCGAGACGTTAGTTATCGCCGACGACAGCTGCGATGCAGAATTAATCGCCATTGATTTACTCGGTCAGGCGGAACATGGCGTTGATTCTCCAGCCATTTTTATAACTGACTCTACCCTCTTGGGCGAGCAGGTTATTGCGGAAATTGAGCGCCAGCTTCAGACCCTCAGCACAGCAGCGATTGCACGACCTGCCTGGGAAAACCACGGGGAAGTAATCGTATGTGACAGCCCGGAAGAAATGGCGCAGGTAAGCGATGCATATGCGTCCGAGCATGTCCAGGTGATGACCCGCAATCCGGCGTTTTTCCGACACCGGTTAAAAAATTATGGCGCGCTATTTGAAGGCAAAGAGACCAACGTCTGTTACGGCGACAAAGTCATCGGTACAAATCATACGTTGCCAACCTCCCGCGCTGCACGCTTTACTGGCGGTCTTTGGGTCGGAAAATTCATTAAAACCGTCACCTTTCAACGCTTGACAGAAGATGCTAGCTGGCAGATCGGTGAATACTGCGCACGCCTTTGCGCACTGGAAGGTTTTGCAGGACATCAGCGACAAGCCGATATCCGCGTCGAACGTTACAAACCAAAGATCAAAGCAGCCTGATCGCAGGCTATACAAACCACGTAATTCATTTACCTCAACCCTGGAAATATGACACATGACCACTAAAGAAATTTCGCGTATTAACATCGGCGTGCGCCTCTCAGACGTCTCCATATTCAACAATGTTGCCTATCTGGCCGGACGCGTGCCACGTAACAGCATCGCCCTTGGCCTTAAGGAACAAACTGCTGAAGTACTTGCTGATATCGAAAGATTGCTGAAAGAAGCCGGATCAGACAAGAGCCAAATTCTGTCCTGTCAGATTTTCCTCAAAGACATCGCACAAATTGCGGAGATGAACGCGGCATGGGATGAATGGATTCCAAAAGGTCACTGCCCATCACGCGCAACAGTGCAGGCACAACTGGCAAATCCACAATGGGGTGTCGAGATCGTAGTAACTGGCGCCGTACTAACGCAATAACATTGAAATGCAAATTGGCGAACGTCAATTTGCATTTTTTTGAATTATGTTTGAGATGACCGTTAAATACATCGCGGTCATTTTTGTATTCTATGTACGCAAATTTTCTAATGTGATTACATCGCGCACATTCATGCTCGTACTATTTACGCACCGGCGACACCTCGGCTAGCCCAGCATTCATCTGTGCATGTTCTGGCAAAATCAAACGCTTGAGAATACCTCCTTCAGACACCAGCACATAAGTCGCATGGACTTCCTTGATGCTGGCTCCCGGCATGATTTCTTTGCCGATTCTGAGTGATTCTGGCGGCTTACCATTAGCACTGATCACTGCAACGCTTTCGGCGGGATTTTTTGCCACGACCACACCCACCAAACGGTAATTACTTGCAGCAACCGCTAGTCCTGCGGGGTCACCGAACAATCCTGACGCCGAGGCAATATCGATCTGCGGCACCTCCGTCTGTGGCATCGGAAGCAAGACACGCGATGCTGGCTTGACTAGCTGCATGATCCAGTAAGTACTGCAAACGCACAGTGCGATGCACAAGATCAGACTAAGCAGCCCCGGCAAACGCTTGCTATGTCGCTGCAGTGTGTGACTTACATTTGTTGCCGAATAGCTATTCATGCGGTGTTCCCCTGCGATTGTCATTGCGCTACGCAACTAGCGCACCAACTGATTGATTTCAATAATCGGCATCAGCACCGCCAATACAATCAGCAATACCACCACGCCCATTGCCAGAATTAATGCTGGCTCCAGCAACCCAGCGATGGTCATTGCGCGTCGTTCCAGATCTTGCTCCTGCGCATTGGCGGCACGCTCAAGCATGGCGGGCAATTCTCCGGTCACTTCGCCAGCGCGAATCATATGAATCAGCATCGGCGGAAAATGTTTGTGCAGCGCCAATGCCCGTGCCAGCCCGACGCCTTCGCGCACGTTCGCCGCCGCCGTATCAACTTGCTCTCGCAAGGCTAGATTAGAAAGCGTATCGCGGCTGGTTTCCAGTGCTTTCAAGATCGGCACGCCTGATCCGGTAGTAATCGCCAGCGTACTGGCAAAGCGTGCGGTATTCAGGCTGCGCTCGAATTTTCCGTATATCGGGGCGCTCAACAACCAGGTATGCCAGCGCATTTTTGTTGCTGGGTTTTTCAATGCGGTACGCCAGCTATAAAATAACGTAATCAACCCGATCAGGACCAGCCAGCCATAATGCCGCACAAAGTCGGACGCGCCCAACATCAATACCGTTAATAAGGGCAGTTTCTGCTTGGTATTGGCAAATACCGCCACGATCTGCGGGACGACATACGTCAGCAAAAAAATGACAATCACCATTGCCACCACCGTCACGATAGCGGGATAAGTGAATGCCAGTTTGATCTTTTGTACCAAAGCATTGCGTCGTTCGATGTAATCGGCCAGGCGCGACAACACGCGCGCTAGTTGACCGATTTGTTCACCCGAAGCGACTAGCGAACGATAAATATCCACAAAATCACGCGGATGACTGGCGAGTGCGCTGGATAGCGATGCTCCCCCCATGACATCGGACCGAATCGAGGCAATCAAATCGCGTTGATACGTCCGCTCGGCCTGCTCCAGCAAGGCGGTCAGAGCCTGCTCCAGTGGCAGACTGGCTTCTAACAAACTGGCTAATTGCCGGGTAAACAAGGCGATTTCTATCGTCGATAAATGTTCGCCAAAGCGTCGCCGTTGCAGATTTCCGGCGGCGTCCATTTGCGCCCCTACTGCCTCGACCGAAATCGGCAATAAGCCTTGCGCACGCAAATCGGTGCGAGCCACTTTAGCGCTGTCGGCATTCAGCACACCTTTGACTGTGCCGCCGACGGCATCCACCGCTTCATAACGAAATGCTGGCACGCTAGTTCTCGCTTAGGTTAGACATCGTCTGCATTATTCTTTAGTCACCCGCAACAATTCCGCCTGCGTCGTGACGCCGTCCCGCAACCAACGTTCGCCATCGGACCGCATGGTTTGCATGCCATCGCGTTGCGCGATTTGTTGGATCTCCGCTTCCGAAGCGCGGTGGTGAATCAGCGACTGAATCTCATCTGTTGCCAGCAACAATTCATAGACCCCGATACGCCCGTGGTAACCGGTATGACCGCAACGTTCGCAGCCCACCGCATGCCATACTTCACCGTCATGACGACGACAATGCGTGCACAATTTACGCACCAGCCGTTGCGCAACCACACCCAGCAGCGATGACGACAACAAGAATGGTTCGATCCCCATATCCAGCAATCGCGTCACGGCTGCTGCGGCATCATTGGTATGCAACGTCGCTAATACTAAATGCCCGGTAAGCGACGCTTGCACCGCGATTTGTGCGGTTTCCAGATCACGGATTTCTCCGATCATAATCACGTCAGGATCTTGCCGCAGCATCGCCCGCAGCGCCTTGGCAAAGCTCATATCGATGCGCGCATTAACCTGCGTCTGACCGACGCCAGCCAGTTCGTATTCAATCGGATCTTCAACCGTCAGAATATTCGTGTCGCCCGTGTTTAGCTGCGATAACGCGGCGTACAGCGTCGTCGTCTTACCCGAGCCAGTCGGCCCAGTCACCAGCACAATCCCATGCGGCTGTGCAATCAGCTTTTCAAACTGCGGCAGCATCTCAGGACTCATGCCAAGATGCTGCAAATTCAGACGTCCGGCGTCCTTATCCAGCAGACGCAGTACCACGCGTTCGCCGTGGCCAGTCGGCAGCGTCGAGACCCGTACATCGACCGGTTTGCCGCCGATACGCAGCGTGATACGGCCATCCTGCGGCAAGCGCTTTTCGGCGATATCCAGTTGCGCCATGATTTTGACGCGTGAAATCAGCGACGCATGCACCGCCTTCTTTGGCCGCACGATATCGCGCAGACCGCCATCGATGCGGAAGCGTACTACAGAAATTTGTTCAAACGGCTCGATATGAATATCGGAGGCACCATCACGCAAAGCCTGTGTCAACAATACGTTAATCATCCGTATCACTGGCGCATCATCGGATGACTCCAGCAAGTCTTCGATTGCGGGCAAATCCTGCATCAGGCGCGCAAAATCCAGATCGGATTCAAATTCATCCACCACCTGCGCCGCATCGCCGCCCGCCCCTTCATACGCTTTGGCAATCGCCGTTTCCAGTGCGCTGTGCGGCATTGTTTGCAAGCGGATACGGCCGAAACGCCGACTGACCTCAGCAATCGCGCTCGGTTGCGTTGCCTCGGATATCCACAGCGTAATTGCGGCCGTATTTACACCCTCGTCGCGTTGCGCCAACAACCCAAATTTTCGGGCGAATGCATAGGGCAACAAACGGGTGTCCGCCATGGGTAACGTGCTCATGGTGTGCGGTCCGGCAATGCCGCCGGTGCCAACGTCGGCGGCGTTACTGCTTCCGATAACGGCACTTTTGGCAAGCCTGATGCTTTAGCAGGCAATTGCATGAACGGGCCCCCATCTTGTAGTGCCGGGACAACCGCGGAGCCAAAATCCTTTAACAGAGACTTTCCCGGCTCGACGCTCATCTGACCCTGACGCATGTAATCGTAGCGGTCGGCCACGACAGTACCGCTTTGATCTTGATTGCGAATCACCGTCGGTCGCAAAAAGATCATCAGATTGGTTTTTGCCCGTGAGCCACTTTGATATTTAAAGAAATTGCCGATAAACGGCAGATCGCCCAATAAAGGCACCTTTTGGACTGAGTTGGCTTTATTGTCGCCAATCAACCCGCCCAGCACGATAATCTCGCCATCGTTCATCACCACATTGGTATCCAACGAACGTTTATTGGTCGTCAATCCGGCCGGATTGGTCAGACTGGTGGGGTCCACGCTAGAAACTTCCTGCGAGATTTCCATACGCACCGTGCCGCCTTCGGAAATATGCGGTTTTACGCGCAAGCCGACGCCGACATCTTTACGCTCAATCGTCTGAAATGGATTCTGCGCCGCACCGCCGGAATTCGGCACATACGAACCGGTAATAAACGGCACGTTCTGGCCGACGATGATTTTGGCTTCTTCATTGTCCAGCGTCAGCAAATTAGGCATCGACAACACGCTGCTGCCGTCTTTTCCATCGAGTGCCGTTGCCAGTGCACCCAGTCCAATTTTGCCCGCGATTTGGCGGAATATACCTATCGTCAAACCATTGCTGGGCGGCAATGGACTGCCAGAACTAGAACTAAGCGAGATCGCCTGATTCACGATATTGTCGCCGCCGGTGCCGAAACTGGTGCCGCCGCCCACCCGATAGTTGCTAGTGGAATTACCGCTGAGCGCCAGCCATTGCACACCAAGCCGCGCCGTTACCGTATCCGTCACTTCTACGATCAACGCCTCAACATAGACTTGGGCACGACGCGTATCGAGCTGATCGATCACGCCCCGAAGGCTGCGATATACCGGCTCGCTAGCGGTAATGATCAGCGTATTCGTGGTTTCGTCAGCCTGAATAAAGCCACCGCCGTTGCTATTGGAGGATTGCGCAGATCCGCCTGGCGATGCTGTCGGCGCAGCACCGCTGGCCGAACTTTGCAACATACTGCCGCTAGCCGCAGCTGGGCTGGATGATGATGAGGCTGAAGAGGATGCAGATGCTGGCGTTGAGGTCGATGATGTATCGGACGAGACTATCGAGCGTAACGTGTGCGCCAGTTTCACCGCATCGGCATTTTTCAGGTACACCACGTGCACGTTACCGACTTGCGTCGTCGGCTGATCAAGTTTAGCGATCAGCGCCTTGGCGAGATTAGCGCGACCGCTGGACGGCGCACGGACAATCACGGAATTGGTGCGGGAATCGGCTAAAACTATAATCCGACCGCTATCGCTCGCCCCTTGCGCCGCCGGGCCGCTATCCATTAATTTTTCAGTCATAACGGCGATATCGCTGGCGACGGCGTAGCGGATCGGAATCACATCCAGATCGCTGACCGCAGGCACGTCCAGCGCAGCGATCATTTTTCCCAGACGTTGCAAGTTCTCGGCATAGTCGGTAACGACCAGCGTGTTGTTACCGGGATTAGCGTTAATCGTGTTATTGGGCGAAATCAGCGGTCGCAGCACCGGCAAAATATTTGCTGCGGATTCATAATTCAGCGAAAAAATTTGCGTCGCGATCTGATCGCCACGGGCAGAGCGCGCCTGAGTCGACGATAGCTGCAACTTGGCATCGGCTTCCGGCACCACCTTCACAAAGCCGTCGCCGCTTACCAGCGCATAGCCTTGCAAGCGCAGCGTCGACGCCAGCAACGCCACCGCTTGCGACTTAGTCAGGGGTTTTTCTGATGCCAGATTGATCGTTCCCTTGACCCGCGGATCGATGATGAAAGTGATATTGGCGTACTGACCAATGGCCTTAATCACAGAATCGACATCGCCCCCCACAAAATTCATCACGGCTTGTCCATTGGTACTTTCGATGGCACCAGTATTCGCTGCAAATGCAGCTGGTGTTACAGCAATGGCAGCCACACAGATGACAATGGCACCAGTGACGTGCAAACTTGCGGTCAACTTCGATAATTTTGTTTTCATGATTTAAATGCTAATTCGATGACATCTTTGCCGTTAATCCGACTAGGCTGACCAAGAAAGCGTAGCAATCCCGCCAACTTCTCTTCCTGACCCTGTGCCGCTTGCGCGGTCCCTGAAAAATCTACATGACCGTTATTCAACATCCCTTTTCCAACCAGCAGCAGCGGACCGCTAAGCGTTTCCACGCCTATGGCTGCGTGCTGTCCCTGCCAATCCAGACCAATGCGATAGCTACCCAGAGGCTTGACGGGTGATAACCGCGAAGCCATTGCCGTCAACGCCAATGTCATCAATCCATGCAAATCGGCACCCTGTTTTGCCGCCAGCGACAACCGCAATGGCTGCCATGCCAGCACCATCTGGCCGGATGGTTGCAAGGTATTCCAGGGCGCGCCCAATGCCGTCAGCTGTTCTGCCGGTAACGCAATGCTACTGGCAGAAATGGTCCATATCCGCCAATCGCCGCTGATGCTGACCGGTTGCGATAGCGCCAGCGCATTTTCCAGGCGCAGATCCGTTCGTCCGACTAACATCAACGGTGACAATGTCCACACAATGCGCCCCGGTAACAACGGCGTAAAAGTGTCTTTTCCATCGGTTTTTGGACCTGCCGCGCCAATAAAAGCAGACCCATGCCACAGCGTGCCTTGCGCATCGCCCAACACAATGCGCCCAGCGGTCTGCGTTTCCAGCACCGACGCCAGCCACGCAGCAGGCAGAAATACCGTCAGCGTGATCAGCACACTCAACAACACAGCGCCACTCCACAAAAATGGATGGTTTTTTCCTTTATCTTTATCTACGCGATTGATACTAGTCATGCTGTTGCTGCCGCAGCGTTACGCTGGCATTCACCGTGCCCGCTTGCGCATTCACGGTGGCATCGATCACCTGCCATTGCGAGGTTTTCTGCGCATCGTCAAGCCAATCCAGCAAACCTGAAAAAGCCACATCGGACAGTTGCACCTTAGCAATATCACCGCTCATAACAATACTTTTTGCCAGCAATCCCTTGCGCTGCAACGCGGCTTCGATAGCCTCTTTGCTGATCGGGGCTGATGGCTGGGCTGCATGGCCTGCTAAGGTCCCCGCCTTAGTCAGCAACGATTGCAGTTGTGCCGATTGCTGGTGCAAAACAGGAAGACTCTTCTGCAAACGCAGTCGTCCGCTAAGTGCAGGATCAATCAATACCAGATACAGCAATGCCAACAAAACCACTGCAAAGCCGCATCCCAGCACAGTGCGTTCGCGTGGCTGGCGCTGCTGCCAGAAATCTTGGAATAACTGGGCGAGTCGCATCGGTAACGCATGTATGGTTGTCATTTAATTTGTCCGATTTTCCATACTGCTGCTTCCGTCGACACCAGCGATAACTGTGCAGCTTCCAGCGCTGCTTTGATTTGAGAACGATAAGCGTCAGCATCCGCAGCATTTTTGAACCGTACAAAAAGCTGATGATCGTGATATTCCACGCCCGCGATAGCCTCTTTTGCGCTTGTTTTAGACGCAGGCAAGCTAGCCCATGCATCACCAAAGCGCGCCACCAGCGGAATAAAATCATCGGCATCCAGCTGCCCGCCCTGCCGCTCGGCCAGCGTAATCTTTTGCCGGGCCTGCGCAATCGGATCGATAATCACGGTCTCATTCGGATAGGCAGCGCGGTAGCTATTGGTCATGCCGGTCCTCAGCGCATTCGCCTCGCGCCGTAAATTCCACCAATCGAGATTAAGGCTTACGATATTCACCAGCAGCAAGGCGATTACCAGACCCAATGGCCAACGCCAATTGCGCCACTGGACATTGTTAGTGCGCAAATTCAGCCCGGCCATTAAATCCATTACGCCGTTATTGCGTTCACCCTGGATTGCGCCAATCCAGTGCGCCCAATCATCAACCAACACCGTTATATCGTCGCTGGCGCAAGCGCTATAGGCGGTATAACTGGCAGCAGGCACATACAGCGTCATCGGCTGCTGCGGGACGACACCCCGCAATCCAGTAATGATGTCTTGTGGCAAGGACTGCTCCGACGCAGCCAACCAGCCGATACCTGCATGCGTAGATAGACGTAAGGCGATGTCAGTTTCCAGACCATATTCAGTCATCACGGCGACAGCACCATCCTCACGCCAAGGCACGCAAAGTTGCGCAGGCAAGGCTTGCAAATGACGTGCACCCAGCGCCGTAAATGTCTGCTCCAACAACGTCAGCCAGTCGCGCTGGACCACAGCAATCTGTCGCAACTTATCGCCTGTCAGATGCTTCCCATTGTCGATGACCATCACGCAATCGGCTGGCGCGACGAGCAGATGATCTTCCACCAGATGCGGTAACGCGGCCTTTAAGCGGCTGGCAGATAACGGCGGCGCGGGCATGCGCAGCAGCGTCACATCAGCGGCGGCCAGCAGCAGCACTGCCCGCTCGGCTTCCGCGATCAGAGAACTCAGCGCAGCGATCGGTTCGCAACCTTGCTGCACAATCTGGCCAGCGTCAGAAACCAACGCAAACAGGCATGGTGGCATGGCGACCTCGGCGGCGCTGTCGCACATCGCACGCGAAGGAAGTCGGATAAATAAAGTACTCAAAAAATCTCACTCATTTCTAGTGTTCTTTAGTCCAGAGCACGCTGGTGTGATTGAATTCACGTTTAATTAATGACACGGTATCGCTGGTCGCACGGCCCATGCGGACGTTGCCATAGACCAAAAAAAAACTACTGGAAAATCCGACCGGCTCAGGATTGCTGGTCGCAGAAATCGCGGTGTTGCCGGGCAAACGGGTCGAAAAATCCGCACCATCGCGAAAGTAAGCTGCCGTACGACTGGCAATCAGCGATGCTGCATCTGATGGCGACAAGCCTTCAAAACTAGCGTTCAATACCGCTGCCGACGTGGTATTCAGATTGATAGGCGTCATTATTGGTAGCACCACAACAAAGTCTTGCAAGCTGCGGAGAATCGCCGGACTGATGCCAGGCAACGCCAGCAAATCCTCGGTATGCAGCAGGGGCAATGCAACATTGGTATCCGTTGAAGCAGCTTGATTTTGGGGCGCTTTTGAAACTTGTGTGGCCGCCACGGCTGCGGCCACGGTATCGCCCAAGTCTGGCGACAAATGCAAGTTGATTAGCAGCCGCTTAAAGGTCGCCAGTTCAATCGGGTTGACTGCGCCATTGCTACTCAGATTGGTCAAGTTGTAGCGCGACTGCGCATCGACGATACGGCCCGACAGAATAACTTCGTTGTCGTTTGCACTGCCGCCGCTGGCCTGAGCCCCATCCACGTAGCTATCGAGACGCGTCTCCGCCAATGGTAAAGACCAGGATTGACCCAGATAATCGACATTTGACCCACTAGCGGAGACCCGCAATATCGTCGCTGCCCAATCAAGTGCGCCGCGCAAAATCCAGTCTTTCTGTAATTGCAGTCGTTGATTTTCAATCGACCGTACTTGCACCTGCTGCTGCCAGAACAAGCTAGATACCAGCGTGACCGCCAGCGCGGTTAATAGCAACGCAGTCACAATCGCCACGCCGTGCTGGCGGGATAATTGCCGTGCGGAAAATTGACTGGGCAGCAACTTGGTCACGTCGCACCCAGAAAAAAGGTTTTCACAGCGCGCCCATCGTGTCCGCGCAATTGCAAGCCCATTTCTAACCCGGCCCAATTGGCCGAGCCAGCCGCCGCAGCGCCATCAGCCCCATGCCAGATTTGGCCGATCTGGTCCCATACGCGTATTTGCATGCTCGCAATGTCGGATTGCAACACTATTGGTTGCAAGCCAGCCGCGGCGTTGTTGGTATCGCTGACTGCCGCTTGCCATGCAGCGTCAAGGTCTGGCAAAGCGCGGGTTGATGGCGATTCCTGACGGCTCAGTACGCCATTGCGCAAACGGTAACTCACCACCTCTAATCGAGTGGGCTGTTGATCGGCCAGCACCAATCGAATCATGGTGAGGCCATTTGCCGTTGCCGCCAATGCCGGACGTGCGCCTATCAATGCGGCTGGCGCAAGCTGCGCAGTGTCGCTCTGTAATTGTGCAAACGTCAGTTGCATACCACGCGTTTGTTCCAGTTCGGCGGTCAGCGCAACGCGGGCGCGCACGATACCGTCCAAACCGCGCCATCCAAGCACGGCGACCAGCGCCAGTATGCCGATGGCGACGATCATTTCGACCAACGTAAAGCCGCCGGAGCAACGTTTAACCACCGTATATAAGAGCGGAGAATCCGCCAACTTACGCGCCATTTGATACCACTTGTGTCAATTTAACGATCTGTCGCAGTGGATCGGCGTCGTCGAAAACCTGCACCTCAACGCGTCTGAAATAAGGATTCGGCGTCGCTAACACATGTTGTTCACAACGCAGTTGCCAGCCGTCTTGCGGGCAGCTAAAAGAAGCGTCGCCAAGCGGTGGCCAGATATGTGCCAGACGAATTTGCGTTAGTTGATTTTCAGCAGACCAGGTCGCCATCATCGTGACCCGTAAACCGCTACCATTTTTTGCCAGACTGCCAATGGCACGTAAGCTGGCACCCAGCGCCGTGCCGACAATGACCAATGCGACCAGCACTTCCAGCAGCGTGAAGCCTGCTGCCAGGTGTGGTTTCCGAGAGCCGGCTCGAAAGACTGAAATGGTCATCTATTCAATGGAAAAATGACCAATGCCATCAGCGCGTACAACCACGCTATCGTCCCCGGCATTCAGTGTTAGCAAAAATGGCTTATCGATAGGTTCACGGCCGAAAGTAATCCGCAGTGTCGCCGCCGATCCGGTATTCACCTGCGCCGGCGCTATCGACAAGCGCAGCGGCGCGCGCGTAAATGTACGCGGTCGCAGCAAGTCATTTTGATCCAACGCCTGCCAGCCGGCAGCCCCACTGACCAGAAAACGATAGCCGTCACCGTCGGCTTCAAACGCGGTCGGTCGATTTCGCAAAATCGCTTCGTCGCGGGTCAACTGTAGCAAAAGCGCAATCCGTTGCGCGTCGCTCTGTAATGCCTGTCGATCATTATTTAATGCACGAAACGATACAACCCCCAGCGTAATACCCGCAATCACGACCACTACCAACAGCTCTAGCAAGGTAAAGCCCTGCGAGCGCATCGGCTGCCGTAAATCGCGCTGTGAGCGAGATAGCGCAACGGGCATTAAAGATCCCACGAACCGATATCCGCATCGTTACCTTCGCCACCCGGCTGACCATCCGCGCCATAGCTAAACACATCAATCTCGCCTTTTATGCCCGGCGACAGATATTGATACGGGTTTCCCCAAGGATCTTTTGGCACCTTGTCGATGTAACCGCCGGTTTTCCAGCCATCCGCTCCGGTGGCTGGCTTCACCACCAGCGCCTGCAACCCTTGTTCAGTAGTCGGATAGCGGCGGGTATCGAGCTTGTAGATCTTCAGCGCCTGCATCAAGGTCGAAATATCCTGCCGCGCCGCCATGACCCGCGCATCGTCGGTACGGCCCATTAATTTGGGCACAATCAGTGCTGCCAGAATCCCCATAATGACGACAACGACCATAATTTCGATCAGCGTAAAGCCGCGTTGCACGCTGGCCGCATAGCGATGTCGCGCGCTACGGAAGACTGGGTTACACATTGAATTCCTTGTTGGTATGCCGGATTGTCTGACTGAATAGTAATTATTAGGAAACATCTGCAGAGATAAACCGGCGTTGCCGCATCCATTTGGTGGCAACCCATTTCTCTCCCTCAACAATCAAACTGCTAGCGTGTAGCGAAGCGTGATCCAGTTGATTCATGCTGTTGCAATACTCAAAATAAACCGCGTTACCTTGCTGTGGAGAAACACGCCATCCTGCTTCGGGAAATACCGTCTCGCCACCGGATGCCACATTGTTCAGATAGGTGACCATCGTGCTGACGCGTTGTCCGCTGCGCTGTAGCGAAGCGTGATTTGCTGCATTGGACGGCACCAAAAAATCAAAATGTGGCGCACTCTGCGCGCCGGTCGGGTAATACAAAATCTGTAGCCCTTCGCCGTTCTCCATCGGCAAATTTATCACATCAGAAATACGCCGGTCAAGGCGTGCAATGAAGGGATTTTCGGCTAGTCTAAAAAACATGCCGAAACTGCTGCGCTGGCCGCTGATGACGTTCATTCCGGTCTGCGGATCGACTAAAGTTGAGGGGGTAAGGCGAGGTTTTGCCATCGCGATTAATGTTTCGCATTCTTCGGCGCTAAAGACATTTTCCAGCACCGCCAGCATCGGGCGTTCCGCTCTGGCGGCGACGCGCACAAACCGGTCAGCGGTCTGAATCGTCGCGCCAGGACGCAAAATCGGTGTCTCATAGATATACGGCTGTGCCTGCTCATCCATTTCTACCGAATCGACAGGCGTGGGACGACCGGATTGACGTGCGGCAATAAAAGCGGCGACAATTGTTTGCGCCACTGGCGCGGTCATCTGTTGCGCCTGCATCTCCTGAATCAGCGCAGCGGGATCGCAACCCTGATTCAGGTTATGTAAAATCCAGCTACTTAAATCTGGAGAAAAACGAATGACAGAGCTCATTTAATATTCATCGATTACTGATTTTTCATTTATTTAAGACACAACGGATGCTATAAATTAACCGCAACCCAGCCCTGTTCAGTCTTGCGGAAACTTTCTTTTAACTGCATCGCGCCCGCGCCCAGAACGATGCGACTTACCATCGGAAATACTTTGCGCACCTCGGCATCGCCGGTCCATGGTGCGGCATCAACTTTGTAGGTGTAAGTGACGACAGCCTGATCGCCATTTTTATCGGATTTTTGCAACTCCCATCCCAGCACCTTGTCCAGCGTCAGCCTGGCAGCACAAAAATCGCCCTGGTGGACGACGATACTGCCGTCAGAGGTGGCGGTATGCATCTCTTTCGTCAGATAATATTTCTTCCCGGTGGCCGTCAGATCGTAGCGTTTGACGTTAATCATCTCGCCGGTACTGACGCCGCTCTCCGCATCTTTTACCGCGACCTGCGCCACCGAAGACTGCACCAGCCCAACTTTTTCTAACACCGGCATCTGCAATGCATTTCTGCCACTGGCATCCATTTCCTTCTGGGTGACATCAATCGGCCAGTTGTATTTAGCCAGACAAAGATCACCCTTTTTGGCCAGATAGTCATTCATGCCTACCGTAAAATTCGCCAGATTCGCGTCTGACTTGGTCGAGCATCCAGCGATAGCTAAAACGCACAGTGTGCCGATAATAATTTTCTTCATAGGGGATAATAGCAATTAAAAGTTAAGCAAATTTAGTTCACACAAGCACCGGAAGTCGGCGGCGTTTTAGACGGAACAAAGTCATCGTTAAGCGTCTTCAGGAAGCAAATCAAATCCGCCACATTTTGATCCGACATCGGCGGCGCACTGCCCGCAGCACGCCCGTCTAGCGGCATTTGCGTATCGATATTGGTGAGATAAGCTGACGGCAAATCGTTATATTTTTGTACGGTGCCGCCGACATATTGGGTTTTGATCAGACCGAAAGTCGGAAATGTCGGATCATTCACCGTTTTTGCCACACCGCCGACGGTCGGATACCAGATTTCCGGCATCGTATCGCGGGTGTTATAAAACTGGATGACCTGCTCTAACGAATGCATGACGCCGTTGTGGAAAAAAGCAGTGCGCGTTGCCACATTCCGAAGCGTCGGTGCCTTGAACATGCCGCAAAACGTATTTGGCGCGCCTGCACTGGTCGGCAAATGGTCGGTTCTGATCGGACCGCAGATACCCATATCAAAATAGGCCGGATTATTGTTATCCGGAATGCCCGGATTGCGCGGCACACTGATCGCCTCATAAGAAAAATCGGTGAACAACGCTGAACTGCCGTTTAATCCTGCGCCCTGATAATGGCAAGATGCGCAATTAGCGGTGGCCGGATCAGAAAACAGTTTCAGCCCACGGGTTTCGGCAGCGGTCAGCGTGCCACCGATTTTATTTCCTGCATAGAGATCGAACTTACTGTTATACGGGTGGAAACTCACGTCTTCCAGCTGAAAGGCCTGTAGCGCGGCGACTGCATTATTAAATGCTGCGTTGGTATCGGCAAACGCGTTGCTGCCGAACGCTTGCTTGAACAGCGCTGCATACGCAGACGCCTGTACCTTGGTGACGACGTTCGCGGGGCTGGTATTAGCCATTTCGCGCGGGTCTAATAAGGGAATTTTTGCCTGATCCGCCAAGCTGTTGGCGCGGCCATCCCAAGTAAAGCCGCCGCCGGGACCGGGCACACTGATGCCATCAGGGTTATCCAGCAAATCGGCATAGGCGGGAGTATTTTCTTTGTAACGCAAGGACGGTACGGCGCGGTTGCCCAGAGCGGTCAACGTTGGGCCACCTAATTGCACGGCCAGATTATTCGGTGGTCCATAGGCGGATTTTGGGTCATGGCAGGTGGCGCACGACATTTTTCCAGATCCGGACAGGGTAGCGTCAAAAAACATTTGTTTGCCGACCTGTGCTGCAAGGCTTAGCGCGACTTGGGGGGGCACTGGCGGGGTCACAGCGGCACTACTGTCGCCGCCACCACTGCAAGCTGACAGGCTCAACACTATTGAGGCGACCACACTCCCAAGACATACCCGGGTAAACATGCTTCGTTGAATCAAAGGACTGCTCCCAAAATACTGAAAACGAATGCTGCAAAAGCGTTTGCTTTCACAGCATTCCGAGAAATAGAAACTGCCTCGGAATAAGCTGCGTTCCGAGGCAATCTGATTATTTCTTTATTGCCCAAACGTTCGCTTGGGTTGCATCCGGACCGACTTGCGCTGGTACGCTCACGTCAGCCGATTGTTTGCCTGTATAGGTCGCAGGCGCTACAAACGCGTGGTTGATCGGACGCACAGAATCGAAATGGGTATCGGCGCTGCCCGCATATTCCGGCAAGTTCAGAATGTTGGCAGCAACAAAATTCTCCGAATATTTCGAACGATTCATGTAGGAGCCGTCCACTGCCGGGTCTGCCAGTTGGAACATATCCTGCAAAGTACGGACGAACGAGAAGTGACTGTACGCATCGCTATCCGAAATACCTGTCGGTGCGTTAGTCTGATTGGTCAGAATACCGAAAACGCTTTCGCCGTGACCGCGATTACCCTTGGTGTAGGAAACAACGGTGCTATCTACAGACCAGGTGCCATCAGGATTTTGCTTCAACGGATTTGCGACCGTACTATTCGCTGGATTCCAGCCGCAGCAAGAATTGAAACCGGCAGTCGCGTTACCTTCGTCAAACATCAAGACGATAGCGACACGTTTTTGCGGATTTTTCCAGATTGGCGATCCTTCGATCTTTTTAACCACGCTATCAACGTAGTTGTCGCCACGGGTAATGATCGCGCCGCCAGTGGCAACCGCCACGTTATTCGCAACGCTGCTGCAATCGCTGGCTGTCACCAACGCTGGATTGCTGCCGACAGTGCCTTTGACGGTGATACCGTGCATGTCATCACATTGATCCGGAACCACAAAGTTCAGCGTACCGATATTGCCGCTGACCAAATCCGTGCTCAGTTGGTCATAGTCGTAACCCGCTGGAATCGTGTAATCCAGACTATTTTTCAGGTTTGCATCCCATTGACCGCCGCCCAGCGTACGATTGCTGTAATTAAATTCAGGCGCGCTACGAACGTTCTGATACGCCATACCAGGATGATGCTTGGTGCGATACAACTGTGCAGGCAATGGCAGATTCAGACCCGTTGTGCCGACCGCTGCTGCGTTACCGCCCAGCGTGCCCGGTGCATAGACATGATCCTGCGCGACAACGGCAGCATCAGCCACGCTGTCGATACGGAAATCTTGACCCGGATTCATCGATTCGCTATATGTGCGCCATGTCAGACCGACAGACGTCAACGCATTAAACAGATTAGGACGACCAACGATGTTGTGCGAAGCGCCGCCTGTGGCGCAATTGGTTGGTGCAACTGGATTAGCGACAAACGGGGACTTAGCCAGGCCCGGTTGTGTGTTATCCGGCAACGGCAAATCTTGTGGTGCATTGGCGCCTGTAGCGGCACAGTTCCATTGATTGTCGTCGGTGATACCAAAATCGTCCGCGCCGCCCAGTGCAGTGTAGTTCGGCTCACTTGGGTTACCAGTAGCGTAATAGCTAGTCAACTGGTTACCGGCTTTCAGGTAAGCATTGATTTTTGGCGCGTAGGCTGAATTCAGGATCGATGACGATGCTTTGTTTTCCAGCATCACGATAAAGATATGGTCGTAACGTGGAATACCTTCCACATTGAATGCCGCCTGTTGCGATTGCAAGAAAGTAATCGGGGTACGGGTATCTGTCGTCGTCGCTGTTGCAGCGGTAACGTTAGTCATCCCTTTCAGGCGTGGATCGCCACCCGGAACAGCCAGTGCATCAGGGAACAAATCACCGCGATCAAGCTTGGTAATCGCAAAAGCAAAGCGATTAGCCAATGCGTTCGATTCGCTGATCATCGCTTGCTGGGGTGCACCGGTAACGCTGTTGATATCGCTCAGAATGCTAGTCACCGGCACGCCAATACGCGTCGCCAGATTTTGCTTTTCGGTCGCATAAGTGCTGTTATTGGCTTCGATCTGACGCGCGACTTCTGAAGACAGCGGGCTGATTACAATCGCGCTACCTTGTTCAGTTACCTGCGCTAGCGGGGCACGAAATACAGTACGGCTGCTGACCTTCACGCCGGTTGCAGTATTGATCGCAGTGGTACCGGTATCAACGAGTAGCGGTTGCAAGGATGCACTATTGAAAGTGAAATTTCCTTTAGCGTCGGTCAATACAGGATGTTCGGCAGGATCGCACTTACCGTTGTTATTGGCATCCACACACACCATCGCGCCTTGATAATACCCGGCCGCAAATGTTGGATCTGTCTTACTACCAGACTTAAACGCAGTGGCAGTAACAACACCGCTCATCTGCACCGCGCCAGTGCCGATGTTGCCATCGCTTCCGCCACCACCGCCACAGCCTGCCAGTACCGCTGCAGCCGCAAGCATGGTTAAAGATAGATTAAACGCCTTTTGTTTCGCAATTATCATGAATACCCCCTTAAAAATACAGTTGTGCTTGCCATAACTGAACGAAGCGCATTCTGACATTTCCAAAATGGACATTTATGAAGATTTGATGACATTTGCGTTACTGGACTTCACAAAGACAGAAGTTCAGATTGACGCTTTTAAAGCGGTCGGGATGCAGAAAAAATGTGCGATTCGCAGTCTGAAATGATGACATTTCATAGCGGAGCCGCATCATTTTTCTAGCCCGAGAAAATACCGGCCACGATAGCGGTTCGGTAGCGGTTCGATAGCGAAATCGACTGCCGGAATAGAAAGACGGATCAGGCAAAATCAGTGATCCGTCTTCATAAAGCAATCTCTCGGTGTGGCGTTTACGCTACTTTTTTATCTGTAGAGGGCAACCCTTTCAACCGCTTTGTGTAAATTTTCCGTCGCCCTCAGCATTTCTATCGCCGCGTAGATGATTTTTTCTCCGTCCTCCGCCAAATCAAAGCTATCAAGCGCCTTTTTCTGAGACAAACTTGCTGGTACAACGATCAATCGCGCCAACGCTGGCATCATCAAAATCGACCCACCCCTATTCCGTACAAGGTGTGGAAGGCGACATCGCCAATCCGGCAGATCGCGCCCGCCTCTATGAAACGCTGCGGGCTGACAAGCTGCGTATCGATGTGCTGTTTGCGAATGCTGGCGTCGGTGATTTTGGTCCTATCCGCACCATCACGGAAACCCAGTTCGATCATATCGTCGGCGTCAATCTGAAGGGAACGCTATTGTGCTTTTGAGAAAAAGTGCGATCGGCGTTGTCACTAGTTGAACTTTCCGCTATGCGCACCGCAGCATTCAAAATATTCTGACAGCCCTGCCCCAAGTTGGCACATAATTTATATTCACAGCGGCGCAAGTCAACGTCTCGTTACCATCGTAAACACGATCAAAGGCAAGCCATGAATCCTAGTGTTGCCCACATTGAGACCGAGTTCGACCTCATCCGACAAAAAGTCCACCGCGTGTTTGCTGCACAAGGCATTACGGCGCTGCAGCTGCGGCAAATTAGCCACGCCGAGCGTGCGGCAAAAATCAAAAAATTGAAGATGGCGTTGCTGGCAAATAGTGAAGCCGTAATCGCCGCTGGCTTTGCCGATTTTGGCAAGCCTGCCCCTGAAGTGTCACTGACAGAAATTTTGCCCGTTATCGCAGAGGCCAACGATGCGATACGCAAATTGCGGCGTTGGATGAAGCCTAAAAAAGTCTGGCCTTCGCGCATGACGGTAGGTACATCGAGTTATTTGCAATACGAGCCGAAAGGCCGTGTCTTGATCATCGCGCCGTGGAACTACGCAGTAAATCTCAGCTTGGGGCCGCTGGTTTCAGCGCTTGCAGCAGGAAATACGGTGATCATCAAGCCTTCCGAAATGACGCCACATACGTCAGCGGTGATCGCAAAGATTATCCGTGAAACTTTCGATGAGAACGAAGTCGCGCTATTCGAGGGCGAAGTCCAAATGACGCAGATCTTGCTTAATCTGCCGTTCGATCATATTTTCTTTACCGGCTCTCCCGCTGTCGGCAAAATCGTCATGGCTGCAGCGGCAAAACACCTGACCAGCGTCACGCTGGAACTGGGTGGAAAATCGCCAACGATAGTCGACGAAACCGCTGATCTGGCAGCCGCTGCAAAAAACATTTTGTGGGCCAAGTTCACTAATAATGGCCAAACCTGCATCGCGCCCGATCATATTTATGTTCACGCCAACGTCAAAGAGGCATTTCTGGCCGAATGTATCAAAACGCTGCAAGCCGCCTATGGCAGCGCAGCGGAACAAGTCAACAGCCCGGATTTGGCGCGCATTGTCAACGAGCGTCATGCGGCACGCGTCAAAGCTCTGCTAGACGATGCCATCGCCATGGGTGCTAAGGTGGTGGCTGGCGGTCAGGCTGATTTAATGCTCCGCTACATCGAGCCAACGCTGCTGACTGACATCCCCGATGACGCCATGATCATGCGCGAAGAAATTTTCGGCCCTTTGCTACCTGTCATTAGTTATGCACAACTGGATACAGTGATCGCCAGCATCAACGCCGCCCCGAAACCATTGGCCTTATATATCTGGAGTAGCAAACAGGCGACGATTGATAAAGTCATGCAACAGACCACCTCGGGCGGCGCTTGCATCAATCATTGCGTTGTACAATTTTTACACGGCAATCTGCCGTTTGGCGGGGTGAATAATTCTGGCATCGGCAGTGGTCATGGGCACCACGGCTTTCTGGCGTTCTCGCATGAAAGAGCCGTAGTGCGTAACCGCATCATGTTCGCCAAAATGTTCTATCCGCCTTACACGGCATTCACGCGCAGACTGATCGCCTTATTTATTAAGACAGTTTGATGAGACTGGCTGAATATTCTTTTTAGTCGGCTTATTCGACAGGGGCACTGAGCGCCGCGTTGAAACTGCTTTTAATGAGGGGCGTAGTGCGCCATGCATGCAAACTATAATCCTCGCGGCAGAAAAGCACTTGCCACCGACAAGGGTATCCATTTACTCATTGGCGATCGCAATCTCGCCCCAGCGCAGAAACACGTTAGGCCCGAGGTTGCAGCGCCAATGCAAGCACACGCGCCACATGCACCGCGTCTCCTTCCGTGCCGTCGTGAATTTGATGGCGACAGCTGGTACCGTCAGCAACGACAATTGCGTCCTTACCCGCCTTGCGCACAGCGGGCAGCAACGAGAGCTCGGCCATTGCAAGCGAGGCAGCATAATGCTCTGCTTCGTAACCAAAACTGCCTGCCATTCCACAGCACGAAGACTCGACAATCGACAATTCTATTTGCGGAATCCATTGCAATACCGTCTGTACCGGGCGGAATGCATCGAAGGCTTTTTGATGACAATGCCCGTGTACCAACACCTTGTTAGTTGCCAGCGGTTTGAGATCAAGCGTGAAACGTCCGGCGGTCTTTTCCTTCACCAAGAATTCTTCAAACAGATAAGCGGAGCGAGAAAGTTTCTGCGCCTCTTCACCATAACCATAGTTGAGAAATTCGTCGCGCATTGTGAGCAGGCATGATGGCTCCAGCCCAACTACCGGAACGCCACGATTCACAAACGGCATCAATGCGTCCAGACTTCTGCGCGCCTCGGCTTTAGCCTCATTGACCAGTCCGGCAGACAAATAAGTACGGCCACAGCACAGCGCTCGTTGCCCCGGCACTATGTTGAAAATCACCTGATAGCCAGCTGCCTCAAGAACCGTCTGCGCCGCCCGCGCATTTTCTGCCTCCATATAATTATTGAAGGTATCGACGAAGAGCAAAACTTCCTTACCTTCCGCCATTTTCCGAGTCGGCTTTGCGTCTTGAAGGAAGGCTTTTTTGAAACGCGGAAATGATCGTTGCGATGCTAGCCCTAAAGCGCGCTTTATCCAACCCGACACTAACGGAGTGCTGTCCGCCAGCGCAAGAACGCCGCCAATCCGGCTCGCGTACGGCGCGTATTTAGGCATATAAGCGACCAAACGATCACGCAGCGTAATACCATTTTTCTGGCTCCACGCAGCACGCGCTTCGATCTTAATCTTTGCCATATCAACGCCAGTCGGGCAATCACGTTTACATCCTTTGCATGAGACGCACAGATCCAGAACATCCTTGACCTCCTGACTTGCCAGTCCATCCTGTCCGAGTTGCCCTGAAATCGCCAGACGTAGTGTATTAGCACGACCGCGGGTTACATGTTGTTCATCTTTGGTGATGCGATAACTGGGGCACATGGTGCCCGCATCAAATTTTCGGCAATGGCCATTGTTATTGCACATCTCGACCAGCTTTGCGAGGCCGCCAGTGCGATCATCTCCGCTGCCGGGTGTTGTTTCCGTACCGGTCAACGGATCGCGCTTGACGTTCCAGGCTGACCAGTCAAGCTTTGGCGTCAATGGCAACTCGCGGTATCCAGGGGCGAAGCGGAAATTGCTAGCATCATCCATTTTAGGAGGACGCACGATCTTATCTGGATTGAAGCGATTGTCTGGATCGAACAATGCCTTGATTTCTGAAAACGCCGTATTCAGTTTCGGACCATATTGCCAGGCCACCCATTCGCCCCGACACAGGCCATCGCCATGCTCGCCCGAATAAGCACCCTTATATTTGCGCACTAAAACGGAGGCAGCCTCGGCGATTTCGCGCATGTCTTTGGCACCGTTTCTGCGCATATCCAGAATCGGTCGTACGTGCAACGTTCCCACGCTGGCGTGCGCATACCAGGTTCCCTCGGTGCCGTATTTATGGAATACCTCAGTCAACTGACTGGTATATTCAGCCAGATGCTCTAGCGGTACGGCACAATCTTCAATGAAAGACACTGGCTTACCATCGCCCTTCATGCTCATCATAATATTCAGACCAGCCTTGCGTACCTCCCACAACGCTTTCTGCTCGATGTCA
Organism: Glaciimonas sp. PCH181; assembly: GCF_003056055.1. Classification (NCBI taxonomy): domain Bacteria; kingdom Pseudomonadati; phylum Pseudomonadota; class Betaproteobacteria; order Burkholderiales; family Oxalobacteraceae; genus Glaciimonas; species Glaciimonas sp. PCH181. The sequence continues at coordinate 951,530 of NZ_PYFP01000001.1, forward strand.
TTCGGCATCTGCACCACCGATCCGGGCAATTTCAGATCGCCCATCAAGTCGTTCAAGCGTGATAGTTTTTGCAAGGCCGACGCCAGATCTTCCCCTACAAACTCGACCAACAAAATTGCCGCCGGTTGACCGGTCAGTGCCTTTTCAATGACTGGCCTGAACGCCGGATTACTCATAGCCAGATCGATCATGGTGCGATCGACCAATTCCACTGCCGTAGGACCAAGTTTGACGATGTGCTGGGTCAAATCCATTGCCTGGTAGAAAGTCGGAAAATTAACCACTCCCAACACTTTGTGCTTTGGAATAGGCTGCACGTACAACGTCATTTGTCGGCTAAAAGCCAACGTTCCTTCGGAGCCAACCAATAGTTGCGCCAGATTAGCCATGCCGTCATCGGTATAAGCACGCGGATTCTGGCAATCAAAGATATCGATGTTATAGCCCGCAACCCGCCGCAATACTTTCGGCACTCTCTCAATGATTTCATCTCTTTCGCGCAGCGCGATGCGTTGCACGCCTTGCACGATATCGTGCAGCCTGCCTCTGGCTGGCATCTCATTGAGTCGACCGAATCGCCCTTGCGTGCCATCGGCGAGTATGGCGTCGATAGCCAGCACGTTATGCACCATATTGCCGTATTCGATAGAGCGTGAGCCGCAAGAATTATTCCCGGCCATGCCGCCCAACGTGCACTGCGCGGCGGTCGATACGTCAACCGGGAACCATAAACCATGCGGCTTTAACCACGCATTCAGATGATCTAGAACAATCCCGGGCTCGACCGTTACCGTCCGCGCTACAGGATCGAAATCGATAACGTTATTAAGCCACTTACTGTTGTCGATCACCACCGCTTCGCCCACCGTCTGCCCGCACTGACTGGTGCCAGCGCCACGCGCAAGAACCGGCAAGTTATGGCTGCGCGCTATATCAAGCGCTATCGCCAGATCACTCTGATCGCGTGGTACGACAACACCAATCGGCATGATCTGATAGATCGAGGCATCGGTGGAGTATCTGCCACGGTCCGCCTTTCCAAAAAGAACATCACCGCGCAATTCGCGTTTTAGCTGGCTGGCGACAGCCGATTGCGGGCCACCGCTTTGCGGGACTAGGGAGATGGGTTTGAGCAACATAATAAGAATCCTGAATTAACGTAAAAGTTGTGGTGATACCTTTAAATTATGACGACCCGACCTTAGACGCATTCACCAAATCATTCGAATCGTGGTGTTGAAATTTGCTGTCTGGCCGCATACGGAACGCCAAAAATACGCCGAAAGCCATCAAGATCATGCTGCCGACAAATGGCAATTCCCAGTTACCGAAACGATCGATCAGATAACCCGATAACACTGGGCTAATGATCGCGGCCAATGCCGAACCGCTGTTCATCATGCCGCTGGCCGTTCCCGAAAATTCCGGGGCAATATCCATAGGGATCGCCCACATCGGGCCGATGGTCATTTCTGCGAAGAAAAAACCTGCGCTCAAGCACAGAATCGATATGTAGACGTTATGGTTAAACATCAGCGGCAACAGTGAAAGCAACGTCAGCAACATGCATACCGATACCATGTAGCTGCGTGCGCGTTTGAGGTTGCCGGTGCGTTTAAGAATGTTGTCGCTGACGATACCGCCGAGGGTGTCGCCCAACACACCAGCGAAAAATACGCTTGATGCAAATAGCGCAGATTTCTTGATATCGAGATCGTAGCTATGCAGAAAATATTGCGGAATCCAGCTAAGAAACAGCCAAAGCGTCCAGCCATAGCAGAAATAAACTACGGTGACGGGAAGCATCCGCTTGAACAGAGAACCCCAGGGTGTTTTAGGTTTTAATTTACGCTGCGCAGGCAAACCGGCGAGTTCTTCTGTCGTCATGCGCGGATGTTTTTCCGGATCTTCAGTAAAGACAAACGCCCATACAACTACCCATACAAGACTAAGTACACCGCAGATGTAAAAAGACGTCCGCCAGCCATGCGTCGCCATGACAAATACCACTGCGGCGGGCGCGACAGCATTGCCGATACGTGCAAACGCGTGCGTAATGCCTTGGGCAAAGCCACGATTTTCTTTCTTTACCCAGCGCGACATCGCCGTTGTGGCAGCAGGAAATGTCGCACCTTCGCCAAGCCCCAACAGCAAACGGGCCAATAGCATTGAGATCAATCCACCTGAAAATCCCGTCAAGATAGTCGCCACCGCCCACAACACGCCGCAATAAATAAGCGTACGTTTTGCACCAAATTTGTCGCTGACCCAGCCACCGATGATTTGAAATACCAGATAGGGATAGGCGAAGGCCGAAAAAACCAACCCAATTTCTGTCTTGGAAAGATTAAATTCCTTACCAAAACCCGAGGCTGCACTACTCACATTAACGCGATCCAGATAGGTGATGAAATACATCAGACACAGCATTAGCAGCACGACCGTAGTCGCACGCAGGCGAAGGTGTTTCATGGTTGTCTCCATTATTATTATATCGTCGGGCCTGAGCCAGACATCTACACTCGTCGTCTGCGCGGCGATGTAGGGGAATGACTTTCGTATCTGATCATTTGGCTGCTAGCACAATCAATCAGATAAAAAGGCCATTTTCAAAACATAAGAGGTATGGCGGTTGCCACCCTCTTCCAACGGTTATCAGGCCACTGACAACAAAGGTGCTTTTCTTTGCGCAGAAAGAGATTCCATTGCCGCCAGAACACCACTGCCCGCCAACGACACACCAGCCAACTTCAGCCCCATTTCACAACCGGACAACGTCGCCATCAGCGTCAAATCGTTGGCCTCACCAAGATGGCCGATGCGGAACATGCCGCCCTTCATTTTCCCAAGTCCTGTTCCCAGCGACATGTCAAAGTTCTCGTAAATGATTTTACGAATCACATCAGCATCGAATCCGGCTGGCGTCATGACGCCGGTCAGCACTGGCGAGTACACCTCGGGATCATTACATTGCACCTCAAGCCCCCAAGCGTGAACCGCTTTGCGGCAGGCCGCAGCTAAACGTTCGTGACGAGAAAATACGTTTTCCAGTCCTTCACCCAAAATCATGTCAAGCGCTTCAGACAGGCCGTACAGCAAATTTGTGTTCGGCGTATAAGGCCAATAGCCGGTTTCGTTCATCGCAATGATCTCAGTCCAGTCCCAGAACGCACGTGGAAGTTTGGCGCTCTTACTAGCTTCGATAGCTTTTTTAGAAACGGCGTTGAAACTAATTCCGGGCGGCAGCATCAAGCCTTTTTGTGAGCCGGAAACAGTCACGTCAACGCCCCATTCATCATGGCGGTAATCCGCGGAAGCCAATCCAGAGATCGTATCGACAAGCAGCAACGCCGGATGTCCGGCGGCGTCAATCGCTTTGCGCACCGCTGCAATGTTCGAGGTAACGCCGGTGGATGTTTCGTTGTGGACTACGCATACCGCTTTGATAAGATGGGCAGAGTCTTTGCGCAAACGCTCCTCGATCATGTGGGCTTGTACCCCTTTACGCCAGCCCTCGACACCTGGTAATCCAAGAAATTCAGGCTTCAGTCCGAGCGCTTCTGCCATCTTTTTCCATAACGTTGCGAAATGCCCGGTTTCAAACATCAGCACTGTGTCGCCAGCGCTAAGCGTATTAGTTAACGCCGCTTCCCAAGCGCCTGTACCGGAAGCAGGGTAAATCACGACCGGCTGTTCGGTCTTGAAAATTTTCTTGATTCCCGCCAGCACTTGCAGACCGAGTGCGCCGAATTCAGGCCCACGATGATCGATGGTGGGATAGCTCATTGCTCTTAATATACGGTCCGGCACTGGACTGGGTCCTGGAATTTGAAGAAAGTGGCGACCCGCCGGATGAAAGTTTAGTGTTAACATTTGCTCTCCTTTGTCAATTGAATTTTGAATACAAAATACTTTATCAGTCAAAATTCAATTCGTAAAGCGTAATTTTCATCCCGTCAGATTATTTTTTTCTCATTAAAAGTTACGTTAATAATCACAAATAGCCTATTAAATTAATTTTATTATAATAAAATAGGCACGATTAACCTATAGCACACGCAAAAGCAGCCATTTTTGTGTAAAACACTTTGTGTTAGAATTACTCGAATTGAAAAACGGAAATTTGCATGAAAAATACAATTCAGAGTGAAGTAGCCACATCGGCATCTCCTGCCATCCCTAAGTTGGAAAGGCTGCGGCTTCACGATACGGTAGTAGAGCATCTGCGTAATCTGATTGTGGAAGCGGTGCTTGTCCCCGGCGTAAAGCTCAACGAACGTGAGTTATGCGAAACGCTGGGCATATCCCGTACGCCGCTGCGCGAAGCGATGAAGGTACTTGCCGCTGAGGGATTGATCGACATTTCACCGAACCGCGGGGCTTCTGTCTCCACGCTGTCCGAAGCGGAAATATGGGAAACGTTCGAGTTCATGAGCGGACTGGAAGCGTTCTCGGGTGAATTAGCCTGCGAACGGATAACGCCAATCGAGATCGCAGAAATAAAGGCGCTGCATTACGCAATGCTTGCCTGCAAGGCGCAAAACGATTTGCCCGGTTATTACACGCGCAATCAGGAAATCCATGACAAGATCAATGAAGCCGCACGCAATACCGTATTAAGGCAGACGTATTTATCGGTGAATCGAAGACTCAAAGCATTGCGCTTCAAATCGAATTTTCAAGCAAAAAAATGGGATGAGGCTGTTCACGAACATGACGATATGATCCAGGCGCTGGAAGCAAGAGATGGCGCCCGTTTGTCTGCCATCCTGCGCCTGCATCTTCTTCGTAAACGGGACGCTGTATTGAGCAATCCAGTCGTTCAGACGAAGATCTCCACCGAATAAATAGTTGTTTGTGTATTAGCTGATGTAGCTATGGATTCATCATCCTGACAAGTCAAACAAATGGGCCACTTCGCAAGCGAAGTGGCCCATTTAAATTTTATGAAATCTGAATGGCTGGAATACCGGTCATTCGGAAATCTCTTCGAGTCGTCGGCCATTGGTCTTCGAACCAAATATCCCGATCACGGCCATGCAAATGAGCATTGCAGCGGAAATAGCCGCGAACACGCCAACCACCCCGAAGTCACGCAAGAAAAATGCAATGATGAAGCCGGACATGCTGGCCCCAATCCGGCTAAACGAATACACCAAGCCAGCCGCACGCGCGCGCACCCCCGTCGGAAACAGCTCGGTTTGGTACGCGTGATAAGCGACCGACAAGGCTGAACCGGACAAGCTGATCAGAATGCCCAGAACAATCAGCGGGCCGACATCTCTTGACTGCGAAAACAGCATGCCAAAAACGATGACGGCAAATGCGGCATAGACGATCAACCATTTACGTTCTAGTTTGTCCGCGATCATCATAGACAGCAATGGGCCAATCGGGCTTGCCGTGGCAATGACAAAGGCGTATAGCAGACTCTTGGTGACGGTGATGCCCTGCCCAATCAAGAGCGTCGGCACCCAGTTGTTAAAGCCGTAAAAAGCGAAAGCCTGAAAGAAATTGAACACTAGCAACATGATGATCCGCGAGCGATAAGGTGCTTTCCAGATAGCGGAAAAAGCGACCATTTCCCGTTTCTTTTCCGCAATCGGCGGCAGTGATGGCGGCAGTGTCCCACCGTATTGGGCGGCTACTTTGCTTTCTATCTTTTCCAGCACCCTCTCCGCATCGGCAATCCGGCCTTTGTAGGCAAGCCAACGCGGACTCTCAGGAACGGCACGGCGAATGAACCACACCACAACTGCACCAGCCGAACCTAGCATAACTACCCAGCGCCAGCCGTCAAAGCCGAGTGGCGACAATGGCACCAGCCAAAACGAGAGAATGGCGGCGACGGGGGCGGCACAAAACATTACCGCCTGATTAAATGCCATAGCCCGCCCGCGCATGTGATGCGGCACCAATTCGGTGATATATACGTCAATCGTCACGATTTCTATGCCTACGCCTATCCCCGTGATAAAGCGCCATAACAACACGCCCTCGCTGGTTGTTTGGAGTGCCATGATGGCTGAACCGATCGAATACCAGATTAAGGAAACAGTGAACACGGAGCGCCTGCCGTAACGGTCCGACAAAAAGCCTAGTCCAAAGGTGCCGACGAATAAACCAGCGAAGGTGACGGCAATAAAGGCACCGATGCCCTTGAAACCAAAAAAAGTCTCCGTCGTGGTGGCAAACAACCCGCTTTTGGCCATTCCAGGAGCGATATATCCAGTAAAAACCAAATCATAAATTTCGAAGAATCCACCTAATGAGATGAGGAATACCAAAATCCATAAATAAGGTGTTGTCGGCAGACGATCCATTCTTGCAGAGATGGACGATGCGGACCCGATCGCAAGGGATTCATTTTTCATACGGTCTCCGTAGAAAGAGCGGACCGCAATGCATACGATAAGTCTGCTATATCAGACTTGTATATTTTTTTCATAATGTCTCCTTTGAGTGATGTCCGTTATTAGGTTCGGACTACTTTATGTCTTAGATCATGACGATGATTTGGGGATATTTTGCCCACACCAAATTAGCCCAACTGTCAATTTCCTAGGCCGTTCGGGATAGCGCGAGTTGCGCCAATATCTGCTCGGTGTGCTCACCGATTGCGGGCAGCGGCCGCTGCACGCCTAAACGACGTCCTGCCATCAACATCGGCAGCAACACCACATCGGTAGTCCCGCCATCTTCCGTTTGCATCGGCACCAGTCCGCCGCTGGCTTTCAGATGAGGATCTTGTAGCAACTGATCTGGACGCCCGATTGGCGCGTAAGGCAGGCCCGCCGCCTCCAGTTTGGCGGATAACTCATCAATCTTGTGGTGTTGAAGAATCTGGCCAAGGCGTTCCAGGACGGCAGGCCGTATTGCGACCCGCTGATCGTTAGTTCGCAATGACGGATCATCCAATAAATCCTGGCGTTCTAGCACGCTACACAGCAGATTCCACTGCTTGTCGCTGACGGCGGCTATGAACAGTTGCTGACCATCGGCCAACGTAAATACGTCATACACTGACCAAGGCGATGCGCGTGCCGGCATCGGTGGCGGCGCCTCGCCGGACATCGCGGCCTGCTGCATGTGGGAAGAGACAAGAAAGGCGCAATTCTCAAACAGCGCACTTTGTACTTCCTGACCACGGCCGGTTGTGCACCGTTCCCACAGGGCGGCGAGCACCCCAATCGCACCAAACATGCCGCCCATGATGTCATTCACCGAAGCTCCCGCCCGCAAAGGTCGCCCCGGCGGGCCAGTCATGTACGACAGACCGGCCATCATTTGCACGACTTCGTCCAGTGCTAATCGATTTTCGTATGGGCCCGGCAAAAAGCCCTTATGCGACACGTAAATCAAGCCCGGAAATGATCTCGACAAAGATTGGTAATCCAGTCCGAGTTTTTGCATAAAACCGGGACGGAAGTTCTCCAGCATGACGTCACATTGACCGATCAATTCCTTGGTCGTCGCTAATCCCTCCGGGGTATTTATATCGAGCACGACACTCTTTTTATTACGATTAAATGTGCGAAAAAACCCCAGGCCTACGCCAGACATTTTGCGCGTCTTGTCGCCATTAGGTGGTTCGATCTTAATCACCTCGGCACCTAGATCAGCCAGGATCATGCCGCAGGTCGGCCCCATGACCATGTGACTGAATTCGATGACACGCACGCCTTGCAGTGGCAATGGGTTATTAATAGGTATGTTCATAGTTGAGTTCATCAGAAAACGGTAGAGGTATTGAAAATCTGCGGGACGCCAGCAAGCCATAACGCGCCGTGCAATGTTTCGCCAGGCAGCCATGCTGCTACCCTGGCACGTAAAGCAAGAAGGCGTGACAGATCTATACCCGTCGACAAACCCATGCTTTCCAGCATGAACGCCAGATCCTCGGTCGCAGCATTGCCACTTGCACCGGGCGCATGCGGACAGCCTCCGATGCCAGCCAGCGAGGCGTCAAAGCGCGTCACGCCGACCTCCAGTGCCGCATACACGTTGGCCATCGCAAGTCCGCGCGTATCATGAAAGTGGCCGCAGCAAAAGCGATCACCGGCAATGTGTAGCGCCTGCTCGCACAAATCTCGGACCATGCGCGGATTGGCGTAGCCGACGGTATCGGCCAAACTCACACGATCGGCACCGGCATCCAGCAGTGCTTGCATCAGGCGTAAGACTTCGGCCGGTTCAACCTGACCTTGCAAGGTGCAGCCAAACGCGGTGCCGACGCCGCCCTCAATAATCGTTTTTGATCCAGCCGCGTCGCGTGCGGCGCGAATACGGCCCAGCTCGGCGACGACTTCATCGGGTGTCTTACGCAGGTTTGCCAGACTATGCGCGTGACTGGCAGAAAGGGGAAGAATCATCAGAGCGGCACCACCTTCGATAGCGCGCTCGGCACCTTTCAAGTTAGGCACCAGCACCGAGGCAACCAAGCCAGGTAAAGTTTTGGCATAGGCCAACAGTTCTGCGGTGTCGGCCAGTTGCGGCAGCAGACGCGCGGGTACGAAGGAGCCGACCTCAATCTCGCGCTGTCCGGCCGCATGCGCATCCCGAATCCACGCCATTTTTTGCTCGGTCGGAAGAATGGTCGCGATGCTTTGTAGGCCATCGCGCAGTCCTACTTCACGAATCATTACTTTGTCAGGAATCGCATTCATGGCTATCCGATCCGCTTCAAGTTTGCGCGATAAAACTGACCGCGTTCGACGTACTCGGCGGCGTTCTTATGCATGTCTGCGATTTGCTCGTCGCTCAGTGTACGCACAGCCTTTGCTGGCGATCCGATGATGAGGGAGTTGTCGGGAAATTCCTTGCCTTCGGTGACCAGTGCTCCAGCGCCAACCAGACAGTTTTTCCCGATTTTTGCACCATTCAAAATCACCGCCTGAATACCAATTAATGCTCCCTCAGCGATGCTACAGCCATGCAGCATCGCCTGATGACCGATCGACACGTCGCTGCCAATAGTGAGTGGATAACCGGGGTCAGTGTGCAGGATGCAGCCTTCCTGCACGTTACTGTTTGCGCCAACACTGATGCGTTCATTGTCCCCGCGAATTGTCACATCAAACCAGATGCCGACGTTCGCCGCAATGTGAACATTGCCAATAAGATTAGCAGAATCAGCAATGTATGCGGATGGATCAATAGTGGGCGACGTTTCGCCTAGTTGATAGATAGCCATAGATTAAATATGCCTGAAAAAAGTAGTGTTAATGAACGCCTGATTGATCGCGTGAACGGGGCATTGAAAATGCATCAAATGTCTCCTTAATTTTTTTCTGATTAATGTGAGTTAGTATAGAACCACCCAATTCATTGAAAATATCTGCTTTGGAACGATAAAGATTCCCAAATGGAATTTCATGACGCATAACTTCTTAATCACAACCGAAAATACCCATGAGAGACCTCGACCTCACTACCTTGCGATTGTTTGTCGCGGTATGCGCGACCGGAAATATGGCCCGCGCCGGCGAGCAAGAAAACATTGTGGCTTCGGCAATTAGCAAGCGGCTTGCAGTGCTAGAAGACACCGTCGGCGTCAAACTGTTGGAACGTCGTCGCCACGGGATGGCACCCACTGCCGCAGGTGAAACCCTGCTTGAGCACGCACGCGGCATGTTAGCTGGCGCCGATCGCGTAATGCGCGACATGGCAGGCTATAGCGTGGGTGTGAAAGGTCAGGTCAGGATTCTTGCAACCGTATCGTCAATGGCCGAATCACTGCCGGACGACGTGGCGGCGTTCTTGCAACAACCATCTAGTCAAGGCATTCGCGTCGATGTCGAAGAGCGTTTCAGCAAGGACGTAGTGAAAGGCCTGAAAGAAGGTAGCGCCTCGGTCGGCATTTGCTGGGATGCAGCAGACATGGACTCGCTACAGTCGCGCCCTTATCGCAGCGATCATCTCGCCATAGTGGTCTATCCGTCCCATGCGTTAGCCGGGCGCAAACACGTTTCATTTGAAGAAACGCTGGAATTCGATCATGTCGGCCTACCTTCCTCAAGCGCGGTACAAATAATGCTGACGCAGGCGGCGGCAATCGCTGGAAAAGTACTAAATTACCGTGCCATCGTATCGACCTTCGACGCTGCTTTAAAGGTGGTTCACGCGCAACTTGGAATCAGTATCGTGCCGCGCGAAATTGCACAAACCTTCGCAACAAGTTTTGATCTGCGCGTGATTCCGCTAAACGATCCCTGGGCTCAACGCCGTTTCGCTATATGCTTTCGGGATATAGCCGCGCTATCGCCCGCCGCCCGTTTGCTCGTCGACTATCTAGCCGCAAGGGCTATAGCTACTACGCCAGAAGAACAAATTACAGTACCTTAATCGTGCATGGTGCAATAGTGCAATTGCTTGCGCACTGCGAAGCACAACACCGCTAAAACAGATGATAAATTCAGCGCTAAAGTCAGAATTAATCTTTGACGACATACCAGATTTCTCTCACATTATCCGGGGCGCCAAACATGGCACTACCAGCAATGTCCCTGTAGCAGTTCAACCACAGCAAGACCGGATAGATTCGACAATTAAAACGTACTAATGCATTAAGAGCGCTGACTGTCATCTACAAGACACTTAAGAAATAAGAAGCAAGCTAATATCAACCTACAAAAAAATCTCTGTATCCGGTTCATTGACCGCGTTTACAGAAGAAACGAATAGGAGACATTAGTGCAGACAACAACAGGTTCGCCGTTGCAGGAACAACGCGGCATGCGCCCTTCCCCATCAACTGAATTGATTTCTTTGGTCAAACCGCAAGAAATCAGGTATTCCCACGCGGAAATGCATCCATTTTTTTCAAGGATGCATTTGATTCCGATCGCAACCATTTCGGCAACACCATCACCGTTGGTATCCATGCCGTCCGCCGCGTGTACGAAAGTCAATTCCTCAAATCGATATGCAACTTATCGTCTCAAGCAATGTTGTTCTCAATCATCTGACAGACGGCGAAAACCGCTGTTCTTTTAGCCGGTAACACATCGCGGCTAACACCTGTTTTGTTCACAGAAACAAGTGATAGGTAGCAGGTTTCAATTTGCATTGTCCCCAATTAAGCAAGACCGTTCCGGCGGCTTTGTGTGAATTCGTTCGGCCTGTTTTTATGCTCTCACGTTCAAACACGCCCGCCATTCTGAAAGTATGCACACACGGCAAGGACTCTCACGGTTTTCAAGTAAGCATATTGCCGGACCGAAGACAGCCGATTTTTATCGTTTTTCATAGGGCGTTATTAGTTTTTATAAAAGTATTTCAAGAAAAAATAAATTATTGCGATATCCCCCGGCACAGGTTCAATGCCACAGATTGTTAACTTTAGGAAACCTTCATGCAAACAGCATCTTCAACCCCAGTTACCGAAACCAAAATCATCATGTCAGACCCGACAGCGCTAGGCGTGTTTGGGCTGGCGATGGTTACCTTCGTCGCGGCATCCGCAAAAATGGGCTGGACCAGCGGCACCACCTATATTATTCCGTGGGCGTTGTTTCTGGGATCGATTGCGCAGGTGTGGGCATCCAGCATCGATTTTAAAAAGAATAATTATTTCGGCGCGATTGTGCTTGGCGCGTATGGCCTGTTTTGGATTGCCGTCGCTATGCATTGGGCAACAAGTCTGGGTTGGCTAGGCCCGGTCAGCGACAAGGCGGACCCTCGACAGCTCGGGGTGGCGTGCATCGGTTATTTCATTTTTTCGCTATTCATCATGGTCGCCGCATTCGAAGCAAACAAGGTCTTCGCCGCGATTCTAGTGGCTATCAATGTATTGTTACCGGCGCTGGCGCTGACGATCTTCGGCATCAATGCGCCCTTCTTTAGCATGGTTGCGGCTTATGCCGAACTAGCGATTTCGCTGATGGGCTTTTATTGCGCAGGGGCGGTATTTCTCAACAGTTATTTCGGCCGCACGCTGTTGCCACTAGGAAAGCCATTTGGTTTCATCCGTAAAGGGGCGCTGGTGCACCAGATCAAAGAAATCCATCTGATTGAGCCGCTAGCCGCTGCAGCAACAAAATAAGTACTAATTGATACGCGTACCCGACTTGCCACCATTTTTCGGCCGGATCAACACTAATAAAGAACGGCAGATGAACATGCCAGACGGGTACGACATTAAAGATTTATTGTTCGGCATGTGCGCGACATTTCCAAAACCATCACGGAAGCGAACATTGTTTTTTTGGAGAATAAAAAATGACTTATAAAGCCCCCTTGAAAGATATGCTGTTCGTCATAAACGAACTAGCAGGCCTGCATGCGGTGAATACCTTACCAGGCTGCGAAGACGCGACGCCGGACACCGTTGAAGCAGTGTTGGAAGAGAATGCAAAATTTTGCAGCGGCGTCGTGGCACCGTTGAATGGCCCGAGCGATAAAGAGCCTAGCTACTGGCACGACGGCAACGTCACAACCTCTAACGGCTTCAAAGAGGCATTCAAATCTTTCGCTGAGGCGGGATGGCAAGGCGTGCAGCATCCGGTCGATTTCGGAGGTCAAGGCTTGCCGAAGCTGGTAGCCACGCCTTGTATTGAAATGCTCAACGCGGCAAGCATCTCGTTTGCGCTAGTTGCCCTGTTGAGCGATGGCGCGATTGAGGCCCTGCTAACGGCTGGCAGTGATGTACAAAAAACCACCTATCTTGCGCCGCTTATCTCGGGCAAGTGGACCGGCACGATGAACCTGACCGAACCTCAGGCAGGCTCCGATCTGGCTGCCGTGCGTACACGCGCGGTGCCGCAAGATGACGGCACATTTAAAGTGTTCGGCACAAAAATTTTCATTACTTACGGTGAGCATGATCTGGCTGAGAACATCATCCATCTGGTATTGGCGCGCACGCCTGACGCACCAGCGGGAGTAAAAGGGATTTCGCTGTTTATCGTACCGAAGTTTCTGATCAATCCGGACGGTTCACTGGGCGCACGCAACGATGCGCATTGCGTCTCAATCGAGCACAAACTGGGCATCAAGGCCAGCCCGACAGCGGTCCTGCAATTTGGCGATCATGGCGGTGCAATCGGCACCTTAGTCGGCGAGGAAAATCGTGGCCTCGAATATATGTTCATCATGATGAACGCGGCCCGTTTCGGTGTCGGCATGCAAGGCATCGGTCTGGCTGAGCGTTCGTACCAACAGGCGGTCGCATTCGCAAAGGATAGAGTGCAATCGCGCGATGTCGCCGGTTCGGCTGGTCCTGTGGCAATTATTCATCACCCCGACGTGCGTCGCATGCTGATGTCGATGCGTGCCCAAACTGAAGCGGCACGCGCGCTGGCCTACGTTGGCGCGGGCATCTGTGACATCGCGCACCACCATCCGGATGCAGCTACCCGCACTGCGAATCTGGCAGTGTATGAGTATCTCGTCCCCATCATTAAAGGCTGGTCAACCGAGATGTCACAAGATGTGACCCGCGATGGCGTGCAAGTGCACGGCGGCATGGGTTTCATCGAAGAAACCGGCGCGGCCCAGCATTACCGCGATGCAAAGATCCTGACAATTTACGAAGGCACAACAGCGATTCAGGCAAATGATCTGGTCGGTCGCAGAACGGCGCGTGACGCCGGTGCAACAGCCAAAAGGATCATTGCACAAGTGCGGGCAACCGAAGCGCAACTGGCGGAATTGACGCAAGGCTCGCAGGGTAAGAACGATGCAGATTTCAAGGCGATCTTGCAGCATTTATCCGAAGGTAGCGTTGCGCTGGAAGCAGTGGTGGAATATGTAGCCAATAATATGAAGACTGATGTCAAAGCGGTATTTTCAGGCAGCGTGTTGTATCTAAAACTAGCTGGCATCGTCTTGGGTGGATGGCAGATGGCCCGTGCGGCAATAATTGCACAGCAAAAACTGGACGATGGGACCGGCGATGCGCAGTTCTATCAAGCGAAAATTGGCACTACGCGTTTCTTTGCAGATCATATTCTGTCGCAAGCATCATGGCTAAGCACCGTGATCATCAATGGCAGCGCAGGCGTGTTAGCCCTGACCGAGGACCAGTTCTAAGACACACCCTCTAAGAAATTGACAGGAATGGCTATGATTTATCAGTCCTGAACATAGCCGCTTTCTGCTGCCAATCCTGATTCAAAGGATCTATTTTGACGCTACCGGGTCAGCAACTAAAAGCCAAACATCAGCATGTACCAGGCTTAAAACCCGTAACCAATCTGACCCCATACCCGGGCTGATGCGGTGGAGGCCGCCAGTGCCGGGCGTGCGCCCAGTGGTGCAGCAACCGAGACCTTGGCACTCCATTGCTGCGAGGCGACCCAGTTAATTCCCACACCCGCACCACGCAGAGTGGCACTGTTCACACCCGCGGCCCAAGGCGATTTATTGATCGTCACATACGCGCCGTCGATGAAAGCAATCGCCTGCAAACCGCCATTCCAGATCATGCCAAGATCGTGCCGAAGTTCTGCCGTTCCCATATAGCCAGTATCGCCCGACACAATACTCTGCGCCGGGACAATCGCCCGAGCCAACGGGTAGCCTTTGCTGTGATAGTAATTGCTGATGCGAGCGACAAGCTCATCCAGCCGGGACAGCGACATGGTTTGCCCTTCCGCGTCCGCGACCAGTGCATGCAGGACGGCGGTATCGAACAAATACGCGTGATATTTTTGACTTTAGAATGTTGCAAATTGTATACTGTTTACAAAAAAGTGTTTATTACAGGACACTATATTTTTATATGCTCTGCTTATTGGATACGAAATTTGCATTTTTGTGCATATTTACCGAAATCCCTGATGGCTTCATCAGGGTTCCCCTGATGGTTTTATGTTGCCAAAGATCTGCCGACGTCAGATCTTGGTCTCACGCGACTGGCTCTGGGTCATGAGCAAGCGGCGTGGATACGAAGCGGAGGCGAACTCCTATATCGTCTATGCCGGGCAGTTCCATGTGAATAAGGGAAAATAGATGCTGTCCCACTCGAAGCACTTGCGTCGAGTGAGATCGGGGCATCCTATAAGACGGTGCAAGATGGGGAGTCTTACTATTGGCTCGATGGCTGCCGTCAGATGACTTGCGTGTCTCAATGACATGGAGCGCTGGTCAAGCCACACCCTGAGCGAATCGCGAATAGGCTGACAACAGTGGAGCGCAAATTGTCGAATTATCGACAGGTTCTCCAAGCAACGGAACGCGCAAAACACAATCTTGCGGCAAAAAAACAGTCAGGAAAGTATTCACAGACTGTTTTTTATCGTTGCAGAGGAATACTGAAGCCATTAATACAATAAGCCGCTCAGAAGGGATTATCAGCTTATGTATTCACACAACGATGCAAAGTTGATTGGGCGCCGACATACCAACAGTTGCGCCGTACGTTTTTGCTGCTTGTGTTGTACTCATGTACTTGGCGTCGCCAGCGGGAGTTCAATCACAAACTCCGCACCGCCCTGCGGATGATTACGTGCGTATAGATTGCCGGAGTGCTGTTCGATAATACCGTAGCTGATGGACAGTCCCAAGCCAGTTCCTTTGCCCACCGGTTTGGTAGTAAAAAACGGATCGAATATATGTGAAAGGTGGTCCGGCGAAATGCCGCTGCCATTGTCACGCAAGAATAGCGAGACGACATCGCCATTTGCCTGCGCCGTAATCCATAGCTGGGGTGAGGAGCTATTCTTAGCCGAGGCCGCATCATAGGCGTTTTGGATCAGGTTCATCAATACCTGCAACAATTTGCCTGCATTACCCGTCACATTCAAAGCATCGCCGGGCGTCCAATGCACTGTAAATGTGGGGGCCGCACCCTTGCTAATCCAATGAATCGCACGCGCAATGACGCTGTTTAGATCAACCTTGGTTTGTTCCTCGCTATCCACGGCAGAAAAGCGTTTCAGACCGTTGACGATCTCAGTGGTGCGTTGAGCACCTTCGAGAGTGCCCTCGATAAGCGACGGCAAATCACTCAAAATATGATCGATGCGTAACTTCTCACGCATGCCTGCTGGCATCTCCTTTGAGGCACTCTCATGTAACGCCTCAACGTATAACGTCAACCGTTCGCTGTAACGTTTTAACGCATGAACATTACCCAGTACGAAACTAATAGGGTTGTTCAATTCATGTGCGACGCCAGCAACGAGGCGACCGAGAGAGGCCATTTTTTCGGAATGCAGCAGTTGCTGTTGGGTGCGCTTAAGCGCCTCATGCGTCTCGCTCAGTTCTCGGTAAGCACGCTTGATCTCGCCCATCGGACGACCGACGAACACATAACCAGCGTGCTTTCCCGTACCATCTAGTCGTTGCGTGCAGTTCACGTCGACCGGCACCGGCCCTTGCCTCGGATGGATCAAATTGAGTTCAACCACCTCGCTGATACGCTGCGGTGCAGGACGCTCAATGATTCGTCGAATGCAATCAATACTGGCAGAATCCGCAAGCAGCTTAAAGATGGACATGCCGTGCAGCGCGTCTTCATCCAGACCAGTCAGTTCACGTAAAGCAGTATTCGTCTCTTCGATATCGCCCACCCGATTGCAGGCGACCAAAACATCGGACATGGCCGATAAGACACTGAAAATGAACTGCTGCGAACTTTCTAGTTGCTCGTTCTTTTCTTCCAATACGATCTCGTCCTTCACCAGTTGCGAATAAACCTCGTCCATTTTTTGAATTACATCGATCCACGTCGCCTCGTCAATGCCTTCTATCTGCGCCGGAAGCGCAACGTGAGGACGAGGTGGTGATGCTGCAGGAATGATTTTGCGGGGCGACATACTTGTTTTCCAACAGGTTATTCAAGATTTTGGTCGCGTGTGCAGATGCGCCAACGGGGGCAAGTGAGGGTGACCGGATTGCGCATCATGGACATGGGGATATAGTATTTCATCTACAGGTATCAGATTCAGCGCGCCGTGTCGCACACCACGTTCCGCCATCAAACGTTCAGCGCATACACGTACCTGTTGTGTTGGCCCTTTAAGCAGAAGAGACTCAACACATTGATCATGGTCCAGGTGCGCATGCATGCTGGCAATGGTCAAATCATGATAATGATGCTGTAAATTGATCACCCGTTCGGCTAATGCGCGTTCATGATGACTATAAACATAACTAACCGCAGCGACGCAACGCGGTGCCTGTTCCGTCCTCAATCGCTCCTGCTCAATATGCTGCCGTAAAATATCGCGCATTGCTTCAGACCGATTTTGATAGCCACGCGCATGGATTAACCGATCAAATTCCTCGGCCAGTGGCGTATCAAGTGAAATCGTAAAACGCTCCATCATTCATCCAGTCAAATTGATAGCATCAATGCACGGTGCAGACCATGCATGGATCAAACGAACGCACGATATGTTGCACCGCTACGGGCGTATCTTCGCCTTGCAATATCGGTGCCCCCACCAATGCTGCTTCCAGTGCACCTGGAATGCCTTGTGCGTCACGGGGCGAAAAATTCCAGGTTGTCGGGGCAATAATCTGATAATTGGCGATTTTCCCATTGCGAATCTTCACCCAGTGCCCGAGGCTGCCTCGTGCCGCCTCGGTCAGGCCCATGCCATCGGCATCGTCGGGCAACGATTGCGGTACAAAATAAGGTTCATCAATGCGCAAAGCTTTGATCCATTGCTCCATTGCAGGCACGACCAGCGTCAACTCTAATAAACGCGCCAGCACCCGCGTGTACACAGTCCCGCCGCAGCGCATAACGGCGTCTCGCACCAGTGGATGGCCATCTACAAGCTGCCGCGCCAACGCACCGGTCTCAAGCACCCGCCCGCCAAATCGCGGTGCCTTGTTCCAGGTGTAGGCATCCGGTTTATCAATATCCGGCAAGGTCAGACCGTCGGAGGGATGACGTGGCCCACCAGCATCAGATAGCCATGCATGGGTAGCATCCTCACCGATCACCGCAGGGTCAAGCGCCTGCACTTCGGCCATCGTTGCATCCCATAACCCACGCGCAAAAGTGAGTTTGCCATCCGGTAGCGGATACGAGCCATTCGACATGTATAGTCCAGGCCCAGGCCCCATGCGATCCAGTCCAAGCTGCCATGCCAACGTCAAAAACAGCCGAAAATCACCACACTCCGGCGCAGCAGTCGCATGCCATTCACGGAGTGCTGCTTCGCTGTCGATTGCGGCGATACTTTCTAGCGGCGCACCGAACAAAGTCTGTTCAAGAAAGGTGCGAAATTCACGAATTCGCGCCAGCAATCGTATCCGCTCCGCCGCTTCAATTGCTCGGGACGAGCCGGTCGGCTGTATCGATTGGGTATGCGGCCATTTTCCACCTAGCGTGCCAAGCAGCGTAAACCAGCGTTGACGGGCTGCCAGCGCTAAACGCGCATGCCGCCCCTGCAACGCGGTAAAACGATCCTGCACGGTTGTATGCCAATGCTGCTGCGCGTAAACAGAGCGTGCAAAATCAGGCATAAAGAAAAGATAAAAATGGGTCAGATGATCTGCCATATTTTCAGTTGCCAGCATCACGTTCGTGACGAGCAGGCCATTCGGTGGTGGATTCATGCCCATCGCATCGGCCAATGCACGTGCAGAGGCGACCGATTGCGACACCGAACAAATACCGCAGATACGCGGGACGTAAATCAGCGCATCCATCGCCGGTTTTTTCAGCAATATCTGCTCAAACCCGCGATACATCGGCGAGTTGACATGCGCACTTTGAACGCGCCCATCGACTATTTCCAGACGCACCTCCAGATCGCCTTCAACCCGATTAAACGGACCGACAATCAAACGTGTCATGACATCCTCATTTCAATCGAGTTTTGCGAATAGCCGGGACGACCTTCAAGTGGTCGGCCGTGGCGTTTTCTCTTACGCGTTTGGGCGTGGCAGATTTTGACAACGATGCCAGCGCGACGAACCACGCTTTAGGCATATCTGTTGGCAGACCAATCGGGATACCTGCAATCTTGGGCGTAACATGAAATGCATGACCGGGTTCTTCAAACCCCGGCTCGGTGCAACTAATACAGGCATAACCGCCGCGCGTACAGGACCCGTCACCATTCCATAGACGCGTATTGCAATCGGCATGCACTTGCGTGCCTTTGCAGCCCATGTTTTCCATCATGCAGCCTAGGTCGGATGGCTTCTCCGCGCTGGCTTTAAATTCATAATATTCATTCCGAGTACAGCCGTGATGCACCAAATGATCTGCATAAAATCGGGGGCGTCCAAGCGCATCGATCTGGCTTGCGTCAAACAAATCGGCAGCCAGCGCCATCAATGTTTCAAGCACCCAGTTCGGATGCGTCGGACAGCCCGCAACGTTAATGACCGGCAAGCCTGTGCGTGAGCGGTACGCCGCTCCCAATAAACCCCCGATCTGGTCTCCTTCATATTGCAAACCGCAGGCATCGGTCGGATTGCTACCCGCTGCCGTAATCCCACCATACGCAGCACAAGTACCGACCGCCACGGTGTAATCGGCCACCTCCGCAAGCGCCCTTACCCATTCGATCATCGGCTTGCCTGTGCCCGCCAGCATGTGAAAACGGCCCGTGCCGTGCGGGCCACGCAGCATCGATCCCTCCACACATAGCGCATGCAAGGGCATCTCCCCATCAATGCATGCGCGCAAAATGCGCAACGCATCTGCACCGCTCTCAATCGACAGCGACGGATGCCACAGCATGTTGATACCTGCATCACTCAGTGCGCCGAAAAAATCTGGGGTATCCGCACACAACAACGACATAGTGCAGCCGCCACAGCCGCCGGATTGCAGCCACAGCACATTGAAAGCAGCAGGCTTACTATAAAACGTATTAGAGGACATCATTTTTTCTCCAGTCCCAAACGAACCATTTTATTTCGCAATCCAACCCGTGATAGTCCTAGCTCCTTGGCGGCGTGCGTCTTGTTCCAGCGCAAGCGCAGCAAGGTTTCTTTCAAAATGGCGGCTTCGATCACTTCCAGCCGTTCTTGTAAGGTGCCAGTTTGCCGCATGCCGTTCATGTTTGCCATACCCTGCATGCCAGCAACGCCGTCCCCATTGGCGGCCATACCTGGCTGGCCTTGCAGCACTTTGCTAGAGAAAGCCTGCGCACTTATTTCCATATTTTCATTTAGCGTCAAGGCGACCGCCCGATAAATTTCATTGCGCAGTTCGCGAATATTACCCGGCCACGGATATGTTATCAGGCTGGCCATTGCATCTGACGCAAAAGATCGCGCTGGCATTCTCAATTCTTGTGAGGCTTGCGCCAGCAGCGCCTCCGCAATCGGAACAATATCGCCCGGACGCTCACGTAACGGCGGCATCGTCAGCGTCATGCCAGCCAGACGATAATATAAATCTTGCCGAAAACGACCCGCCTGGACTTCCTGTTCCAAATCGCGATGGGTAGCAGCGATCACGCGCACGTTGATAGGAATCGGGCGCGTCCCACCAACCGGGCGGATTTCGCCTTCCTGCAATACCCGCAGCAGTTTGACCTGAAACGCAAATGAAGTATCGCCGATCTCATCGAGAAATACCGTACCACCGTCAGCCCGCTGGAAAATGCCGATATGGTCTTCATAAGCGCCGGTAAATGATCCTCGTTTGTGGCCGAACAATTCGGATTCCAGCAAACTGTCCGATATCGCACCACAATTTTCCATCACAAACACGCGCTCGGCTCGCGGGCTGGCGTAGTGCATTGCCCGTGCCAGCAATTCTTTACCGCTGCCCGATTCACCCAGCACCAATACCGACAAATCGTAACGCGCAACGCGGGCAGCCAGTTCGCAGATGCCATCCATCGGGCTACCCGCCACGCGAATGATCCGCTCAAAATCGAACGTTGCCTTTAGTAGCGTTTGTTTTTCTGCCGTCCGCGCCCGTAACACTGAGGTACTGGTGCGCAGCTCCAAATCGAGTCGGTGCATGTCAAGTTGCAAAACACGCGCTTCTACCGCGCCGCGCACCGAGTCCAGCAGGTGGTCTGGCATCCAGGGCTTAAGGACATATTGGTAAATACCGGCGTCATTGATGCCCGCGATAATATCTTCGGTATCGGTATAGCCCGAAATGATGATCCGCACGACATCGGGCCAGCGTTCCCGCACTTCTTTGAGAAACTGCACCCCCGTCATCCCCGGCATGCGCTGATCGCATAGAATCACGGCCGGTTCACGCCGCTCCATCAAGATCCGCGCTTCCTCCGCTGAACTCGCCGTCAGCACCTTGAAATCTTCTTCCAGAGTACGCCGAATGGCATCCTGCGAGCGCGTTTCATCGTCGACGACAAGCACGGTCGGCAAGCTGGTTGCCTCAGAAATGTTCATATTGGGGTGTCAGATTCTTTCAAAGAGTTATTCCGATGAACGGCCAGATGGCGCGGCGTCCATGCATGAGGCATTTTATGCACAAAATGATAACGTGCAACGTGATAACTGGGGTCGAACCCATAAAAATTACGATGCATTTTAGACAACTCCTCTTCGCGGTAGGCATGCAAAGGCTTGGTGGCCTCGTCCTCTGCCCGTTTGCATCGCTTAGCAGCGAGTTGTTCTTCGAAAAGATCCGATTGCGCCAAAGCCATTGCGCGCTTACGTACTTCACTGAAAAACGCATCTGCTTCATATCCAAATGCGGCATCAATCAAGCCGATTTTGACAGCTTCAGGTGCCGCAAGTGGATGCCGGTTTTGCATCAAGCCGCGTGCAACCTTTGCTTCTACACGCTGCGGCAACAGATAAGTCCAATATTCCGAACCATACAAATTGCCCATATTTTTATAATGCGGGTTGAGTAACACGGCCTCCCGCGCCCAAACAATATCCGCGGCGAGTGCCAGAAAAGCCCCACCTGCGCCTGCATTGCCCCGCAAAGCCGAAACGGCAAAGTGATTCGTCATAGAGAGAATTTCCAGTACCAGGTCATTCATCGCATTGATATTGTTCCAGGATTCATCTGCCGGGCTTTCGGACGGACGATGTGCGCTTGCTTCGATCCGATTCAAATGGATGCCATTGCTAAAAAAATCTTCACCGCCCAACAAGACCAATACGCGAGTCGGGCGTTGTTTTACATGCTGGATGGCGGCTTGCAAGCGTTGGCATTGTCCAGTGGACATCGCACCATTATAAAAATCGAACGACAGAAAACCGACTGGCCCCTCTTCCCAATAACGCAATTCGCCCCATTCCTCGGCTGGACGGACTAGTGCTGTTGGCAGTTCCGGCAACTGCGCAACTTGCGCTGCAAACCAGTCCGCAACGGGCAACTTGAACGGTTTTTCAGCATCGTCGGCTGACCGCATTGGCCGCACATGGCCGATCCAGACACCGCCATCGATAGTCCTGCGTAAAACTGCCTGATCACGGCGCGCAATGATGTCACCCGGCACACCAGCAGCAGCAGCAGCAGCAGCGTCCAATATCGCCGCCGTCGCGAGATGTGCGTCATATAGATAGCACGGCGAATCAAATAAGGTATCCAGAACGCCGGGAAAGCTATCGGCGCTGTTGATTTTTGATAGCACAACGGCACTGCTATCCCGCTGCCAATCAATGCTACGCTCCTTTTGCTGCAACAATGGGCGCAAAATACCACGCGCTGTGACAGCCTCGGCCAACGGCATGGGCTGCGCTCCAATGGCAAATTTTTGGACTGCTTCCAGTACGGCGCGCACGGCCGCAGCCGTCACCTCATCCCGATACAAACTGCTTTTTTTAGCCACCCGCATGGAAAAAGAGGCATGCGCCCAAATATCCCCGGCATCCATTTCGGCATTGGCCTGCAATACCGTCACGCCCCATACCGACTCACCATTGAGAATGGCCCAATCCAGCGCCGACGGTCCCCGATCTCCGACGATACCCGGATGCACCACCAGACACACGTGATGCTGCCAAATTGAGATGGGAATCGCACGTTTTAAAAATGGTGCAATGATCAGATCAGGCTTGAACAATGCGACCGCTTCTTCACTGACCGAGTCGGCGATATCTAGCTCAATCGATACCTGATGCCCACATCCTCGTAGTGCCAAAAACAGCTGTTGTGTCAGGCTATTAAAACTATGCGTGAGAAAAAGAATGCGCATCGTTATCAACATCAGCAAATGCGTGGTAATTGTTCGCCGGACAGCCAATCAACCACGCGGCGTCCACCAAATCGGGTACGCATTTGTACGAAACCATGCGGATCATCGTTTACCATACCGATACGGGCAGCATGTTCACCCAGCGGATGACGATGCATAGCGGCCAGCAACACCTCCGCATCTTCCGCCGCACAAATCGCAATGAGCTTGCCTTCGTTGGCCACATATAACGGATCCAGTCCAAGAAATTCGCAAGCGGCGTCAACTTGCGGAGAAATCGGAATAGCTGCCTCGTCCAGCATCATGCCAACGCCTGATTGTTTAGCGATTTCATTGAGAGTAGTAGCCAACCCACCCCGCGTAGGATCACGCAAGACGTGCACACCCGGCACTGCCGCCAGCATGTGTGCCACCAAACCATGCAAGGCGGCTGTGTCGGACTTGATTTCAGTCTCAAAGTCCAGCGATTCGCGTTTGGACATGATCGCCACGCCATGATCACCCATCGTGCCAGATACCAAAATCACATCGCCGGGACACGCCGCAGCGCCATCGATCACGATGCCCGGCGGTACCACGCCCACGCCGGTGGTCGTTATAAATACGCCATCGCCTTTGCCTCGCTCCACCACTTTAGTATCGCCAGTAATGATCGACACGCCAGCTTCGCGTGCTGCCTGCGCCATGGATTCGACAATACGTTTCAATTCCGCCAGCGGAAACCCTTCTTCGATAATAAAGCTGGCCGCCAAATACAGCGGTTGCGCACCGGACATTGCCACATCATTGATCGTGCCATGCACCGATAGGCAACCGATATCACCACCGGGAAAGAACAAGGGCGATACGACATGCGCGTCGGTTGCCATCACCATACGACCAACAGGCGCGATAAAGCTGGCCTGATCATTGCCCTGACGCAACCATTCGTTATCGAAAGCCACAAGAAATAATTCTTCGATCAACTGCGCCGACGCACGTCCACCGGCACCGTGGCCCATGTCGATGCAGCCCTTCTTGAAATCGAGCGGTTTGACATACCCTTTTTTAACAATCCCGTTCATGCTGCCACCACTGCAATATCCTTGAAACGGCCATATGAATAATGTGCTGCACATGCGCCCTCGCTAGACACCATGCACGAGCCCATAGGATTTTCAGGCGTACAAACCGTCCCAAATATCTTGCAATCGACAGGTTTTTTCACACCACGCAAAATCGCCCCGCATTCACACGCCTTGTTATCAGGCACAGGTTTGTAAGCCAGGTCATATCGTCGTTCCGCATCAAACTGCGCAAAAGCTGAGCGGATGCGCAACGCGCTATACGGCACCTCACCCAAACCGCGCCACTCAAAGGTCGGCCGCAACTCAAAAATCTCTGACACCAATGCCTGCGCGGTGAGGTTTCCATGGGCACTGACTGCACGGGCAAATTCATTTTCCACTTCACAGCGACCTTCATTGACCTGCCGGATCAACATCAGAATCGCCTGCATCACGTCAAGCGGCTCAAATCCTGCGATCACCACCGGCTTGCGATATTCCTCGGCAAAATGGACATAAGGCTCGGAGCCGATCACTATGCTGACATGCGCCGGGCCAATGAAACCATCGATGGGCACAGTGCCGTAATCGCGCACCTCCGGCGACTCAAGAATGTGTGTAATGGCAGATGGCGTCAGCACGTGGCAGCACAGAACGCTGAAATTATCCAAGCCGCGCGCATGGGCGTCGCGAATCACCAAAGCCGTCGGTGGCGTGGTGGTTTCAAAACCGATAGCAAAGAAGACCACTTCCCGATCTGGATTCTCAATAGCGATCCGCATCGCATCGGCGGCGGAATACACCATCCGGATATCGCCGCCACGTGCCTTCGCTTTAGTCAGGGAAACCCCGCCCGAAGCTGGCACACGCATGGTATCGCCATAGGTGCAGACAATCACGTTACGTTCCAACGCCAGCGTCAGCGCATGATCAATACGGCCAATCGGCAGGACGCAGACCGGGCACCCGGGACCATGAATCATGCGCACGTTATCCGGCAGTAATTCGCTGACACCGTAACGCGAAATAGCATGCGTATGACCACCGCAAAACTCCATAAAACTATAGTTGCGTGCAGGGTCAACTTCTGCGGCGATACGAAGAGCAATTTTTTGCGCGACATCGCCGTCGCGGAATTCATTGATATATTTCATGATAATGAACCCTCTTTCGGCGCCGTATCAATCATTCCCAGTTCACCAAACAATGCCAGCGTACGCAATGCCTCCTCAGTATCAAGTTTGCCAATCGCGTAACCAACATGCAGAATGACATATTCACCAACTTCCACTGTATCGAGCAGCGCGGTTGAGATTTCCTTACGCACACCCCCCAGATCAATGATCGCCTGCTGGTTGGGAAGTACTTCTACGATGCGAACGGGGATTGCTAAACACATGGGATAACCTCTTTAAAAATCGTTTAGGCTGCACAGGCACGCTCAACCCTTGGCTTCCAGTTGCTGACGTGCCACCCACGCCTGACCAAGTGCCAAACCGCTATCACCGCATGAGACCGCCTGCGGCAACAACACCCGCAACCCACGGCGCTTCAATGCCATGATCAGACGTTCAGTCACAATCCCATTGAGAAAACAACCACCGCCGAGTGCAATAATTTTTGACCGATGGAATCGCGCTGCCTGACCCGCCCAATCCGCCAGTGCCTTCACCAACGTCAGATGGAACAATGCCGCACCGCGCCCGATTGCCAGCGGATCACCCTTATCAGCTAACGCAAATAGTGTTGCTATTAGAGGCAGCAAATCCAATGTGCCGTCGGGATGCAATACGTACTCTCCCCATTGTTCCGGCTCACCGCACGCTGCCAGATAGTCAGCCGCCATCTTTTCTAAAGCGATGGCGGCTTCAGCTTCAAAATTTTGTTTCACGCTAATTCCTAAGGTGCCCGCTGCCGCATCGAACCAACGCCCGGCACCGCTGGTGGGCGGACAATTGAGTCCGCGTTGCAACATTGCCTGCACGGTTTGGGCCGCCATCGGACCTACGCCGACAGAAAACCGCGGCGTGACCTCATCGCTGCGCCCCAATGCATGCAGCGCAGCAGCAGCCATACGCCACGGCTCGCGGGCGGCAACATCACCGCCCGGCAACGCCAGCGTCCGCAGATGTCCGAGACGACGCCATGCAGCGCCTTCGACCAACAGCAATTCGCCACCCCAGGCAGCACCATCAGTGCCTAATCCAACGCCATCCAACGCTAGCCCAATCACAGGCTCCTTCAAGTCATACTCAGCCATCAGCACGCCAATATGCGCATGATGATGTTGCACGCCAATAGCGGGAACGCCAAGCTGATCGGCGACGCGCAGTGCCAGACGTGTACTAAAAAAATCCGGATGCAAATCATGCGCTACGGCGGCAATCGCGCCATCGGCATGCGCCAACAAGCTTTCTACCGAGTTCTCCAGCGCGATACAGTTTTCGGGATCGCCCAGATCGCCATGCAATGGCGTCCAGCGCACCGTATCGCCCTGCAACAGACAGGCGGCATTTTTAAGCCATGCTCCACAGGCTAATACTGGGGGCGACGCAGTCCGCGTTTGCGCTGGCAAGGGCTGTAGTAACATAGTCACGCCTCCTCAACTCGCGCTTTGAGTACCAACAATTCAGCTTCAAGCGCCGCAATCCGCTCAGTCAATGCGGGGGGCTTAGCGCTCTCTTGCGCCCCCGGAAAACGTTGATTAGCAGTCATAATCCAGTCGATCCAGGCCACCATGCCCTCTCCGGTAGAGGCGGACAATTGCACTATCTGAATACGCGGATTGACGCGCCGCGCATAGGCTATGCAACGTGCCACGTCAAACTGCACATAAGGTAATAAATCGATCTTATTAAGCACCATTAACTGCGCTGCGGCAAACATGTCAGGGTACTTAAGCGGTTTATCCTCACCTTCAGTCACCGACAGAATCACAACCTTAGCGGCCTCACCCAAATCCCACATCGCCGGACATACCAGATTGCCTACGTTTTCAATAAACAGGATGCCGCCGTGTCGATCATGGTCAGCATGTGTATCGGCCCCATCGTGATGATCGTGAGAGCGGTTAGAGTGGTTAGCGTGATGAGAGTGGTGATGCAGCAAAGGCAATCGTGAGAATGCATCACCGACCATTTGCGCATCCAGATGACAACCTTTGCCTGTATTGATCTGGATTGCAGGCGCGCCAGTCGCACGGATACGGTCGGCATCGTTACTAGTCTGCTGGTCGCCTTCAATCACGGCTACCGGCAAACCGCTTGCGCGCTGCTGTAATGCTTCGATGGTGGCACACAGCAGCGTCGTCTTACCTGAACCCGGACTAGATACAAGGTTTAGCGCCAGAATTCCGTGTTCAACAAAGTGGTCGCGATTGTGGTTGGCATGACGATTATTTTCACCGAGCACATTTTGCTCAAGCCGAAATGCACGCGCCTGACTCATCCCTGGTACGGAAACATTGGCCGCACCAGCACCGTAGTGCAGATCTCCGGTACTGGCAGCAACCGAAATGTGGCTCTCTGATTGCGGATGCGGATGTTCGTGAGAGTGGCTATGAAAATGGTCATGGTCATGATGCTGCCCACGAAGCTCCTTTTCATGGCTTGCCGATTGATCAGTTTTTTCTTTATTTGCACATCCACATACAACACACATGATGCATCTCCTGTTTTCTTTGCCGTCTGATAGCAATATCTCATTCAATTATCGTCAACCATTATCTCGATCACCCGCAGCGCCATACCGTTAGTCGGTTCCAACTGGTAATTGCCGCAGTGCCCACAAGGATCACCACGTTCCATCATATTCACCGTAACGTTGCATTGCCCACACCAAGCTTCGCCGGGTGGGGTCGTGATTTCTATTTGCGCACCTTCCAGGCAAGTACCGAGCGCCATCACTTCTAATGCAAAACGCAATGCACGCACCTCTACACCGGCCAACGAACCGGCCTCAAGACGCAACAACGTCACCCGCGCAAATTGCTCACGCTTTGCAGCATCTTCGACAATTTTCAGAATACCGCCGGCAAGACTGACTTCATGCATCTGCAAACTCGCTCTTATAAATGACCTAAAACATGGCTGTAATGGCCGTCTTGCCACTGTGAGATAGATAATCAGGAGGCGCTGGCAAAGCCCGATAAAGCAGGACTTCTATTACGCTTTTACCATGCGCCTCCAACGATTGCGCCCTTTATTACAATCGGCCCCGCCCTCCGGTCTGGATATACGTCAACAATTCGTTTTGCTGACGATTAATAGCGGTCAAGGTACTGTGAACCCGTTTGATGACTGCGCGCATAAAATTGAACACTAATTCCGGGTTTTCATTGATTAAAGGGTCTATATCAGCCTTATTAAAGCTAATAACACAAGAGTTGCCTAAGGAACGTACCGTATCGGCATGACCGGAACCATCGATAAAACTTAACTCCCCGACCAAATCGCCTTTTTCCAGAACATGCAAAATAGCGGGAGTCTGTTTATCCTTCACATCGCTGGAAATGGCTAAACGGCCTTTCGTCACAATATAAAAACTATTCGTAGAAACACCTTTTTCACACAACACTTCGTCATCTGCCAGATCCAGTTTCTGCGCCGCCCGTTCCGCCAATATCGTTGCGCCAATTTCTCCAATATATTTGCCAATTGGCGCGTTGTAGATTAACGCTGCAATTTCTTCAGTATTTTTTTTCATTATTTTTCTCCAGATCATCTATGTGAAAAGCTATGCGCCGATATTGCATTGCGCGTAATCGTTAGCTTGCCTTAGCTGCTTTGCAACTGGGCGAGCAACGTGCGAAATAGCCAATGCAAGATTGGATGTCGCCCGAGTAGTCAAGCCGATTTCCAATTCCCATTCGTATCCCCTGATTGCCAACACATAGACCTCAGGTATTTTTCCAAAACACTGCCAGCAAGTCGCCATAATCGTTTCTATGGACATCGCGTGCGAGGTAAAACTAAAATCCATTTTTTGCTCGGCTTTATACAAACGAAAAGTGTCAACCGTCGCATCTTTTGACGCATCAACAAATAACACACGACGTTTATCCTTGATTAAATCTGCATCCTCCAGATTAAGCTGATAAAACTTTACTTTCTCCGCTTTTGGACAGGCACTGGACGTTTCCAGACTGTCGATAAATTCCCAGCCAAGTCCATCATCCTGGCGACCAATATTGCCTATGCCATAAATCAGCGCCGAATCATGATTAAAATATGCCAGGGTAATATCATCAAGCGCGATGTGGTCATTTTCTGCGTTCATCAATTTGATTTCCTTTCGCATCAAGCAGCGTCACCTCCAAAGGCATTTCACCAAGCGCATGGGTTGCACAACTCAGACAAGGGTCATAAGCGCGGATACCAACTTCAATTGCATTCATCATGCCTTCGGTGATCTCGGCCTTTCCACCCAGATATTCTTCGGCCACACTGCGCACTGTGCGATTGATTACCTGATTATTTTGGGTTGTAGCGACAACCAGATTGGCAAAAGTAATATTGCCTTCCTTATTCGCTTTATAGTGATGCAGCAATGTGCCACGCGGCGCTTCCACGACGCCTACGCCTTCGCCGGTCCACATAGCGTCTGTTGCGGTGACAACCAATTGATCCTTTTGCAAATCCGGATCATTTAGCAGCTCTTTAATAAGTTCGGCTGAGTGCAGTATCTCTATCGCCCGCGCCCAATTGGTATGCAAGGTTTTATTACTGGATTTACCCTTGTTATAAGCATGAAATTTTTCCAGCGCTATCTGCGCAAGTGGTGTCGAATAAGATTTCGTCACATTCACCCGCGCTAACGGGCCAACCCGCACAGATCCTTTATCTCGTCCCAACTCCGTCAAGAATGGAAACTTCATATAACTCCATTCTTCTGTCGCTTCAGAAAAATGGCCCAGATAATCGTGATAATCCAGTTCACGCACAATCTTCTTATCGTTATCAATAATGCGCATCTTGCCGTGGTAATAATCGACATCGCCATTATTATCAACTAGACACATGTCCAATGCCGGTGCATCCCCGAAGGTATCGACCATCACGCGATTTTTTTCATGAAAGTCATAAAACAATTCCAGACCTTCCTTCGCGTATTCCAACATGTCATCAATACTGGGAATGGTCGCATCACCTTTAATAAATCTATCCCTAACTTCCGCCGTCAGATTGTTATTCACGCCTCCCGGAATCGAACTGATACCATGCATTTTTTTGCCCAATACTGCCTGGATAAGTTCCTGCCCCCATTTACGCAACATCACGACGCGCTTCACCAGTTCCGGATTCGCAACCGCTAAGCCTAAAACATTGCGCTTTTCTGGCGCTGCATCCATTCCAAACAGCATTTCCGGCACGATCAGGTAAAAATAAGCCGTTGCGTGCGATTGCAATTGCTGGGCGTAATGCCCCAATCTCCGCATCTTCTCTGCCGTGGGAGTAATAAGATTACTCGTGGAATAACCAACACCCACCATATCGTCGAGCACTTTCGCACCACACAGATGATGACTAACAAAGCAGATTCCGCAAATCCGCTGTAACAACATCGGCGCTTCCCAATAAGGATGCCCTTGAATAAACTTTTCAAAACCCCGAAATTCCACCACAAGCAATTTTGCATCAACGACGTTGTTATCATCATCCAGTTGGATAGTGACTTTGCCATGACCTTCGATACGCGTAACGGGGTCGATAATCAGTTTCCTGCTCATAATAATTTTCCTTTTAGTCGTATCGATTTATTGACGTTGGCAGATTAACTTCACGCCCATTTACAAGATCATCCAGCACCTTAAAAATGGCATCGCCATCAGGTGGACATCCCGGAATAAAATAATCCATCTTCACTACTTCGTGACATGGATAAACTTTGGTCGTTACTCTTGTAAGGTCGGGATGATTCGGAATAATGGGGATGACGCCGGATACGACAGTAGGAGAATTAATATAGGCCTCTTCAAGACACTCAGTAAGCGAGACCTGATTGCGCATCGATGGCACACCGCCCCAAACGGCACAGGCACCAACAGAAATTAGAATGTCGCAGTTTTCACGATAATGCTCTAAGGTTTCAATGTTTTCCTCGCTGGCCACACCGCCTTCCACGAAACCAACTACGCAACGCTGTGGGATACGTTTGATGTCGGTCATGGATGAACGCAAAATGGTCACCTTATCCAACAGCGTAAGAATCCTTTCATCCATATCCAGAAATGAAAGCGTGCAGCCCCAGCAGCCAACAAGGGCGATCATGGAAACATTAATTTTCCCGGCCTGACTGGCCAGGAATTCGGCATCGACTGGTGTTCTGGGTAGGTCATGGCTGAACATGACGTTCGACGCCGCATCGCTGCTTTTAATAGAATGATGGCTCATTTTTCGTCCCCTTCCAGAGCGCGTTCTCGTATCGACTTAATATCGAATTTTCTTTTCCCGATCGGGTCATTGAAACCAATTTTTTTCTCAATAATCGTACCGACCGGACAAAGATCAACCGCGCGCGTGATTTGCTCGGCGCTCATTTTATTGGCTAGTTCAACATTAATTTCAATCCGCGAATTAGCACCACGTCCACTAATACTGAATATTTTCTGGCCGGTTTCTGCATCGCGTACAAACTCTACGCAACGCTGACAGAAAATACAGCGGTCCCGTTCCAGAAGAATTTTTTCAGAGGCATAATCTTTTTTGCGGGGTGTAAATCGATACTCGAAACGCGACACCATCATCTCAACTTCATACCCCACGGCCTGTAAATCGCAACGCCCACTTTTTTCGCAGCTTGGACAATTATGCGTACCTTCGGCGAACAAGCTTTCGACTAGCGCTTTGCGCATATCCTTTACTTCAGGCTCATTTACCTCCACCTCCATACCGTGCGCGACCGGAACAGTGCAGGCAGCCGCAGTTGCACCACCCACTTTCACTGAACAAACGCGACAGGTGCCCAGACAAGGCTCACCTTTCATATAACAAAGCGTGGGAATATAAATACCATTTTCCAGCGCGACATCGACCAGATTTGCACCTTTTCGGGTATTTATATTCTTTCCATCGATTTTGATTTGAATCATGATTGTGAGCTCCTGTCATTCAGTGTCGAGATCGCTTCCAGATAACCTCTGCGACTTTCTTTCAAATCAAATGAAGGCAATAACGGACCATCCTGCCTCACCAATTTTTCTTGATATATTTCCGGGAAATTTTCTAATGACGTCAAGATAGGCTTAGGTGAGGTGCCGCCCAGACCGCAACGACTGGTTTTACGTACCATCTTTCCCCACACCACCACTTCATCAAGATCTCGTTGACATGCTTTACCGTCGATGACGCGGTTTATTTTTTTAAATAAATCGACATTACCCGAGCGACATGGAACACAAATTCCGCAAGATTCGTTTACAAAGAACTGCGTAAAGTGTTTAACGATATCCAGGAGGTCCCGCGAGCGATTGAATATCATGAATGAACCGTTGCACGACAGGTCTTCCAGCGCAATCTTGCGGTGCCCGTCTTTCTCTACCGAGATGCAGTCTCCCGACGGTCCACTGACTTGCACCGCCCATGGCATCCTGGCACCGGCTTTTTCCAACATGGCATTTAATGTAATACCCCACTCAATTTCATAAATCCCTGGTCTGTCACAATCACCGGAAATACTCAGCAATCTTGTACCTGCCGATTCCGTTGTGCCCATATTTTTAAACCATAGCGCACCCTCTTCCATAATGCTTGTGACAGCAACAAAAGTTTCTACGTTATTGGCGCTGGTAGGCTTTCCCAGATAACCTGCATTAACGGGATAAGGCGGCTTTACACGCGGTGTTCCACGTTTACCTTCCATGGATTCAATTAAAGCAGTCTCATCACCGCAAATATAAGCACCGGCACCCATTTGTATGCGAATGTCGAAATTAAATTCCGTTTTTCCGCCAATGCTTTTACCTAACAACCCCTCGGTGCGGAACTCGGCCAACTGCTTCTCAAGATAATCTTTGAGGTAGTAATACTCAGAACGCAGATAAATAATTCCCTCCTGCGCGCCTATTGCATAACCGGCTGTGATCATCCCGAAAATAACTTCTTTCGGCGACTCCATTAACAACACTCTGTCTTTGAAAGTGCCCGGTTCCCCCTCGTCAGCATTGCAAATAATAAATCGCGTTTTCTGATCGTTATCAGAACAAAGACGCCATTTCAATCCGGTTGAAAAGCCAGCACCACCGCGCCCGCGTAGTCCTGATTCGGAAACATTTTTTATAATAACTTCTGGATGATTGTTAATGACTTTATGTAACAGCGCTTTGAAGTCGGTTTTATTCTGAAAAAATAGGGGACCTTTGCTACGAATACCGGAATCCACCATGGCATGAATGTAAGCAAGACTATCGCTGGCGAGATTTTCGGGATTAAGAATATCGGCAGGAGATTCCCCATTTTTTAAACGCCGAATAATCTGCACAATTTTTTCAGGCGTTAATCGTGTAAAAACCTCTTTACCGATCAGCATTGCTGGTTCTTGATCGCTTAGTCCGATACAAGACGTTGTGTCCAGCCCAAAAATATTCGTAGCGTCTTTTTTACCGAACACGCATCCCGTTTCTTCTTCAAGCGCATCATAGACAGCCTGATAACCCTGCATTTTGGCGATGACGGTATCGCTTAAATAAATCTGAAATTTTGCTGGCGGCTTATCAATAAAAAAATGATAAAAAGAATAGGTCTCTTTTATATCCAACTCAGTCAAACCTAATTTTTCCGCCATTTCTGGAAGAACTGTATTAGGGATGTAACCCCATTGATGCTGGACATCCCACAGAATGTCCATTAAGCGGGTTCTATCTGAGCGGTAATGATCAAGTATTTCGTGAATATTTCTCATAATCTTTCGTCCCATCTAAGTTGGTCCCAAATAAAGCGAGAACGGCTAAATCACCTTATTTAACTTTTTAAGTAACGCATCCATTGCAGTAGTCATTTATTGGATAGTCTCGTCTATGCGATTTAATGCACTGGAGACAGTCCAAACCTAACCAACGCTATAAGATAAATTAAGTGAGAAACATTTCATAAAATGGGAACACGCCGTGCCCGTGTATGGCACAGCATCGTAAAAAATTGCAATCATTGCGGTCTCCTCCAGTACTTAGTATTTTTAAAATATTCAACTTCCAACCGTATGTTTGACGAATGCTGCAACCGCACAACCATCGGGCAGGACACTACCTAAGTGGCAACTTCCGTGCCACCACGACCAGAAAGAGGGAAAATTAAAATCAGAAGAGATTTGAGGAAAATGGAACGCGCGAAGATGCTTTTATTGAGTAAGGATTAATGCAGCTATGCAGTACAGCGCACAAACTGCAAAGCTGCTGACCACCTGTGGCCATGCTGCATTGCGGAATAATTATTGAGATGGGAAGCTATGGGGATTAAGCTAGTTGAAGCTCTGCGGAATCACGAGGGATGAATCCGCAAGGATCGGACGATTAATAAGTGAATCGCAAAGTCAGGCGCAACTGGCGCGGTTCTCCTGGATGCACCGTGATTCCACCCGGCACCGCAGGGCTGGTAGGCGATACCTGATAATCCTGTTGATAAGCGATATCGTAATATTGTCGATTAAATAGATTGAGCATATCCAGCGATACCGCCACGTTCCGAGACAGTTCGCGCTGCATGCGCAGATTGGTCACAATCGCTGACGGCGCCGTCAAACTGCCGTCTTACGCAAGCGGATAAGGTCCGATATAGCGCGTTTCCAGGCCGACGGACCAAGGCCCGAAGTTGTGTACCGTGGCCCGGAACAGCGCGACCTTGCTTGCCGCATTGGGAATCATATTCAGAGGAACGCCATCGACGTTAGTGGCGAAATCAGTGCCATGATCAAGGTTGTAGCCGCGCAAAAAATATTGGTTGGCCTTCCCATCGCCGGAATGCTGGGTAACGACTAGGCCAGGTACGGTCTCCAGTACCTCACCGGGCCTTAATAGCGGCAGGTCTTGCAATAAATCGCCGCGAATAACGCCCAGCGACGATGCATCCGAAGTTCCGACGGCATTATCGTAATGCCCCTCTACTACGATGGGAGCCAATAATTGACTGGCACTCTGAAGGTCGCTGGAAAACGCATTTGAAACCAATAAAAGCGCTGACGGTATACCTACAAATTTAAGCGTTTTGATGTTGGTCATTGGACTGATTTTAACTGTAACTATCAGGGCAACTAGTGTTAAGCGACGCGCAAGGATCGGTAATCATCGTGTCAAGTTGAATCGGGGTCTCAACGTTGGCACGATGCATACTCCGTGCCGCGACATAGCCAATCAGGACGGTGGTCAGGACAAACAAGCCCGCAGCCAGCTCTTTACCGTCGGCCCAGGCATCCACCACCTCGGAAGAAAATTTTGCGGCCCCAAATCCGGCCACCAAAAGTGCGCTACAAGCGACCAGCAAAGAAAACAGACGCCCTGCACGCTGAACGAAGCGTTCGCTGCGCCTGATTAAGTTTGCAACCAGCAGTCCATTGATCGTATCGGTGATCACCATTCCCAACACAAAACAAAGCGCCAATACAAGTGTGGCCGACATGCCGCCATGCCAATTGCCAGCCAACCCAAACCAAGCCGCCATCGTCATTGCATCAAGTGAAAGCGCGAACAAAGCTCCCACAATAAGACTGCCAATAAAACCGTGCGGAAGGGGCAGACGCATAATCCAGGCCGCCATTGGCGACATGGGCCGCGCAGATAGATCCGGTCTTGGACGCCAGACATTGCGCAGATTAACAATCCCAATCGTTAGCAGAAAAATGATCGAAATCCAAGTGCCTATCGGGTCCAGCCAGACAGGTAGCTTGCCGATTCCGTAGGATTCCAATAGCCACGCCGCTGCCAGCAGCATCAGTCCATGTCCGCTAGAAAACAGCGTACCGCTCAACCGTGCCAAACCGGTGCGTCCATGCCGCAGCTGAAGCCGTGCTAAGCCATCGATACTGGCCAGATGATCGGCATCGAAGCCGTGCTTAATACCGAACAAAATGGCAAATGCCATCAAGCTGGTCAACGTTAGGGAAGATGCAGGCATGTCGGTCTCCGGTGATCGTATGAAGTTTTTCATATCTTGCATACAAAAACTGTGCCACCAGTAAAGCGGTCATGCATTCATTGACAATGTAATGGCGTTCAAGCGAAGCCGCACGTTGCCAGAGCAAGCGGAGCAATGGTTTGCTCCGTGTTTAGTGCGTAAATAGATGATAGAAAAAAGGGACTGGATTAGTCGATTCAATCAAGGGAGGTGGTAACCATATTTGCATCTGCTAAACAAAAATGCAAAGAGTCATGCCACCGTGAGGCGTAGAGGTTATCAGTATTTTCGTAGGACTAGCCATGAACTAGCTACTTTCCCCTAATTGGACACCCGTGCTGACGGATCAAGATAATTCATTTTGTTACCCCCATCGAACTCAAAAAGAGAACCGCGATCCTGGCTATCGAAATCGAAACGAAGAAAAATACAATGACGACAAGAGCTGGTACGCTAACATTTGTTCTAGGCGTGCCATCTGGACTGCACCCCCAAAAAAAAGCGACTTATTTTGGGGTAACGCTTGATACGAAACGGCAATACAACTATCGCCAAGATCGTAAGAATCATGCGTAAATGGATAAATCTTGTCGTTATCGGATCAGCTGCCAATGACCATCATTGCCGAACGCACGGAAATAAAGATAGGCCACGAGACATAAGATCAAAATAATATCAAACGTGTTGCCTATTATTCTTTTCATACGAGAAGGAGTGCCAAACCGAGCGATATTGGGAGGATGACTATCACTATTTTCTGCTCGCCTTACGACCACTCGCAGACTGCGCCTGGTTTCCCGCTTCTTGTTTGTTCTGATCACCCTTGCTGGCGCTGAAAGCAGCGGGCCTTGTCGATAACGCGACATGCAAAACGACATCCGGTTCCGCCGCGATGAATCCTTCAAATGCATTTAACAGATCATCAATGACTGGCTTGCCGAAAGCCTGCTCGATATGCAGGTACTGCAAGTCGATTAACGGCGCGATCTCTCTGATAAGCTGGTCGCCACTCGGGGCTAGCTGCACCAGTATGCGGCGCCGATCATCGGCCACCCGGTTGCGGCAGATCAAGCCCACCTCTTCCATACGGGCCAGCACGCCCGCCATGCTGGAACTAAGAATTTGGCACATATCGCATAGTTCTCGCGGCTCAAGCTGCCCATACTCATCCAGCAAACGCAAGATTCTCCACTGCTGTTCGGTCACGCCGAAGTGATTGAGAATCGGCCGAAAATGAGACATCAGGCGCTCTCGCGCTTTCAAAAAAAGTTGTGGCAGATTGCGATAGGCTATGCGATGTTTCAAATCGTACTCCGTTTCAATTGATCAGCGTATGGAAGATAGCCGGGATCTCTTCCGCTGGCAACATGGAGCCGGTTTCACGATAGCGTGTGTGCCACGTCAACGCTTTTTCCAATATGTGGGGCGTATGTCCGCCTCGCTGATTGGCTTCGGCGACATAGTCTTGCAGCATTTTTCGATACGGCTCCGCGACACAGTGATTAATGATGACTTGCGCGCGTTCTCGTGGCGCCAGGCCTCGCAGATCGGCCAGACCGACTTCAGTGACAATAATATCGACGTCGTGTTCGTTATGGTCCACGTGCGACACCATCGGCACAAGGCTGGAGATTTTTCCACCTTTGGCAACGGATTTGGTAGCAAAAACTGCAAGATAAGCATTCCGCGCAAAATCACCCGAACCGCCGATGCCATTCATCATGTGCGTACCCAAAACATGGGTTGAATTGACATTGCCATAAATGTCGGCTTCCAGCGCAGTGTTAATCGCGATAATGCCCAAACGACGGATAACTTCCGGATGATTACTGACTTCTTGCGGGCGCAGCACCAGACGATCTTTGTAACGGGCTATATTGCCAAATACTTCCTTGCTTTTTTGCGCCGACAGTGTGATCGAAGACCCGGACGCAAAATCAAGCTTACCCGCGTCGAACAGATCGAAAGTTGAGTCTTGCAGCACCTCCGAATACATTGTCATGTGCTTAAACGGACTTTCGAGAAAACCCATCATCACTGCATTAGCGATGCTGCCGATGCCTGCCTGAATCGGCAAAAGGCTCTCGGTTAAACGTCCCAGCCTGACTTCCTCCTTAAAGAAATCCACCAAATGCGCAGCGATGGCGGCGGTTTCCGTATCGGGCGGCAAAATGGTTGAGGAACTATCGCGTTTTTCGGTAATAACAATTGCGACAATTTTTTCCGGTGGAATGTGAATTGCCGTAGTCCCTACCCGGTCGCTCGGCGTCATAATTAGAATCGGTTCGCGTTGCGGGCGACCCTTTGGAATAAATATGTCGTGCAGCCCTTCCAGCTCCAGCGACTGAGTCAGATTGATTTCGACGATCACCTTGTCAGCCAGAATCGCGAAGCTGGCACTGTTACCGACCGAAGTGGTAGGAATGATGGCACCGGTCTCAGTGATAGCAATGGCCTCAATAATTGCGATGTCGATCGGCCCGATCTGCCCGGTACGCAACATTTCAACAGTTTCGGACAGATGTTGATCGACATACATCACCTCGCCGCGATTAATTGCTGCACGCAAAACCGGATCTGCCTGAAATGGCATACGGCGCGACAGTACGCCAGCTTCAGTCAATGTCTTGTCGACGTCGCTGCCAAGTGAAGCGCCTGTCATTAGCGTAATCTTCAAATTTTGATGACGAGCGCGTTCGGCCAGCGCCAGCGGAACTACCTTTGCATCGCCGGCTCGGGTAAATCCACTCATCCCCACGATCATGCCGTCGCGTATCCATTCTGCAGCGGCATCAGCGCTAGTGATGCGCTCTCTCAAGTACGGCAAGCGAATACGCTCCTGGATACGATTTCGATTATCGTCAAACATTTTTGAATCCTTTTTTGTCTACAAGCGTGCGAGCGCAGTCATCAGCAGATCAACTGCGGTGTGGAACTCAGGTCAGGCAAAAATCGACGACCTCTAGCTGAGGCGGAACACATTCGTCATCCAGCGATTCACGTAAATTAATTTCAATTGTTCGGCAAATGGCATCTAACGGCAGGTCATTGGACTCCAGTCCAAATGGCTCTTCGATCTCATCGCCCAATGCGTCCAAACCAAAAAAAGTATAAGCAACGATGGCAACCACAAACGGCGTCATAAAGCCAATTGAATCGACTAGTCCGAACGGTAGAAGAAAGCAGTAGATATACGCCGTGCGATGTAACAACAAGGTGTAGGAAAAAGGGATGGGCGTACTTTTTATGCGCTCGCAGGCAGCTGCCGCAGCGGTCATCGAAGATAAGGTGGCGTCAATTCCGGAGGCCAGGCATGCGTCAATGCGCCTCTCTTTTAAGCACTGCTGTAAATCCAAACCCATTTTCAGCATGAGGAAATCCGGCTTGTTTGATGACTTGCTGATCTGCTGCCATTCAGATGCAAGAAGCAAGCCTTTCAGTTCAGCATCTGAACGGCAATCACGCAGATGGTGTCGCAAAGCATGCGCAAAAGCGATCGCGCGGTAGATCATGCGTACCCGCACGTCCGCTAAGCCGCGACTTGCTGCGGCAGGCTCTGGATAGGAAATTAAGCTTTGACACTGGCGCGACAAACTCCGGCTTTTGTGGACTAATTCCCCCCATAATTTGCGCCCCTCCCAAAAACGATCATAGGCAGCATTGTTGCGAAATCCCAGAAAAATCGCTATGGGCAAGCCGATTAAACTAAAAGGAATCGTCGTCAGTGTGATCTTGAGGTCAAACAGATCACCATGCGTAAGAGTCACCAAAGTCGCCACCAATGTGTTGACGATCAACGACGGCAGAATCCGCGGCATCACGGATCCGCGAAGTAATAAGAACAGCCTGAACCCGGACGGCCGGTCTCTGATAATCATTTTAATTCTCTATTTTCAATATTTCACTAACATGTGAGTGATTATATTAACAAATAGATTCATGCGTCAATCTCTAAAATTTGTAGGAAGAAATGTGCTGAGTAGCACAAACGAATAGATGGTTGTCCGAATTTTTAGGCAAAAATAGCGGCTGGAGAGATTTTCAAAAAATAGGTACTGCGACTAGCGGCGCTTCTTGCAAAAGACTGTCCACACGCTATATTCGCCATCCTCAAATCCCTTGCTGAGGAAAACTACGCATGGGGTTACTCCTTGGCGCTCACGCGCTGGTTTAATAAAGATTCGCACCTCTATCAAACCGGGTAACCCCACCCTTTGGCAAGGCCTTACTGTCGGATCAAGTCTGAACTATTACACATCAGCGCATCCGGCAATGACTCGTAACCCTAACTGGCTGTAACCGCCACACCGGCCCGAGCCTTATGCAATTTTTTGTAGCTGTCGATCAGACGCTGGTGTCTATCGAGACCCTCCAGTTTCATACTCGTTGGCGTTAACCCGAAGAAGCGCACGCTGCCGTTCACTGACCCCATTACCGCGTCCATCCGAGCGTCGCCAAACATCCGGCGGAAATTGACCAGGTAATCGTCCAGCTCCAAGTCGTCAGCCAGCATCACCTCCAGCACCACATTCAAGGCCTGATAAAACAATCCGCGTTCGACCGTATTGTCGTTGTACTGCAGGAAGGCTCCCACCTGCTCATGCGCCGCCTCAAACTGCTGTAAGGCGA
The DNA here is from genome assembly GCF_003056055.1 of Glaciimonas sp. PCH181. Classification (NCBI taxonomy): domain Bacteria; kingdom Pseudomonadati; phylum Pseudomonadota; class Betaproteobacteria; order Burkholderiales; family Oxalobacteraceae; genus Glaciimonas; species Glaciimonas sp. PCH181. The sequence goes on from NZ_PYFP01000001.1 coordinate 992,357, forward strand.
GATGAATCAGTAGCTTCAACTCGAGAACTGTTAGTTGACCCCAGTCCGTATTCTCGTCAAATTCGATACCGATCAACGTGGCGATATCGGAATATTCATCAAGCTCACTGTTATCCAAACGCTCAAGCAGCGCTTCCAGGCTGTCATCGTCCAGGCGATGCAGATTCAAAATATCGGCGCGGAACAACAGCGCCTTGTTGGTGTTATCCCAGATCAAATCTTCTATCGGGTAAACTTCTGAATAACCGGGCACCAAAATCCGGCAGGCTACGGCGCCTAAATTGTCATACGCCGCCGTGTACACCTCTTTGCCCATGTCTTCGAGAATACCGAACAAGGTCGCGGCTTCCTCGGCATTCGAGTTTTCACCCTGGCCAGAAAAATCCCATTCAACAAAATTGAAATCCGCTTTGGCACTAAAAAAGCGCCATGACACAATACCGCTGGAATCGATGAAGTGTTCGACAAAGTTATTCGGCTCAGTCACGGCTTCACTGGCAAAAGTGGGCCGAGGTAATTCGTTCAAGCCTTCAAAACTGCGACCCTGTAACAATTCCGTCAGACTACGCTCCAGCGCCACCTCCAGGCTTGGGTGCGCGCCGAACGAGGCAAACACACCGCCTGTCCGCGGGTTCATCAAGGTGACACACATCACTGGGTAGACCCCTCCCAGCGACGCATCCTTCACCAGCACCGGAAAGCCCTGCTCTTCCAACCCCTGAATGCCGGCCAGAATGCCAGGGTATTTCGCCAGCACTTCCTGCGGCACATCAGGCAATGCGATTTCACCTTCCAGAATTTCGCGTTTTACCGCCCGTTCGAAAATTTCCGACAGACATTGCACCTGCGCTTCGACCAGCGTGTTACCGGCACTCATGCCATTGCTGACGTAGAGGTTTTCGACCAGATTGGACGGAAAATACACCACCTCGCCGTCCGACTGTCGCACATACGGCAGCGAACAGATACCGCGCTGCGTATTGCCGGAGTTGGTGTCGATCAGATGCGAACCACATAACTCGCCGTCGGGATTGTAAATTTGCAGACAGTATTCATCCAGAATTTCAGTCGGCAGCGCATCTTTACGGCCAGGCTTAAACCAACGCTCGTTCGGGTAATGTACAAAATCCGCGGTGGCGATGTCTTCGCCCCAAAACGTGCCGGCGTAGAAATGGTTGCAATTCAGTCGCTCGATATACTCGCCCAACGCCGACGCCAACGCGCTTTCTTTGGTCGCTCCCTTGCCATTGGTAAAACACATCGGCGAGTGCGCATCGCGGATATGCAGCGACCAGACATTCGGAATAATATTGCGCCACGAAGCAATTTCAATCTTGATGCCCAAGTTCGCCAAAACGCCCGACATATTGGCGATGGTTTGCTCCAACGGCAGATCCTTGCCCAAAATATAAGTGCTAACGTCAGAAGCCGGCTTCAACGTCAGCAACGACTGAGCATCGGCATCTAAGCTTTCTACCTCTTCAATGACAAACTCGGGTCCGGCTTGCACCACTTTTTTCACAGTACAGCGCTCAATGGAGCGCAAAATACCTCGGCGGTCTACTTCCAATATATCCGACGGTAACTCAACCTGAATCTTAAAAATTTGCTGGTACCGGTTTTCCGGATCAACGATATTATTCTGCGACAAGCGGATATTTTCGGTAGGAATATTGCGAGTTACGCAATACAACTTCACAAAGTAAGCTGCACACAAGGCCGATGAGGCCAGAAAATAATCGAAAGGACCAGGCGCTGAGCCATCGCCCTTATAACGGATAGGCTGGTCGGCCACTACCGTGAAGTCATCGAACTTGGCCTCAAGACGTAGCTTATCGAGAAAGTTGACTTTAATTTCCATGGGGGAACTCTAAAAATGATGTAACCGCTATTATCCGTCGCCACGCCGGTACCGTGTAATGTATCGATGGTTTCCTCAAACACTGCCGCATACGGATAATTTGACAGGCGAACGCCATGGTGTAGTACAGGGTTGGAACGGGCGAGCTTCAATGCGCCCTGCCGATATCCAAGGCGTCGCAAGGTGCAGTTGCAGCAAGTGGAATCGCGACGAGTTCCGCTAATATTCGGTTTGGGGCGAAAACGGATGATTTGGACATGCAAACAACGATAGATTAACTTTAGACCAACACAAGAAATTAAAGTTTTTACAAATTATTGATAGATAAATAGCTCTTAAAATGAGCGTTTTTTTGACTCTAAAACGTTCTTTATCGCTAGAAACAGTTTGGGTTGTGGACGCATTGCATTAGTGGCGGACGTTTTGCTAAAAAAATTCTAAATCCACCTTTCAGCAAGCCACCCACAAAAACAAAAAAGCCTTGAATGATCAAGGCTTTATGTTTAAAACTGGCGGAAGCGGTGTCCGCCTATGTTTCATCCGATAGATTCCAATGAAATCCAATTTACCCATGTAAATCATAGGGTAAGCCCGTCACACTGTCCATACTAGTCCAAATCGATCTATCTGAAACCAATCAATAATGGCATACTGGATGGCATACTGACTAAACTCAAAATAACGATCATGGCAACCCTTACAGATGTTAAAGCAAGAAATATTAAACCCGATTCAGGAATTCTTCCTCACGGTGGAATTACTGGTTTAGCACTCCATCCCTCCAACACTAAAGGATGCGGAAAATGGGTATTTCGCTTCGTCAGTCCCCTAACTGGCAAGCGTCGCAATGCCGGATTAGGCAGTTATCCGGAAGTCAGTATTGCTGAAGCCGCTAAGCATGCGCTGCAAATGCGAGAGAAAATCAACAATAAGGTTGATCCGTTAGATGAGAAAAAACGAGTAACCGAACTTCCCCAAATTCCTACTTTTCAATATGCTGCGGAATTAGTCCATGCTGAATTACTTCCTGGCTGGAAAAATGCCAAACACGGACAGCAATGGCTAAACACCCAGGCGCAATACGCTTTTCCGATTATTGGTGCATTACCACTCGACCAAATTCAGCCTCGCCATATTGCCGATGCCTTAAGGCCAATCTGGTTAGAAAAAGCAGAAACCGCTAGCCGATTGAAACAACGAATCCATGCCGTCATGGCTTGGGGATGGGCGCATGATCATTGCAAATCCAACCCGGTTGACGTGGTGCATCACCTATTACCACAACAACCAGCAAAGTCTGTCCGCACGCAACATCAGCCAGCTATGCCTTGGCAAGACATTCCAGCCTTTTTTGCTAAGCATCTACGAGGAGCCACCCCCTATGATGTCACTCGCACCATGTTGGAATTTTTGATTCTGACAGCGACTCGATCCGGTGAAGTAAGAGGAATGACCTGGTCAGAAGTAGATTTAGGTAATGCGATCTGGACGATTCCACCTATGCGAATGAAAGCCAGACTACAGCATCGCGTCCCCTTGTCCGCGCGGGCTATTGAAATCCTAATGAACCAGCAAGGACTGCATGACGAGTTAGTGTTTCCATCGCCCCGTGATCAAGTTGAACTTTCCGATATGGTCCTCACCAGTTTTTTGCGGCGTATAAAAGCGCACAGCGACACGCCTGGGCGCGTAGCGACTGCGCACGGATTTCGATCGAGTTTTCGTGATTGGTGCAGTGAACAAGGTTATCCTCGTGATTTGGCAGAACGCTCACTTGCGCATATGGTCCAGAACAAAGTCGAGGCGGCTTACCATCGCACCGATTTACTCGAGCAGCGTCGTCCAATGATGGCTGAATGGAATATTTATGTTGAAGCGCTGAGCAGTATCTAACGATCCACCAAGCCTGCGCCCTATCGTAAAACAGCCCGGCGTCGTCACTATCTATCAACTAGATTTCAACCTTTTCTACGGCGTTACCAAAAGCGTCCAGCATATTTTTCGTTTGCTCGGTGTATGACTCGAAGGTAGCAAAGTAAAAATCCACTGCATCCACGCTATAAGGTTGTGCGAAAAATGTGCTCATGCTGTTCTCTGATTTCGTATCGTTTTTTTGCTGGTTGAGCCTCAAGTTGATTGAAGACTTTCTCTGTTTTTGCAGACTTCACAACTCGTTTATCTGCATCATTTTTGAGTCGTTTCGCCTAAGCCACGAATGGCAGGGCTGGACAAGAAGCAAGCCAGGCAATTTATCAAAATCGCAGTCGCAACGCAGTAAGAACCGATTGCAGAAAATCCCGAAGGGACATGCTTGTTTTGATTCGCAGACATGCAAATCTTGGCGTTTTTGGCAAGACGAGGAAAAATTGGTGCAGATAGATTGGCGGGCAAAAGCGAAGATGCCGTGGATTTAGCTTTGGATGGTGTTACTACCTACCGACTTAGTTCTTGATGCTCAAATATCCTGTTTGGTTTTCCTATAAATAGATTGCAAAAACAATATTATTTATATAGGCTTGCCCTAGCAAATCCTTTGTTACAAACCAAGAATATCTGATGACCTCGAAACTTTCTGATAACGATATTGAGTCTGAGCTCAGTTATGCATATTTACATGCGGTGGCATCATTTTCTGGGGCCAATTGTCAATCAGCTTCTCGTCATTCAGACAATAGAGGTATCGACGCTCAATTGACCGCATGGGGCCCCTTTCCTGGTGGCGGCGCTCGTCAAGAAGTTGATCTAAAAGTTCAACTAAAAGCTACGGTGGCAATGCCTTCGAGTACAGGAACACATTTTTCGTATCATCTCAAAGATATTGAGAGATACAATGATTTACGCGGACTGACCTATTCGGTTCCTAGAATATTGGTGGTTTTGTTCCTGCCCCAAAACAAAGCACACTGGATTTTATCTTCTGATGCCGAACTGAGTCTCAAAAAATGTGCATATTGGGTGAGTCTAGCTGGCGCGGAGGAGTCGGCGAATAAAAGCGGCATAACTGTCTATTTACCAAAAAATCAGGTACTGACCTCCGAAAGCCTTTCGAAATTATTTGTTGATTTATCCCATGGCAATTGTCCACAATATGTAAATCCACGGGAGGGAGCATGAGAATTAGTCCATCCCAAGTGAATTCGTTCTTATTGAATCGCGGCTGGATACGCAATTCAATCGCGGCATTCCCTAATACGATTGTATTCACGCATCGTTTATTCCCTGATAGGCAATTGTTCTTGCCTGAAAATGAAAGTGCTCAGGATTATAGTGACGCTGTTGAAATTATAATTAACAAGCTTGCATCCATTGAAAGCAAAAGTTTCGCGTTTATCGCTGCACAACTGGAATCAAATAACTCTGAAATTGCTTCAAATTCAGCAGATAGCATGTCCCTACGAATATTAAAAACCGTTGAATATTCCGAGACGATACCGTTGTCACTAGCAAACGCAGCTATATCTAACTCCGAAATAATGCTACTAGCGGGTAGCTGTACAGCAGAAAATCCGTCACGCTACTTCCGTCGAATTGACAATAAAATTTCAAATGAAATCTATAATCGTGCGGTTTTCAACCATACCCGACGTGGAAGCTTCATTATGTCAATATCATGTACAGTCGCTGGTGCTGGGGAGCAATTAGGATTAGGATTTTCAGAAGATTCCAACGATTGGACAAAGTGCCGAAGAGCATTTGTGGCCATATATCGGAGCGTGGAAAAATTATCAACCGCAATTTTAGCTGGGGAAATTTCCAGCTTTACCGAGGAGTTATTAACTGCGAAGGAGCCGGTGGTGTCATCAAATTTTTGCGAAGCGTTAGCAGACTTAGTTGCAAAAGACACTGGTGGTGGCATAAATTTTGATTTTGAATGGTCACCATATATCGCGTTGCCAAAAGACATTCGTAAAGGGAAATCAATATTTATTGACCATACAATGACGGAAGATCTATATATTCTGTCAGAAGCACTGAAGCCTAAACAAGCGGCATTAAACAACGTATTTATTGGCACTGTTGAAGCTTTAAATGGAGACGTTTCAATTTCAGGCGAGCGAGAAGGTCTTGTTGAGTTTTCTATTTTATTAAAAGATGGGCAGAAAATTCGTGCTTCCGCAAATCTAAATATTGAACAGTATAAACTTGCAGATCATGCCCATATTGGCGGAGCTCAATACGTCTCCATAGAAGGCATCCTGAATCCTCGTGCAAGAGTGTGGCAATTCGATTCTGTGAAGTCATTTAAGCTGAGCATCGGCTAGCAAGAGAGTTACGATTAGTTACAAAATATCGCTAAGGAATTTCTCTACTAACTTCCTATCTTTGGGATTCAACTTACCTATCGCAAGTACAACCATCCCGAATAAATTTAGCAAAATGATTTGCTGACTCCCGCTCAAATCATACACACCATTTATTAATGCAAGCGTTTGATCACTCACATCAGATGTGCTGATTTATAGCAAATCATTAATGTCATAATCAAGCGATTTGGCTATCTTAGTCAAGCGTACCAAGGACGGTGCAATTTGACCTATCTCTAGCTTTACTGATCTCGCTGATGCAGACGATCACCAAGATAGAATAAACCCCAGAAGCTGGTAATTAACATCTGCCAAAAAGCAAACATAAAGGCCAGCAGGTAAATCCCTGATACCCATATACGGTATTGCTCATTCAAAATCGCTTTCATTGGCAAGTAAATTGCTTGTCCAAAAATAGCCAACACAATCAAAATCAAGCTTTCAGCAGTCAAAAAAGCGAACATTGAGCAGAGGAATCGTCTCCTTGTTAGTTCTATCGCCACACTCTGACCTTGTACAAGAATATCTAACTTTGGAGCTGGCGCAGGCATCGTCTTGTCTATATCAGCCTTATTGAAAGTCGCAATCGCTGCTAACGCAGCAATGTAGAAACCAGGTAAGCACTGAACAAAACCAAGAATCTTCGAAATCACTGCACCATCAGCATAAAGTGCGATGATTCCGAATGTTTTCAGATAGAACAGTAACCCAATTGTTACAACCGCAAGAATCAGAGGATAAAGCCAGTCCACTATCCATTTCTGCTTGTACTCAATAGATAGATAGGACAGTGGTCTTAGCAAATTTCTAAACATTATGCCTCCGGTTTTAGAAGCGCTTTCATCTTTTCAAGAATGACCTCACAGAATTTTTCGTAAGAAGATTTCAAGTCAAATTGAAAGTCATCCAACTTCTCTTTTTTTACATAGCCTTGTGCCGAAGCATCATTCGTATCCATCTCAACCGTTCTATCTACACCCGTCGGAGTCTTGAATTTAATACGAGCCCGGCTGTAGTCATCCTTTTTATTCGTGAAGAGCACTTTAAGTCTGTTGAATTTATCTCTAACAGGTTTATCTTGATCTTTCAACGTCAAAACCAAAGTCTTGCACTTTTCCTGAATGTAGCCATCCTCATCTATGTTGGTGTATTTTTCTTTTTCAGTAATGAGTTCAATGGACTGAATTTTCCCATTATCAAGATCATATTTCAGATCATCAGAGATATGTCCGTCAAACTCACACTTGAACACCACATTGTATTTTTTTGGTCTTCCGTTATCGTCATCTGCACCATCAGGATGGAACTGTTCAAAATCTTGAGGCACTAGGCTCTTTGCATCGTGAAGAATTTGGTTTAGCCCCTTCTGAACTACAAAAATTCCGAGCCCTGTGCAGTATTCCACCAGAACTAAGGCTGGATGCAGCTCATCTTGTGGCAGTTGCACCACCACATGAACTGAGAAGTCTTGACCTTCTTGATCCAGCTTTTCTGCTGTACGACGTTTCTTTTCCTTCGGGATTGTAAATACTGGATCTGACATTCCCTTGTCTGACTTGTTGACCAAGATGCTGATGATGTCACCATCCCACTTCCAGTCGGACACATAGAGCTCCTCTCGACCTTTGGACATTAGCTTAATGCGTTGTTCTATTGGAACATGCTCCATCAACTCAAATGCCTTCCTGACAGAAATGGGCTTTGGAGCCTTGAAGGTTCGAGACTCAGCAACAATCGAAAGATCGTAATAAAACACTAGCCGTTCAGTTTTTTTCACCGCTTCTATTTCCCAAAAAAAGGACTTCTTTCTGATTCAAGACAAGAATTACAGTCGTGGTAATGACCGAACAATTTTCATCGTTTCTAAACTCACAGTAATAACCCGTTGGAATAACTTGAATGGGTAGCTGGCATTCTGCATTGTTTCGGTTGCCCACAGATTGGCATCGTTGACGATACCGCTATCCTTGTGCTCACTCACTGACTGCCGTTCCATCACCCACTCAAGCGCTGGTTTGCCGTTCACCACATAGTCATAGGCTTCAAGCGGAATGCCTGACATGGTAATTTTATGGTTGTAAATCACACGGGTTTTGTCGTGCTTCTCACCATTCTTTCCCTTGGCAAATTTCATCTGCTCCACTCTGAAGTCTTGCGGGCTAAAGCCATTCATTAGCATGGCCCCACCTTCAATCTGAGTAGGGTAAGGCTGCATCTCTTCATAGCCTATGTGCAGGCCAGCTAAGGTTCTTCCAGCTTTAGAAAAAGCCCAGAAGTCTGCTGCCTTTGCCACCCGGGGAATGCGGGGCAGTTCCTTTGTCAAGTTGTCGGCATAACAGGTTTTGTAGTCATCTGAATGTAGTAAGCCATAGACATAGTAAAACAGGTCTTCATTATTCATAGCATTAACGATACTTTGAAAATGGAGTTCGGACAAACCTTGGGCGATAAAAATGTCCACATTATTGACCCGTTCACAGGAACTGGCACATTCATTACACGGCTGTTGCAAAGTGGACTTATCAGCAAAGAGCAACTGGCTTACAAATACCAGCAAGAAATTCACGCCAATGAAATCGTTTTGCTTGCTTATTACATTGCAGCCATCAATATTGAGCAGGTCTAACATGACATCATGGGTGGGGATTATGTGCCATTCAACGGAATTTGTTTGACTGACACTTTTGCTCTTTATGAAAAAGAGGACTTGGTAGATGCAGTTCTTACCGACAATAGTAGCCGCCGAAAAAAGCAAAAGAAATTGGATAAAGGCCATCAAGTGGGCGGCTTTGCCAGGCAACCATGCGTTCTTTGACGCTGTCGGTGACTTTGGAAATGAGGGCGGGCGACACATCGGCGTCATACATTTCCTTGAAGGTAGCGACGATTTCACGCGTGGTCATGCCCTTGGCGTACAGGCTCAGAATCTGATCGTCCATATGGGTGAGCCGGGTCTGCTGCTTTTTAACCAGTTGCGGTTCAAACGACCCTTCCCGATCCCGCGGCGTGGTGATTTCCACTTCGCCGTACTGGCTCTTCAGGGTCTTGCTCGACGAGCCGTTACGGACATTGCTCAGTGCACGGGGTTGATGTTTCTCGAAGCCAAGATGCTCGCGCATTTCGGCATTGAGCGCTGCTTCTACCGTCATTTTTAATAATTGCTGCGTCAGATTGTCGCGCCATATTCCCGTCTCGATCGAACGGTTGCTCTCTCGCTTATTCCATTCACCAAGATAGCGATAGCCCAGATAATCGGGCCGCGTCTCGTTGGTGAACAGTTCGATGACGCGGTTTTGCGTTCGGAGCGTGGTTGTTCAAGCAGTCAAAATTCCGTTTCAGACTTTTTGGATAAAACACTGACCAGACGTCGCAATATCTGAACGATGCTTCCGTATCCGACCGGCCGCACCAAGTTCTTTTGTTCTTCATAAAAGCCCATTTCACTCATGAGCGATACTTCGACTTCGGTAATCCCAGGCGACGTACTTCGATCGACAACAATCCTCAATCCAGCATGGCAAGACTCAATGGCAAAATTGACGCGAAACTTGGCACCAACAAAGGACAGCCGCACTTGGGGTTCAATTGATGATTCTGACACTGTGTTGTAGCCGACTATCTCCAATGGCTTCAACTGCTCGTCTAAAGAAATTGTTGTCTTATCCTGATAAAGCGCGTAGCTGAATAATTCGGCGTGAGCACCGTTCATTTGCAGCCTTTTCAGCAGGTAAACCTTGTTGTCATTGACCTTGCGAATTTTTCTTTCGAGGCAATAATCGATCACCTGAGAGTGTTTCACGATCTCATCGCGCCAAGGAACCAAGTCAATCGCGCTCTCGATAATGTGCTCTAGCTGCGGCAAGATTGGTACTGCACCATCCAGGCGCTCCCATAAACTCTTGAGATGCAATCTACGTCCGACTGCATCGGCCTTACCCCCTCTCAAGAATCGTTTCCAACTGTCGGGGTTGTCAGCATTGTTCGTTCCAAACGACTGGTTGCTTCCAATTGGCATCAGGTAATCCCCAACGACCAACAAGGCCCGTTGCCAAAGATATAAACTCCTTGCGGCACCAATTGGCTCTGTCAGTCCATCTTTATCGAAGGTCAACGTCGCTTTGGCGAAAAAGTCGTCGAAGACCGCCTGTTTTTCCTTATGTTCGAGCTCTGACCAAGCATCTGCGGAGCTACCGATCATCACCTCTAGCAAACTGGAAAAGTCCAAGAGAAACTCGATCTGGCCTTCAAAATAGCCATGCCCCTCGGCCTGTTCAATCCGGTTACGCCAGCCGGAATCTGCAAGCATCAGCTTCGCCTTAAGCACTTCTTCTTGCACCTGCTGCGGACTAAAACCACCCAATCGCGTTGCATCCATCTCAGCGAAATGGACAAGAATTTGTCTGCTCTCCGGCAAAAGCTTGCGCAGGCTTGCCATGCAGCGCTGGAACACGTCAACGTGGTCATAACTGGTGTTAACCGCCAAATTCGATACTACCCGCATCCATTCCTGAAGCTCATCAGCCGTTACCGCAGTCGGCCATTGCGTCAGATACAGGACAAAGGCATTGAATTGCAGCAGTTCGGCGTAGTTAAGGGCTGCGGGTGATTTGATCGCCTTCTGGAACAAGGCTTCTTCATCGAAGTAGCGCTTTCTACCCATTTGTCGGGTTAATTTTCCTTCGCCCGTACTCCATGCATCCAATAGTGCCATCAACTGAATAGCGAAATCGCGCGTCAGCCAGCCGCCATCGCGCAAAGTAGAATAGTTCACGGTAACCTGTTTATTCTGGAGCGCCGAAGTATCTTTTGCGAACGTCTTGCTTTCAGGATCCAAGCTTAGTTGGGCAACGGTCCAGAGCAAGTTCATTACCTCTGCGTCAAATACCTTGCTCCCCCTCGACCGATAACTCCAGAAGAAATCCGTCCACTGTGTATCCATCCGCTGTGCAAAGAAATCACGCACACTCCAGCTCTTCTCGCCTATTTGTCGCCGCTCAGTAGGAAACAATGTCTTCAGATCTTCTTCAAAGCGAGCCTTGAAAGTTTCGAACGACGTCAGTGGCTTTCCACGCGCATTCATCTTGATATAGAGGTCATCAGAAAGGCCAAAGTTCTCAAGTTGAAGCAATTGAAAGGTAATGGCTGGCTGCTTGTCATCCAATAGCCGGACATACAATCCGGTGCTTGTCCCGAAACGGCCATGTATGGCGTCCAACATCGTCAGTGCTGACTGAATCGTCGGATCAAGTCGCCAGCTCAAGAAAAACCAGTGTTGGTCCTCCAGTAGTTTTTTAATCGACAAAACTCCGTCAGGAAGAACTTCCGGAACAAAACGCACCAAATCATCAAAGAATTCAGCGCTGCTTGGCCTTACCTTGTAGCTGAAGCGCGAATGCCGGCCATTCCATAAGCGCTCTTGAAAATCAGACAATTCCCCATCTCGCCACGCCAAGTACCAGTGCAACAAGAGGAGTGTCGTCAGGCGTTGTTGTCCATCCAGCGGGAGAAAGTAAGACCCGTCGGCGTCCTCTTCCATGCTACCGTAAATGAAATCCAGATTCATTGGCGTCGCTCGGTGCGTAGACTCAGGATCCAGTGCGGTGTGCAGCGCATTTAGGAAATCAAGACGGACTTCTGCTTCCGTTTCACGCCCTTGTGCGTAGTCGCGCTGAATCTGCGGCACCTCAATCCTGCTACATTGATCTAGCAGACCAACGAACGTTGTCGCATTGTTCATATCACTCATGAACCCATTCCCCCTCAAAGAAATTTTTCAGAGTTTCGTTCATCGCCACGCGGTAACCTTCATTGTCCGCTTGCGTCCAGAACATCGCATGCTCCACCTGTGAGCTATAGCATTTCAAGAACACATTGCGCGTACACAAGGGCACATAAACACCGTCGCGATCCAGCGCCAAGACACGTTGCCGTTTGACCGCAAAGACGGCATTTTTGTAACTGCGGTTAGTAGTCGCGTCTAGAAGTACCAGATTGGCAATGCTGTTGTCGGGCTCTTCCTCGTCAAGTTCTTGAAAGTGTTTCAGCACGCTCTCGTAAATTACTTCAAACTGTGCCATTGCTTCGACGGGCGGCAGCCCCATGAACTGTCCGATCTCCGCCAATAATTCAGGCGCCTCTGCGGCAGCTTTAAGATATCCCTGGCAATGCGCCAGCCATTCACGTTGGCCGGTCAAACGACCCGGCCTTGCTGTGGCAATCGAACGCACATGCTCGATGTCCCAACGTTCTGTCTTGAACCCTTCAAACTGGAATCGCAAGTTAGACGCCGGATTGCGAAGCAGTGTGGCCAGATTGAAAAGCAGCAGGATCGTGCGAATTTGCACAGAGTGACGGCCGTATTCCAGCATGTCTAACTTGTTGGCAATGAGCTCGCGCAGCACCTCGCCGTCAGCGATGTTGTTGAGGTTTGACCTTATAGCACGTTCAAATATTTTCTCCCTGAGCGCTTCCTTAAAGCTCCTTTTTGCTCTCTTTTCTGCTAACTTTCGTAATTCGTTGACATCCATGCCCGACCAGATCAGAAAGCCAACCAAGTGATAAAGCCGGCGATCCCTAAACCACTCTTCTAACTGCATGAACGCCCTCTTGACGACAAGCCATTCCTTCTCGATATCAGCTCCTTTTTCATTGAGCTTTTGACTGAAATGGTAAAAAGTGGCGTAGGTATCAACGCTCGCACGCATGCCATCTTCGCGTGCAATCAAGTCGAACAAGAAACCAATTCGGTTGCCGCGCAGCTGGGTGTCATTACTCAGGAAACACCAGAACTCATTGTCCTGAAGCGCCTTCTCTAGTTGATCCCACTCCAACGCAATCTGCAACAGCGACGATTCAGCGCCTTTTCCGTGCTTGGACCGACGTAAAAACAGCGCCCTAATCAGTTCACCGTTACTTAGTGGTATCTTACCCACATTCAGTCTGGTGAAGGCATCCACCGGATCCTCGTCTGCTGCCAGTTGAAACCAGATCACTTTGGCCTGATTTAGCAGCGCCGACTTAATAGCCTCGACCTCGCTATCGTGGCTTTCAAACCACGCCTCTATCGTCTTCACAGCCTGGTCAACATGAAAGAAGTCAATATTGCTTTGCGCTCGCTCATCCGACGGTATATTAAGAAATTCAAGCAGACCGGGCCGCGTCTCGTACTCCAACGTGTAGAGTTTTTGCTGATAGCGCACGGCCAGTCGGTCATTAAAATGTCGCAAGATGAGCAGCAATGTGGTTAGACGCTGCTGTCCATCGACCACCTCAAAGGCGTCGTCTTCATTAAGCCGCAGGACCAGTGGCTGTAGGCAATAGAATTCTTCCGGCTGAGGGCTTTCACGCTGCGTGAAATCGCGAATATCTTCCAGCAACTGCGTTACCTGCTGAGGCTCCCAGCGGTAGCCCCGTTGATACGCCGGGATGCGATAACGAATGGGTTGATCATCACCATCGACGCGCAGATCGTTCACCTTTGTCAGCGAAATTTGCTGTTCGCTCATAATAATTGTGTCCTTCCGGTGAGCAATTCCTGCATCATGGCGTGCTTCAGATCGCGGGTCTTGTCGCGCCGCGCCATGAGCGCCGAAAGTTCGGCGTCCATGCCCTTGAGCGCGATCATGTCCTTGAAGCTAGCACCCTTGGGGATCGTCGCCGGCGGAGCGAAGTCATCGCTATTGCCGTACTTGTCGCTGATGTATTTGATCAACAGCAGAAACAGGACGTAAACGACGGAAGGATTCAATTCAAACCACCTTTTGCTCATTACTTACTCAATATCTAATCAAATCGACAAGAAGATACATCAGCTTTTTTCTGAAGGCAATTGATTTCACGATTTCAGTAGGGCTTCGTGTCCAGCTCCTCAATTGCCCGCGTCAGCATTTCTCGAAGCTCAAATTGAGCAGAATCGGCCAGCTCTGTTCGGCCGGTCATGATGTAGAAGGCCTGCATCACCTGACTGGAACGTCGCGCCAGCAAAATCAAGTCAGGTGCACTTGGCCCCGTCGAGCAGCGAGCCAAGGAGACGCTAACCAAGGCCGGCTCGACGTTAAACGCGAGGGTAGGCAGGCGCTTTGCAATGCCTACGCGGTGCGCGAGCTTAATGAGGGTGAGCCAGAGGAAGAGATCAACACCCGGCGGCACATGTGAGACGAGCGCGCAATTGATACCGACACCTCGGTAGCACGCTCCAGCCAATATAACACCCTGTTCTCCGCTCAGTCCGCCCAGTACGCGTAGTTGAACAGGGCATCAAGCTCGCCTAGATTCGCCAGCCCTAAGGCAGCGCAAACCCGCTTCGCTTTGGCGCAAAAATCCGCGTAGAGGGTCGCATCGACATTGCTTTTGTTCGGCTTCGCTGGAAAGGTTCGGTATCCCGCAAGCGTCATGCCATTAACTGAGTTCTGGTTCATGACCGCAAAACGCAACGGATCGAAGGTGTGCAAGGCCTCCGTGAGTACGTTGGTTCCCGCTCTCGGAATACGCGACAAATAACCGTGTAACTGGGAGTAAGCGTCTTCGGCACTGAGTTTAGGATTGGTCTGTAATCGGGCGTACAAGTCGCGCATCCCAGCTTGAAAGACGAGGCCTTGCTGCGCAACGATATTCTTGCCGCGTTCAAGGCCACCGGAATGCCAACCCGATCCTGACACTAGTGGTTCGTAATACGTCATGAACTGCGCCGAAGTGCAAACAGGTTGCGTCCGAAGTCCATCCAAATAACCGCGCGCGTTTGCGTGCCTTCGGACTCGCGCGCCCTGTTGAGAGATGAACCCGGAGGCAGTTGGATCTGCTTTCATCAGCGTCAGAATCGATAGGAGTGTCGGCAGGTAGACTGCCCCCTTGCTTGACGGCGTGATCTTTGAACTCTTACAGTCAACCTCGGCGTTCAACTTGGCGGCGCGGTTGTGCAATGCGTAAATCTTGTGGCACCGCGCGTATTCGTCCAAACGCTCTTGCGTGGCCACCTCGATTTCTCCACTCTGGAGCAGATCTGCGATTTCTGAAGCCACCTGATCGGCCAGCGTGCAATCGGACGATTCAGTGAACAACGAAAATTCATGATTGAGCGATAGCCCCCCAGCTGTGAGATTGGCCGACCCAATCACAACCTTGCAGGACGCGTCTGCATACTGAAAAGCGTAGGCCTTAGGATGAAAGGTCCGCATCCTGTTCTGCCCGCTGATGAAAAATTCAAATTGATCGGGGTACCAGTCCACGAGCGCAAAAAGCGCTTCCAGAACCGGCGGCTCGGTGTGATAGAAATCTAGGCCGACGACGAATCGTGCTGACAGTCCGGCGTCCAGCGCAGCACACAGCGTCGTCTCCAATTTCGCGTAGCCAGACGAACGGGCAAAGGCAACCATGCAATCTAGCTGCGTGGCAGCTTGAAATAGCGCTTCAACGCTCACACTGTGATCCGCCGCCTGCGCCGAATTTACAAGCAACTGGGTCGTCGACACCCCCGCAACTGGAAGTTTTACCGTTCTGACGAGATTCGCGGACTCCATTGAAGTGACTGGCATAGCAGTTGGCCTTTGATCAAGAATGTGGTGCAAGTATAGCCTGAGCAAATAAACCCTGATAGGGTGGCGAAGTCCCGGCGTTGTTCGGGGTTAACCAAGATTGCAGCATAGCAAACCGGTGCGCCATAATGTGTCGCAAGTAAAACCTTTAGTTCTACTTCCGCGAAAACGACATAAAGAGAGCAAAGGATTTCTCCTTGCTCTCTTTATGCCGCCATCCCATTCAAAAGATTTTCAGCCACATATCACCTTATTGAGCATAGATATCGTCGCTCTCAACGATCGCAAAAAAATGCAATTTTAACCTCAATAACGCTTAAGGAATTCCATGCACCAATATATTGTCGTCCCGACGTTCTACACTCTCTTCGCGACTTTAACGCTCGTCGTATTTCATCCATTCCTTTGTACAAAGAGCCGACAGGATTTAAAGGAAGCATTTAACGTCCATCCTGCATTGGCAACTCCCATCCCTCCGCAACACTCACCTAGCTATACCCCGAGCTGCATTTACTTGGGCATGGCGCTGGTGGCATATGCCGTCATCGCTATCGGCAACGATGTTGAAATCGATATCAATCTGGCGATCTCTTCACTCATCATCTTGTTTGCCCTCACGCACATCCACATGTCGCCATTACGCGCCTTGCTTGACTCACCAGAAAACCGTCCTGTCCATTCGTAGACAATACATTTTTTTCACTCCTATCCTCAAACCCAGATGACTTGCTTAATCCACTAACTTCCCTCTCAGGAGTGCCCATGGCATCAACTAACTTCCCGCTCGAAAATCTCGCCGCATTTGCCATCGTGGTTGTGGTGAGTGTTTTCTCCACTGTTTGTCTTGGTGCGTACATCACCAAAATAAAAAAGAATGGCAAATATGCCGCTTAACCAAATACTTTCGCCAAGTACAGTCGCCCTCCCCCATGATTCGAAAGGAGTAGTACTGCATGCCACTTACCTGCCCGCACTGTCATTCTGAACGGATTCACCTTCATAATTACGCCAAGAAGACCTGTGGTGCCATCGGAGCCGTAGCAGGGGCAACAGCCGGTGCCGTTGGCATTGTCAGCGGTGCAGAAATTGGGGCATTCACGGGCTTAATGGCTGGTCCTGCGGGCGCTGCAATTGGCGGCATTGCCGGGGCGATCATTGGTGGCTTATTCGGTGGTGCCACTGGTTGCGCCGCGGGAGTCCAGCTGGGCGAAATCATTGATGCCCATATCCTCAATAATTATCATTGTCTGGCTTGCCAGTACACGTTTAGTACGCATCCTGTTGCTGCTCACGATAAGGAAGGAAATGGTGATGACTATCCACGGGATCGCCCGTCCGACTTTTATCAGGACGGCCATAACCATGCGTCCGATCTGCAAGACGATGTCGCTCCCTCAGCTTTTTCGTATCCGTAGTCCATTACTGTAGTTCTCTTCCCTACCTACTTACCTCCCGCACACCCTTGGTCCTGCTGTTATGCGCAGCGGCCTCGTCACGTGTAAATCACTTCAAGGAAAATACCAAATGGCACATCTCGTCGAACAAATGGCGTACGTCAACGCAACGCCCTGGCACGGCCTTGGCAACCGTCTCACCGCCAAACAACCGCTGGAGGTCTGGGCCGAACAAGCTGGCATGGCATTCAACATTCTGGAAACACCCGTCCGCTATATATCAGAGTCTGCCGGTGCGCTTGGCGTGATCATGTCGTTCCCCGAACAAAAGGTGCTGTATCGGTCCGATACCAAAGCACCACTATCGGTCGTCTCCAATCGCTATCAGGTCGTGCAACCGCGGGATATTCTGGAGTTTTACCGCGACCTGACCGAAATCTCCGGCTTCGAATTAGAAACGGCGGGCGTCTTAAAGTTCGGCCGCAAAATCTGGGCACTGGCCAAAACCGGGCAATCAGGAACATTAAAGGGGAATGACACCATCAACGGGTACTTGCTGCTGGCTACCGCTTGTGATGGCACGCTGGCGACGACTGCGCAATTCACCAGCATCCGGGTGGTGTGCAATAACACGTTGGCGGTCGCGCTGGCGAATGGCAGCGGGGCCGTCAAGGTACCGCACAGCACCAGCTTTGATCCGCAGGCCGTCAAACGACAATTGGGGATTTCGGTCTCGGCCTGGGAGGCGTTTCTGTATCGCATGAAAACCCTGTCCGAACGCAAGGTGAAATCGCACGAAGCGATGAATTACTTCCTGCGGGTCTTCACGGATCCGGCCAACACCGCTACCGGCCTGAGCAACGAACGTGCGATCAAGAAAGTACAGGGACTGTATGACGGCCAAGGAAAAGGAGCCGAATTGAGCTCTTCCAAAGGCACTGCATTTGGCCTCCTCAATGCTGTCACGGAGTATGTCGATCATGAGCGTCGTGCCAGAAGTGCTGATCATCGGCTGGAAGCGGCGTGGTTCGGTCCCGGGGCCACGTTAAAACAAAAGGCGCTGGAACAGGCCTTGCAGATGGCCGCCTAGGCGCATTTCACCAACGTCATAACCGCCCGGCCGAGTGTTCACTCGCCGGGCTGTATTCTTTTAGGAGCTGAACATGGGTATTGCAGAAAAGATTCGAGCAACAAGGACCGGACGTCCCGCCTTGAAACTGGTGAAAACCAATGAGTTGAGCCGGGAGGACTGGCTGACGGTGCGCAAAGGTGGACTCGGTAGCAGTGACGCTGGTGCTGCCGTGGGCTTGAATCCATATCAATCTCCACTGGAGCTGTGGATGGTCAAAACAGGTCGGGATGGCAATTTACCGAAGATTGATCCCAACGATGAAACGAGTCCGATGTATTGGGGCACCCTGCTGGAACCGATTGTCGCGGCACACTACACCCGGCGCACCGGCCATCGCGTCCGCAAAATCAACGCGGTTCTGCAGCATCCGACGATTCCGTGGATGCTGGCGAATATTGACCGGGAAGTCATGGGCGTGCCTGACGTACAGATCCTAGAATGTAAGACAGCAGGCGAGTTCGGCGCGCGGTTGTGGCGAGATGGTGTGCCGGAATACGTTCAGTTGCAGGTACAACACCAGTTGGCGGTGACCAATAAAGCAGCTGCCGATGTCTGTGTGCTGGTGTGCGGTCAGGAAATCCGGATCTATCGGATCGAACGGGACGATGCCTTGATCGCCCGACTGATCGAACTGGAGCAGCAATTCTGGCAATACGTCGAAACGGACACGGCCCCGCCAGCAGATGGCAGTGACTCCGCCGATGTGGCATTGCGCTGTCTGTATCCCCGCGATGGTGGCAACACGCTGGATCTAACCCGCGATAGTGCGATGTCTGCGACCTTTGCCGACCTGCTCACTCTACGCGATGAGATTGCCCATCGCGCCAAAGTTGCCGAAGAACTGAAGCAACGGATTCAACAACGCATGGGTCACGCTAGTAAAGCCCTGTTTGAAACAGGGGACGTGAGCTGGAAGCGCAGCAAGGACAGTCTCGGGATCGATATGGATGCACTCTTGGTAGATCAGCCCGATCTGATCCAACACTATCCGGTGGTAAAGCCTGGCAGTCGTCGATTCCTCATCAACACGTAATCCCCTTGTCGTTCAACTGAACTCTGTCGCCCCTTCCGCTGGGGCTGTTTGTGCTGCCTGCCCCACGCGGAAATTGGGGTGGGGTGGGCTGTGCTACTTAAAGGAATAAAAACAATGATTAAAGGACTCGCCATCACGCCGCCGATACTGGGGCGCATTTCCATTGGTCGCATAGTGGAAAAGAACGGCAAGCGATTGCCGGAAAAGGACGATCAATTTACGATCACAACGCAGGTACAAAACAGGGATGGCTGGATTCCCCATCCTTACGATGAGGCCTTACGCAAGGAACAAAGCAATCACAAGATCCGGGCCATCCCAATCCGCTTGCTGTTCAATGCACCGGACCTCAATCTCCGTGCGGAATACTGTTTATTCGATCGTCAAAACGGCAGACCAATCTGCACCGGCAATGGGGAAACGTGCAGGCGCTACACGGCATCGAGCATGGCGACATTACCTTGCCCTTCTCCGGATAGTTGCGAGCTTGCCAAGGCTGGTTGTAAGCCTTACGGTCGGCTGAATGTCCGCATAGGGGAAGAGGAAGACGACTTGGGGACGTTCATCTTTCGGACCACCGGGTTCAATAGCATTCGCACCCTTGCCGCACGGCTTAGCTATTACCAAGCCGTCTCCGGTAACTTGTTGGCGTGCTTGCCATTGGCACTCCGATTACGCGCCAAGAGCACGACGATGAGCCATCGCACCCCCATCTACTACGCGGATATTGCGGTGCGAGACGAGCATACATTAGGGCAAGCAATCGCTAACGCCAGGGAACTCCACGACCAGCGCTTAGTTACCGGGTATGACCAATCTGCGTTGGATGCTGCAGGTTATCAGGGATTCAATAATGGGGCGTTCGAGGAGAGTGACGAAGATAACTTGGAAATTGTCGAAGAATTCTATCCACCGACCGGTGAAAGTGAGCTCGACGGGAATGTAGACGGGACAGCTATGAAAACCAAACCGACGCTAAAAGACAAACTGGATAGAAAGGCAGTGAATGCAGAAAAACCAGGTCACAAAAGTAAGTTGTTTAGCGACGTCTAAACGGTTGACGAATTACTTTGCAACTGTATAGATACGTTACAAACCCCGTCACTAAATGCCCAACGAATATAAGCATCCTTAAAGCCCATCAAAGAGATTACCTACAGTGATATTCAATGCCTTGGCCAGGGTTTCTATCGCCGAAAGGGACGGATTTCTTTTCCCTCGCTCGATTCCACTTATATACGTTCTGTCAAATCCACATAAATCGGCGAACGCCTCTTGAGAGAGACCATGGGCCTTTCTCAATTCTTTAATTTTAGCGCCGAAGCACACGGATAGGGGTAGTTGTCGCACAACGACATTAACCCATCTCGCAGACTAATCGTACACGGACTAATCGTCACATGATATTATTTAAAATGATGTCTAATCGTCACATTATAAATATTGCAGTCCATGACTCTCACTAAAATACTAATCAATTAAGTGGAAAATCCGGCATGTCAGCATTCAAATATAAAACTTCCTCCCCATATTTAAATTCGTCAAATCAATATCAAGCGGCATTCAATATGCTTCATTTACTCAATAGCACGTCGCGAGGAGTGGCGAAATGACAATGGTATTTTGCCGCGGGTGCGCAAAAGAAATTCATGAAAGCGCCCCGCTCTGTCCGCAATGCGGGGCATCACAGCCAACAAATATCAGCCTCCAGCAAAAAAAGGAATCCCCTAGTGGAGTGGCAATTACTGCGCTTATGCTTACTTGCCTATCGTTCTTAGCCTGTCTTGTAAGCGAGGGGGATAAAGATTCGCTTTTTGGCGTCGCCGCATTCGCCATCACGGGCGCGATATTAGGTGGCATCAATCTCCAACAACGACGAAGCGGAAAAACAATCGCAATCGTCTCCGTTGTTCTGGCCTGCATCACATTACTGCTTAGTCTCGGCCAAATTTCCTAACCTTTCAAAGAAAGAACTCTATGACCTCCCTCGTCTTCTGTCGCGGTTGCGCACACCAAATCCATGTAACCGCAACCACTTGCCCGCAATGTGGTGCGCCACAACTCACGGCAACCAGCCCTATCGAAGCCACGCCTTCCTCCACCTTCATTGCACCCGAAGTACACCATTACGCTGACGTACCGTGGTTCAGAAAACGCTGGTTTGCTGTCGTGTGCATCGTCCTCTTCTCGCCAGCATTTTTTGCGCTCGCCTTTACCGGAGACATCTATTTCGAGAAAAACGGCGGCCTGCAGACCATGACCAGAAATACCAAATTCCTTGTATTGGGCATTTGTATCTTCTTTGTAGTCATCCGGCTCATGAGGGACTAACACCACGCGGCGATTCATCAACGATGCAATCGTTGAGTCCGCCAATAACGTTTGCCGATGTGGAGCTCCCGAATTAGGAACAACTCTTCTTGGCGAATGCCTCGGAAGGAGCAACTCAAAAGAAAGTATGGAATGAATATTTCAACGGTTTTACGACAAACACTATGGGTAGGTATGGTTGGCGCTACGTTGCTGCTGGCCGGTTGCGGAAAGAAAGTATTGGACTTCCGTAATGCGGAAATCGTACAGGGGAAAATTTATTCCCAAGGTGCCGACTCGCCATTTTCAGGACGCCTGACAAATATAAGTTCATACAAAATACCGAACTTAATTGAAGGCACGCAACCCATCGGACAAATATTAGGTGCATTGGTCAAGTTGAATTTCAATTACTTGGGGAGTATTTGCGACGTGACGGTGGAAAACGGCATCTTAAACGGCAAAGGAATTTGCCATCCTTATCAGAGCGACCAACCGATCAATGAGTTCTCCTTTGATAATGGCGCTCTACAAGATCGTTTCAAAGTTTTCAGCGTTACGACTGGTAAGTTAATTGTCGAAGCCAATTACGATAACGGTCACCTGGATGGAAAAATGCTTTTATCTAATCCCGATACCGGAAAACTCATTTACAAAAATAAATGGAAAGAAGGAAAGCCAGACGGTGATGTTATTCGTTACACGTTAGACGGTGAATATCCCGTCTTCGAAGTGCGATATGTGGATGGAAAAAAAGATGGTACAGAGAAAACTTACCATCCCACCACGCACAAATTAATCGCCGAGTCGGATTGGGATCATGGTATAAAAAATGGCTCCGAAAAGCGATGGAGTGATGACGGTTCGGTATTATTAGCCGATCTTAATTGGCTAATCGACAGAAAGGAGTCTGGATTCGAAAAAGAGATGGATGCGACTGGGACTAAATTGTTAACTGATCTAACTTGGGAAAGCGGGAAAGCAACTGGACTCAAAACGGTCATACATACCGCTAGTGGTATCGTGAGTGACTACGATGAATACCACCTCAAAGACGATCTTTTTGACGGCGTTTACAAAAAGTATATACACGGATACTTAAATGATAAAGATATCATGTTCGCGTCCGAAGTAGACAATTATAAAAATGGGAAACTCGACGGTCATTTTCAAAAGTTCAGTGCAAATGGAACGGTATGGAATGAAGGGGGTTACAAAGAGGACCTGAAAGACGGACTTTATCGCTGGTTCGATTCAAATGGAAAAATACAAGAAGAAAGAACCTATAAGGATGGCGCTGAAATTATGACGCCAATACCTGTGGGTCTTGACGTCAATAACGAAAATTGTGTAAAGAGTTGGATAGTAGCTCGTCGCATTGAGTCTGGTAGTGAAATCAGTCTCGCCAACATCTCAGGAAGCGAGTTCATTGAATTTAAAACCTGGTGCGAACAAGGGAAAACCCCCACGCCACATTAATTGTTCAAGTCCTGCTTTTGTATGTAACGACAGGGAATAACTTCAGCATAGATTAATAACAAACAGGCGACCGATGGTCGCCTTTGCTCCTGATATGCAGGGAGCTTTTTTTTGCGTTGTCCACGGCATGGCTGCTGTACATTAGACTCAACCATACATACAGTGTCCTCAAAAATATGCTGAAAAGTGTATTTTAGGCAATACTTGTTATAAAATTAAATATTGCCATATATCTAAGTCTAAACTGCATTTTTTGTGGTTTTACCTGTTGATCAACATTTTTACTTAAGGTGATAATATTAAAAAGCAACTCACTATCATGAGCATCGCTCTGGCCCTTTCTGCTTGCGCTCCGGCACGATATGACTATATAAAAGAGGGTGCCTCTCAATACCAAAAAACTGATGCAATGTCAGAATGTCGGTATCAAATTAGGCTCAACAAAACCCCTGCAACTGAGCAAGCAACACTCCTTACTTTATGTATGGAGGGGAAAGGGTTTCGTATCAGACGTGTGAATTAATACGGCACTCGAATTTGTTATTAGACTTCAGAGATGCCGGTCACGCATTAGCGACAAGATCAAATTTTCCTGTCGGCGTTCCTTCGATGGGCCAAATCGCTTGCTGGTCGATCTGAACGCCCAAGGGGCCAGCATGGTTGGCATTACTCTGGCATTACGCCATTTGCGCGCGTTAGAAGAGAAAGCGGTCTCGCCAGCTTGTCACCGGCCACCAAGAGTAACTGACTTCTTTGACGGAGTGCCGCCGAAGATCGGTCAAACGTTAGGGGTGGTTTCGTAGCGGTTGCGCCCTGCACGCTTGGCGGCATACATTGCAGCATCAGCACGATTGACCATGTCGGAAATAGTTTCTCCCGGAGAGTATTCCGCAATCCCAAAGCTGGCAGACAAAGGTACCAATTTATTTTTTAGCTGAATGCCGGAGGTTTCAATCGCGCAGCGCAGCCGCTCGATCACCATCTCGGCTTCATTCGCCGTCGCTTCCGGTAACACGATCAGAAATTCCTCACCGCCCCAACGTCCACAGCAATCATATTCGCGCATGCCCGACTTCAGGATTTGTGCGAT
This sequence comes from Glaciimonas sp. PCH181, assembly GCF_003056055.1. Lineage (NCBI taxonomy): Bacteria > Pseudomonadati > Pseudomonadota > Betaproteobacteria > Burkholderiales > Oxalobacteraceae > Glaciimonas > Glaciimonas sp. PCH181. Next base: position 1,016,490 of record NZ_PYFP01000001.1, read on the forward strand.
TTCGGTCAAGACTTTGTCTCCCCCTTAATGACCAAAGGTATCGTTAGCCTCCTTGAAATGGTCAATATCAGCGATTGCAATCGTAAACGGGCGTCGCACCCGCTCCCACCTTGCGAATTCGGATTTCAGTTGCTCCATTAACATGCGCCGGTTACCGAGGCCTGTCAGTGCGTCAGTTGCAGATGCTTCCTTCAATGCGACGTTAAGTTCTCGCATCATCGATTGATAGCGATCGGTGATCCGCACCAACTTTTTCAGCTGCCGCAAGTGCTTGCTGTAGCGCTCACTCAAAGAAGACTAACCTCGCGCGCTGCGGTCCGATATTGATCTGAAATGCTGGTACGTAAAGATCGGCCAACGGCTGCCGCAGAGGGTGCCCCTCATAAGCACTGTCGGCCAGCAAAGCTTCAATCGACGTTTCAAGTGGACGCGCTTCACGCATATTTATTCGACCTGCTCGATGATGTTGAAGGGGAATGTACAGTCTTTCCTAAATTCGTCGGCAAGTCCGTGCCGCACCTTCTTTCTGCTGGTTAAATCGCACAAATCCCCTTTGCGTTTATAAGATAAAGCATTTTACTTTAAACAATAAACTTCTCAAACGCATAGGACGAGATTAAGATTATCGAACAAATTAGAGATCACCGATCCTGTACATAACTAAAAGACACGAGACTTCTATGCTTACTTTCGACCTTCAATTTCATTAGCCAAATTCGCTCGCGCCACCGCAAATGTTGGCGCGGCTATGCTTTTTTAAAACCATTATTTTCGAGGCATGGGATTCCCATGCTTTTTTATGAGGGTTAAATGGCAATAGCTGAAATTGCGTTTTTTTTTGTGGGGTAGAAGACTTACGGCGCGTAACTAGAACTTTTTTGAATTTTAGTTTGCCGTTGCAAGTGACATTAGAAACGGAGTCTCACTTTGAACTTAACGAAGGCTCAAGTGTGGTTGTCGGGATGTAAATGTTGTGGTGCGTGAAGCGCTATATTTTCAGAGGAAAAAAATGTCAAAAGTAAAAAAAGTTCTGGTTGTCGGCGGCGGAATTGGTGGACTTACTGCGGCGATTGCATTTGCACGTAAAGGTGTAGACGTCGATATTGTCGAGATCAAAACCGAATGGACGGTCTATGGCGTGGGAATAATCCAGCCCTCGAATGCATTAAGGGCATTACATCAGCTCGGTTTGGCAGAAGAGTGTATTGCAAGGGGGTTTGCTTTCCCCGGCTGGCGTCTTTTCGACAGTCAGGGAGTGGCGATCGCCGATGTTCCCAATTTGAATACCGCAGCCCCACAATTTCTGCCTAACAATGGCATTGGACGCCGTGTACTGCACGATATTCTCGTAGAGGCTGCGGCACGCGGCGGCGCAAAAGTTCGTTTAGGTTTGAGTGTCGAAACTCTGGACTCAGATGACGATGGGGTCACCGTCAAGATGACCGACGGTGGCGTCGCACGGTATGACCTCGTGGTTGGTGCTGATGGCGTGTATTCCAAGGTCCGATCACTTCTGTTCGGTAACCAGCACACTCCCGTTTTCACCGGTCAAGCAGTGTGGCGCTACAACTTTCCCCGTCCGAAGGATATGAAATGGGCTTCAATTTGGTACGGCAAGAAAACCAAAGCGGGGTTAGTCCCAATGAGCGAAGACACGATGTATGTGTTTTTGGTGACCTCCGAGCCGGGAAATCCTTGGTTACCCGAAAATCAATTACACACATTGCTTCGTGAGCGATTGGCGGAATACGGCGGCTTGGTGGCGGAATTAGCCACACAAGTTGTATCACCGAAAGAGGTTGTGTACAAGCCGATTGAGTCCCTGATCGTGCCGCAGCCGTGGCATAAAGGGCGTGTCGTTCTGATTGGGGATGCGGTCCATGCAACTGTTCCGCATCTGGCGCAGGGCGCATCGATTGCTATCGAAGATGCTGTCTTGCTGGCGGAAATGTTGACGACGGATGCATCAGTTGAGGACGCTCTGACAGCATTTACGCAACGACGATATGCACGCTGCAAATTCGTCGTGGATAGCTCGCATAAGCTTGGCCTATGGGAGCTTCAGGAGTGGGCGGGACATCCTTCGCCAGAAGCGGATTTCGCGGGCCTTATGCAACATGCCTGGGATAAATTGAACGAGCCTACGTAATAGATCGGCCATTGTAGACGCCTGGTAAAAAGCTAGGCGTCACACCACACCTTAATACAAAGGAGCCGCTATGGCTAAGAAAGTAATCATCACGTGCGCGATTACGGGGGCGATCCATACACCTTCAATGTCTCAGTATCTGCCCGTCACTGCACAGCAGATTGCCGATGCAGCCATTGGCGCTGCGCAGGCAGGTGCCGCTATCGTCCATTTGCATGCGAGAAATCCCAAGGATGGTAGCCCGTCTCAAGATCCGGCCTTATTTCGTGAGTTTCTCCCCGCCATTCGCGATGCCTCCGACGTCGTAATCAATATCACTACTGGAGGCGCGCCAACCATGTTGGTCGAGGAGCGATTGCAACCAGCGCTTAAATTAAAGCCCGAAGTCGCATCGCTGAACATGGGGTCGATGAATTTCGGAGTGTATGAAATGCTCAACCGTTTCAAGGATTTCAAATACGACTGGGAGGAACCCTATCTGAAGAACAGTGACGATCTTATTTTCAGAAATACATTCCGTGATATCGCATACATCCTTGAATCCTGTAGTGATAACGGCACCAGATTCGAGATTGAGTGTTATGACATTGGGCATCTCTACACTGCGGCACACTTTCTCGACCGTGGACTCATCAAAGGTCCTTTATTTATTCAGTCGGTGTTTGGTGTAAGAGGTGGAATTGGACAGTATTGGGAGGACATTGCTCACATGAAGCGGACTGCCGACAGATTGTTTGGGGACTCATATGTCTGGTCGGTACTGGGCGCAGGACGAGGGCAGATTCCGATTGCAACCATGTCGGCAACAATGGGCGGCAACGTACGCGTCGGGCTTGAAGATTCGCTATGGGACAGGCCGGGTGTGTTAGCGGAAAGCAGTGCAGTTCAAGTGCGCCGCATTCGTACGGTCCTGGACGCACTATCGTTGGAAGTCGCAAGTCCAAGCGAAGCCAGAGCAATGTTGCAATTGAAGGGCGCGGACCAAGTCGCCTTTTGAGGGTGTGCCGGATTTTGTGTAAACGGAATTTTGTTTAAATCGGTGTCATCCGTTCTTCAAACTGGATTGTGAAGCGGTTGAGTGCCCCTTTCCAGTCCCGTAATGGCATCGTCCATTTCTTGCTGATGTTGTTGAGCGCCAGATAAAAAAGTTTGCTGACGGCCTCATCAGTGGGAAATGAACTGCGGGTTTTGATGATTTTGCGCAGACTCATATTAATCGATTCGATGGCGTTGGTGGTGTAAATGACCTTGCGGATTTCAGGTGGGTAGTCGAAGAACGGCGTAATCCGCGCCCAGTTACGGCGCCATGACAAACTGATCGCCTGGTAGTCCTTATCCCATTTGGATTCAAATTCGGTGAGCATGATGTCGGCCTCATCGATGGTCGCTGCGGTGTAAATACGCTTGAGATCGGCAGCGACTTCCTTGCGCATTTTCCAGGAGACGAAATTCAAACTGTTGCGCACCATATGCACAATGCATAATTGAACGGTCGCCTTCGGATACACCACTTCGATGGCTTCAGGGAAACCTTTTAATCCATCGACACACGCAATAAAAATATCCTGCACGCCGCGATTCTTCAGTTCCGTCACGACACTAAGCCAGAACTTGGCACCTTCCGTCTGCGCAATCCACAGTCCCAGAACTTCCTTGTTGCCTTCTCTATTCACGCCGATGGCAAGGTAGACGGCCTTGGTACGTACCGTGCCGGTGTCGCGCACTTTGACGTGAATACAGTCGAGATACAGAATCGGATACAAGGCATCGAGCGGTCTGGCCTGCCAGATCTTGACCTCTTCGCTTACCGCATCGGTCACTGACGAGATCAGACTGGGCGATACTTCGGCACCATAAATTTCTTCCAGGTGGCTCTGAATCTCTCTGACCGTCAGACCACGGGCGTAAAGCGAGATGATCTTGTCGTCAAAGCCAGTCCATCGGGTCTGATGCTTGCTGACGATTTGCGGGGCAAAGGCACCTTGGCGGTCCCGGGGAATATCCAGGGAGAGCGCACCAAAATCGCCTTTGAGCGTCTTGAGGCTGTGACCATTACGGGTGTTGGACGTGTCGTTCGTGACTGAACTACTTTTGTCGTGACCCAGATGATCAGTCATTTCGACTTCCAAAGCACGTTCAACGAGCATCTTGGTGAGCTGTTTGAGCAAACCGTTTTCGCCAATCAGGTCTTCAGGTTTCTTGTAATTGGCAAGCAGGCTATCCGCCAGCTTCACCAGTTCAGGATCGGGCTTAACCCGCTCGCTTCGTTTTATGTAGGCCATTTTTTTCCTCTATGGTGGCAGTGTCCTGCCAAATGACCGTTTACACAAAGCTTAATACACCCTCCGCCTTTTAAGTTTTTTGGGAGCATGTCTTTACCAAGAAATCTATCGACCTTTCGATTTTTCCTGAAAGTGTCGTTATTGCTGATCCACCGTTTTTCCGACCGCATATAAGTTGTCGCGTCATCTCAAGGCGCTTGCTTTAATGCTTCTTATAGAATCCGTTCTGGATTGAACCAGACTTGGTCGTCCAGTTCAAGTTCCTCGTATGCTGCGTCCCTCGTTGGCGGTTTCGATGCTTACGAGCGAGGCATAAATAGCGCGGACGCGGAGAAGCTGAGGGGCGGCGCCGAAACCGTCAGCGAGAACATGCGGCGGTCATCCCCTATCATCCCCTATATAGCGAATGACGGGCTTGACGCCAGACAGCACCCACAAACCGCAAGCGCTGAAAGCCCTGATGCAGAAGATGAAGCACCCACGCCCAATATAAAGAGAGCCTGTTCAATGAATCTTGTATATATCCACGGTGCCAACGCCAGCCCAGACAGTTTCAATTTTATACGTATGAACCTGGGCGGAAATGACCTGGTGCTAGAGTACGACAGCGCCAACGGCTTCCACAACAACCTTAAGTCGATGCGCGCACAGCTAGATGGCATCGAGGATATCTTTTTTATTGCCCATAGCCTGGGCGGGATCTATGCCGCACACCTGGCGCAGCACTTGGCCGGGCGTGTACAGGGCGCCGTGACGCTGGCTACACCGTATGGCGGCAGCAAGGCCGCCGAGTGGATTAAATGGCTGCTGCCATTCAGCCAATTACTGGAGGATATCCAACCTTACAGCGCGGCTATTCTGCAGGCTAATAGCATCCCGCTGCTGCTGCCGTGGACCAATATCGTGACCACGAAAGGGCATTCGTCGCTGATGCTGACGGCCAACGACGGCGTCGTTACTGCCGCATCGATGCGCCACCGCAGCGATATCAGGCTGGTCGAAGTGGCGGTCAATCATTATGAAGTACTGTTGAGCCATCAAGCGATCACCGTGATTCGGGCTGCACTGGAACGTACAGTCGAAAATATTTACAGCGGAAGCGCGGCATGTATCTGATACGTATCCATGCTCACTCGCGGGCACTGCGCGTTTATCAGTAGTGAAGCAGAGCAACGTCATCTTACTTGCCAATACGCTCCCTAGCGGTCTAGGTAGTATTTGCACTTGCGCGACGGTTGGATGGTTGTGGTCAGGCTGTAAGCACAAAATTTGACACAACAGTTTCAAGATTTTGATCGATACCCTGTGACTGGTTTGGGGCGTGCATACGCACATACGCACGCCGCCAGGCTTAGTAGGAACTCTTCCGACTTCAGCCCTCCCCCCTTCGCTTTAAAACTACCTCCTTCCCATAAAACCGGGCCTCATACCGCGCAAAAGTATGAAGCCCGGAAAGCTCGGTAACGCATCAATGTGCAGCTACAGCCGCCGCCGATACATCGCCTTTGACTGGCTTTGTAATCCAGATCAGCGGAATAATAAGGACAAAGATGACGGCTGATATCCAGAAAATATCGTTGAGGCCGAGCATTGTCGCTTGGGCGTTCAAAGTAGCTTCGAAGCTTGCATAAGCCTGGTCCATGGTCAAGCCGAGAGTGGAGTGCAGCGAAGCGATGTTCTCGACAAAGGTAGGATTATTGACACTGGCTTGCTCAGCCAATCGTGCATGATGCAGCACTGTCCGATCATTCCAAGCGGTACTGGCAATAGCCGTACCGGCAGCGCCAAAGAAAATCCGGACAAAATTAGACAACCCCGCTGCGGCTGGAATTTTATCCGGCGACAATCCCGACAAAATAATGACGGTCAGCGGTACCATGAATAATGCGGTCGGAATGCCTTGTAACAACGTCGGCAATATTAGCGTCCAGGTATCGACCTCAGTTGTATAGAAGGAGCGCATAAAAAATACGATTGCAAAGCCGACGAAGGCCATCGTTGCCAATATCCGTGTGTCTGAGCGCGGAAGGAACTTACCCAAGACGGGTGCCAGGATAACGGCAAAGATACCCAGTGGCGCGGTGACCAACCCGGCGTCAACCGAACGATAGCCGAGAAATTGCTGTATCCATTGCGGCAGTATCACCAGATTGGCAAAGAAAACTCCGTAAGCCACCGACATGGCGACTGTGCCGCCGAAGAAATTGCGGCCGGCAAACAGTCGCAAATTAATAATTGGATTCTTTTCAGTCAATTCCCATATCACAAAAAAGATGAAACTGATCAATGCAAAAGCACCGAGCGCCACGATTACCGGCGACTGGAACCAATCCAGATCTTTGCCTTTGTCCAGCAAGATTTGTAAGGATGCGACCCAAGCGATCAGCGATATCAATCCTACCTTGTCCATCGGAATAGCCTTGACCGGCGTTTCACGCGAGCGGTAAATGAACCAGGTAACGGCTGCCGCAAAAATGCCAACCGGGATGTTGACGTAAAATATCCAGGACCATGAGTAACGATCGGTCATCCATCCGCCCAGAGCGGGCCCTGCGATCGGGCCGACCGTAGCGGTCATTGCCCATAAGGAAAGCGCGAGCGAACTCTTTGCCTTGGGGTAGGAACTTAACAGGAGGGATTGCGATAAGGGAATCAAGGGGCCGGCGACTGCACCTTGTAGAATACGCGCGGCCAGTAGTATCGGCAAGGTAGGTGCCATACCGCACAGCCACGACGACAATGTGAACAACAAGATCGCAATCACGAACAGACGTACTTGTCCTACGCGCTGGGTCAACCATCCGGTCAATGGGATCGAGATCGCATTGGCGGCAGCAAACAACGTTATGACCCAGGTCCCTTCGTCAATTGACACGCCGAGATTACCGGAAATAGTTGGAATCGCTACGTTTGCAATCGATGAATCCAACACATTCATGAACGTGGCTAACGCCACGGCGAGAGTTGCCAGAACTAACTTGCCGCCTGAAAGCGGTGCCAATTCCTTGGGAGTATTTGAGGTATTCATGCCTGCCTGGGTAATTAGTTGCCGATACGATTTTTGTCAATTATTTGTGCGATCTCCTGATCCGCTTGTTTAGCATAGGCGTCGTAGACATGCGTCCGATACGACGTCTGTGTTGCGGTACTCAGTTGCGAACCACTTTGATCGCGAATGTCGACGTCTACTTGCATCGATAAACCAATCCTTAAAGGATGGGCCCGTAGTTCAGCGGGATCCAGTTGAATACGGACTGGCAGGCGTTGCACCACCTTGATCCAGTTGCCGGTTGCGTTCTGCGCGGGCAACACTGAAAAAGCGCTACCCGTACCGGCTGAAAAGCCGATGACTTTACCGTGATAAACGATGCCGGAACCGTACACATCGGCATTCAGCATGACCGGTTGACCAATGCGCACAAATTTGATTTGGTTTTCTTTGAGATTGGCTTCCACCCACACCCCGTCGAGGGGGACGATAGCCATCAACGGCGTTCCCGGTGCGACGCGTTGACCTAGTTGTACCGAGCGCTTGGCCACGTAACCGGTCACCGGAGCTGGCAAGGTGGTGCGGGCATCGGCCAGATAGGCATCCCTGACCCGGGCACCGGCACTTGCCACGTTGGGATGTTCCGCTACGGAGGTCTTACCTGTTTGCGCACGATTCGATACCAACTGACGCTGAGCCATCTGAAGTGCCGCTTTTGCTACATTAACCGCATCGCGTGCATGTGCAACATCTTCGGCAGAGACGGCGCCTGCGTCGCCGACCGAGGTACGGCGACGCAGATCGTCTTCTACGCGTGCCAGGTCAGCCTGACGCTGTTCAATCTGTGCCTGGTAGACGCCATTGTTGACGTAGAGCGTGCTGACTTGCTGAACTGCTTGGGCCAGCGCCGCTTCGGCTTTAGTTAATTCGACTTTAGCGTCGGCCGGGTCGAGTTTGATGACAGGATCGCCAGCCTGCACAATTTGCGTCTCGTCCGCATTGATTTGAATGACGGAACCTGAAACCTGCGGCGTAATCTGCACCAAATTACCAGCTACGTACGCATCATCAGTTACTTCGTGATGACGCGAAACCACGAGGTAATAAGCTGCATACCCGATTGCCGCAACAACGACGCCGCCACCGAGCAAAGCAAGCATTGTTTTGCGCTTTCCATTTGGTTTTTGAGAGGCTTCTACCGTTGCGTGGTCTGGGGTGACGCGGTCAGGGGTGAATTTATCGGTCATAAGAGCACCTATGTGAATTTAAATAATGTGAAGTTTCGAAATTACTGCGCATGTCGCGGCTGGCTGTCGGACGCCGCATTCGACACCGCGTTATGAGTGTCGATAAAGCCGCCTCCCAACGCCGCCGCCAGTACGATTTGCTGAGTACGGCGATTCATGCGCAAATTGATCATGGTTTGCTCGCTGGAAAGTGCATTAACGCGTGCCTGATATACCGCCAATTGGGTGATCAAGCCGGCCTGATATTGACTCGTGGCCAACTGAAAAGCCCGATCGGCGGCATGGGCGGCGGCTTGTGCGTCGACTTGTTGCGCGTCGTTTGAGCGAATTCTCGACAGTTGTGTTGCAACGTCGGACAACGCTGTAACCAATGTCCGGTTGTAGTTCGCCACGGCAATATCAAAGTCGGCATAACTCACCTTAAGGCTGGCACGCAAGGCACCGCCGTCGAATATCGGCAGATGAATCGCCGGGCCGGCCGTTACGGTGCGGCTGGCGGCGCTCAAAAATCGACCGAAACCAAAGGCGTCCAGGCCTATCGCTGCACTCAAATTAATGTTTGGATAAAAATCGGCTTTTGCACTTTTGATGTCATGGGTAGTGACGTCAACGCGCCAGCGCGCGGCAACAATATCGGGGCGCCGTGCCACCAAATCTGCCGGCAATTGGTCGGGCAGTAGAACGACGTCACCGATACGCAACGCCGGTCGACGAATGGACAGGCCGCGATCAGGTCCTTGACCGAGCAACGCGCCCAATTGATAACGCGTGTCGAGCATCTGCCCGTTAAGCGCCGTCAGCGCCGCTTTGCTCGCCGCCAGCTTACTAATCGCGGTCTGGCGTTCCACCTCGGTATCCAGGCCGGAAGCGACGCGATGCTCGGAAATACGACTAATACCTTGCCACTGCTGCACTTCCTCTTGTGCCAGATCCCGCAGCGCATACAGGCGCGCCAATTCGTTGTACACACTCGCAATCGACGAACTCAGTGAGAGTTTGACTTGTTCGCTTTCGGCTTCTGTGGCCCAAAGCTTCGATACCGATGCACTCAAGGCCTGACTGTTTTTGCCCCACAAATCGAGATCGTACGACGCGCCCAGGACCGCCTTATTTTCCGTTGTCCAAGAACCCGCATACGGAGGAGGAATAAGCGCGGACTTTGAATACTGCTGCCGTGTCAATGAATAGTCTGCACCGACCTTAGGCAAAGTATTGGCGCGCGCCTCTTCGCTGAAAGCCGATGCAGCAGCGACACGTGCACGCGCTTCGTCGAGCGAAGGATTCGACTTTAACGCTTCGGCGAGCAATTCGGAAAGCTGCTGGTCGCCGAATTGGTTAGCCCAGTCGGATGATGGCCAATTCCCATGCTCAGAAGGCAAGCTCTTCACGTCCTGCTTGCCGGACAGTTCTGTGATGTGCTTTTCACTGCTGATTCCAGAAAAATTGGCGCACGAAGACAGTAAGGCCGCCATCAGCAGGGGCAATAAAAGGCGTGTAAAGCGCACCGTTTTTTGGTAGGTATATATCTGATTTTTCATTATCTGACTTGTCAGTTAAATTATTAAAAAAAAGCGATGACGCAATGACTTATGTCGCAAGAAATTTGACAAGTAGGCGATGAAATTCGATAAATTCGGCCGACGTGAAATTTTTCAGCTTCTGGTTCAGCACTTCCGGCGCAATTTTCGAACTTTCTTTCGCTATCAGTTGGCCTTTGGCAGTCAATTGCAAGTTCACGCTACGGCGATCGTCAACGCTCGGGGAGCGCGTCAGAATGTTTTGTTTTTCAAGTTTATCGAGCATGCGTGTCATCAGGCCGGTATCGATTTTGAGCAATTTGCTCAATTCGAATGGTGTGCTGGCCATACCGCGTGCCATGCCCAAAATGACGCCCATTTGCTGCCCGGTAATATCCAGATCTTTCAGCGCAGCATCCATTTCAATCTGCAATTCGTTTCTGGCCCTCATCAAGGAAAAGCCAACGCTGGTAGTTGGGTGATAATTATCTTTGGTATAGTGTTTCAATTGAACCCTCGCTTTGGATGAATTCAATATATCTGACATATCAGATACTGTCAAGGCAGATTATTGAATTTATTGGCTGTTATTAAAAGGTCAATAGGAGTTAAAAAATGTTCTTTCGGCCTTCTTGATGATCAGCAATCCGATCCATCCCCGCAAAGCTCAACGCTTTCCGGTGCTAAAGATGCGCCGCGCCGCTGGTCGCGGCACCTTCCTTCTTCGCGACGCAACCAACTGCAACACGCCACGACAAAACGGCCCGCAATTTCCTCGCATCTATTCATCTCGATGCAGCCGTTATATGGCTTGTTTGGAGGGCAAGCCATATCCAAGCTTGAGAAAAATTGACAACCAGGTTAATCAGGCCAGCCCCCAAGATTAACCGAAGCATTTTTATATGGCTTACTTTCAAAATATATACAGCTGAATAAACGGTGAGAAAAAAATCATCTATCCACAACACGAAGTTTTCTAGAATGTTGTTGGTGCGGAGCCACCGTCGATCAAAATATTTTGCCCTGTGATAAAGCCCGAGAATGCACTACATAAAAACGTACAAACTGCACCGAACTCCTCTGGCCGCCCCCATCGACGCGCTGGATTTTCATCCACTCCGATCTTAAACTGCTCTTCAAAAGTTCGGTTGCTGGCTTCTGCTTTTACTTGCGTCATCACCTTCATGCGATCCGTATCAAAAGGCCCAGGAAGGAGATTATTGATCGTCACATTATGTTGCGAATACTCCGATGCAATTGTCGAAACGAACGCGGTGAGGCCTCCCCGTGCGCCATTAGCCAATGGATGTAACTGACTTGGCACACGCATACCCTTCGACGTAATGTTGATAATCCGGCCAAATCGACGTTCAACCATGCCGTCAATAGTTGCTTTAATGAGTTCGATGGGGGTTAGCATAAGTCCCTCAATGGCGGTCATCCACTCGTCACGATTAAAATTTCGAAAATCTCCTGGGGGAATGCCGCCCGCACCATTCACAAGAATATCTACAACCGGATTAGCATTGACTGCCAGCAGACGGCCTGCCTCTGACGTAATATCAGTCGCCACCGTGGTGACCAATACCCCAGTCTCGTCGCGAATCATTTGAGCCGTTTCCTCAAGAATATTTTGGCGTCGCGCCACGATTGTCAGGTTAACTCCTTCTCGAGCTAACGCTAACGCCACAGCGCGCCCGAGTCCCTGACTAGCCGCGCAAACAAGCGCATGACGCCCTTTTATGTCTAAATTCATTTATATACTCCTCTTAATGTTGATATAACTTTTTTCAAAATCCTGTTTCCCGACTTCGACGGATTCACAGAATTTTGGTCGTTTGACCTTTAAAAAATGAAACTTTTTATTTCCGGCTAAATTAAGAAGCCGCGGCCTTTACGGCTCCCGCACCATCGAATTTGACTTCAAGTCCGCGTGAAGCGAGCCACTCGGCGGCCTCTTCGTGGCGCCGCAAAACGCGTTGAACCGAAGGACGTTGCGACAAGGTCATGCTATGCCGTGCCAAATGTGGATAGGGTGAAGTATCGAAAGCGGTGCCCGCAACACGAAACCATATCCAGTTAATATAAACATCTACAATTGACCACTGATCTCCGTACCACCAAAGGCCCTTCGAAAGCCGCTCATCCATCAAGGCAAAATTTGGCCGCATGGCTTGTTCTGCCATCTGGAATACACGTGGTATTGCTTCGACGGTGTCACAGAAAAAATGTGGAATGCGCAACCTTGTCACAAGTCCATGCAGGGTCGATGCGCAGAATGCCAGGTCAGCGATGACAAGCGCGTTATCGAAGTTATTTTGATAGACTGGCAGTAATTTTGCCTCTGGAAACTCACTCGAAAGCCAATGGAGGATCGCTACATTTTCCGTCAATACTTTGCCATCGACGACTAACAGAGGCACTCTTCCTTTAGGATTTAGAGCGAGGTATTGCGGTGACTGATGATCACCCCTCATAAAAGCGACAAGTTCTGTGTGATACTCGCAACCAATTTCTTCCAACGCGATCATTGGAACGCGGGCACATGTGTTCGGAGCAAAATGCAGTGTAATGTCCATTTCAATTCCTAAAATTTCAGTTCCATTTGTACATGCGACACGATCACTAGCGCCGACAAAAAATCGCTAATGTTCGGCCGCGACGATGAATACTCCTCCAGTAAACTTTCGGTCGCTCTGGCTAAAATTTGACCTGGTTTAATATTCGAATGATGAATCCTGGCCATTCCTCAAGTTCCCATTTATCAATTTTTTTCGACGAAACGATCACACATTTTTCCCACTGAAAACAGTGCCAGCATCGGCATAAATGAATGGGGGCTTTATATTGATTACGCTTTGAATTTTCCTTCAAACGCGAATGCGGTTATCGGCATGCGCGTGCTCGGGGTTTCTCGGGCCTGGAGCGCTTCCGGCAGCATGGCTTTATCACCAATTTTTCCAACTGCGACAACGGCTTCAACGGTGAAACCGATGGGAATATCAAGTAACCGAACCGATTTCTCCTTATCGAAGCCGACCATCGCGTGCGCGTGCCATCCGGACAAACTTGCTTGCAGGGCTAAATAAGCCCAGGCTGAACCTGCGTCAAAGCTATGGGAGACTGCGGGTACTTCGTCCTTACCGCCCAGTGGCAAGAACGTGGCTTTGGAAACCACCACGATTAGCAAAGACGCGTTCTTCGCCCAATTTTGATTGAATTCGTTTAATAAACTAAGCAGGCTGTCCCAGTGTGCGGTGCCTCTGCGCGCGTACACGAAGCGCCATGGCTGCGAATTGTAAGAGGATGGCGCCCAGCGCGCGGCCTCCATAAAAGTATGCACAGTGGCTTCGGAAATATCTTCGTCGGCATACGCACGTGGTGACCAGCGATTCAGGAATTGTGGATCGATAGCATGATCAGCTACGCGGGGCATAAATTGGGTCATTTTTAGAGCTCCAGATAAGATAATGTCATTAAGAATGCAATCGACCAGGGCACTTATACCGTGGCCGTTTTTAAAATAGTTGATGTCAGTCGACTACGTATTTCACCAGCGCAACGGCGTCGAATTGTGCGTAACATTTCGGCAAGACACCGCTGCTGCCACCCTTCTTTTCTTCGTGCTCGGTAAGCGCCGTCATTACTAACATTCAAAATCGAAAGATAAAAATCACTCTTCCCAATGCGACATTGGCAATCCCGCGACAGGGCTGGTGAAATAAGGAATGGTATCGGTGCGCAACCCGCCAAGATAGACAGTTTTGAGATCCGGCCCGCCGAACGTGATGCTGGCCAGCCAGCGACACGTTTGACCACCCGTCGCCAGGAGTGTCTCAAGAGAGACGGGATTGCCGGTCGCAAATTCTGCCTCGAACTGCGCAGTGCGCACGGGATCTCCATCGGAAAATAGTTCTAGCAGCTCGCCTTCCGGTGTGATTGCCACGATCCTGTCGGCAAAGATCATCGTAGCCCAAAGATTTCCATAACTATCAAAAGCTATCCCGTCAATCACGCCATCACCTAAGTTGTCAGGTCCGTAAACCTCGCGATCAGTTAAAGAGCCGTCGGCCTGAACACGCAGGCGCGTCACTCGTTTGGCAGTCGTTTCCGCAACGTACAACCATTCGTTATTCGCATCCATACGAATTTCGTTGGTGAAATGGAAGCTGTCCGCAACGACGCGCAGACCCTTCTCGTCAAGCAGAGCAATATAGCCGTCAGCCAGACCGGAGCAGATTGCATCACTCCATGGGTTTATCCGAGTGGACACAGTGATCCATATGCGATCCAGACTGTCTCGCAGGACAAAGTTGACTTTACCCATCGGAAGACCGTTGATGCTGTCGCACAATATTTCACTGATACCATCGCGCGTCATGCGTTCCAGACGATCCGTTCCAAAATTTGCGATCAGAAGATCACCGTTTTTTGCAAATGCAAGGCCATTAGGCAATGTACCGGTCAAGAGACTGCTCTCTGGATTTTCGGCAAGATCGAAATGATTGTTGGCGCTTTGAACAACCAACTCTTGATGACCGTCGGGCGCTATCTTGGTCACCCCTCCACGTGCGTCAGCGGCCCATAATGTGCCGTCACGTTCGGCAAGAATACACTCCGGCCGTTGAAGGTCTCGCCCAACAGTTTTTATCTTGGACTTGTCTACTTTCCAACCATTAAGGGGATTAACACCTTTATCTACGTTCATTTTTTTCACCATAAATTTCTTTGTCCAGTATTCCCCAGGAGGGGGAGCCGGAACTTCGGTTCAGTTCCGCCAGCGGAATCCCTGGCGCTTGGCGGAACCGTCGCTAAACTAACGTCGTACCCATTTGTATCGCAAGATTCGTGGACAAGTTTTAAACAGAAACGACTATGCGATTAGCCTGTTCTGCATCGTTTTATTTTCCTGCAACGTAACTACCGCGTCACAGCACCAATGACTCACGTGCCACAGTTTCAGGACGCATTTCGGCTCGGATAATTTTTTCAAACATGCGCCGCCCGGTCATGCAGACAACGTCGGCCTTAACCAGTACTTCGGATAGGCGACCTCCGTTTTTTTGAATCATTTGTTCAATATATTCCGTCGCCATCACGTCCTCGGCGCCCGTGGTTCGTCTGTTATTGTCGAATATCTGACGCGACACGGCAGGATCATCGCTCCATGACTGACCACTAGCGAAGAAGTAATGGGCGCAGTGATGGGTCGCAGGCGTTATACCGTGCAATACGCGAAGAGAACCTAAGGGTTTGCCCTGCGTCCCATCTTCATTTCTTGGTAAAAAGATTTGGGTGCCACCGACATGCAGACACGGAAGAAACAATTTGAGTCCTTGAATACGATCAACCTTGCCGGTGTATTTCAGCATTTCTGAGAAATATTGAGGAATGTTGACATCACGCTGGGTGTAGAGGCTCGAAATCCAATTTTCGCCGGTTTCGATGGCAGGCACGGTATTTTGCTCGCCACCGCCGGCACCGATATTCGGCATATGGAGATAGCCGATGTGCGTAAGATCAAAGAGATTGTCGTGTAGCAGCATATAGCGTCCAGAAACAAGGGTATAGCCGCCGATAGCCATTAAGTGCTCATTTGCACTAACGCCCAATTCCTCCTCAGTAGGAATTAAGCGCGTGTCGGCTAGTGTCGGGTCGCCCATCCAAATCCATAGCCATTTCCATTGTTCTACCAGCGGATAGGATTTAACTTTGCATGCTTGTGGAATAGCCAGTTGAGTCGGGATCCCGGCACAGTTTCCATCAGGTTGGAAAGTGATGCCATGATACCCGCACTGAATGTTGTCTCCCGCCACACGACTTTTACCTAACGGAAAGCCGCGATGCGGACACCGCCCTTCCAACGCAACAGCCTCCCCGTTTTCTTTGCGATAAAGGGCAATTGGTTCCTCCAGGATCCATCGCTCCATCGGCTCCCGACTCACCTCGTCGGACCAGGCCGCGATATACCACTGGTTTTTGGCGGCAAATAGTCCATCTGATAAAGGATACATTTTTTGCGTCTCCGTAGATTGCATTAATGAAAATTATGCGCAAGTCCGATTTGACTCTGCATTTCTTTTTAAAAATCCCATGCTGATCAATAGCAAATTTTTAGATATCAAGCACCAGCACCGGGCTTTTGGAACGCGAGCAACAGGGCGTGAACTGGTCGTTACGCGCGCGTTCATCGGCCATGAGAAACATGTCACGATGGTCTGGCTCCCCTTCCAGAATTTTGGTCAGACATGAGCCACAAACGCCTTGTTCGCACGATGACGAAATGTTGATACCGTTGGCGGCAAGTACTTGAAGTACGGATTGATCGGAAGGGATCAGGTATTCCCGACCGGTACTTGCGAGCTTGACCGTAAATTGTTCTGATGCAACCTCTTGATCGGAGTGTTCGGGCAATCTTGCATTAAAAAATTCACGATGCAAATGGCTGTTAGGCCAACCGATGTTAGATGCCGCGTTCAAGACAGCATCAATGAAACCAGGTGGACCGCAAACATAAATATGTGTGTCTTTAGTTTGCGATTGAATGATTTTCTCAAGGTCGGCAGGAGGTTGCTCTGGCTCGTCGTTGAAATGAATGCGCGCTTTCGCGGAAAATCCAGATTGATCTATCCGATTTAAAAACGCCGTACGACTTCTGCTCCTGGTGAAATAATGAAATTCGAAATCCGAAACACTGTTCGCCAGTCTTTCAGCCATACACAATATGGGTGTGATACCGATACCCCCGCCCATCAACAGGCTAGAGTGATTTCCCGGATGCAAAGCGAAGTGATTTCGAGGTTCGCTGATTTCTATAAAGTCACCTGCCTGTATATGTTCGTGCATATGCATGGAACCTCCACGCGATGATGCTTCTTTTAAAACTGCGATCTGGTACTGATGCTGTTCTATCGGGTTGTTACACAGCGAATATTGCCGAACCAGTCCGTCCTTAATAAAGACGTCAATATGCGAACCTGCACTGAAAGAAGGAAGCTGGTCGCCGTCAGGTTCAACCAGATAAAATGAACATACATCTTCTGCTTCGACGTCTTTTGCTTGAACTTTAACGCGCATTTTGACTTCCTTCATTTAACTTTCCTGCCCTGGGGATTTGATGTCGACAACAGTGGAACCGACGTTGCCGATGTTGTCCCCAAATGCACTTCACTCCATGACTCACTTTTCACGGACGCACACTTCCTATCAGAGGAAAAATCCCCGACGGCAGATGCGTAGATAAGTTTTAAACATAGTTAGCGCAGAAAATTTCAAACATTTTCTACTCTCAAAAATATGTCCACTCACGTTGTTCGCCTTAACACAGGAACCTCAGATACTTTTTCAAAAGTCGTGGCAGGCGCCGTCAAGGTAGCCTTTTTGCCGCGTAAATTACTGGTAGAAGGCTTGAGCAGAAAATGTGCGAGCGCTGGCAGTAATACCATTGCACCAACCATATTCCACAGGAACATGAAGGCAAGCAATAAACCCATGTCTGCCTGGAACTTGATGGGACTGGCAACCCAGGTAATCACGCCTATAGCCAGCGTCACGCCAGTCAACATGACGACTTTACCGGTGAACAGCAAGGCACGGTAGTAGGCCTCGGACAAGCTCATCCCTTCACGCATACGTGCCAGCATCACCGACAAGATGTAGAGCGCATAATCCACACCGATGCCCACTCCGAGCGCAATCACTGGCAGCATGGCCACCTTGACTCCCATTCCAAGCGCTACCATCAGGGCCTCTGCCAGCACAGAAGTAAGCATCAGCGGCACCACGGCAACGACCACCGCACGCCATGAGCGAAACGTAATGAAGCAAAGTATGATCACTGCACCATAGACCAGAAATAACATTTCATGCCATGCCTGTTTTACGACAATGTTGGTAGCCGTTTCAATGCCGGCGTTCCCCGCCGCCAGCAGAAATTGAACGTCCTTAGTATTGTTTGCAGCGGAAAATTCTTCAACCCGGTTCGCAACACGGGCGAGCGTATCGGCCTTGTGATCCTTGAGATAAACATACATGGTGAGCAGTCCGCACGAATCATTGTAAAGACCGCGCGGCGCCCCGGCTGTGACGGTGTTTAGCATGTCCTGGTTTTGCACAAGGTCATACCACTTCGGGTTGCCTTCGTTTAGGCCCGTTAATACCCGACGATTCAAAAGAGCCAGTGTATTCGTCGATTCCACGCCCTCAAGTTGACGCAGCTCCCATTCAAGTGCATCAACCCGCATCAACACATCATAGGAAGAGCAACCACCATTATCCGGCGTCTTAACCATGACCGCAAAGACATCGCTGCTGGCGCCATAGTTCGCGTTCATGAATGCTACGCTTTGGTTGTAGCGCGAGTCAGGTCGTAGTTCGGGTGCTCCAGGATCTAAATCACCAATCTTCAGATTCAGACTCATGGCAAATCCCGCCACTCCAAGTATTCCGCTCACAACGACTGCAACCGTCGCCCATTTGCGTTGCGTGAAAAGATCGAGAAAGCACCACATGGGATGCTTGCCCTCACCTGACATCTCGGCACTCTCCGCGCGCAGACTTCGTGCTGCAGCCTTGGCACTTACGCCGGTGTACGAAAGTAGAATCGGCAGCAGAATGAGATTGGTAAAAATGAGAACGGCTACCCCGATACTGGCCGCGATTGCGAGTTCCTGTATGACTTGAATATGAATCACCAATAGCACCGCGAATCCCACTGCATCGGCCAGCAGCGCCGTCAGGCCCGCTAAAAAAAGTCGTCGGAATGTGTAGCGTGCGGCGACCAGCCTGTGCGTGCCTCGTCCGACGTCTTGCATGATCCCGTTCATCTTTTGCGCACCATGACTCATGCCAATGGCAAATACCAGAAACGGCACCAACATCGAGTAAGGATCCAATGCATACCCTAACGTCGGCAAAAGTCCCAATTGCCATACCACAGCAATCAACGAACTGACTACAACCAAAGCCGTGCTGCGTATACAGCGGGTGTACCAATACACCATACCGGCCGCAATGGCGATGGCGATCCCAAAAAATAGCAGAATCTGCTTCAATCCGTCGATCAGATCGCCGACAAGCTTGGCGAAGCCGGTAATCTGAATATTGACGTTTTCCGCTTGATATTTAGTACGAATTTTTTCAAGGTCGGAGGATAACTTGACATAGTCGATTGGCTTGCCTTGCGCACCCTTATCAAGCAGAGGAACGTAGAGAGCACTCGATTTGGCGTTCAACGAAACGATCTGCCCAATTTCGCCCGAACGGGCAATGTTGGCGTTCAGCTTCGCCAGGCTTTTGGAGGAGCCATCGTAGTCTTCGGGAATGACCGGCCCGCCTTCAAGGCCCTCTTCAGTGACACCTACCCATCGTGTATTTGGCGTCCACAGAGACTTCATGAACGGACGATCCACACCGGGAAGTAAAAATACTTGATCGTTTATCTTGCGCAACGTATCCAGATAGGTTGCGTCGTAGATCGACCCTCGCTTATTTTCAACGGTGATGCGCACGGCGTTACCAAGTCCACTCAGCTCTTTTTTATACGTTAGATAATTAACGATATAAGGGTGGCCGGTCGGTATCGTCTTTTCGAAACTTGCGTTGAGACGCAGTTTGCTTGCTTGAAAGCCGAGTAATGCGGTGACGATGATGCACAGAAAAATGACGATCAGTCGATGATTAAATAACAGTCGCTCGACGATGGTCCCCGATTGTTTGTCAAAATCATCCAGATTCTGAACAATTGGTTGCCTTGGATTGCTTGACGGTATCACTTTTTAACTCCGGTGCTAGTTGTATCCCCGGGGATAGTCAAACGCGTTACCCCATTTGCACCGACAACAACTAACGCGCCATCTTGTGTGATCAGCAGGTCATTTATCGGCGGCAATGGTGACGTATGAATCGGTTTCAATGAAACCCCCAAGTCGTTGCTCATGAATAACTGGCCAGCCTGATTAGCAAGAATGAGAGAGCCTTTCCTTGTTAATTTTGCGGCGGTGAAAGATATCGGTGCCGCAACCGCTATCTTCTTCCAGCTCGCTCCCTGATCTGCGGAGCGGAATGCATTCCCACGCAGCCCTGCGACGACCACCTCGCCTGATGGAAATAGGGAGAGCGCAAAGTAGCTTCCCTTGTACGGGGTGTCTAATCGCGTAAAGCTCTTGCCACAATCATCCGATCGAAACAAAACCCCTTTTTCTCCGGCAATATAGAGTTGACTTCCCGAGGCGGCAATCGCATAGAGATGGAAATTTTGGGGATTATCTAAACGATCAAGCCAGGGAAGCCATGTTTTGCCGCCGTCTTCGGTGTGAAGAATTAAATTGTAGGCACCTACAATGACACCACTCTTGGCACTGTCAAAATGTAAATCTAAGAACGGCTTGTCCGCCCCATCCTTCACTAGAAGTTCTGCATCCGACAAAGCTTTTTTATTGGTGGGGCCATCAGATCCGGCTTCCTTAGACTTTATCTTAGCTGCCTCCAGAACGATCCTGGCGGCAGTCACGCCCTCAAACTGACGTACCCAAGTTTCTCCGCCGTCTTCGGTGTGCAGCACGATGCCGTAATGGCCAACTGCCCATCCTAGCCGGGCCGTAAGAAATTGGACTGCAGTTAGAGTGACGCTCACCGGCACCTTCGCTTGTCGCCAAGTCATGCCGTCGTCGTCCGATAGGACGATGACCCCGCGCTCTCCGACTGCAACCAGTCGATAACCAGCTTCCGCTACGCTTAAGAGATACGACTTGGCGGGCAGCCGCACCATCAGCGCGGGTCGATCAAGGGGAGAAAGCAACCCTTTACTCTGTGCCATTACAAAGTGCACGTTGAAAAGTGTGGTCGCTACAAATAATACAAAAATCGAATATCTTGCAAACATCTGATGTGCTCCGTCATGTTGCAGATGAGCCGGTGTCCCCGGCTTCTCATTGTTGCGCGAATAAGTTTTATCGCTGACCTTCGCCAGCCATCGCATCCGGCGTGAATACCGTATCGGCGTAACGCGGCATGATTTTATATTGCTCGGCCTTGTCGTTTAATACGCCATTGTCGTACCACGCACCAGACAACAAATCGTAAAATCCGAATTGCTGAGTCGGGGCAGTGGCGGGCAAATCCGGCATAACGATAGGATTCGTAAACATCGTCTTCCACAGCTGCCCATTTGCATCCCAGCGGTCTGCCAACACAGCAAGCCAAGTGTCTTCATCGAGGTAATAACGCCCCTTGGGTGCCTGGTGACGCTTGCCTGGAGCGAGTGTGGCTTCAACCACCCACACTCGATGAAGCTCCCAGCGGATGTAATCCGGATTCAAATGGTTTTTGCCTATCAGTTCACTCGTCTTCGCCTGCAACATCTTGTTATCGTTATAGGGGATATATATTTCCTTCTTACCTATGATCTTCCAGTCAAAGTGATCAAGGCGCCCTGCGAACACATCTATCTCGTCGAACGCCATAATCCCTGCGGTAGCAGGAGTCGGCGTGTCACAGCATGCAATCGGCAACTTTCTTACCCTGCGTTGTCCTGTTAAGTACACCCACGTTTGAGACTTGTCGAGGTCGACATTTTGGCGTTGAGTAATTGCTTCACCGGCACGGATAGGTGGGCCGGCGTTGAGTAGGCGAACCGTCCAGAAATCGCCTTTAAAATTATTCGCTGCGCCATCCTTGAAGTAGTATGGCATTTGAAAATCAGCGCGACCGTCTACGGTGACGATTGGCTTTCCGTCCGAGGTCACTTGGATTCCGCGGAAGTCAAGGTGCCAATCCGCACCGCGCCAGTGCAAAATATGATTCCACATAGCTTCCACGCCATTTTTCGGAATGGGAAATGGAATACCACCGTATGCGTCAACAAGCGCCAGGCCATTCAGTTTGGCATTGGTCGCATTCTTGGATGTATTGTCATAAACCCATTGAGGAGCTGCAGCTGTACGATGGGTCGGATATACCTCAAGACGATATGTCTCTGGGTACTTTTTGAGCATGGCCTTCACACCATCGGTGAGCTTGTCGGCATATTGATCCATATTCTTGGCGGTGATCGCGTACAACGGCTTTTCACTGGCAAACGGATCTGGTCGACGTCCACCATTGACGAAGCCGGGAATCGCTTTTGTGTAGCCGCCGTCCCAAGCAGGAATAGTGCCGTCCTTATTACCTGCGCGCTCGCCACCAAAGGGCGTAAGCGTAGTTTTCAATTGCGCGGCCTCATCTGCTGACACCGCAAATGCTGGGGCGCTGGCCAGTAGTAAGCCATACATTAAGGTAATGAGTTTAATTTGTGTGTGCTTCATGTCTATCTCCTTCAAGTATTAGAATGTGCGACTGGCATTGAACGAGATAAAATCTTTATCTTTTAAACTCTGCCCAAAGGTCTGATTGGTAACGGCGACAGTAACCAATGGAGTATTGAGGGGGCCGTAGTAATGCGTCAGGTTCAAGCCGAAGTGCCACACATCCAGATACGCCCCGTTAATACCGATACTCATATCACCGCCATTTTCGACTCCAAATCCACCGACTACAGAAGATCGACTGCCTTTTGGCGTATAGCTGATGCCAAACGGGACGCTAATATCTAAGCCAGGTAATACTTGCCGGTATGAAGGTTCGTAGACCGTACGCAGGGACCAGGCATCGCGGGTTGAATTCGGATCAAGTGTGCCGGGATTTTTCGTGATGCTGGTACGGCGGTTCCATGCCACCTCTCCAATCCAGCTCGCCTCGCGGGAAATAAAGTTAGGCCCTAATGTCATGATCCAGGAGACTTGCGCTTGCAAGGAGTTTCCAACTGCGTAGAGCGGATTCGAACTATTGTTACTTGAGTTGCTAAAATCTAGCCCCGCCGTGCTTTGCAAGTCGAGATTTCGGTGAACCGACACCTCACCAGCTATGTTGACATTACCTATTGAAGTGCTCGCACTTGTACCATAGGTTTTAATCCCTTCAGCGTAGGCAAGCTGATATTGACCGATCTGATTGGGCGCGAGCGGAGCAGAGGTGAAGACACCGGGCTTTAGTAATGCCTGAAAACTCCGATCGTTGTATTGAAGTGCGTAAAAGCCCAAATCAATGTCGCTACCTTCAGGTCGGTACTTCAGCTGCAGTCCACCCTGACCGGAGTTCTTTGCCTTCATGTCAGCTTCGCGCCCAAAAAAAGCGTTTGTTCCGGCGCCAGGAACAAACAGCATATTCCCACCTGGTAACGCAAAGTCGGGGAGGATACCGGCGAAATAGCTACCCATACCCGGCAGACGGTTTGCTTCCCAACTCAACTTGTAGTAGCCGCCGATTGAGACATTCGGGGTGATTTGAATCTGTGCCGATATTTGATTGTCAGGGCGAATCAGTTCGTTAAATTTTAAGTTGGGAACTGCCAATGCCTTATTTAGATCAATCGGTGCCTGGCCCGCTGCAATGCCATTTCCGCCAAAGAATAGACTTTCCCCCCAAATTAAAGCGTGCCGACCAATCCGAAAGGTTATCGGCATGTCGCCGATACCGGCTTTTCCAGATACAAATGCATCCAGTAAATCAAACTTCTGTCCATCTAAACTGCGAGTTGCACTGGAAAACTGGTTATTCCGTAGTCCAAAGGCATTTACTGTATTTGGAGTACTGGTATTCGCGTTGGATTTTTTGTAGACACTGTCATACCATGTGGCTCCGCTGACACGCACGCCGAAATCTTTGTAAGTAGCGTCGAATTCCGACAGAAGATCCAGCCGATTGGAGATCAAGCCCTTATTGAAGTTACGATCGCTGTCATCTTGATTTGGGTCAGAAGTCAGCAACGGCGCTTGCCCTTTGAGTCGAAATGCGTCGGAATACTTGAAGGTGTTATCCCAATGCATTTTCAGATCTGGGTTACCTGTATCCATTTCAAAAGCATACGCGTTACTGACCATCGTGATCGCTGCGAGCGAAAGTGCGCGAAAGGGGAAATGACGCGCGGAATCACTACGTTTAAAACCATTTTTTGAAGTTTTAAAATATTTCACTACTGTCTCCTTTTTTATGAATTCCGATATACCTTTTTAATCGGTATTTTTTTGTCGGTCCTTTCTTAATACGGAAAGAGTTTTGCAAACACCATTACTTTGGTGCCTAACTTGCTCTTCCCTTTCTGGCGTTTCTATCCGCCATCATTTGTGATGCATTTTCTTGGCCGGCGTATATCCTTCGAAATATTCGACGTCCCATGCCGGTGGCTCTTGAAAGAAGGGCGGCACGTTATGAACAAAGGACAGATAACCAAACAGAGGCTCCTTCCAACGTCGCGGAATCCAGCTATCGTCGACATAGTCTCCATCGGCACCATATTCAGTCTCACCACCTGTCGGGCTCGGAATATAGTAAAAAAGCGCGGAGTCGATACGATGGCGTCCGAGGCCCAAATGCGACTTATCCCAACCACACCGTTCCATGTGGTTAGCACCAACCATGACCTCGTCAATATCTGCAACGCCAAAATTAACGTGGTGAAAGCGGACGTTTCCGTCATGTCCGGGGAGTGGCGCATGAGCGTTCATAAAGAAGATGTTGTGGTGATTGTTTGCACCGTCGCAACGCGCATAGATTCCAAAACCTTCTTGATAATCCGACAGGCGGAAGCCGAGTCGATCTTTAAAAAAATCGAACGACTTTTGAAAATCCTGGAAGGTAAAAACAACGTGCTGAATCGTCTTTGGCCTAGCACGTGTCAACCATTTTCTAGGCCGATTCAGACGATTAACGGTTCCAGGAGAGTTAAGAGGATCTGGAGCCGTGATTACTTTTTTCTTGGCGTATATCCGAAGTGCCAACGGCAAGCCGCAATCACTTAAGAATCTTACGGTGCCGTCGCTTTCACGCTTGATGTCACGATCGCGCTCCAGGTCGGTAGTAAGACGATCCAGGCTCGATTGTGAGTCGACACCCCAGACCACCTCCCTGACACCTGTTCCCATCACCGCCGATTTTGGTAAAGATGGGTCGGTGATATGGCGAATAATAACGTTTGCCCCATCTTCAAGCTGAAAATGGCTTTCGGTCGCACTTGATGCGATAAGAGTCAAACCGAAGTCGTCAAAATACTTTGTACACAGTGCGATGTCGTCAACACCGTAGATAAGAGTCTCAATTCCAATAATGGCCATAATATTTCCTTTGATATTCCTACTCTGTTCCAAGACTGCGCCACCTGGCTACTGCTGCTATCGACTCATCGATCCAAGATGGCAACGGCCCTTGTCCATCCGGCTGAGGCAGCACGAATCTTGAACGGAAAACAGGAGACGATGAAGCCATCGGCGGGCAGCACCTCAAGGTTGTGGAGCTTTTCGAGGTGGCAATAGCCAATGTCACGCCCGGCTTTGTGACCTTCCCAGATCAATGTTGCATCTTTAGTTGCGGCATACTTTTCCTTCGTATAGGCAAATGGCGCATCCCAACTCCAACCATCCGTGCCAGTTACGCGTACTCCTCGCTCCAGCAAATACATGGTGGCGTCATACCCCATACCGCACCCTGACGTAACATAATCGTCGTTACCATAGCGGGAGCCGGCTCGCGTGTTAATTAACACGATTTCAAATGGCTTCAACGCATGTTTGATACGCGCCAGCTCCGCCTCTACGTCAGAAGCCTGCACTACATAGCCGTCAGCGAAATGGCGAAAATCAAGTTTTACACCGGGCTGGAAACACCAATCCAATGGGACCTCATCGATGGTGATCGCTCGTTCGCCTTTGTTCATGGTGGAGGCAAAGTGGTAAGGTGCATCGAGATGCGTACCGTTATGCGTGATCAATTGAATTCTTTCAATTGCCCACCCTTCCTCATCTGGAAGATCTTTGGCTTCCAAGCCAGGGAAAAAACTGACCAGTTCGGGGACTGACATCTCGTGGTTGATATAGTCGATCCTTGGCCTGTATATAGGCGGGTCGGACACGATGTCATTCTCGAGATAGATCGAGAGGTCAATTATTTCCCTGGTCATGTCCGTATGCCGCTTGCACCAAGTTCAATAAATGTCTCTGCAATCCAATCCGCGATGTAATCGCGCGCGTTGTCCTGATTATCTGCACTAACGTGCTCTACTCCACCTTCTCTCTCTGTAAAGAATTTGAGTTCACGCTTGGGACTATTGATGGCACCTTCGTATTCCTGGTGCGCATACTCCAACGGAATTTGCCGATCCTTCGCACCGTGGGTCACAAGAAAAGGAACGGTAATCTTGTCGACTACATTCTCTAGCGTGACACGGGGAGCAAACGCCATAAACTCCTCCAAACTTTTCTTGCCCCATACCCATTGGACATGTTCCCAGTAATGCGGAACTGGACAATCTCCCTCACGGGCGAGGCGGCGCTTTTGCAGTTCACCCCAGTTGTAGTTCGCGCCCCACGCAACGCACAACTTGATTCGTTTTTCAAATGCTGCCGCGCGTGGTGCGTAATAGCCGCCGAGCGACCAGGCAGATACCCCAATGCGATCCGGATCGACATCCAAACGCGTCTCCAGATAATCAATCACCGCAGCTGCCCAAATTTCGCATTCAACGATGGCAGGCAGGTCGTGAAGCCTGAGCGCTTCACCAACTCCGGGTTGGTCCACCATCAACGACGAGATGCCACGCTTTGCCAGCGATTGCGCAATGCCGGAGCCATAGATCATTTCCTTCGTGCTATCAAGTCCGTTCATGTGTACAACACACGGTGCATGTCGGCCTGCGGGACCCTCGGCGCGGACAAACAAACCGGCTAGGGCCTTACCTTGATATGGGAAAGTGACACGCTCGCAATTTTCTTCATGTAGTTTGACGAAGCGGGCGAAGGAATCGAGCATCTTCTTGAAGACTTCTTTTCTTGGCGCAAAATTGCGTTCCTGCATGCGTTCGGCCGTGAGGTAATACGTGGACGCTCTGCCGTACTTTGCGCCAGCACTCAAGATGCGGCCTTTAGCCTCATCTTCCAGCGCTAGCTGGACCAATCGATCTGCCTGTTCACACCATGCAAAAAAAAATGCTTCGGTGCCGGCATCATCCCCGTTCTTGGACGCGTCAATCAGCTTACGACAGATGGTATCGACCTCACCATAGTTACCACCCATTGATAGCGCAAGATTGGCTGACAGGTTCCAGACGTAATTGCTTGGAAAATATTCGAGCATTTGTAATGTCCTTAAGAGTTAAATAATCTGGTTATAGAAGTTGACTTAAGCAAGTCTGGAAGACAAAACAACAACATCGATCACAACAAAATATTCTTTTGCCATACGGCTCAGAACTTTTATCCGAACCTGATCGCCCAACGGTCGAAAAATGTTGAATATGGGTAGCCGAAGCGGCGTTGTTTTCCTTTACCTGCCACTCAAGAAACGAGGCGCCTCTGGCAGCGCGACCTCGATCGCAAGCGATGAGCCTGCACGCTGTGAAAGGCCTTAAGCAGATTGTCGGCTTTGGTTTTAGGAGGGAATATAAAGAATTCTCGTTCGCCTTTTTGCATGCCGTACTGATGCAGCGTCATGATTGTCTCTTTCGATTATGCTCATGCCATCGCCGCTTATCGGCTGTCATGATTTTGTTGCTTTGATTATCGAAGAGCGCGCGATATTTTTACAGTTTATTGTTTAAATTGGATACATTTACCATATCAATACTGATGCTGCGCGGCTCTAACGGTCAACAGCGACGTCGATTGTCTCGTCATAGCACAGCACAGCCACTCCTTGGGCTTCGGCAACGCGCTGCCCTTGCTTGGTATTCGAGGTGTTTACGCGACTCTCCGGGTATGGACATGAATATTCATCGGCAGTAATCGTGTCAGTTGCGGATTCCCGCGCGCACTATGGGCACAATGGCATTGAGCAGGATCGCGAGAATGTGCGGCCGGTGGGATATCGGGCGATACCCCTTCACATCCGGCGTAGATTGCAGATGTTAGGATTTCACCTTTTGTGGTGCAGTCCGTGTCCTTTTTTTCTTTCGCGGATCGATCTCGTTCTTGTCGCTGGATTCCTCACTCGTCGGCGCATGTATTTTCGGCATCTCGTTTGCGACACGTTTGAGCAAGTCACGGAACCAGGATATCGCCAGATCGCGCTCCTGGTATTTATGCCATTGAAGCATTTCGACAATCCCCGGGATCGCAATAGGGCATGGGAATATGCGCAGAGGAGCGTTTCGCACCATGATGTTGGCCAAACGTGTCTGCAAAGTCGCGACGCGATTTGTACCGACAAGCATGCCGGGCACGATAGTAAAGCTTGGAACGATAACTTCCCGACGTCGGGCATACCCGTGCTTTTCGATTAGCCGCTCATCAATCGTGAGCAGTCGTCCTGCACCCCATTCAGTACCAATGTGGCCTAACGACATGTAATCGTCGATCGTAAGCTCGTCGCCTACCGACGTATTTCCAATCCATGTGACGCAGGAGAAAGTGTCATCAAACAGAGGTTCTGAGGGGTGATTTGCCGAGGTAAAAAATTCCGGTGCGATTAAAAGCTCGATTTCTCCACTATCGAGGTTTTCGTGGGAATGCGTGCCAATCAGACGAAGATCAAATTGCATAAGCGGCGCCTCCCAAGCGGCACGTCGAATTACCTCCGAAATAAAGACATTCATTACGTAATCTGAGCACTCAACTGTGATCTTCCTCATTGAGGTTGTTGGGTCAAAGTGAGGCTTTGTCGTGGTAATCGCCTGCACTTGGAGCAGCACATCCCGGACCGGCTTCACAAGACTGTCGGCCAGCGGAGTAAGGACGAGAGTCTTACCCACTTGCGTAAGTAATTGATCTTCGAAGAAATCACGTAATCGTGATAGTGCGCAACTAGTGGCAGGCTGACTTAGAAACAAACGGTCTGCCGCCTTAGTGACACTGCGTTCGGCAAGAATTGCGTCTAAGACAACGAGTTGATTCAAGTCTAATTTATTGTAACGCATACAGACTCCCCACATTGATTTGGTAAATGCATCAAATTTAAACAATAAACTGTGAAAATGTCACGCGTTCTTTGACAATCGGAGCAACAAGATTTTGGCGGCTGATAAGCGGCCATAACATCTCCAAAAATGGAAGGAGACAAATTTTCGCAGGAAAATTGCCACGTCGCTTCAACATCGGCCTTCCAATTACCAGGTTTCCCCTTCATGCGGGACGGGCTCGCCAGTGAGCGGTTACCTTGCGCGTACTTTGTGGTTTTACAAGCCGCGCGAACACTCGATTCGATCCAGTAAACAAAAGTGTAGATGAGCAATCAACTTTTGTTACTGACCCGAATTTTAAACAAGTAAAGAAAATGCATTTTTTATTAAAGGGCTTGAATCGTGAGCACATATGATTTTGATTTATTTACGATTGGTGCCGGTTCAGGCGGTGTTCGCGCCAGTCGGTTTGCCGCCCAATATGGCGCGCGGGTTGCGATTGCCGAGCAGCAATACCTGGGAGGCACTTGCGTCAACGTCGGATGCATACCAAAAAAATTGATGTCTTACGCAGCGCATTTTCCTGACGACTTTTCTGACGCGCGTGGCTTTGGCTGGACCTTGGGCGAGGCTGCTTTCGACTGGAAGACGCTGATCGCAAACAAAGACCGCGAAATTGAACGACTCAACGAAGTGTATCGAAAGTTACTAAAAGATTCCGGTGTCAGAATTCTGGAAGGACATGCGCAGATACTGGATGCGCATACGGTCTCAATTGATGGCCGACTTTTCACAAGTAGGCATATTCTAATCGCGACTGGCGGCAAGCCGACGCTGCCGGAGTTGCCGGGCTGCGAGCACGGCCTTACCTCTGACGATTTTTTCCGCTTGAATGCATTGCCGAACCGGGCGCTCGTCTGCGGCGGCGGATATATCGCTGTGGAGTTGGCCTCGATCCTGAACGGACTGGGTTGCGAGGTAACATTGGCATATCGCGGCACACAGTTGCTGCGCACCATGGACGCCGATCTGGGCGTCTTCCTGGCGCAAGAAATGACAAAAAAAGGGATCGATATTCTGTTCGAAGCCGATTTGCACGCCATCAGCGAAGATGCTGGCGACCATAGTATTAAGCAGGTGACTTTTAAAAGCGCTAAAACGATCGAAACCGATTGCGTGCTTTTTGCCACGGGTCGCCACGCGAATACGCGTGGGCTCGGATTGGAAAATACCGGGGTCCGCATGCACGCCAACGGGGCGGTGATGGTGGATGATAATTTTTGCAGCAACGTGGCATCGATACATGCGATTGGCGATGTAGTCGATCGTATTGCGTTGACGCCAGTCGCGCTGGCAGAAGGCATGATAGTTGCCGCGCGCTTGTTCAATGGTGCAAAGGCGACCATGTCGTACGATAAGGTCCCGACCGCAGTGTTCAGTCACCCTAATGTTGCCACGGTTGGTCTGACCGAAGCAGCGGCACGCCAAGTGTATGGAAAGTTGCGCATCTTTAAGACGCAGTTCAGGCCACTGAAGCATACCTTAAGCGGTAGTGGGGAACGCGTTTTCATGAAGTTGATTGTAGACGACCGTACCGACCGCGTGCTGGGCGTTCATATGGTCGGTGCCGAGGCTGGTGAAATCATTCAGGGTTTTGCCGTGGCACTGCAATGCAATGCAACCAAAGCGCAGTTCGACGCAACGATTGGGATTCACCCCACGATGGCGGAAGAGTTTGTGACCATGCGCACAGCGTTATGATTTTTCTTTGGACAGGCCGATAAAAACACATCGATTGCGCGCGCTACCGTATCCCGTATTTCAGCTACGGACATGACGTGCCCTGCGCAGCTTGGATCAACTGGAAGTGCCTTAGACGAAGCCAGCAACGCGCTGATGCAGTCCGGAATGATTATTGGAGGTAACTTGGCAACCAAGATATTTGACAGAAAGGAACTTGATCCTTGCAATGCCCTGGACTATCTAGTGGGAAAGGTACGTGCTGCGATTCTCGCTGCACTCGATCAAGAAATTCAGCCGCTGGATATCACCGCTGCGCAGTATGCCGTCATCGTTAATTTGGGTAACGCTCAACCGGGGTCGATAGCAACTCTTTGCAAGACGTTGTCTTATGATCCTGGCGCAATGACTCGCATGATTGACCGGCTGGAGCGAAAGTATCTCGTAAAACGACTGCAGTCGCTGGATGATCGTCGGGAGAAGACTCTTGAGCTTACCGAAGCAGGTTTCGCTATTTATCTCAAAATATCCGAATGTAACGCGAACGTCCTGCGCCGACTCCTTGAGGGTTTTACGCAGGAGGAGATCAAGAAATTGAAGAGTCTGATGCATAAGTTGCTGGCGAACACCTAATTACTTATTTCAGGCCATGTGCAAAATCGGGATCAGATAAGAGTCGTCGGCAATCAGAATGCTTGGGTAAAAAGTTACGGCATTGGTTTTGGCATAAATCTACAGATTTACGTTGCGCTAATGCTTTTTTTCCTTATTTTGAATTTTTTTGTTATTTCAATTGCGGACATTTCAGCAGCTACCGTTACCATTAACGTCCGAATCCAATTCAATACCGGGTCGCTTTCTTGATATTTGTGCCACTGCAGTACTTCGACGAGCAGTGGGATCGATAGTGGGCATGGCAATACCCGGATCGGCCATTGTTTTGAGGCCAGCTGAGCGAGCCGGGTTTGCAATGTTCCCAAGCGATTGGTACCAGTCAGAAACATTGGCACCTGGGAAAATGTCGACACCCAGGCCTCGGTTCTTCGTGAGGCACCATATTCTTCAAAAACTTTAGCATCCACGGCCTTCAGTCTGCCAGCGCCCCACTGGGTGTCGACATGACCGAATGAAAGGTATTGCTCCAATGAGAGCGTATCACCGATCTCATGATTGCCGGTCCATGTCACACAGGAAAACGTATCTTGAAACAACTCTTCTGCTGGATGATTTTTTGTAGAATGTGTATCACTGACGATGAGAAGATCCACGTCGCCGCTATCTAGCTCCTCCGAGAAACGTGGCGAAAAAGCACGAAAATCAATCGCGATGCCGGGTGCTTCAATAAATGCGCGTTCAACGACCATAGGCATAAATATCGCAGCAACGTAATCCGATCCCGTTATCTTAATCGTGCGTTTCACCTTGGACAGATCAACGTCGACGGCGGAGGTAGATGTAATGGCTTGCAATTGCAGTAAGACGTCGCGCAGCGGGCGCTCCAGCGATAGAGCGAGCGGGGTAGGAATCATTGCTTTACCCACTTGGAATAGCAGATCGTCTTTGAAGTATTCGCGTAAGCGGGTTAACGCACAACTCATGGCTGGGCGACTTAAATAAAGCCGGTCTGCCGCTCTACTGACGCTTCGTTCTGTGATCAGCGCGTCTAGACAGACGAGATTATTTAAATCCAGTTTATTGAATCGCATAATTTTCTTTGTGTTTATAAAATAAAGCATCTTAATTTAAATCATAAACTTCCCAAACACATGGGTCAAGATTAAAATCCTCTTACAATTAGAAGATTAGTGGAGACCACCAGTGATTACGCTCTATGGATTTGTTCCCAGTTTTGGTTTGCCTGACCCAGGTCCGTTCGTGCTCAAAACCGAAGTGCAGTTGAAAATGTTGAACTTAGATTACCGGCGCGAATTGAACGGTCTCCTAAATGCCCCAAAAGGCAGACTTCCCTACATCAATGACGATGGCACCATCGTTGCCGACTCGACATTTATTCGCTCATATCTGGAAAAAACATATTCCGTTGATCTGGATGAGGGTTTTGATGAAAATCAACGGTCCTTTGCCTGGACAGTGGAGCGGCTGGTAGAAGACCACATCTACTGGACCATGGTGTACTCAAGATGGGCCATTGATGAGAATTTTGCAAAGGGGCCGTCTCACTTTTATGACGGGCTTCCAGAGAAAGTACAGCAGATTACTCGGGACAGATCTCGCCGCAACGTCCTCTCTTATTTGCATGGCCAAGGTATCGGACGGCATTCAATCGATGAGATCGGTGATATGGCGGCACGTTCCTTTACATCGCTATCGCGTTTATTGGGGGATAAACCTTTCCTGCTTGGTAATAGGCCTTGTGGAGCAGATGCGAGTGTATTTGCGCAGATCGCTAGCGCGCTGACGCCATGGTTTGAATCGCCAGTCCGGGATGCCGCCCAAGCCCATCAGAATCTTGTCGAATATAGCGACCGAATGATGGTTCGATACTACCCGGATTTCGTACGAGAGAGTTAGCGCGGCTCATCGCATTCTATTCGGCGATCAACGTAAGCGATCAATCAACTACGTCCTTTGTGGCCAAAATGATTTATGCAGCAACCTGACCCGTTGGCTGTAAATTCCACGGCA
The DNA here is from genome assembly GCF_003056055.1 of Glaciimonas sp. PCH181. NCBI lineage: Bacteria > Pseudomonadati > Pseudomonadota > Betaproteobacteria > Burkholderiales > Oxalobacteraceae > Glaciimonas > Glaciimonas sp. PCH181. Next base: position 1,049,979 of record NZ_PYFP01000001.1, read on the forward strand.
GCAGCGCGTCGTAGTCGCCATAGTATTGGCGTAAGGGAGTGCCGTGAACAGCTCTGTGAAATACTAAAGTAATCCCCCAGCAAAAGACAGCCGCGTATAAAAGTAGAATTTTCTTAAATGCAATTTTGAGGATCTTTTACATGAAGACATCGTAAGCGATCATTTGAGCACGTCTGGTAAAGACTCCCTGTATTAGAGATGATGGTGTCCACCTATATAAGGGGACACCTATGGAAGAGAATCCGTCAGTATTGTCATGCGCTCTGGTCATCAAGCGCCTGCGGGATGGTCGTTGTCAATACGACCGTCGCGCCAAACGCGAATTGGTGGAAGCCAGTTTGCAACCGGGTATATCGGTCGCCAAACTGGCGTACCAGCATGCCCTGAATGCCAATTTATTGCGCAAGTGGATTGTGCAATACCACCGCCAGGCAGATATGGATCGGCTGAAGGTTACGCCTGTGCCTGCACTGAGTTCTGCTTTTATTCCGTTGGTGGCGGTTAATCCAGTAACGCCGGCACGGATGCCGACGCTACGTGCCAGATTATCCAATGGGATTGAGATCGATGCCCATTGCGCGACCGGCGATGAGGTATTGTCGCTCCTTGAAATGCTTTGCCAGTTGCCATGTTCCGCCTCGCTCCGAACCTGAAGGTACATTTGCACCGGGATGCGGTCGATGGTCGCAAGAGCATTAACGGTCTTGCTGCCATCGTCGAGCAGGCGCTGGGGTTGGATCCGTTTGCACCGGCCGTGTATGTCTTCTGTAACCGGCGGCGCGACCGCATCAAATTGCTACTGTGGGATCGCACCGGTTTCTGGTTAATGTTCAAGCGACTGGAGGCGGACCGCTTCGCCTGGCCGCGTGAAGCCGCGGTCCTGGAACTGAGCGTCGAACAATTACACTGGCTGCTCGATGGCATTGACCTCAGCGCCATGCACAAACATCCGCCGCGCAGCTATGCGCGGGCGAGTTGAGGCAAAGCACTGCCATTTCAGCCGGTTGTTGTCGGTAGACGACAGGAAATGGCATTATTTTGAAATGACGTAAACCTATCGGACATAACATTCCGGTATGTTCTCTGTCATGGCACTTACTCAGCTTCATTCCTCCCTTAGCGCTGATGAAATTCAGACGCTCATCGACCAACGCGATGCGGCATTGGCCGAACGCGATGCGGTGCGGGGCGAACTGCGGGTGACGCAAGTCGAACGTGATCTGCTCAAAGAACAGCTCAAAGCCTTTCAGCGCCGTTTATTCGGCGCCAAGAGCGAAGCGCGCAGCGCCGATCAGCGCGACCTGTTTCTCAATGAGGCAGAGGCGCTGGCCGCAAGCGCTGCCTTGCCATCGCAAGAAAGCGAAATTGAAGTTACCGTTCCCGCTCATCAACGCAAGAAACCGGGCCGCAAGCCGCTAGACCCGGCATTGCCACGCGAAGTCATTCGCACCACGTTGCCAGAATCAGCACGTATCTGTGCGCATGATGGCGCAATACTGGTGGAAATCGGCGTAGAAGTCAGTGAGCAACTCGATATTATTGCGCAGCAAGTGCGCGTGATCCGGCATGAGCGGGTGAAATATGCCTGCCCTTGCTGTGATCAAAGCATCAAAGTCACGCCGGCCCGCTTGCGCATCATTCCAAAGGGATTGTTCACCGAAGCTGCGCTGGCTTGGTTCATTACCGCCAAGTTCATCGACGGACTGCCGCTGTACCGGATTGCGGCGTTAATCAAACGCTTTGGCGGCGATATCTCGCGCAATACCCTCGCTGCCAGTGTGGTGCGCATCGGTATTGCGGTGCAACCGCTGATTAATTTACTGCGCGATCATTTGCTCGACAGCGAGGTCGTGTTTGGCGATGAAACGGTGGTCCAGGTGCTCAAGGAGCCCGGGCGCGCAGCACAAACCAAGATTTATATGTGGATTCAACTGAACGGCGGCACCGGTCCGCCGGTACGGCTGTTCGGCTATGCGCCGGGACGCAGTACCCAACATGGGGCCGATCTATGGGCCGGCGTGCGCGCGGGCGCTGCGTTAATGACCGACGGTTATGCGCCGTATAACGCGATATCGGCCGTCAATGGACTCGTCCACCTGGCTTGCTGGGCCCATGTCAGACGCTATTTCATTGAAGCCGAAGCGGTGCTGTCCAAGGAAGCGCGCAGTGCGCAGCAGCCGGCCACGCAATTCATTACCCTGATCGGTAAACTGTACGCGGCAGAATCACGAGCCAAGGCATCGACGCCACAGCAACGACAGCGGTTGCGCATGAAATACAGCACAGCGGTATTGGCAGCGATCAAAGCCTTGCTTGACCATCATCTGGGAACAACCGCACCGAGCGGATTGCTGGGCAAGGCATTGCAGTATGTGGCAGGGCAATGGCCGAAATTGACGCGGTATGTCGAGAACGGCACTTGGCCCATTGATAATAACGTGGCCGAGAACGCAATTCGACCGTTCGTGATCGGTCGCAAGAACTGGTTATTCGCCGATACCGTCGGTGGCGCAAAAGCCAGTGCCAATCTGTATTCGTTAATTGAGACGTGCAAGGCGGGGAATTTTGACGCTTACCAGTACCTCACCGAGCTGTTCAGGGCACTGCCTTATGCCAATACCGCCGATGACTACGAGGCGCTGCTGCCGTGGAATTTACAGCTAACCGGCCAGGCCCCGGCATAAATCAAATTACGTCGCAAGGGACGTGGTGGATTGATCGCTTACAAGACATCACGCTTTACTGATAGCCAGATCCTGCAGATTCTGAAACAGGCCGAAGCTGGCACTCCTGCACCGGAACTGTGTCGCGAGCACGGCATCAGCAGTGCCACCTTCTACAAATGGCGCTCGAAATTCGGTGGCATGGACGCGTCCCTGATGACGCGGATGAAGGAACTGGAAGACGAGAACCGGCGGTTAAAAAAGATGTATGCGGAAGAACGGCTTAAGGCCGATATTGTCACTGAGGCCTTAACAAAAAAGTGGTAGCGCCCTCCAAGCGAAGAGAGATGGCGCATTGGTCCGTTGCAAACAGATTGGTCACGATTCGCGTGGCAAGTCAGGCCTTTGGCATCAGCGAGACCTGTTACCATTATTGCGCTAAGTTATCCTCTGAGAACATGGTCATTGCCGACTGACTGGTGTGTTTGACGAGCAGTCAGCGCAATTGGGGTTTCGGTTTGTGCTTTCTCTATTTACGCAACGTCAAAGGCTTTAAATGGAACCACAAGAGGGTTTATCGGATTTACCGGGCACTTGAACTGAACCTGCGCATCAAGCCGAGCCAGCGGATCGTGCGCGACGTGCCGCTCACATTGGCGGTACCCACCAATATTAATGAGATATGGTCAATGGACTTCATGCATGACCAGCTCGCTGAAGGACGCAGCATTCGGTTGTTCAATGTGATTGGCGACTTCAGCTGTGAAGGGCTGTGCATTGAAGTCGATTTCTCGTTGCCTTCGGAACGGGTGATTCGGCGCTTGATCAAGTTATCGAGTGGCGCGGCAAGCCTAGGGCAACCCGTTGCGATAACGGGCCGGAATATATCAGTGCCGCCACAGCGGCGTGGGCCGCTAAACGAGGCATCAAAATCGATTTCATCCAGCTTGGAAATCCGCAACAAAATGCGTATGTCGAGCGCTACAACCGGACCGTGCGCTAGGACCGGCTAGCCCATTATATATCCAAACTTAATTTAATGGTCACGATCCGTATCTTTATCTCAAAGATGTGTTCGTGCGTTTACCTACCCAAAAAAACCAGCGAATTATCCTCACTACTACCGCACCGCTGGACCCCTCATCAGAAACGGGCCTCATAGCGCACATTGCCAGAGGAGGTATCTGTCACGATGACTTCGCTGGCCGCTTACAATTGATCGCTTACTCCTTAGTCATTTAACTCTTAGATCGACAAGATAACAAGCCGCTATGAAATTGGATAGGATTTCCTTTGTTTTACCGCATTGCAAATGAGCCTGTTATACAACTCCTCGTCACTGCACGACCGATTAAGGAATAGAGACTAACTTGTCCTTACTGAAGACGACCAAGCACACCGGCAAAGCTGAAGACTGGCAATAGCAATGCGTTTTAGTTGTATATACGAGAAATTTCTCTCAGAATATCCCGAGCACCCTATCCACGCAAAAAAGGATTTGTATGAAAATTCCATCGACGACCAACGGATACGAACAGCGCTTTTGCGCCTTTATTGATTTCTTGGGCTTTTCTGCTGCAATAGCGAATGGTACATGGACGCCCGATGAAATCGTGTCGGCCATGAAGAAGGCTGCCAAGGTGTCTGGTGGTGAAGAGGATCTGATACGCGTAACGCAATTCTCTGACTCCTTGATTTTGTCGGCACCGGCTACCGATCCATGGGCGCTTTACTCCATCGTATCTACTGCTTTCTTTCTCACTATCGAGTTGGCCGCTCACGGGATCTTGCTTCGGGGTGGAATCACGAAAGGCGAACTCTATCATCAAGGCACCTTGGCATTCGGCCCCGCCTTTATTCGCGCCTATCGTCTTGAGCAAGCGGCAAATACACCGCGAATTATCGTGGATGCGAATATTTTGGAGCATGGGCCTTGGCCAGATACGATGGACGAGACAGAGATTGATCACCTATTGAATATCAGCATACCGCAAGACACAGATGGATGGCGGTATGTAGATTATCTTTCGAAGAAACATGTCGGCGAGTTCGATGACGGAAATTATGGCCTTGAACGGCACTATTCAACGCTTGAGAGTTTGGTCCAGAAGTACAAAAACTTTAACGATCCAAGCATACGCACAAAGTACGGCTGGCTCGCTGCCAAGCTCAAACAGGTCGGCAGATAAGCCATGGGCTCATCAGATCAAATCACGCGCGATCAAGGGAAATACCTCCGTCAGAAATTTGAGGCTGTACCAGCACTGACGTAGGAGGCTGGTGATCGTGCTGACCTTTTACGCACTCGTTTAATTTTGTAGCTAACGTAGACGTCTTGCCTTACTGCGACGCACACCTGGTATGTGACCGGGCCCAAATACAAGACGATGGGTAGATACTTTCTTCCGCAGGTATTGGTCCTTTTTCGTCAGATGTTTCACCACTCTCAGCAAGTTAGCGCGCAGCTCGTCATCACCAAGACTGATCATGCCGATGCCCAGGTATTTGTATTTACCTTTTTCTGCGTTGCAATCAAAGAACGTGCCACGTCCAGCAGTGATGAAGTCCACCCAGTACCGGCCAATCAGAGCAGCCAAGTAGGCATCCTTCAGCACCTTCGAACCATCGAAGAACAAAATGCAGTGGGAATGATGTCCTTTTTCGGCACCGTTCGCCAGCGTCAATATGTGGCAACAAGTGCATCACAACTTGTTACCGCCCCAATGTCACTTATGTCCGTACAGGTCTTTACAAGGCCTTTGGTAAACATACATTTACGTATTCATTAATGCGCATATGACCCTCCCTAATATGTCCATCAGGAAAAATGGGCACTGATATGTAGGAAATATGTCACGCGCTGATTTGCAGGATCGCGGCCAAACTTGAACAGATCGAAAGATAGGCCACGATCTAGCCAGATTACATCATTGCTGATCTCTGACGAAACCCCTTCGCCGATAGCAAGTTTGGTTGATGCCGAAGGCCTGTCGCATCATTGATTGCTTCAGGTACCTTCGCTAGAATTATGCATGTTACCTTTAGGTAAAAGAACATCAGTTGGCGAATAAATCAAAGCTGCCTTAGATTCGACTTGCTCCAAATCCATGGCTGCCATTCCCGAAAGACTTTGTGGCTGATTTGCAGAGATAACTCGCTCGGAAGAAGAACTCCGCGATGCTTACATTTTCGTCGCGGTGGATGTGATAGTAAGGGTTCTTTGGTATCTCAACCAAGCCTACTACGTCTTTAGCTGGTAGTCCTAGCGCGCTGGCCCACGAGTCATTGAGTCGGTTAAACATGTTGTCGCGTCCAGGCGAATATGTGCCCAGTGCGCAGAAGGCATCGTAGTTCAGAAGCATAGCCATGTGGTAGTGGGGACGTCCATGCTGGCCTATCTCCCTCGTCCAAACATAACGGACGATGCTGTCATGCGCATATTTGTTTTCTCGCATTGCTAATTGACGATTGTGTCTAATTTTTGCTTTCAATGATTCAATGAAACGCTCGATTATTTCACTCTGATACGAGAAGTCATCCGGGTTCTGGTTAAGGGGAAAACGAAGATCAAACCGGAACGCAAATACGCGCGGATATTGATTAATGGCACGGGTCATCGTTTGATGAAGTCGATGAAGATATTCACGTATGAATGGACCCTTATCAAATTGTATTGGCAAGCCCAAATAGGTGTCGTCGAAGTGAAGCGTGAGGTTCGAATTGGCGGGATGGCGGATCATTTTAATACTCCAGGGATTGATTACATACCATCAAGGCATAGAGTATTTTCTTACGTGAATTCAACGAGATAAGTGAGCTCAGCAAGCCACGTTAGATTGACATTGCACGGCACCTCACGTACGTGTCACTAGCTTGACAGCATGCGATTGAGGTAATCGTAAATATAGACCCAAGACAGCGAGAGACCAAAATACCAGGATGGAATCATGAGAGATATAGTGTTGCAACTTTCAATCCCAATGCCGCTTATAAATAAACCATTCGACGAGCGAGAAGTTGGCCACATCCGTTATTATTTTTATTTGAATGAAACTGAATCAGTCTGACTTAACGTTCGCATCACCAGAAGTAAGGCTAGCTCTGGCAGAGATAGTTCTGTTTGTGAATTAAGCAGTTATACAATCATTGCATGCGTATCGGAAGGCGTAATACGTTGGTCGACACTTGCAAGGTAGGCGACACCATTAGCTAAGGCAGGTGTATTTACCCCTCAGCAATTCGAGATAGGTATCCTTGAATATTAGCTCCATATATCTCTAGATATATTTAGAGATAAAACATACTACTTATACCGAAAATAATCTGCTTAGATATCGCTGCCCTAGCATTAAAAAATGATTAAATATCTACAGGAGAGGCCCAGACATTACTCTGGCAAATTATGATCGAACCCAATGCCAATATCTGCATTGGGCAAAGTGTGTTACGCCTTCCTCTAACGGACGCAATAGTCGGAGATAGTTATTATCAGGAACGAAGTACTGAGCCGTGCAAAGCGGACACATAACACGACCATTGCTTACTGAAACGAATGTAAACCTATCGTATTGCCTTCAGTATCGATAATCAGCGAAATGTGACCATGTCTGCCAATGGAGGATTTTTCCTTTTCCACCTTGCCGCCGTAAGTCGGCGCCTTCACTTCTTCTGCTGCGCAATCTACACAACTGAAATAGATCAAGGTATTGTTTGTACCTGAAGAAATGCACAGGCATCCGAACTAGCGCACCTTGTGCGGCATAGCGCTTTTTTTGCATTGGAAAAAACCCACATATCTGCTTTTGGGTTGTTAAGTTTTGCAAGTTGAACGCCCAAGACGGATTCATAAAACGCCTTGGCCCAATGCATGTCTTGAACGTAGATTTCGAACCAATCCAAGGCAATATTACTCATAGGAGACTTTTCAGCATGCGATGTAAATAAAAAACATGCCCTTAGTCAAAACAGCACATGGCAAATAGCAATTGCGAACCTTCGTCAGTTGGTAATATTTTATATTATGCGTCCCTTATCAAAAGAACGTCCCTTTTCTCCTTTAATCATTAAAAATCTATCAGCCATCGCAATGTATCCCAATGCATTTTTACGAAAAACTCTTCTTAATTCGCTATCATCTCGCTGTAGTATCGGCATACCACATCCAGTCCTATTCCTATAGATTTCATTGTAATTGATAAAATTTCGGTCAATGAGTACAGATTGATGACTGATCGTGAGAGTTGATTCAGCATTGACATACTTGCACCAATACTCGCCAATCTCCTCTGCTAGCTTTACGTCATCCGATACTTTCTCTCCATCGAAAACAAAAATCATATGAAAGTAATAGCCCTTTACTTCCCTGTATTCTAGCCGCCAGATATATCCTGCTTGATGAAGAGAAAGTCGTTTTTTATTACGCATATTGTCCTTGAATCGCTTCAGATCTTTTTTTGCCCGTTCTAATGTCACATATTGCGCCTGGCTATCATGATAAGTAAAATCCACGCGTAATATCATCAGGGTTTCATAAGAGTCAAAAAGCTGCTGCTCATAGAGGCATAGGCTAGCAGAGTTTTTTTTGCTATTTTGCATTCGTTTATTCAATGTGCTTTTGAACTCGCTACTTTCCAATTTTTTAGCTATCGAAACAATTAACGCGTTATATTTTTCAATTTTATTCAGTTCATCATCAAGCCATTCTGCAGAAAAATCATTCTCACCAATATCGTGTAATATTTTCATATCCTTGCAACAATCGAAAAAAATCCCAACATGTGGGCTAAAAATATAGTAGCGGGAATATCCACTGACATAGAAATTGAAAAGCCCGATGAGCGCATGCAACGGCTGATCCCGATTTCCAGAATAAAAACGATTGTTGTCAATTTTGGTAAATGCGGGGTTTTTATTGAAAGAGATATGCTTTACAAATTTTTCTATTTGAGAATATATATATATTTTCTTATCGTAATTATTACTCACTTTCATTTTTGACCAAGCAATTAAACCGTTTTCCTTACCTATCAGATCATATATCTCAGTTGACGATAAATTGTTCTCGGTTTCATCTATATCCATTTTTCTCCTATATGATGAACTTGGTTTACCCTCGCGTATGATATTGCACTGGTTACCCAATTACATTGCTCACGCTTACAGACAATGAGTCATCTAAAAAATTGAGAACAAGATTACGTCAGCTTCTTATTCTCAATACTTTTTGTCAATATATTATTTATCATTCATGTTGGATTCGGAACTTATTCAGCAACACGACTTTTAACAATACAATGCGAGACCCATTCTTTCACTTCTTCCAGTACCCATGCAACACTTCCTTTTCCCGTCACCGATAAGCAGATTGGCTTTGGAAAACATGAGTCGTATTGTTTTGAAGTAGGATTCATTTTTGCATAAATGCTGCTTCGCTTTAAGCCAGTGATCGTTTCCACAGCTGGACGGCGTATCAAAATACATTCTTTTTCTTTATTGCCCATGGTATTACCTTTTTCGCTTTTATTGATAGAGCTGGATAAGCATCTGATCAATCTTAGTTTGCCAATTCCAACTACCGGGCTCAATGCCTGGCAATCCCATGCAGAGACCGACACGTCAGCAACACCTTTCCGGAGGCTTTATGACCGCATCTGAGTGCTATCCGACTATCTCTACAAAACATAAGGACTCACGATATTTTTTTACCGGAATCGGCTGGATCAATGTGGAAGAGCATGGCAAGCCGGTGCCTATTTTTCTTACCTGTGTGCCGGAATCACCTCAAAAAAGGTACACCAGCCAGTTGTCCTCAGCAGACATAAAGAACATCCAGTGCGAAGGGCGTGCAATTGATTCGTCTTTTGACGTATGATCACAGATGAAACATTACTTCGTGCGATACTGCCATACCTCCCTATGATATCGAGAATATGTCACATTTTCTCCTATGTAGTAGCTAAGTATGTATATAAAAATATATGTGAATCCAATGTGAATTAAACGGGAATTAAAATAATTTAACCGTGTATAAACAGTAGTTTCATTGTGTTATTTTGTTATTTCAAACGGACTATAATGTGATTTATATGGCTATATTTTGGTTTTTATAATTAGATAATTTACTTTTTGATATGCCAAAAATGCAATCAATTGCAAGAGAGAAAGATTTTCTTAATGCACTAAAGATCCGTCCAGCGGGAAAGGGAAAATCTAAAAAAACAGCGCTCGGTAAGAATCTATATCTGGTGACTTCACTGAAGGCGGTGCCTGATAGCGAGACGGACATGCAATACGCATTTCAAGTGCGTATTTTTGGCAACGGTCAAGACAGAACAAGAACAATCGGGCACCACCCTCCCATGACATATGAGGAGGCAAGAAAAAAAGCGGATGAGGAATGGGCCGAACAGAAAAAAGCGCGTGAAGAAGGACGAGAAGCTGAGCGGAAAAGGCTATATGAAGACATTCGGGCTGGGAAAATGCCGACAGTGCCTCTACCATGCTTTAAAAGCTTCAAAGATGCTGCCGCATTTATCTACCAATTGAAAGCAGCTATTGATAGTCGTCTTCTAGTACTGCTTGGCGATAAGAAGGAGAGTAAATTATTCACAAACAATCTAACAACAGCTCTACAAAAAAATAACAATATTACTGATATTAGATTAGAAACAGAAATCTATCTGGCAGTCTGGTTAATGCTATTGATACCAGCAAGGGCTAATGCATTGATTGATCTTCCTAACCAAATTATGTCATCAGATACACTATCTTTTTTTCTTTATCAAAAAATGATAATCATGCAATTACCACTTCCTTTGAATACATCTCAAGAGTAGTTCGTCGTTCCATACAAAAACTGGAATCAATTAACTATAATCAATCTACTCCATCTTCCAATGCGTTCTCATCCAATTTATTCCCTTGTTTGAGTCATATAAAAGGAAATGATCGTCGTGAAAAAATAGCTGAAGCAATAAAAGAAATTTGGCCTGAATATCCTATTCAAACAAATAGGTTCAAAGCATTTTTTGAGGAAATTGCTATTCGACATAGCGAATTTCAAATAAAATTCATTAAGGAATATACCGCGAATAAACGCCCATACATTGAGATATCTAAGGACTCTTTCCAGATCATTGCTCTTGTAAGTTGGTGGGGATGGCAATTGGATGCAGGTCAGGATATCTTCAAGCTCCATGCTCCATCCTAAATCTTGGTAATGATTACTCAAAGATGCGGCAGTAGTTCTCACTAACTAAATAGGTGCTTACCTTTAATTGGATTTGACACACAAAAATATGGCATGATATTTATTTATCACATTTACTCACAAGGAAAATCTATCATGTCTAATTACGACGAACTTTACAAACAGCATCAAGAATTAACAAAAAAACTTGAGGATGCAAAAAAGGAAGAAGCAAATAAAGCTATCAAAACTATTCGAGAGCTCATCAGTAAATTTGACCTAGAACCCGAAGACTATGCCGTGAATCCTCACATAAAAAAAACACTGAAAAAGAAAAAGGAATTTCAATACAAGGATCCTGCTTCCGGCAATGGATGGACAGGTCATGGGCGCACACCTGGTTGGATTAAAGATAAATCAGAAGAAGAACGAGAAGCCATGCGCGTAAAACCTGATGGAGATTAAACTCTACCATGAAAGACAATCAGCCTAAAATGCCAATTGATACCCTCCACTTTTTCAGACTAAGATGCAGCCAACCTAACTGACTGCTTGAATGCAGTTAAGGAAACACTGAATACTCAAATGGTCGAGCAGTTGGAAAGTTCCAACTGCTCCTCGCTCGCGTTAAAGGATTACTGGATTAGCAGTATCCGAGCCATCAATTGCGCACAACCACCCAGCACGACAAAATCGACATATTGCTCTATTAGCTACAGCGCATCGCCTATTTGGACTTCGCGACTCTGCTCGGCAAATAGCCAGCCCTTGCCTTCAGACGTGCCTCAAAATGGCAATGGCGGCGTCATATCCTGCTTAGTTTATTCGTTGTAAGTGCTCCATAAACCACAGGCTTGTGGCTTAATCCGGATATGCGCATGCTTGTAGCATCTAATTTCAGGTGGAGCGAGCATGAAGAAGGAAGCGCAATTTTGGATTGACCACGTGGTACACGTCTAACTCGAGGCTGGCTCGACGAGTGCCTACGCAAAGCGGCATAATATTTCTGCCGCCGCCCTGTACTATTGGCAGAGCAAATTACAAGCATCGATTAACCCTCGCCCATCCAGTGAGCCAAGCAAATTTGTGGCGCTACGCATCGCGGAAGGCCCTGCGACGCAATCGTCTTCCGCCTGCACGCTGGTACTACCCTCAGGACTACGTCTGGAAATGTCCGCACTACCTGCACCAGGATGGCTAGCGGCCCTGAGACGTGCCGAGCAAGGAGCGGGTTGATGCATCCCGGCTGTCACATCGAACAAGTGTACCTCTGCCGGGAACCGATTGATTTCAGGAAGTCGATAGGCGGCTTGAGTGTGCTAATTGAGCAGGAGCTGGCGTTAAATCCGTTTGGCAGCGCGCTGTATGTCTTCGTTACGCTTTCAGGTTGTTGATAGAAGCGGCGAAATCCGTCCAAATCTAGCTGCGTCAGTTTGATTTTTCGTTTGTGTGCACCGGCTCTTACTCAAGGGCACTGGCCTCCTATTGGCACCCCACGGCAGTACGAGGTGGATAGACAAGCCCTAGCAGTCAACGACACTCATTTGCGCTGCCTGATTTAGACAGATTCCAACAATCACTAACATAAGTGATTCAGGCTTCTGCAGAACGGACGTTAGAGATGAAAACAGTACGGAGACGGCCTGCGACCGTCCACGCGATACCAACACCTACCAATTGGAGCCAAGCAAAGATGGCATACCGAATGGCATACCAACAATCTTAAAAAAACAAAAACCCCTTAAACATCAAGGGGTTAGTGAATATATCTGGCGGAAGCGGTGAGATTCGAACTCACGAACGGGATAAACCGTCGCTAGTTTTCAAGACTAGTGCCTTCAACCACTCGGCCACACTTCCAGAGCGTCGAATTATACATAAGTCGTAATGAATTGACGATACCTGCGTGCAAATTTATCTAATTTTTCTGAAATTTGGCTCTCCCACCGCCACTATCCGTCAATCCGGTAAGAACATTTGCTGTAAATCATTCAAAAACCGCTCTCCCAACGCCGTAGGTTTGATCAGTTTGTGATCGCGATATAACAAACCCTTTGCTTCTGCGTCGTTTAGAGCTTTCTCAATCATATTGAGGGACATTCCAGTCCGTTCGGCAAACAGATTGACTTCAAAGCCGCCATTCAACCGCAATGCGTTAAGCATGAATTCGAATCCAAGCTCGCCGCGCTCAATTTCTGTTTCCTCCTGCACTACATTACCAAGCCGCGTTTGCTCAAGATATGCTTTTGGCTGTTTATAGCGCATCTGCCGTATCACGCGGTGCGGGAAAGATATTTTGGAATGCGCACCGGCGCCGATACCTAAATAATCGCCAAATTGCCAGTAGTTCAAATTGTGACGTGCTTGTCTGCCCGGCTGAGCATAGGCCGAGACTTCATAATGCCCATACCCCGCCTCAGTAGTCAGCGCAGCGATCATGTCTTGCATTTCAGCGCTGGCGTCGTCGTCCGGTATCTGGGGAGGAAATCTGGCGAAATAGGTGTTCGGCTCTAACGTCAGGTGGTACATCGAGAGATGCGGAGGCGCAAAACTGATGGCTCTGGCAGCATCTTGACGCGCCTCTTCCAACGTTTGTCCCGGTAGCGCATACATCAGATCAAGATTGAAATTGTCGAACGTATTTTGCGCGATCTCTACTGCGCGGCGCGCTTCACCGTCGTCATGAATCCGTCCCAAGGCTTTAAGGTGCTGGCCGTTGAAGCTTTGAATACCAATCGATAGACGGTTGATTCCGCTGGCCCGGTAGGACTTAAATTTTTCGACTTCAAAAGTACCTGGATTTGCTTCCATCGTAATTTCGGCGGCTCCGTCGAGCGGTAATAAGGCTCGAATATCCGACATCAATCGATCCAGTCCTGCTGCGGACATCAGACTGGGTGTGCCGCCTCCGATGAAGATTGAGTAAACTTTACGTCCCCAAATCAGCGGCAGCGCATTTTCTAGATCGGCGCGCAACGCATCTAGATATTCCTCTTCCGGGAAGCCGCCCTTCGCCTCATGAGAATTGAAATCGCAATAGGGGCATTTTTTGACGCACCAAGGGAAATGTACATATAACGACAACGGTGGCAGCGCACTCAGATTTAACGATCCCGGCTGCAAATAAGCAAGCGCTGCTTGCGCGGCACCGTCGAGCTTTTCAGCTGGTCGATCTGCCGATACGGCTTTGGCGACTTTGCTATTTGGCTTGCTGCCAATTAATTTGATAGGAATCATTGCAATTTCTTTACCAGCGCACGTAACGCTTGTCCGCGATGCGAGATGGCATTCTTTTCCGCAGAGGTTAGCTCTGCTGCGGTTTTCCCCAACTCTGGAATGAGAAAATGGGCATCATACCCAAAGCCACTTGCTCCACGCGGGTCGGCGATAATTTCACCGTGCCAGCTACCGTCGGCAATCACCGGCTGAGGGTCGTCCGCGTGACGTACAAATACCAACACACAGTAATAATAAGCCGATTTATCCTCGTGGGCAGCAAGGTCTGCCACCAGTTTGCGATTGTTGTTGAGATCGGATTTAGGTTCGCCTGCATACCGTGCGGATAATACGCCGGGTGCGCCTTGCAAGGCATTCACACATACGCCGGAATCATCGGCTAAAGCGGGCTTTCCGGTCAGGCGGGCTGCGTGGCGCGCCTTGGTTAATGCATTTTCGACAAAGGTCAAATACGGCTCATCAGCCTCCGGAACATTGAATTCGCCTTGTGGATGGACGTCAAAACCAACAGGGGCGAGCATTTGACCGAATTCTTTTAATTTGCCAGCATTATTAGATGCCAGCACCAGCGTACGTAACATAAGGGACTCGAAACAGAGGAAGAAAGGCGGTACTTTAGCACCGCTTGAAGTTGAGGGCATAATCTCGACGAATTATGCCGTGTAGAACGCGCTGTCTATGACGGACAGCAGAAGTTAAAAATTGAGCAAGGCAGTCAGAGAATTAACTACCATGGGGAGCAAAGTATTGCTCCCCACTTACTTTAAGCAGTCTTGTGACCAGTCTTTATGCTGGCAAACCCAATACCTGACGTTGTAACGCGATTAACTCGCCTATTCCGGTTTGCGCCAGATCAAGCAAGCTATTGAGTGCAGCCCGATCAAATGCTGCACCTTCTGCTGTACCCTGCACTTCGATAAAATGGCCCGCATCGGTCATCACGACATTCATATCGGTGTCACAGCCGGAGTCTTCCAGATAGTCCAGATCAAGTACTGGCGTACCCTGAACCACACCAACAGAAATCGCAGCAACAAAATTTTTCAAAGGTATTGCAGCAATTGCCTTGCGATCCACTAACGTCGAAAACGCATCGTAAGCGGCTACCATTGCACCGGTGATAGAAGCTGTACGAGTGCCACCGTCGGCCTGGATAACGTCGCAATCAAGATGCAATGTACGCTCGCCGAATGCTTCCAGATCAAATGCTGCGCGCAATGAACGACCGATTAAACGTTGGATTTCCTGCGTACGGCCGGATTGTTTGCCGCGTGCTGCCTCACGGTCCATACGGGTGTTGGTCGAACGCGGCAACATGCCGTATTCTGCAGTCAGCCAACCCTGCCCTTTGCCTTTTAAGAAACCGGGGACTTTATCTGACAAGCTGGCAGTACAAATCACTTTAGTATCGCCGAACTCGATCAGGACCGATCCTTCGGCATGCTTGGTGTAATTGCGAGTCAGGCGCACAGGACGCAAAGCGTCAGCGGAACGGCCGCTAGGGCGAATAAATATACTAGGTACTGACAACATCATTATTCCTTGATTTGAAAGTTGGCCGTGAAATTAGATGTCACGGCCGTGGATTTTTCTATCGCGCCGCGGATTTCGTCTATTGCTTTTTCGATATCCGCATCATTAAACATTTCAGTTGTTTCTGAGGCGCTGTTTTGTGAGGATTGAATTGTCGTCGTCACGCTACCGATTGGCAAGGTATGCGTAACGATAGAGGTTAAGGGGTCGCCCAGGTTTCCGCTACTTTCCCACGCCATCGCCAAAGCGGTCACATTATCGCCGGTTTTGCCACCGATACTGACCGCGCTGCTGACTAAATCCGGCACGGCGCGCACGACCGTATTATTTTGCAAACATTGCGCCAACTCATGATCGGGCAGCATGGACCACAACCCGTCAGAGCAAAGCAACATGACATCGCCTGCTTGTAAACTGACTCGGCGCGACAACTCTACCAGCGGGATATTATCTGCGCCCAGACAATTGAACAATTTATTCCGGTCAGGATGGGTTGCCCGCTCTGAAGGATCGACCTTGCCTTGCGCGATCAGCGTCTCAATCCGCGAGTGATCGCGTGTACGCGCCAAAATCTGCCCCTGACGCATCCAGTAAAGGCGTGAATCGCCGCAATGTGCCCAAAACGCGCTGTTATGTTGAATCAAACAGGCCACGACCGTGGTGCGTGGTGTTTCCGATAATTTATGCGTATCACGATAGCGATGGATGTCCATATGCGCCGCCAAAAAACAGTCTTCAAGAAAGCGTTCCGGCTTTTTAATATATGGCTGAGCATTTTGCTGAAACAGCGTGCCGATGGTTTGCATGGCGATGCTGGCAGCAATTTCTCCGTGCAAATGCCCGCCCATACCGTCAGTTAACAACAGCAGCAAAGCATCGCGGGTAAAACTGTAGCCCATGCGGTCTTGATTGACCTTGCGACCGCCGATATGGCTTTCTTGAAAAACTGAAAATCGCATACATACTCATGAGGTTAATTGCCGATACGCGGCAGCGTCCCCGCCTTGAAAAACATCATCATCGGGCGAAAAGACATGCCCTTGATATTCATCTCGCACTACGCCTTAAACGACAGTAAAGAGAATGGTTATTGGGTGTTTTCCTGAATAGTATTTTCAGGCGCTGGCGCTTTGCGACGGAACTGTAAATGCGTAAAAAAAACACCGCGCGCCTTGCGTAATACTTTATCCACCATCCGCAATTTTTCTTCGTGGACCGGCGTCATTAACGCTCTCTGCAAGGCGAAAACACTTTGCGGACGTTCCAGCGGATCTATCATCAAACTCCAGCGTACTACCTGAATCAATTCCGGCGAATACAAACCTTCCAACTTACGGAAATGGGTTTCCATTTTGTCGTTAACCTTACGCTGATCGACCGGCTGTGGCGGTGCACCGACCATGCAAGCAAAGATTGACGCACCGATACTATATATGTCAGTCCACGGCCCCAAATTGCCATCTTTTTCGTATAGTTCGACCGGTGCAAACCCTGGTGTATACATCGGATATAACTTCGGTGCGTCGGCGCGCAACGTTTGTCTGGCTGCACCAAAATCCAGCAGGATAGGCGTGCCATCGGCGCGCAAATAAATATTCGCCGGTTTAAGGTCCAGATGCAGCAGTTTATGGGTATGCACTTCGCGCAAACCGTTCATTACCTGACGAAACATTTTGCGTATAAATTTCTCGGATACTAAAGGCTGTTCACCTTTGTCCCGGCGTCGCAGAATATGTTCTTGCAAGGAACGGCCCGACTCATACGCCATGACCATATATACCGTGTCATTGGCGCGGAAAAAATTCAGGACGCTGACAACGTTTGGATGAGAAATTTGCGCGAGCGCACGGCCCTCTTCAAAAAAACACTTAAGTCCAATGCGGAAAGTCGGTAAATTCTCTGGCGGAATCGCTGGCGCCAGTTCACCCCATTGGCGCAGCGCTAACGAGCTGGGCAAATATTCCTTGATCGCAACAGCGTTACCATCCTCGTCATAGGCCAGATAGACGATACTGAACCCGCCTGAGGCAATCTTCTTTACAATGCGATATCCCGCGAGCTTAAGCCCATCAGGCAGTGGAGCATTGTTTTGTGCCGCCATACAATCTAAGCCTTGTCAGTGAATACAACGAGCCTTAGATTGTCTTGATAAATCGCAAGATTGTAAAGAAGAAACAAAAAGGACCGTATTTTGACTATTTGCAGCATGACCGGCTATGCCGTCAACACCCATCAAAGCGCCGCTGGCACTATCACAATTGAACTGAAAAGCGTGAATTCGCGTTTTTTGGATTTGCAATTTCGGATTAATGACGATTTGCGCGCACTAGAGCCAGCTTTGCGTGAAGCCATCATGGGACGCATTAGTCGCGGCAAAGTCGAATGCAGACTGAGTTTTGGACGCAAAGTCGCCAGCGATAGCAGCCAATCGTTGAATACCGTTTTACTAGCATCGCTAGCTGAATTGCAAAACACCGTACGGACACAATTTGCGGATTCAGCACCGCTTTCAGTCGGAGAAGTACTGCGCTGGCCCGGCGTGATTGAAGAAACAGTGATCAGCCAGGACACGTTGCAAGCCGAAGTTCAGACAACCATGGAGAGCGCCCTCGCCGCCTTTGTTGAATCGCGTGCCCGTGAAGGTGCTGCGCTCACCGCGACGATCGTTGCACGTATCGACGCAATGGAAATCATTGTGCAACGGATTACGCCGTTAGTGCCGCAGGTAATCGCACAATTCCAACAAAAAGCGATCGCCCGCATGCAGGATGCATTGGGCTTGGCGCAACCGGATAGCGCCAGCAATGGTTCTCAGACGACGGCTTTGTCGCGTGATGAAGCAATGGATAGAATTCGGCAAGAAGTAACTCTGTACGGCATTCGGATTGATATCGCTGAAGAACTTTCCCGTCTAGGCGCGCATTTAACTGAAACCCGGCATATCTTAAAAAAAGGTGGGCAGGTCGGCAAACGGCTGGATTTCATGATGCAAGAACTGAATCGTGAGGCCAATACAGTTGGCTCTAAAGCGGCTATCAAGGAACTTGCGGATGCGTCAATGGAACTCAAACTGCTGATCGATCAGATGCGCGAGCAAGTACAAAACCTGGAATAAAAACGTCAAAATTCTCTTGTATAACGTTAAAAAACACTTATAAACTATTGATTCTTAATAGAATAAATTAATACGAAGTACCCAACCTGGCAGAATGC
Source organism: Glaciimonas sp. PCH181 (assembly GCF_003056055.1). Lineage (NCBI taxonomy): Bacteria > Pseudomonadati > Pseudomonadota > Betaproteobacteria > Burkholderiales > Oxalobacteraceae > Glaciimonas > Glaciimonas sp. PCH181. The sequence continues at coordinate 1,068,813 of NZ_PYFP01000001.1, forward strand.
ACGATTTGTATCATGCAAGACACAAATCACTCCGCAACATTCACACATTGATAAACGCGTACCGCCACTTTATAATTGAGAATAATTCTCATTCATAAAATGGCGGTAGGTATGTCAACGGAGAAACCACATTTCCAGGAAATCGAAACGCTCTATAGCGACCACCATGCCTGGCTGTATGGCTGGCTACGCAAAAAACTGGATAATCGCTTTGATGCAGCCGATCTGGCGCAAGACACCTTTCTTCGCATCTTTACCGCGCGTCAGATCGCGACCACCACCATCAATGAACCTCGCGCTTTCCTGACCACGGTTGCCAAAGGTCTTCTGATCAACTGGTATCGCCGCGCGGCGCTGGAGCGCGCCTATCTCGATGCGCTTGCTCTGCTGCCAGAGCCGCAAACGCCCTCGCCTGAACAACGCTTACTGATTCTAGAAACACTGCAAGAAATCGACGCCATGCTTGACACTCTGCCGCCGCTGGTAAAGCGCACCTTTCTGTTATCACAGCTCGAAGGCATGCAATACGGCGATATCGCGCAGCACATCGGCGTATCACTGATCACCGTGAAGCGCTATATGAAGCAGGCTTTTCTGCAATGCCTGATTGGTATGAACGACGCGAACGGGCAACTCTGAATGGGTTCGCCAAACATATCTGCGGCTTGCGCCACAACTCCCGTCAGCAATGCGATTTCTACCGACATCTTAGAACAGGCCGCCGATTGGCTAATGCAACTTAATTCAGGCACGGTCAGTGACGAAGATCGCGCTGCATGTGAGCGCTGGCGGCGCAGCAGTCCCGACCATGCCCGTGCCTGGATGCGCGCCGAATTACTACTCAATAAACTGGGCGGGCTGCCGCCATCACTAGCAATATCCGCGCTGGACAGACCTGTCGACAAAGGACGTCGTGCTGCCGTGGTCCGACTGGCAATTCTGCTGGCGGCGGTCCCGACCGGATGGCTGGCCTGGCGCATTGCACCCAGCGCCAACGCATCCTGGCATTCCATGACGGCTACGCACATTACCGCGACGGGTGAACAACGCAGCCTGACACTTGCCGATGGCTCCCGCGTCACGCTTAATACTAGTACTGCGGTAGACGTGCAATTCGACACAACGCAACGTCTGCTGCAATTGCGCGCCGGAGAAATTTTCATCGCGACATCGCCCGATCCGGCAGGGATCAAAGGACAGCATCGCCCGTTCCGCGTAAGCACTGCCGAAGGCCGCCTAGAAGCGTTGGGTACACGTTTTAGCGTGCGCCAATACGATGGACGCTCGGAAGTTAGCGTATTACAAGGCGCAGTGCGGATTGAACCAGTCAACGGGCGCGCCGGAGCCACGCACATTATTCATGCAGGACAGCAGGCATCGTTTACCACCGATGCCGCAAATCCACCGATCTCGGCCGATGATGCTGCTATTGCCTGGATGCATGGCATGTTATTAGCTGACAGCATGCGACTGGCGGATTTCGCTCGTGAACTAGCACGCTATCGCAAAGGCTTTGTGTATTGCGATCCTGTGCTCGCCAATATGCCAGTCTCCGGGGCTTTCCCGATCACCGATACCGATCGTGCGCTGACCATGCTGGTATCGACCTATCCGCTACTAGCAGTGTCGCGTTTGGGCGGGTACTGGGTGACGTTAGTCGCGCGCTAAAATATTTTTCAAAATACTGATACTTTTTTTGATCCCAGCTGGCAAGGAAAGTGAAGACCTTGCGTACTTCGCGAGCATGTCGTTTGCCGCAAGACGCTACACCTCACTCCATCCTCATTCCAACTTAGGGAACCGCTAATGTCTGCCCGATCTACTTTGCCTGCAATACTTACCGTTCACATTCGCCCATCTCAGGCACCGGTTTATCAGCGCTGGCATGCCGCACGCCGCTTAAGACGATCTGTGCGCATTGTCCGTATTGCACTGCTAGGCATGGCCTTCGGCACCGGCTTCAGCATCAACCAAAACGTTTTCGCTGCCGAGCGACCTGCGCTGAATATTGCGGCAGCGCAACGCTATGACATTCCTGCAGGACCGCTTGGCCGCACGCTTTCCAGTGTTGCCGTCAACGCTGGAATCGCCCTATCGTTTGACCCGGCATTGACGGAGGGCAAGAGCAGTCCCTCGCTTGCCGGGCGCTATGTTCCACGGGATGCCATCGCCCATCTGCTGACCGGCAGCAACCTGGAATTGATTGCACGTACCGACGGCAGCTACACCTTGGGCAAAGTCACTGCCACCGCTGCCGCTACCGAAGACCGTGCCGAGCAGACTCTGCCGATGGTCAATGTCGCAGGTTCGAACCTGCGCGACACGACTACCGAAGGCAGCGCGTCCTACACGACGCGCGCCACAACCGCGGCGACTGGCCTGACGCTATCGCTGCGCGACACGCCGCAATCGGTGACTGTCGTTACGCGTCAGCAGATCGAAGATCAGGATCTACAGTCGCTGAGTGAAGTCCTCAAAAACGTCACGGGGGTATTTGTCACCAGTTCCGACAGTGACCGCAATGACTTCTACGCACGCGGCTTTTATATCGATAACCTGCAATATGATGGCGTGCCGACCTCGCTCGGCTTGTCGTTTTATGGCGAATCCAGCAACGATTCGGCCATCTACGATCGCATTGAAGTCGTGCGCGGCGCAACCGGCCTGACGACTGGCGCAGGCAATCCGTCAGCCTCCATCAATTTGGTGCGCAAACACCCCGATAGCAAAGTATTTACAGGCAATATCTCTGCGGGGATTGGCTCAAAGGATCACTATCGCAGCACACTCGATCTCTCCACGCCGCTGACCGAAGATGGCCGTATTCGCGGCCGTATCGTTAGCACGATTGATGAGCACAACTCCCAACTCGATCTCTATCACGACCGCAAGCAAGTATTTTACGGCGTGATAGATGCCGACCTGACACCGGATACCAAACTCAGCATCGGCGCGGACTATCAGGCCAACCGCCCCACCGCGTCAACCTGGGGCGGTCTCCCGCTAGTGTTTTCAAACGGCCAACCGACCGATTGGAATACATCCAAAACCACCGCCGCCGACTGGACGCACTGGTCCAGCACCAACCGCACCATCTTCGCCTCGCTCGAACAACGACTGGATAATGGATGGAAGATCAAAACCAATCTATCGCACCGCGAAAGCGACTATAACGCCAAGCTGCTCTACCTTCACGGTCAGCCGGATGTCATTACCGGAACTGGGCTGCGCGCACTGCCAAACTATTCCGAATACTCCTTTAAGCAGAACAATATTGATGTGCAAGCCAACGGCCCATTCTCACTGCTTGGTCGCCAACATGAACTCGTTGTCGGCTTGAGCGCCAACCGCTCTCACGAGGTAAAAGCGTCGCATACCCGCAGTGGCACGTTAGACAGCACAGGAAATTTCTACAATTGGGATGGCTCTTTCGCCGAACCGAACTGGGGTCCGCTAGCACTTACCGGGGATGAGAAAATTCGCCAACTCGGCGTCTACAGTGCAGCACGCCTGTCGTTAACGGATTCAGTCAAATTGATCATGGGCGGCCGCCAGAATAGTTGGAAATCTGACGGTTTGACCGAATCCCGCAGCCACAATGTATTCACCCCTTATGCCGGTCTGATAGTTGATATCAATAAGACCTATTCGGCCTATGCGAGTTATACCGATGTCTTCCAGCCGCAGGACTATCGAAATCGTAATGGCGCCTATCTTGATCCAGTCACCGGCAAAAACTATGAAGCCGGCATCAAGGGCGAACACTTTGGCGGCAAGCTCAACACTTCTTTTTCCGTCTTCCGAATTGCGCAAAATAATGTCGCGCAACTGGATGGCGATTACATCATTCCCGGCACCTCAGACAGCGCTTATTATGGTGCCAAAGGCGTAGTGAGCCGTGGCTTTGAAGCGCAGGTTTCGGGAGAGTTGGCGACCGGCTGGAATGCCTCGCTAGGAGTATCACGGGTGATTTCGCGCGACGCGACCAATACGCTGATCAATACGACGTTTCCGGCCACGCTGGTGACGCTGTTTTCCACTTACCATTTATCAGGTGACTGGAGCGGCTTGACCATCGGTGGCGGCGTGAACTGGCAAAACCGCAATTTCACCACCTTTTCCAGCAAAGCCGGAGACTTCGAGTATGAACAAAAGGCGTTCGGCGTTGTTAATCTGATGGCCCGTTACGCGTTCACGCCTAAGCTATCGCTTCAGGTCAACGTCAATAACTTGTTCGATAAAAAATACTATATAAACATCGACGGTCAAGGTCAATTCGGCGCGATACGCAACGTCATGTCGACACTGACCTACCGGTTTTAATCGGAAATCCGGCCTTGGTTGCATGCCAGTCTGGTGGCCAGCATAGCTTCAATCCCGATGCCGACTGTTCGGCATCGGGATTGATTGCCGCCCGCTATGGCGACGTAGTGCTTCATGCCGAAACGCTGACCGTTTCAGATATACAAAGAACTTGCGTATAAAAATGTATGCATTTCGCCTTATCGTGCGTCGTGAGCACCAAATGGTCAAGATGATGGATCAAGTTATTCTCCTGAAACGTAAGAGTGAAATGACGGATAAACATCATCAGGATGATGGGATTATCCGTTAAATCACGTGACTGGTAGCAAGGGAATGATGAGGCTTAGCCAGAAATAAACGATACGATGCGGCAATGATTGTAGCGATTAATTCTTCAAATAACTGCGCAAAGTCGCACCTTCGTATTCCAGACGGAATTGCCCACGACGCTGCAATTCCGGGATCACCTGATCCACAAAATCATCGAATCCGTCTGGCAAATGTGCTGGTGTAATCACGAAGCCATCGGCCCCGCCTTCTGCGATGATATGACCCATCCAGTCGGCGATGTCGCTGGCGGTCCCGACGATCTGCGGCACCAGCACACCAGTGGCATACAGACGTCCAATGTCGGCTAGCGTCAGTTTTTGTTCCGCCGAGATTTCGCGGATCAGACTGAACAAGCCCTGCATACCGGCGACCTGTAAATCGCCAATCGGCGCATCCAGTGGATAGGCAGAAAAGTCGACATTCATATGGCTGGATAATGTCGATAAGCCCACAATGGGATCAACCAGAGCATTGTGTTGTGCCCGTTTTTCTTCTGCTTCGCCGATTGTTTCTCCAACAAATGGCATGATCGCGGTCAGTACTTTGATGTCTTGCGGAGCGCGTCCAAATTTTGGCGTGCGACTTTTAAGGTCGTTATAGAACCGTTGCATACGCGCCAGATCGGGCTGAATGGTGAATACCACCTCCGCCCAGCGCGCCGCGAAATCCTGCCCGCGATGCGATGATCCGGCCTGAATAATGACCGGTCCGCGTTGTGGCGAAGCGGGAATATTTAATGGCCCACGCACAGTGAAATGCGCCCCTTGATGATCGATGGCGGAGACCAGATCGGGATCTGCATAACGGCCGCTGTTGACCTCCAGCAGCAGCGCATCTTCGCCCCAACTGCCCCACAATTTATGCGTGACTTCAAGGAATTCGTCGGCGCGATCATAGCGTGCGTCATGTCCCAACGTTTCACGCAGACCAAAATTATCAGCCTCGCCCTGATTGACTGAGGTGACGACATTCCAGCTGGCACGGCCATCCGACAAGTGATCCAGCGTCGAAAATTCACGCGCCAGACTATACGGCTGAGAATAGGTCGTTGAGCGCGTCGCCCCCAAGCCGATATGCGACGTCACCGCTGCCAGCGCACCCAGTATCGGCAACGGGTCCATCCGCGTGGCATCCTGATCGCCGTGGGCAACGCCATACCGATGATCGCCCCCAAACCGCGTGGATATGGCAAGACGATCAGCAAAAAACAGTAAATCGAATTTGCCGCGTTCTAGCGTCCGGGCAATGTTGGTGTAGTAATCAAGTTTGAGAAATCCGCCTGACTGACTAGCGGGATGCCGCCACAGCACCTGGCTGTGAGCAGCATTACCAGCAATCAAAAATGCGGCGAGGTGCATTTGCATAGGAACTTTCAATAACGATTAAAGCAATGCTTCGCCGTACACTTTGTCCTTCACTTGCACCGGATTTTTGATCAGATTCAACTTATAGAAGGCCTCCACGATTTGCTGTTGTTCGGCAATGATGCCCGCATCCATGGGTACGGTCGTGTAGTTACGACGCTCGGTCGCCAGACGTAATACCTTGGCGTCCACGCCCAGTTGCGGTGCCAGCAAATCTGCTGTTTCCTGCGGATGTGCCTGCGTCCAAATGTTGGTTTTTTTCAATTCGACAAATAGCGTCCGGATGATATGTTTGTTTTGATCAACGAACTTCGGATTGGCAAGATGGAAGGTACGATTATTTGATAAGCCTGTACCGTCGCGCAAAATACGTGGGCTGGTAGAAATCTGCTGACCGGCAAGAAACGGATCCCATAAAGTGGCGGCATCAACGTTGCCGGACTGAAAAGTGGCCCGCACATCCGCTGCATTGCTGACATAAACAGGGACGATATCGTTGTAGGTCAGACCAACTTCTTCTAAGGCCTTTACCAACAGATATTGCACATTCCAACCGCGTCCCAATGCAATTTTTTTGCCCTTCAATTCCTTGATCGAGCGAATTGGCGAATCCTGCGCGACAAATATGCCGATCCCTTTTGGATACGGCTGTTCAGCCGCCAGATAGACAGCGTTCACGCCGGAGGCATTGGCAAATACCGATGGCGTATCGGCCGCATGACCGAAATCAATCGCCTCGGCGTTGAGCGCTTCGGTCAATTGCGGACCTGCCGCGAATTCGAACCATTTGACTTTCCATCCCAGCGGTTGCAACGCTTTCTCCAGATTGCCAGTGCCTTTGAGAATATTCAACGTGTTAAATTTTTGATAGCCGATCCGCAGCGTCTTCTCTTCGGCAGCCATACTCAACGGAACGGTGCCTACCAGTGCACTCGCGGCCAGCCCTTGCAAGATCAGGCGTCTTTTATTCGATGTCGTCGTCATGTTGTATCCAGAAAATTGATGTCGGTCTAAAAGCGCGATACGCATAAGCTAATGCGCCTCGACTAAAGGATTGCTAGCGTAATCAAGTTAGGGGAATTCAGGAACGAAGCATTTCAAGAATGATTAAACGTTTTCTGCATACACTTATGCATCGGCAAAAAGTTGGTGCCGACGTTTTAGCGCTATGGACATTGACGCATTATTTCAGCGTAGCTAAAGAGCAAATAAAAAAAGCGACCCGCAGAGGCTTAATCGCTTTTTTTAGTCTATCCGCTATCCACCAGATAGTTGGTGGCAGGACTTTATTGATCAAATTCCTTAAAATCTTTGGTCCGTTGTTCCGCATGCTGCGTCATACAACCCAGGTAAGCAATATTTCGTATCGTGCCGCCCTCATTCAAGCTGTACACAGCTTTGCAGTCATTCTCTCGAAATGTAACCCAAGCCCGTTGCGCGGTAATCAGATACTTCGTAATCGCTTCGTTCGGCACATCGGGCGTGCTTTTCTGCGCATACTTTTTTAACAGCGCTTGATAAGATTGGTTGAGACGCGCGTCGCCTTGATCAAACTGCTTCTGCGCGCACGCGTCCATTTCAATCGTATTACGCTGCGTGACACAAGGATCTTCCGTTGCAGCGAAAGAAATCAGCGGTAACAGACAAAACAAACCCAACAATGATTTACGCATACCATCCCATCCAATTAAGCCAATCTTTATTAACTTCATCAATGTCAAAGTTACCTCTGACGGATTTTAAATTCGCTTGAAAATGGAAGTCCCTCGTTTTAAATAACCCGCTATGCGCAAAAAAGGCCAGAAAAAACTGGCCTTTTCACGTTACTGGTTATCGTCGACTTCAGACTTAGGTTAATTCTTCCAGTCGAATCTTCGTGACCATACCGACTACTGTCTCCAATGCTTCGATTTTTGCAATCGCCGCTTCGACATTTTTCTCTTGCGTCTGATGCGTCAGCATGATGATGTCGGTACGAGTTTCGCCTTCAGCCGGTTCTTTTTGCAACATAGCGCTGATAGAAATCAACGAGTCTGCCAAAATATGCGTGACATCGGCCAACACACCCGGCTGATCCGTCACACGCATCCGCAGATAGTAACTGGTCGTGATTTCTGCCATCGGCAGAATCTGAATGTCGGTCATTGCATCCGGTTGGAATGCCAGATGCGGCACGCGATGTTCAGGATCGGCAGTTGCCAGACGCGTGATATCGACCAGGTCAGCGATCACTGCCGACGCGGTTGGCTCAGCGCCTGCACCCTTGCCGTAATACAGCGTTTCGCCTACTGCATCGCCGCGTACTAACACCGCATTCATCGCGCCTTCAACGTTAGCAATCAGACGACTAGCCGGAACTAATGTCGGATGTACACGCAACTCAATACCAGCTTCGGTACGTTTAGTGATACCGAGTAACTTGATGCGATAGCCGAGTTGTTCGGCATAACGAATATCCGTCGCCTGCAACTTGGTAATGCCCTCAACGTGCGCTTTGGCAAATTGCACTGGAATACCGAAAGCAATCGCCGCCATGATGGTCAGCTTATGAGCCGCGTCGACACCTTCAATATCGAAAGTCGGATCAGCTTCGGCGTAACCCAAGCGTTGCGCTTCTTTGAGCACGACCTCAAAATCCAGCCCTTTATCACGCATTTCCGACAGAATGAAGTTGGTGGTGCCGTTGATGATGCCTGCGATCCATTCAATACGATTGGCGGTCAGACCTTCGCGCAATGCCTTGATAATGGGAATTCCACCAGCCACAGCCGCCTCGAACGCGACGATCACGCCTTTTTCTTGCGCCGCTTTAAAAATCTCATTGCCATGCGTTGCGATCAGCGCTTTGTTCGCTGTGACGACGTGCTTGCCATTGGCAATGGCCTTCAACACCAGATCTTTGGCGATGCCATAGCCACCAATCAGCTCGATGACAATGTCGATGTCCGGATTGTTAACTACCAGATTAGCGTCGTTGACTACTTCCACTTCGCCGTGCGTCAGTTGTTTGGCGCGCTCGGTGTTCAGATCGGCCACCATCGTAATTTCGATGCCGCGCCCAGCTCTTGCAGCAATTTCCTGCTGATTACGTTTTAAAACGTCGAACGTGCCGGAACCGACCGTACCTATGCCTAGTAAACCTACTTTGATGGATTTCATAATCTCTACTATCTGAAAAAAATGCTGCTATCGAAATGACCTAAGACCATCTCCGACGCTGTGAGCAACAACATGAAGCTCATCCACGAATCAAACCAACTGTTTTAAATCTGCCTTCAATGCGTCTTTCTTACGTACCGTGCCGCTTACGATATCCTTCAAGAAAATGCGCAATCCGACCGACCGATACTGCCAGATCATCCGTATTCGGCAAAAACACTACACGGAAATGATCGTGGGTCGGGCAATTAAATCCCGTCCCTTGCACAATCAGCACTCTTTCTTCTGCCAATAGCTGATAGGCGAAATCCTGATCATCTGCAATCGGGTAAATATGCGGGTCAAGCCGCGGAAACATATACAACGCGGCTTTTGGTTTAACGCATGTTACGCCGGGAATATCGGTAAGTAACTTATACGCCATGTCGCGCTGACGTGTTAAGCGGCCATTCGGGGCGACTAAGTCGTTAATACTTTGATAGCCACCGAGCGCCGTTTGAATCGCATATTGACCCGGCGCGTTGGCACACAAACGCATCGACGCCAGCATGTTCAAACCTTCGATATAACTTTTTGCATGTCTTTTTTCGCCTGATACGACCATCCAGCCAGCGCGATAACCGCATGAGCGATAATTTTTTGACAAGCCGTTGAAGGTGATAAACAGGACATCGTCAGCCAGCGAAGCCAACGAGGTATGCACGTGGCCATCGTAGAGAACCTTGTCGTAAATTTCATCGGCAAAGATGATCAACTGATGCTCACGCGCCAGATCGACGATTTCTTGCAATAACGTATCCGGATATAAAGCACCGGTAGGGTTATTGGGATTAATCACCACGATTGCGCGCGTATTGGCGTTGATTTTGCTCTTGATATCGGCAATATCAGGGAACCAATCAGCCTTCTCATCACACACATAATGGCGTGGCGTACCGCCTGAAAGACTCACCGCTGCGGTCCACAAAGGATAGTCGGGTGACGGCACCAATACTTCATCACCGGTATTGAGCAACGCGTTCATGCTCATTACAATTAATTCCGAGGCACCATTACCGAGATAAATATCTTCAATAGTGACGCCCCGAATGTTCTTTTGCTGGGTGTAATGCATCACCGACTTGCGCGGCGCGAACATACCTTTGGAATCGGTATAGCCTGCGGCATTACCCATATTGCGGATCATGTCCTGTACGATTTCATCGGGAGGCTCGAAACCGAAAACGGCCAGATTACCAATGTTCAATTTGATAATCTTATGGCCTTCTTCCTCCATTTGCCGCGCTTTTTCCAACACAGGTCCACGGATGTCGTAACAGACGTCGTCCAGTTTTTTTGATTTTTGAATTGGTCGCACAGCACGATCCTTGTTATTTGATGCCATATCGGCATGCATTCACTGGCGCAAAAGGGTTCGCCAGAATTAGCCCATTAGAGTAGGCGAGAACCAGCCATTTTGCCGAAAGCGTGAAGCTTTATCAATCAAATTATCATGTAATAGCAGTTCGTTACCGATGGAAAACGCTACAATGCAGCACTTTATTTTCCTTTTTACGGGAATTGGCGGGCTGCAACGATCTGATCGGACGACATTTGCTACGATCTTATCGACTTTAATTGCCGTCCTTCACGCGGAGAATCAGACCATGAAGCTGCACCACACCGCAACACAGCAATACCAGACCGTGACCGCCTATGATGACAATGGTGTCGACATCAATCTGGTCCGTTTTGATTACAGCCTGCTCGTCCTGCCAGAATCGCCGCCGGTCGCATGGCCTGTGCGCAACTTTGAGCGACTAGACCCGGAACACTTTGCCCATATCGCCAGCATGGATCCCGATGTTGTCATACTCGGCACGGGCAAACGCCAGCGCTTTGTGCATCCAAAACTGACAACGGTCCTGACTGCGCGCCGTATCGGCGTGGAATGCATGGACAATCAGGCGGCATGCCGTACCTACAACATTTTGATGGCCGAAGGACGCAAAGTCGCGCTAGCATTAATTTTCGACACAGTCGATCCGATCTCCACAATCAAGGGACCCGCTCAAGATGCGTGAACTGCATAAATCCAAGACCTTTGTCTGGGTCTTATTTCTCCTATTTTGTATTATCTGGTGCTACATGCTGGGCGCACGCACGCTAGTACCAAGTGACGAAGGACGCTACGCTGAAATGGCGCGCGAGATGGTCGCAACCAGTGACTGGGTCACCTTGCGCTTGAATGGCATCAAATACTTTGAAAAACCACCGTTGCAAACGTGGATGAATGCGTTGACCTTTGAAATATTTGGTCTGGGTGAATGGCAAGCGCGTTTGTGGACTGGCTTATGCGGTTTGTTGGGCGTGGTATTGGTCGCCTTCACCGGTCGCAAAGTATTTTCAGAGCGCACCGGTTTTTTCGCAGCCTTAGTACTAGGTTCCAGCTTCTTATGGGCTGGTTTGGGCCATATCAATACGCTGGATATGGGGCTGGCTGGCATGATGACGCTTTCTCTGGTTGGCTTGTTAATAGCACAACGTAGCGAAGCGGATGCCACAGAACAACGCAACTGGATGCTGGTCTGCTGGGCAGGCATGGCGCTGGCGGTACTATCCAAAGGATTGATCGGGATCGTTTTGCCGGGCGCGGTGTTGGTGCTGTACACATTATTTTCCCGCGACTGGTCGATCTGGAAGCGCTTGCATCTCATTAAAGGTCTGATACTTTTCTTTGTTATTACCACGCCTTGGTTTGTACTGATCTCGTTGAAAAACCCGGAATTTCCGCGTTTTTTCTTCATTCATGAGCATTTTGAGCGCTTTACCAGCAAAATCCATCATCGTTATGGACCGCCTTACTACTTCATACCAATTCTATTGCTGGGCATCATTCCGTGGTTAGGCGTTCTTTTCCAGAGTTTGTGGAACGGCGCGCATGAGCGCAATGCCGCTGCCGGTTTCCAGCCGAAAAAGATGTTGCTGATCTGGACATTATTTATTTTCTTCTTTTTCAGCATTTCTGATTCGAAGCTGCCGTCTTATATATTGCCGATTTTTCCATCGCTGGCGCTGCTGATTGCCTGCCATCTGGAAAAAGCATCAAATAAAGCTATCAATGCCTCAGCCCTGCTCTTGCTAATACCAGGCGCAATCGGCGTGGTGTTGGCGTGGAAGATTCCTTCACTGGCAAAAGATGCTTATTCGTTGCCATTGATGACAGCACACGTACCTTGGGTATTTGCAGCCTCAGTCATCGCATGTATAGGCGCCATCGCCGCCCTGCTGTTATCGCGCCGTCAAAAAGAATGGGCAATTGTGGCATTAGCGACGAGCGGATTTTTAGGCGGTCAGATATTGATGTACGGTCATGATCCTCAAGGTCGTTACTCTGCGGGAATCGATATGGTGCCCGCCATCGAGGCTGAGCTAACGCCAGAGACACCGCTTTATGTTGTCGGCAAATATGAACAGTCATTGCCGTTCTACCTGCGCCGCACCATGATTATGGTGCAGCATATGGATGAGCTGGAATTTGGCCTGAATCAAGAGCCGCAACTTTGGATTCCGACAGTTGATGCATTTGCCGTTAAGTGGGCCGCAGATCACGACGCCGGGAAAAAGGATGTAGCGATCATGCGTCCTGAAAATTATACGGAGTTGCAAAAGAAAGGCCTGCCGATGCGTGTCATTGCGCAAGATCCACGCCGTGTCGTAGTGACTAACGCCATGCAAAAACCTGGTGAAAAATCTCCTGCCAAAGAGACCGAAGCAACGCCAGCTCCAGAACCAGCCGCAGCAACATCCGACGCCAGCGCCGCTAGTGCGGCTTCGGCTTCCACGTCAACCCAATAAGGATTAAAGCCTATGACAATCACCACCTTCGGCTTTATTCTGACCGGCGTTTTCCTGAATGCCTTGGCGCAATTGCTGCTGAAAGCGGGCACCAATGCGGTCGGCGCGATTCATTTAACAAGCCAGAATTGGTTTGCCACCGGCATCAAATTAGCTACGCAATTGCCTATCCTTGGCGGCCTGACTTGCTATGTTATTTCAGTAGGCGTCTGGATTATCGGCCTGTCACGCGTGGATGTGACGATTGCTTACCCTTTACTGTCGCTGGGTTATATCGTTAGCGCGATTGGTGCGTGGTACTTTTTAGGTGAAACTATCTCGGCCCAACGCATCATGGCGATCGGTGTGATCATCGTTGGCGTGGTGTTGCTAACACGTAGCTGACGACAGACCATTTATCTGGCTGACGCTATCCTTTGAATAGAATCGGCCAGATAAATTTCAAACGGGTGTAAGCATTTGAACATTTCTCGCAACCGATCAATACTCCCATCGGCGCTCCCGACAACTTAAATACTTTGGTGAAATTCGCTATGAGCCAACAATCGCAACAACCGTTCCTGCCATTTTCCAAGCCGACTATCGATGAGGACACGATCGCCGCCGTCGGCGATGTCCTTCGCTCTGGCTGGATCACCAGCGGCCCGAAGGTACAGGCTTTTGAAAGCCAATTATCCGAGTATTTGGGCGGTCGCCCTGTGCGGACCTTTAATTCCGGCACATGCACCATGGAAATCGCTTTGCGTATTGCTGGAATCGGTCCCGGCGATGAAGTCATTACCACGCCGATTTCATGGGTCGCTACTGCGAATGTAATTATAGAAACTGGCGCAACGCCGGTGTTTGCCGATATTGATCCGCATACCCACAATATCGATCTGGATAAGCTGGAAGCGGCAATCACGCCTCGTACAAAAGCCATTATTCCGGTCTATCTCGCTGGCTTGCCGGTCGATATGGATCGTTTATATGCGATTGCGAAGAAGCACAATCTGCGCGTGGTAGAAGATGCAGCACAAGCGCTTGGCTCCTCCTGGAAAGGTCAGCACATCGGCGCATTTGGCGATTTCGTCTCGTTCAGTTTTCAGGCCAACAAAAATATTACCTCTTCCGAAGGCGGTTGTTTAGTCTTGAATAATGCTGAAGAAGCCCGGCTAGCGGAAAAATATCGCCTGCAAGGCGTTACCCGCAGTGGCTACGACGGCATCGATGTCGACGTTCTGGGCGGCAAATTTAATATGACGGACATCGCAGCCGCGATCGGCCTCGGTCAGTTTGCACATATTGATGCCATCACCGCCCATCGCCGCACGTTGGCAAAACACTATTTCAACTGTTTTGGTAGCGACTTCACCGAAAAATACGGCGCGGAATTGCCCATTGCAGATTTTGAGAACAGTAATTGGCACTTGTTTCAATTAGTGCTGCCTGAGCGCACCGACGGAAAACCCGCACGCGCGACGTTCATGGAGCAAATGCAAGCGCTTGGCGTCGGTGTCGGTTACCACTATGCACCAATCCACCTGTTCAGCATGTATCGCGCACGCGGCTTTAAAGAAGGCATGTTTCCAGTGTCGGAACGTGTTGGCCGACTCATCGTGACGCTACCAATGTTCAATGCAATGACAAGCAATGATGTCGAACGAGCGGTGGACGCGGTAAAATCCGTGCTTAAATAAATTTGCAAAAGATTCATGAAACCAGAAATCAGCGTCGTCATCCCGGTTTATAACGAAGAATCCGGACTCGCCCAACTATTCGAGCGTCTTTATCCGGCGCTTGATGCGCTGGGCACGTCTTACGAAATCATATTCGTCAACGACGGTAGTCGCGACACTTCCGCAGCAGTGCTAGCCGATCAATTTCGGCTGCGTCCGGACGTCACCCGCGTTGTCCTGTTTAACGGCAATTTTGGCCAGCACATGGCGATTTTGGCCGGTTTTGAAAATAGTCGTGGTCAAATTATCATCACACTTGATGCCGACTTGCAAAATCCGCCGGAAGAAATCGGCAATTTGGTCAACAAAATGCGTGAGGGCTATGATTACGTCGGCTCCATACGCCGTCAGCGTCAGGATTCTGCCTGGCGTACCGTTGCCTCAAAGGTAATGAATCGGCTCCGCGAAAAAATCACCCACATCAAAATGACCGATCAAGGCAATATGCTGCGCGCCTACGGCCGCAATGTGGTTGACCTGATTAACCAGTGCAAGGAAGTGAATACGTTTGTTCCCGCCCTGGCTTATACATTCGCGCGCAAGCAGACCGAAATTATGGTTGAGCACGAAGAGCGCTCGGCGGGTGAGTCGAAATACTCGCTTTACAGCTTGATTCGATTGAATTTCGATCTGGTCACCGGTTTTTCATTAGTACCATTGCAGCTGTTTTCTCTGGCCGGCATCGTTCTGGCTTTTGGATCCGCTGCATTGTTCATTTTGCTACTGGTGCGACGTTTCCTGTTTGGCGCTGAAGTGCAGGGACTATTTACCCTGTTTGCGATAAATTTCTTCTTGATGGGCGTCATTTTGTTTGGAATAGGGCTAGTCGGTGAGTACGTCGGCCGCATTTACCAGCAAGTACGTGCCCGTCCGCGCTATGTTGTGCAAGCAGTCTTAGAGCAATCTTCACCAGAAGATAAGGACGCTTCATGAAAGCGGTGGTTTTTGCGTATCACAACGTTGGCGTCCGCTGCCTGAAGGTTTTGCTGGCACGCGGCGTCGATATCGCATTGGTCGTCAGCCATGAAGATAACCCGCAAGAAACTATCTGGTTCGATTCAGTTGCAGCAATATGTCGTGAACATGGTATTCCGGTGGTAACGCCGTCAAACCCGGATAATCCAGAGTTACTTGCGCAAATCACAGCATTGCAGCCAGACTTTATTTTCAGTTTCTATTACCGCCATATGTTGCCGGTGACGTTGTTGAGTTTAGCGAAACATGGCGCTTACAACATGCATGGCTCGTTGCTGCCGAAATATCGCGGCCGCGTCCCGATTAATTGGGCAGTCTTATACGGCGAGACTGAGACTGGCGCGACATTGCATGAAATGACGGCCAAGCCCGACGCTGGCTTTATCGTCGCGCAAACGGCGGTGCCCATTTTACCGGACGATACTGCGCATGAAGTCTTCGGCAAAGTTGTCGTTGCGGCAGAGCAAACGTTATGGAATGCGCTGCCAGCAATGTTGTCAGGCAAACCAACTAAGCTGCCGAATGATTTGTCGCAAGGCAGTTATTTCGGTGGGCGTAAGCCAGAAGATGGCAAAATCGACTGGCAACAAACGGCGCAAGCCGTGTACAACCTGTATCGCGCAGTTGCACCGCCCTATCCGGGTGCATGGACGGTCGTCGGCGACACCACTTTTGTTATAGAAAATGCACGTTTATCGACTATCGTTACGCCAAATTTGCCACTAGGCTTGGCGGTAGAGGATAATTGCATTTTTGGCGTATGCGGCGATGGTCGTGCGCTGTTAATCAAAAGTCTGACCGCCGATGGAAAAACAGTAACGGCAGAAATGCTGCAAGCGACGCTTCAGAGAAATGCCGGGCAAACGCCTCAGTAATATTGTCCCGTCCTTAAGCAACTGTAAGGCGGTCTAACGCCACCATGCTATAGATAGAAGTTGCAGTGTTTAATGTTCGGCGCGGACACCATAATCATCCAGAATGACAACCTAATTACAAGATACCAATATGAAAAAAGTCCTTATTCTCGGCGTTAACGGCTTCATCGGCCACCATCTTTCCAAGCGCATTCTGGATACTACCGACTGGCACGTCTACGGTATGGATATGATGACCGACCGCATCCGTGACCTGCTCGACAACGAAGAGTACAAATCGCGCATGCACTTCTTTGAAGGCGACATCACGATTAACAAAGAATGGGTTGAGTATCACGTCAAGAAATGCGATGTAATTCTGCCACTGGTCGCCATTGCAACGCCATCGACCTACGTCAAAAAGCCTTTGCGCGTGTTCGAACTGGATTTTGAAGCCAATCTACCGATCGTTCGTTCTGCTGCAAAATACGGCAAACATTTGGTATTTCCATCAACTTCCGAAGTCTATGGCATGTGCCACGATGAAGAATTCGATCCGGAAGAATCCGAATTAATCTGCGGCCCAATCAATAAACCACGCTGGATTTATTCTTGCGCGAAGCAGTTGATGGATCGTGTGATTTGGGGCTATGGCATGGAAGATGGCCTAAACTTCACCCTATTCCGCCCGTTTAACTGGATTGGTGCTGGCCTGGATTCGATCCATACGCCAAAAGAAGGTAGCTCACGCGTAGTTACACAATTCTTCGGTCACATCGTTCGTGGTGAAAACATCTCGCTGGTAGACGGTGGTCAGCAAAAACGTGCATTTACGTATATCGACGACGGTATTGATGCACTGATCAAGATTATCGCCAACAAAGATGGCGTCGCCAGCGGCAAAATATACAACATCGGCAACCCGGTTAACAACTACTCTATTCGGGATCTAGCTGAAATGATGTTGAAATTGGCTGCTGAATATCCTGAATACGCGGAGTCGGCCAAGAATGTGAAAATCATCGAAACGACTTCGGCAGCGTACTATGGCAACGGCTATCAGGACGTTCAAAATCGCGTACCAAAAATCACCAATACTTGCGACGAACTGAACTGGCAGCCAACAATCAACATGGCTGACACGTTACGCAATATTTTTGATGCCTATCGCGGTCAAGTCGCCGAAGCCCGCGCTTTGATGGATTAAAGTCTGGATTAAGCGCATTGCTGCATCAGGCTTAGCGCAGAATGTACTGGGCGGAAGTTTTGTCTTCCGCCTTTTTTTCGCCATATAAAACAGCGTCAATATTGCGATTGCATTACCCGCAAACAAGATATTTCCCCGTATATTGCGACTTATTATTCTCAAAGATCAGACCATCCCTTGCCTCTACTTACCTTAAAAATCGATGCTGACACCTATCGTGGTACACGCGAAGGCGTCCCGAATCTGGTGCGTTTGCTGACCAAATATCAAGCACGTGCGACGTTTCTGTTTTCACTTGGCCCGGACCATACGGGCTGGGCCTTGAAGCAGGTATTTCGGCCTGGGTTTTTCAAAAAAGTATCGCGTACATCGGTAGTTGAACATTACGGATTGAAAACGCTGATGTATGGCGTTTTATTGCCCGCGCCGGATATCGGCAAAACCTGCGCAAGCTATATGCAGGCAGTGCGCGCAGCAGGCTTCGAATGCGGCATCCACACCTGGGATCATCGCGTCTGGCAAGACCACGTAAGACAACGCGATGCTGTGTGGACGCAAGCCACCATGCAACGGGCATTTGATCGATTCAAGCTTATCTTCGGGACCGCACCAAAAACCCACGGCGCAGCGGGATGGCAAATGAATCCGCATGCATTCCAGCAACTTGAAGCGTTTAATATTGCTTACTCGTCGGATGGTCGTGCGATGCTGACGGAGTCAGGCGCTTTGGCCGACCAACATGCTGGTCCGCATCGATTAAGCGTAGAAGGCGCAACATTGCCCTGCATTCAGCTGCCAACCACGTTGCCGACGCTGGATGAGCTACTGGGACGTACTATAGATGGCGTCGAATTAAATATTACAAATATTGGCGCACATATACTGAAATTGACGGCGTCGCCGCGAGATCACGTATTTACATTGCATGCAGAACTTGAAGGACAAAAACTCGCCCCAATATTTGAGCAACTGTTGCAGGGATGGCGCAAGCAAGGTTACGATCTGGTGGCGATGGACGACTATTACCGGCAGGTTAAAGATCAGGATTTACCGACTTTGCCGTTGCGCTGGGCAGAATTACCGGGACGCTCCGGGGATATGATCATGCAGCCCAGCGAATAATCGTTTGCGGATGTCTGGGTATCTCTGAACTGGTAATTATTTTATACATTTGACTCAGGGAACAGGACAATAAATTGGCAGATCACGCATCGATTATCAACATGACTGTGCCCGACTTTTCCGCTGCCATGACCGGCGATCAGACTTTTACCTTATCTGACTTTAAGGGCAAAAATCTGGTGCTCTATTTTTACCCAAAAGACAACACGCCGGGCTGTACGACCGAAGGCATTCAATTCCGCGACCTCTACCCCGAATTCCAGCAAAATAATACGTTTTTATTTGGGATAAGCCGTGACAGCATTCGTTCACACGAAGGTTTCAAAGCCAAGCTGGCGATGCCGTTCGACCTGATTTCAGATCCGGACGAGACCTTATGCGCTATGTTTAATGTCATGAAAATTAAAAACATGTACGGCAAGCAAGTGCGTGGCGTTGATCGCAGCACGTTTGTGATTGACGGCAGCGGCACATTGGTGAAAGAATGGCGTGGAGTAAAGGTGCCTGGCCACGTGGCAGACGTACTGGATTTTGTGAAGACTATTAATTGAGTTTCTACATCATTGAAATCAAGAAAAATAATTCCTGGAAAGCCGTTTGAGAATAAGGTCTTTGGCCTTCTCAAACGGCTTTTTTACTTTGCAATTTAGCGTTTCTTTCAGTTCCAAAGATAGCTGCCCGTCATTTTTGTTGTTTTTATATTTATTTTTCACCGGTTGGTCTAGTTCGTGTTTTACTTGTTTCACACAGGACTTGCGCAAAATTGTTTCAGCAACGATGTTATCAACCTTGCCGACGAAGACAGTACGACTGTATGAGAAGGCATAACGCGGCTGAGCGGTTTGGCGGCAAGCCATATCAAAGCGAACTATTTTTTCATCACTAGAGCGAGGTTTTTTATGCCCCTACCAAAACTACCGACCAAACCCGCTGCCCTACTTTCCGTCCAGGATTATCCAAAAGCGGAAGCTGGCAAAACCGTCAAACCCCGCATTGCCATCGTTGAACCAGTTGCGCGCACCGCGCGACCTGCAAGCACCGTGAGTGCACCGAAGCTGACAACAGCCCCTCAAGCACGCAGCAAACCAGTAGAAGCACGCGTCGTTGAGAGCCGTAAAACCGATAAAGCGCCATCCGATAACCCGCGTTCAGTCAAAGACAAAACTGTTAAATCGACAGATCGCCCTAAATCCAGCACCAGCCGTGCCGCCGACAAATCCGGCGTCACTAAACTGTTCGTACTCGATACAAATGTTTTGATGCATGATCCAAGCTCGCTGTTCCGCTTTGAAGAACACGACATTTACTTGCCGATGGTGACGCTGGAAGAACTCGATAACCATAAAAAAGGGATGTCCGAGGTTGCACGTAATGCCCGTCAGGTATCGCGTTCATTGGATGCCTTGGTGGGTGATGTGGTCGATGCACAGATCGACCACGGCATTCCGCTGGCAAAACTAGGGAACAAAGACGCCAAAGGTCGCTTGTTCTTCCAGACCAAACTGCAAAATGGCACGTTGCCTGAGGGCTTGCCGGTCGGCAAAGCAGATAATCAGATTCTGGGCGTAGTACGTGCGCTGGAAACCGAAACACCTGGCCGTCCGGTTGTGCTCGTGTCTAAAGACATTAATATGCGCATCAAGGCCCGTGCAATGGGTCTGCCGGCAGAAGATTATTTCAATGACCATGTGCTGGAAGATACCGATTTGCTGTATTCAGGCATACAGCAATTACCGGATGATTTCTGGATTAAGCATGGCAAAGGAATCGAATCCTGGCAAGAAAACAAGCTTGGCACCGGCTATACTTTTTATCGTCTGAGCGGCCCATTGGTGCCATCACTTCTGGTCAATCAGTTCGTTTTCATTGAACCGAAAAACGGCGAACCAGCATTCTACGGACAAGTTACACAAATCAACGGCAAGACAGCGGTATTGCAAACGCTGCGCGACTATGCGCATACCAAAAATAGTGTGTGGGGCGTTACAGCCCGAAATCGTGAGCAAAATTTTGCACTGAATTTATTGATGAATCCTGAGTGCGACTTCGTCACGTTGCTGGGCCAGGCCGGTACGGGTAAAACCTTGCTAGCCTTGGCAGCAGGGCTGGCGCAAGTGCTGGAAACCAAAACGTATAACGAAATCATCGTGACGCGTGTCACCGTGCCAGTTGGCGAGGATATTGGTTTCTTGCCGGGCACGGAAGAAGAGAAAATGGGTCCATGGATGGGAGCCTTCGACGACAATCTCGAAGTTCTCAATAAGTCGGATTCTGATGCGGGTGAATGGGGTCGTGCAGCGACACAAGACTTGATTCGCTCACGCATCAAAATCAAATCCCTTAACTTCATGCGTGGTCGCACTTTCGTTAACAAGTTCTTGATCATTGATGAGGCGCAAAATTTGACGCCAAAGCAAATCAAAACCTTGGTGACACGCGCCGGTCCAGGTACAAAAATTATTTGTCTGGGTAACATTGCGCAGATCGATACGCCATATCTGACTGAGGGCTCAAGCGGCCTGACGTATGTCGTCGATCGATTCAAAGGCTGGTCGCACAGCGGACATGTAACGTTGGCTCGCGGCGAAAGATCGCGTCTGGCAGATCATGCGAGTGAAGTGTTGTAATTCTCATTGAAGCGTCGGCTAGCTAGTTTTGCCACGCAAACAGTGCAAAAGGGAACGATTCTATTGAATTGTTCCCTTTTTTCTTTTTGTGGCTTTGAATAACAATTATTAATTCGCCTGTTGGCCTTATCGCGACAGACCAAAGCGTCGGTCAATCCCCTGATTGCTTTCCCTAATTGAGGTTTCTTTAGGTATAAAGGCCTGCAAGTATTGCGAAAAAACAACAATAAACCATCGCACTGGCAGAAATTACTTGAGAACGTACTCTACAAATACCCCATTTTTTCGCAAAAAATAACGTTTACTGCATTTGCATCGCTCCTGTAAAGGCTCTCGATAGCCTCCCGCATCAAGTCTTGCAATTTTCCGTCGTAAGCACCGTCTGTGAACTCCGTCAAATTCCTGTATATTCTTGCCTAGGCAATGAATATTAAAGAAATCAAGTGAGCAATCCTTTGAGTAATACCCCTCCGCTTTTCCCTCTCGACAACTATCAGATTGAAGATAGCATTGGCTATTTGCTTGCGCGTACACGCACTATGCTGGTAAAGAGTTCAGACGAACAACTCAGCGAATATAAGATCACCCACGCCCAAGGTGCGATCCTGCTGATGCTTTCTACCGGCAAATATTCGACAGCTGCTGATCTGGCACGCGAAACCTATACTGACGCTGCCTCTATGAAGCGGATGATTGATCGGCTTGCTGCGCGTGGATTAATTTTGCGTGAGCCGTGTGCACGGGATCGGCGTTTAGTGAATTTAGTGCTGACCGATGACGGTGCCGAACTCGCAAAACAAGTACCTAAGCATTTTTGTGCAGTGCTGAATCAGCATTTCGAAGGGTTCACAGTAGAAGAAATCGGCTTTCTGAAGTCTTTATTACGCCGCATCCTTGTAAATAGTGCGTAATCGACTACCGTTAAAACTCATTGACTAGACAATAGTAATTTCAGTTCATTGGCAGTTGCAATTGCCTTCAGGACATCTTCTATAAACATGACATCATCAACAATTGCCGTTAAACACATTACTCCAATGAACATTCTCTCAATCAAGTCCGGCCGCGCCTTCTCACTGGTGAGTAAGCAGCGCCTTGCGGTCTGTGCAGCTGTAGTCTTGCTATCGGCATGCGCCAATATGCGCGGTATTCAAACTAGCGCACATACGAATGCGCCCACCGACTACGCCACAGCAAGCTCTCTTCCAAATCAAGGTGGTTTGTGGCCTGATGCCTCTTGGGTGACAAGTATCGGTGGCGCACCGCTGCAAGAATTGACGGATGAGGCATTGGCTGGCAATCCAGATCTGCAGGTTGCAGCAGCCCGTGTTGCGGCAGCACGTGCGATGGTCGAGGCAGCGGGTGCAGCATCCAAGCCACAAGTTGGTGCCAGCTTTTCAACTACTCGCACACGCTTTACCGAAAACAGCATTTACCCGCCTCCTTTTGGTGGCGCGTATGTAACGGATAACGAGTTGGCGCTGAACTTCTCTTACGATCTCGATTTTTGGGGTAAGCATGGTGCCGAGCTACGCTCCGCGCTATCTCAGAGTAAAGCAGCGGAGGCCGAACATTCAGCCTCGCGTCTGATGCTGACCACTGCGGTCGCCAGAGCATGGGTACAGTTGGCGCGTGAGTATGCGCAATTGGATTTAACCACCCAACAATTAGCTTTGCGCGATCAATTAGAGCGCTTGACCCAACAGCGCTTTGCGGCTGGCCTCGATACCCAGAGCGATAATCAGCAAAGTCGCTTGCTAGTCGCCAATCTGCGCTCTGAGCATGCCCAGTGGGATGAGGCCATCGCCTTGACCCGCAATCAAATCGCGGCATTACTCGGACAAGGTCCAGATCGTGGTTTGCGCATTGCCAAACCAACGCTACCCGCAGAAGCAGCCGTCACCCTGCCCGATCAATTGCCGCTGGGCTTGTTGGGACGCCGTGCCGATATCGTAGCTGCGCGCTGGCAGGTCGAAGCCGCGCAGAGCGACATTAAGGTCGCCAAAACAGAGTTTTATCCCAACGTGAATATTTCCGCGATGATTGGTCTTTCCAGTCTGGGCTGGACCAACTTCCTCCGCAAAAGCAGCATGGTGAATGGGATTGGCCCGGCGATTCATTTGCCAATCTTTGAAGGTGGCGCATTGCGTGCCCAGCTCAAAGGCCGCGTTGCTGCCTACGATGGCGCTGTCGCCACCTATAACAAAGCGCTTACAGACGCCTTGCATGAAGTCTCGGATCAGGTGCAATCGTTACGCGCCGCTGAAGTTGAAAAAAACAATCAGCAACTCGCAATCACCGCCGCCGAACGCGGTATGACATTGGCGCAACAACGCCAACAAGTCGGCACAGCTAATATGTTGCAAGTCGTCGCTACGCAAATTACGTATCTATCACAGCGCAAGCTAGAACTGGATACACGTGCGCGGCGTGCCGATCTGCGAATTGGTCTTATCAAAGCATTGGGGGGCGGCTTTGATGCAAATGCCGAAGGCTTAACGCCAACCGCAAACAACACCCCCGCCACACAAAATAGCACTACCCCTTCATCGAACCGTCCACCTCTTGCGAATGCAGCGTCATGAACACACCTAATCAAACTCCTCAAGACCCGACAATAGCTGACACGCCAGCGAGCGCTGCTGTGCCGGACATCGAAACACCCGTTGAAACCAAAGGTAAACGGCGCGGCCTGCTGATTGCTGTCACGGTGATTCTGATCATTTTATTGATCGCTTACGGCATCTGGTGGGCAGTGTTTGCCCGTCATTATCAAAGCACCGACGATGCTTATGTCTCTGGCAACGTAGTCCAAGTGACGCCACAAGTTGGCGGTACAGTTTTGGCAATTAATGCCGACGATACCGAGTTGGTGCATGCCGGCAAGCCTCTCATTGAGTTAGATAAAGCCGATACCAAGGTTGCATTGGATCAGGCTGAAGCCCAACTTGCCCAAACCGTCCGTGAAGTACGCACATTGTTCGTGAACAACAGTGCATTAAGTGCGAACGTTACGGCGCGTAAATCGGAAGTCGAAAAAGCCCGCGCCGACCTGGCCCGCCGCCAGCAATTGATTTCTACAGGTGCCGTGTCCAAGGAAGAGTTGGAGCATGCGAAAGTCGCGTTACAAGCGGCCGATGCAGCGTTGCAAGCAACCAGCGAACAACTTGCCTCAAATCGCGTACTGACTGACAAAACAACTGTTGAGCAGCATCCAAACGTACTGCGCGCCGCAGCGCAGGTACGCAATATGTATTTGAACTATGCACGCACCACCTTGCCAGCGCCAATTACCGGCTACATCGCCAAGCGTTCGGTACAAGTCGGTCAACGGGTCGCCGCAGGAACGGCTTTATTGTCGATCGTGCCATTAAATGCACTGTGGGTTGATGCCAACTTTAAAGAAGTGCAGATCGCCAGCATGCGTATCGGCCAACCTGTGACGTTAGTCTCAGACCTTTACGGTTCGAAGATCGAATACCACGGCGAAGTAGCTGGCCTGGCAGCAGGTACTGGCTCCGCTTTCGCCTTGTTGCCAGCGCAGAATGCTAGCGGTAACTGGATCAAGATCGTTCAACGTATTCCGGTACGCATCACGTTAGACCCTAAAGATCTGGAAACGCATCCTTTGCGGATTGGTGTTTCGATGGATGTAAAGGTCGACATTGCCAAAACCGAAGGAACATCGCTGACAGCAGGTTCTGCCGCACGAACAACGCCAGCTTACAAGACGGATGTATTCGACAAATCGGGTGAAGAGGCGGATGCCATTATCAGCCGCATTATTGCCGCTAATAATGCCTCCAACGCTACTGCCGCGCATTGAAACCTGTCGCAACGGAAGCCGTGAAAAAAACGGAAATGTGCGCTTTATGCCTATTTCCCCGATTTCACGGCGTATTTTGCACAATAACCACACCGGAATGCCTGCATGAGTTCCCCTAATCAACCACACCAGCCGTTACAACCGTTAACGGGTGGGAAACTGGTTCTGGGCACGGTAGCTTTATCGCTAGCCGTGTTCATGAACGTGCTCGACTCGTCGATTGCGAACGTTTCCATTCCCGCTATTTCCGGGGATTTGGGCGTATCACCACAACAAGGTACATGGGTCATTACATCGTTCGCTGTGGCGAATGCGATTTCAGTTCCGCTGACCGGATGGCTGACCCAGCGCTTTGGTCAGGTCCGATTGTTCATTACCTCGATCATCCTGTTTATCCTGTCGTCCACGCTATGCGGTTTAGCCCCAAGCATGGAAGTATTGATTGCAGCGCGAGTACTGCAAGGCGCTGTTGCCGGACCGATGATTCCGTTATCGCAATCATTGCTACTAGGAAGTTATAAGCCCTCAAAAAGTGGGATGGCCCTGGCGTTCTGGGGCATGACGACACTGGTGGCACCGATCATGGGGCCGTTATTGGGCGGATGGATTTCTGATAACTACACTTGGCCGTGGATTTTTTATATCAATATTCCAATTGGTGTATTTGCTGCCTGGGCGACTTGGTCCATCTATAAAACACGTGAGTCCGCAACCAGAAAACTGCCCATTGATGCAGTTGGCCTGGGGCTGCTGGTAGTGTGGGTCGGCTGTTTGCAAATCATGCTGGATAAGGGTAAAGAACTGGATTGGTTCAACTCTGGACAGATCGTTATTTTGACTTCCATCGCAGTGGTTGCATTTATCTATTTCGTGATTTGGGAATTGGGCAGCAAGCATCCGGTTGTCGACTTATCGCTTTTCAAAAGCCGTAACTTCAGCGGCGGTGTGATCGCTATTTCAGTCGGCTATGGACTGTTCTTTGGTAGCTTGGTGATTCTGCCTCTATGGCTGCAAACGCAGCTTGGCTACACTGCGACGTTAGCGGGTGAGGTCATGGCGCCGGTGGGTATTTTCGCGATCATTCTGTCGCCTGTCATCGGTAAGCTATTACCCAAAGTGGATGCACGTCTGGTGGCTTCTGCTGCATTCTTTATCTTCGCAATTGTATTTTTTATGCGTTCTGAGTTCACTCAAAACGTTGACACCATGACATTGATGATCCCAACGGTGATTCAAGGTGCTGCGATGGCGATGTTCTTTATTCCGCTGACGTCGATTATTTTGTCAGGACAACCTCCTGACAAGATTCCGGCAGCTGCGGGTCTATCGAACTTCGTACGGATTATGTTTGGCGGTATCGGCACTTCAGTAACCAGTACGTTTTGGGATCGACGCACTGCTTTGCATTATTCGCAATTATCCGAACATAGCGGCCCTAGCAATACCGCCTTTACCGATGCAGTCCACGGCCTGACCGCGCAAGGAATGTCGCCGCAAGGGGCCTACGCCGTCATTGATAGGCTAATGACGGTTGAGGCAAGCACGAAGGGCGCTACCGATATATTTTGGATATCGGCGATACTCTTTTTGTTTTTGATAGGACTGGTATGGCTGACCAAACCACTACGATCAAGTGTGCCGATTGATGCTGGTGGCGCGCACTAAGATTTAATCAAGTAGCGGTAATGCAAAACGGGTGGTGTGTATAAATTACGCACCGCCCGTTTTTATTTGCACTTGGATCTCGCGCAAATGAGAAATCCCCACTCAAAGACTTTCAAATTGAAGTTGCGCACGTACACCTACATTAACCAACTACAAATAGCCTGCAACACCTTTACAAGGCGGCCTTGAGCGCATCGTAAAGGCCAGACAGCTAACTATTTCTGGCAGCATATTGCAAACCTGCTCAACCCTGATTCATTCGGCTCCCCTTCCCCATAAACCAGAAAAGCACGGCGACAGTGATTGCCCTTTATCCTCAATAACTGAAATAGAATTTACTATCCCCCTTACAAATGAAAAAGGCCGTGCAAAGTAAATTTGCACGGCCTTGAAATACTGACAACAACTCAGTTAGTCATCAAATGCTTACAACAAATGCCGCCCAATCCACCAGGCAATCGCTGCAATGAATGCCGATGCCGGAATGGTGAATATCCAGGCCCAGACAATATTACTCGCCACACCCCAGCGTACTGCAGACAATCGGCGCGACGCGCCAACGCCAACAATCGCGCCAGTAATGGTATGAGTCGTAGAGACCGGTACGCCAAGGATAGTCGCCATGAACAACGTGATTGCACCACCTGTTTCAGCGCAAAAACCACCAACAGGTTTCAATTTAGTGATCTTTTGACCCATCGTTTTAACAATGCGCCAGCCGCCGAATAATGTTCCCAGACTAATAGCACTATAGCAAGACAAAATAACCCACCAAGGTGGTAACGAATCAGCCCCGTTCGACACACCGGCCGCGATCAATAGCATCCAGATGATACCGATGGTTTTTTGGGCATCATTACCGCCATGACCAAGGCTATACATCGATGCCGACACCAATTGCAGGCGACGGAACCATTTATCCACTTTGCGGGGCGTGGAGCGCACAAAAATCCATGACACCAGCACCATCATAATTGAGCCAAAAATAAAGCCAAGCAATGGTGAAAGAACGATAAATGCGATAGTTTTAATCAGACCGGACGAAATCAGAGCACCTGTACCGGCTTTCGCTACAGCAGCGCCGACCAAGCCACCAATCAACGCATGGGACGACGATGACGGTATGCCATAGTACCAAGTCAGGATATTCCAGCAGATGGCGCCAATCAGCGCGCCAAAGACAACATAATGATCAACCACTTCAGGATGAATGGTGCCCTTACCTACAGTGGCAGCCACATGCAGCTGAAACACCGCAATCGCAACAAAGTTGAATACGGCAGCCATTGCTACGGCCTGCTGCGGTTTTAAAACACCGGTTGAAACAACCGTGGCGATGGCGTTCGCAGCATCATGAAAGCCATTCATAAAGTCGAACACCAACGCCAGTGCAACAAGGAAAGCAAGAACGTAAATACTGATATGAAGAGTTTGCATGGAAAATTGAGTCGTTTTTGAATTACATCGAGGCGGTACGATAGTGCATCTTTATTACCGCAAAGGTAGCCGTTACCAGCTACCCCACCATGGCGCAACACGCTTTTTCATACATGCTGCGGCGAAGGACTTAAGCGTTTTCTACGATGATGCCTTCAATGATATTCGCGACGTCTTCACAACGATCTGTCACAGTTTCCAAAATTTCATAAATCGCCTTCAACTTAATCAGCGTACGTACATCCGGTTCGTCGCGGAAAAGCTTCGACATTGCGGCGCGCATGACGTGATCCGCATCCGATTCCAAACGGTCGATCTCAGCACAAATTTCCAGAATTTTGGACGAGTTATCCATGTTATGTAACAGGGCAACCGCCGCTTTGACTCTTTCAGCGCAGGACAGGCACAATTCTGCAAGACGCTTAGCTTCTGGCGTAATGGCCTTAATGTCGTACAGGGAAATTGTCTGCGCAGCATCTTCGAGCAAATCCAAGATGTCGTCCATACGCGTAATCAGGGTATGAATATCGTCGCGATCAATCGGCGTAATGAAGGTCTTGTGCAGCATATCAATCGCCGCGTAAGTGATCTTATCGGCCTGCTTTTCGATGCCTTCAATGGCGTGGACCCGAATCTCCAGATCGTCGAAATTCGTCATTAATGCCACCATTTCTTTCGCGCCCTTCACGCACAACTCGGCATGCTGATTAAAGAGCTCAAAGAATTTGCCCTCGGTGGGCATCAATCGTGCAAACATATGTATTCTCTCTTCTTGATTAAAGCTGGGTTAAATCTGTACTGCATTACCGAAAACTTAGGACGTTTTATTGAAATGTAATAAAGTTAGTACTTATTTCTCAGACCGGATTGTTACATATTTTTGAAATACTCCCTCAAAACCAAAGGTGTTGAGGTTAAAAGGGACACATTTTGCGGTGAAAAGCAGACACACCGTGGTTAATCGTTGATGCGTTAATCTCCGCCATATGGCGCTGCCAAGCCACCGGCATAATTATCGAACTTGGTGTACTGCCCGAGGAACGTCAGTCGTACGCTACCAATCGGCCCGTTACGCTGCTTACCGATAATGATTTCGGCGGTGCCTTTTTCCTGGGAATCAGGGTTATATACCTCATCGCGGTAAATAAACAAGATAACGTCGGCATCCTGCTCAATCGCGCCGGACTCACGCAAGTCAGACATGACGGGACGTTTATTTGGGCGCTGCTCCAGCGAGCGATTCAACTGCGATAAAGCGATCACCGGGCATTGTAGTTCTTTCGCCAGACCTTTTAAATTTCGTGAAATTTCCGATATTTCAGTGGCGCGATTTTCGCCAGCGCTATTCCCTGACATCAGTTGCAAGTAATCGATAATGATCAGGCCTAACTTGCCGCACTGGCGCGACAATCGCCGGGCACGCGCACGTAATTCCATCGAACTCAGCGCGGGGGTTTCATCGATGTATAACTGGGCGTCGTTCATCTTTTGAATCGCGTGCGTCAGACGTGGCCAATCTTCGTCATTCAATCGCCCTGTACGCAAACGATGCTGATCCAGACGACCAACGGAACCTAACATACGCATCGCCAATTGGGTTCCGCCCATTTCCATTGAAAAAACGGCAACTGGCAAACCACTTTCGATAGCGACCGTTTCACCGATATTGATAGAAAATGCGGTCTTACCCATCGATGGACGACCGGCAACAATAATCAAATCCCCCGGTTGTAAGCCCGAAGTCATCTTGTCCAGGTCGGTAAAGCCAGTCGGTACACCGGTAATTTCACTTTGGTTGTCGCGGCTGTAAAGCTCATCAATGCGCTCTACAACCTGCGTCAGCAATGGTTGAATTTCTTGAAACCCCTGCGCGCCGCGTGAGCCCTCTTCGGCAATCGCAAAAATCTTTGATTCGGCCTCATCCAGCATCTGCTTAACTTCTTTGCCTTGCGGACTGAAAGCCTGTCCTGATATTTCATCGGCAACGGTAATCAGTTTGCGCAAGATGCCACGGTCGCGCACGATTTCGGCGTAACGGCGAATATTGGCAGCAGACGGTGTATTTTGTGCTAACGCATTGAGATAGGTCAGACCGCCGACTTCCTCAGCCTTGCCAGTACTGCTTAAGGATTCAAATACAGTAATGACATCGGCTGGTCGCGTATTGTTGATCAGCTTGACGATATGCTGAAAAATAATCCGATGGTCATAACGATAGAAATCGTCAGCCCGAACAAAATCGGCGATTCTATCCCAGGCCGCATTGTCGAGCAGCAACCCGCCTAGAACGGATTGTTCCGCTTCGATTGAATGGGGTGGGACACGTAGGGAATCTAACTGTGGATCTGAAGGTGCATGCATGGCGCGAATTATACCTGCTTAGCAATATGTTTAGCTCTGTTGCGGCGCATAAAAAAGGGCGATAAAAAAGCCGGGCAAGCCCGGCTTTTTACAATACAACAAGTAGTCGCGACAAACTTAATAAATTAAGCGTGCTCGCCGATAACAGCAACAGTGACATCAACCAAAACATCAGTGTGCAATGACACGGCAACAGCGTGATCACCAACCAGTTTCAATGGACCGACTGGCAAACGGACTTGCGATTTTTCAACAGCAAAACCTTGCTTAGTCAACGCTTCAGCGATATCCGCATTGGTAACTGAACCGAACAAACGGCCATCTACACCTGCTTTTTGTGAAATCTTTACGGTCAGACCGTTCAATTTCTCACCTTGGGCTTGAGCAGCAGCCAATTTTGCAGCTGCAGTTTTTTCCAACTCAGCACGCTTTACTTCAAACTCAGCGATTGCTGCAGCAGTAGCACGACGAGCCAGACGTTTTGGAATCAGAAAGTTACGTGCGTAACCATCTTTAACTTTAACAACTTCACCCAGATTGCCGACATTAACGACTTTTTCTAACAGAATAATTTGCATGTTTTTCTCCTATTTCAGGTCGTCAATTAAACGTTGTGCAGATCGGTGTAAGGCAACAAAGCAAGGAAACGTGCGCGTTTGATCGCGGTGTCTACTTGACGTTGGTAAATTGCCTTAGTACCTGTCAGGCGTGCTGGCATAATTTTGCCATTTTCCTGAACGAAATCTTTCAACGTATCGACGTCTTTGTAATCAACGCTAGCAACGTGAGCTGCTGTGAAACGGCAAAACTTTTTACGCTTGAACAGCGGATTTTGTTGTTGACGCTTATTTTTCAGTTTACTTTTATCGAACTTTTTACCGAATGCCATTTTTGGCTCCTGTATAAATAATTAGGCCACAGTCTCAACTGCAGCAAATTCAGTGATGTGAAATACCAGACTTCGTCCGTTGCGACTCTTGCGTGCCAAAAAACCTGTGAACCAGTATTGACCACCCAACACCGTCTGATTAAACCTTCCCGAAATCTCGCCTATGGCAAGCGCGGCAATTTCGAATTCAACCTGACGTTGTATTCCTGCTTCATTTGGTGACGAACGGCTCAGCAATATTGCCGAAACGATCGGTATGCCAGCTGGCGTATAACGCAATACTTCACGTTCTGCGATTTCGGCAATCAATTGAAGCACGTTATTTGGTTGGCTCACTCCGGTCTATTTGGAAAATTGATAACGCAATGTTTGCAAGTTAATCGGCGAAATTAGGCGGCTGCAGCTGGTGCTGGTGCCGAAGCTGCGGCAGGTGCTTCAGTACGATGGCTTTTAGCAGCATCTTCCTTTTGCACGGCCTTCATCATCGGCGATGGACCAGTTTCAGCTTTTTTCAGTTTGACTGTCAAATGACGCAAAACGGCATCATTGAATTTGAAACCAGTTTCGATTTCAGTCAATGTTTCGCTATCGCATTCGATATTTAAGCAAACATAATGCGCTTTTGCCAATTTTTGAATCAGATATGCTAGTTGGCGACGGCCCCAATCTTCAACGCGATGAACGATACCACCACGTGTAGTGACGATACCCTTGTAGCGTTCGATCATTGCAGGCACTTGCTCGCTTTGATCCGGATGGACGATAAATACGATTTCATAATGACGCATGTAAGCTCCTTTTTGGACTGTTGAGATAGCCCACCCCGGCGTCAAGACGAGTGTGGGAAGAGGAAAACCAAGCACTATACAGGGTAATGCAAGAAAATTCAATGCCATCAATCAGTACGCACTGTGGTGTCTAAAGCATGTGAATTTGCTTGCATTCACATGAATACTGTACAAAAATACAGTCTGACTATATACACAGCATTATTTCGCCTAGCTTACCTAGCCAACGTCCGCCATTTCAAGATAGCCACTACTATGCTCAAACTTACTGCTCGCCAACAACAAATTCTTGATTTGATTGCGAATGCCATCGAAAACACCGGTTTTCCACCAACGCGGGCAGAAATCGCGAATGAACTTGGGTTTCGCTCGGTCAATGCAGCCGAAGAACATTTACAAGCGCTTGCGCGCAAAGGCGCAATTGAAATTTCACCGGGCACATCGCGTGGTATTCGCCTCATCAAACCCGCGTTAGCACGCGGTCTCAGCGCTGACGACACAGGCAAGCAGTTCACATTGCCGCATCCAGCGTTGATGCAGCTTAATTTACCGCTAGTCGGGCGGGTCGCCGCTGGGTCGCCTATTCTTGCGCAAGAGCATATACAGGCAAACTACAACGTCGATCCGGCACTGTTTAGTGCCAAGCCGGATTATTTGTTAAAAGTACGTGGCATGTCGATGCGCGATGCTGGCATTCTGGATGGCGATTTGCTCGCGGTCAAAAAATCCGAAAATGCTAGAAACGGGCAAATTGTTGTTGCGCGACTGGGTGATGACGTTACGGTAAAAAGATATAAAAAAACAGGCTCCGCGATTGAACTACTGCCGGAAAACCCAGATTTCGAGACCATCGTTGTCAATGAAGATCAAGATGATTTTGCGCTCGAAGGGCTGGTTGTCGGATTATTGCGTAACTGGACCTGATTAAATATTTAGTGGACCATGAAGGTCCACTAATACACAGGCATTCTGATCACCCACACCATAAATCAATCAATCAATCAATCAATCAGACATACACGCGCCTAACGATCGAGACGTCGGCGTTTGGTCAAAATTTGATTCGCTATACCGCGCAGAATATTCACCTCTTCGGTCTCAAGCCCGGCGCGAGAAAACAAGCGCTTTAACCGTGGCATCAATTTTTTCGGATGAGCAGGATCAAGAAAGTCGATTTCGATTAACGCCCGCTCCAGATGTGCAAACATCCCTTCGATCTCAACCAGATTGGCAGTATCGCCTTGAAAACCGATCCCGCTAGCCGCCACCTCCCCTTGCAATGTTTCTTGCGCACTGGCAGCAACCCGACATTCATATGCCAATACTTGCACTGCCTGCGACAAATTCAGTGAAGAGTAATCGGGATTAGCAGGAATGTTAATCAATACATTACACTTTTCGACGATTTCATTCGGCAAGCCGTAACGCTCACTGCCAAATATGACAGCCCCAGTAAGCGTGACATCCTCAGCAAGTTGCAGTGCTAATGCCCGCGGCGCGGTTACCGGCGGCGAAAACTCACGTAAACGGGCGCTTAGCGCCGCTGCAAAATTGCATCCGAGCAGAGCCTGCTCGATAGTCTCCACAATCCTGGCCGAGGCCAAAATATCCTGCGCACCACTTGCCAAGGCAATGGCTTCGTCACGCTGCAACACATCCGGATAACGGGGATTTACCAGCACCAACTCGGAAAATCCCATGGTTTTTATAGCGCGCGCAGCAGCGCCAACATTGCCGGGACTGCTGGTATCAACCAGCACAAAGCGCAAGCGATTGAAAAGAGACGTGTTGGTTTTTGTCAGGTTCATTTAAAATAGCGCCATTCGCAGGTAATTTTCAGGGAAAAGCTGATGTTAAGTGTCAGCCAACACTATTAAGACCGCCTGCATCGCTCATTATTATTAATATAGGTGGTTCTGTTCCGTTAGGCACAGTGCCGCCATTTTAACGGAACCGAATCCAGATATGCATCCTATGCTCAATACGGCCATCAAGGCCGCCCGCCGCGGTGCCGCAGTTATTTCGCGCGCATCCTTTGATCTTGACTTGCTTGAAGTGGCAAAAAAAGCCCATAACGACTTTGTTACGCAAGTCGATCAGGCTGCCGAAGCAGCCATCATCGACGTGTTGAAGAATGCTTATCCGGATCACGCGATTTTGGCCGAAGAATCCGGCGCTTCCGCCAATCTGCACGACGAAAACGAAAACGTCTGGATCATCGATCCTATCGACGGCACCACGAATTTCATCCACGGCTTCCCCCAATACTGTGTATCGATTGCCTTGCAGCATCGCGGCCAGATTACCCAAGCGGTCATTTACGATCCTACCCGCAACGATTTGTTCACCGCCAGCAAAGGCGCCGGTGCCTATCTGAACGAAAAACGCATTCGCGTCAGCAAGCGCGTGCGCATCGCTGATGGCCTGATCGGCACCGGCTTTCCGTTCAGCGTCACTGACGGCCCGGTAATGGACGAATACATCAAGATGTTCCGCGTCATGACCCAAAACTGTGCCGGCTTGCGTCGCCCAGGCTCTGCTGCACTTGATCTGGCTTATGTTGCTGCTGGTCGCCTTGATGGTTTCTTTGAAAAAGGTCTGAAACCTTGGGATATCGCTGCTGGCACGCTGCTAATCACTGAGTCCGGCGGTATCGTGGGCAATTTCGTCGGCGACTCCGATTACCTTTATAAGGGCGATGTTCTAGCGGGCAATCCTAAGATTTTTGCACAACTGGTGAGCCTGCTATCACCTTACGCAACCAAGTAGCAAAAAATCAAACGGCGTCCTATGCTGGAAACGGATGCCGGAATGACATTGCAAAGCGACTTCAGGAAATCACGGTGTATCGCGCGTTGTTAAGAAACCATCAACGCTAACAATGCATTGCCACACGACGGCATCATATGTTTACATATGATGCCATTTTTATATCGAAACCAATAAAACCAGTCAAACCGGCATCCATTGCTAGGCAGCAGACAATATTTTGATAGCAGATCCCCTCCCTTTACAATATTTAGGAGAACGATCATGGCGGTTAAAGCAATCCCCAATGGCTACACGACCATCACGCCTTACCTCATCGTGAAAGGCGGAAAAGACGCCATCATGTTTTATCAAAAAGCCTTCAATGCAACCGAAGTGACACGTATGGATGGCCCAGACGGAAAAGTTGGTCATGCAGAAATCCAGATAGGCAATGCACGCATGATGTTGGCCGATGAAAATCCGCATATGGGATTTCTTAGTCCACAAACACCGGGTAGCGCAGGCGTCAGCATGTTGTTGTATGTCGAGAATGTTGACAGTCTGTTTGCACAGGCTCTTGCTGCTGGCGGCAAGCAACTCAAGCCATTACAGGATCAATTCTATGGCGACCGGTCAGGCACGCTTCAGGATCCTTTTGGCCACGTCTGGACGCTCGCAACACATATCGCGGATTACTCCGAGGATGAAATAAAAGAACGTGCTTGCGCAGCCATGAAGGGCGACAAAGCTTAATTGGCTCTTAAAAGTAATAAACACGGCCCTGCGGCTTCAGCCTGGCCTCAGGAATACACAAATCTTATCGCCAATCCACGCCAACGCGTGTTTTTTGGCTATGGCGATGATGTTCGCTGCTATACTCCGCGGGCGCGGCCATTCTCCAGTCAAATGCCGCCGTAAAGGAAATAGAATGTTTTAGGTTGCACGCACATGTTTTCGCAGCCTTAAATCAAATCTAATCAACTCCTACATTTTTTAATCCGTTTGCCTGCGACTGGCGCCCTGAGCGGCGACGGGCCGATATTCTTCTAAGAGCTACCATGTTATTTTCTGAACTCGGCTTGTCCGATGCCATCGTTCGTGCCGTTACTGAGCACGGCTATACCACGCCGACGCCGATTCAAGCACAAGCGATTCCCGCCGTACTAGCGGGTGGCGATTTGCTCGCAGGCGCGCAAACTGGCACCGGAAAAACCGCAGGCTTCACGCTCCCTGTGCTGCATCGCTTATCTACTTCGTCCACTAACCCAACCGGTTCGCAGCGTCCGATTCGCGCACTGATCCTGACACCAACGCGTGAACTGGCGGCGCAAGTTGAAGAAAGCGTACGTTTGTATGGCAAGTATTTGCCACTGACATCAGCGGTAATTTTTGGCGGCGTGGGAATCAATCCACAGATCAAAATACTGAAACATGGCGTAGATATTCTGGTGTGTACGCCGGGTCGGTTGCTGGATCATATGCAACAAGGCACGGTCAATCTGACGCATGTCGAGATTTTGATTCTGGACGAAGCAGACCGTATGCTGGATATGGGCTTCATCCGCGACATCAAAAAGATCCTTGCAGTACTGCCGAAAAAACGCCAGAACTTGCTGTTCTCTGCAACCTTCTCGGACGACATTAAAATCCTGGCCGATAACTTGCTGAATTCACCGGCGATGATCGAAGTTGCGCGTCGCAATTCGACCGTCGAAGTCATTCAGCAAAAAATCCATCCGGTTGATCGCGATCGCAAACATCCTTTGTTAGCGCATCTGATCAAGACCCATTCATGGCCGCAAGTATTGGTGTTTACCCGCACCAAACATGGTGCCAACAAATTGGTTGAGCAACTGGGTAAAGATGGCATCAGTGGCATGGCGATTCATGGCAACAAGAGTCAATCTGCACGCACCAAGGCACTAGCCGAATTTAAAGATGGCAGTTTGCAAGTCTTGGTCGCTACCGATATCGCTGCACGCGGCATCGACATCGATCAATTGCCGCACGTGGTTAACTACGACTTGCCGAACGTACCAGAAGACTACGTTCATCGTATCGGCCGTACTGGTCGCGCTGGCGCTACTGGTGAAGCGGTGTCGCTGGTCTGTGTTGATGAACATCAGATGTTGAAAGACATCGAAAAACTCATCAAACGCGAATTGCCGAAAGAAATTATCGTCGGCTTTGAACCAGACCCAAATGCCCGCGCACAACCGATTCAACTGCGTAGCGGTGGCGGCGGTGCCGGTGGAGGCAATCGTGGCGGTGGCGGACGCTCACAAGGTCAGCGCACGGCAGGCAAAGCACCATCGCAAGGCGCTAAGCCAAACACTGGGCCAGCGAGAACCGGTGGCGGCAATTCGCAAGCCCGTCCGGCTGCACCGCACCGCTCGGGTGGACGTGGTCGTTAATTCATCTGGATAAATAGCAGTAATAATTAGTAGTCACACTAAAAATGGCCACGCAGTTTCTTTATGAAATTGGGTGGCCATTTGCATTTAGTAACGCACACAGGCATCTTATTTGAATTGATGTATTGCGGAGAAGCGCCGATAAAATATCGACCGCACGAAGAGGATCAGTAAGCAATAAATTTGCTATACGATTTTATTAGGAAGGGATTTTCTCGACCTTAATACCGTCGCAAAAAATAAAAAAGGCCTGTCAAAGACAGGCCTTTTTTATTCAATATGGTCGGAGTACAAGGATTCGAACCTTGGACCCCCTGGTCCCAAACCAGGTGCGCTACCGGGCTGCGCTACACTCCGAAGACACGCATAATACACGTAACCGCCAAGGCTAGCAAAACAATTTTACAATTACCTTAATTTATTTTTATGCGCCAAAATAATCGCTCAGAATCCTCAAAGAAAAATAGAAATTGCATGCGGCAAGATGCATCATTTTTAAGCTGACATTGATGCACTAGCGCCTCCGTCGTCACATCTTTTTCGCATCGATTATTTATTCACTTCTACGACTGAAAAAGCGGCCCACTGCATTTCGTAGATATTAGATTTGCTTCGATACAAATTTACAATAAATCGAAAACAGCAATTCACAACGCAGCCCATGTTTTTATCGGCCCGCCCAATCATTAAAAACCAAATGTATCTGCGAACTCGGACGCGCCTTTTTACATCAGCCGCAACACGCAAAATTACGCGAATCTTTCTCGTGATACTTCGATGAATGGATGCAACAGCTTCGCAACTCATGGTCCTGCGAAATATCCACGACGGCTAGCACAATGCTAAGACACTGCTTAAGCAATACCAAAATTGCCATATACAACCCCATTCCTATATTAATAGTCGAAAAATAGTATTGAAGGTTGACCCTAAAGTATCAGAGGGTATCGAAAGCCAGTGCTAAGATCTTTTGCAGTACTAAAAAAATAAATCAAACGGAGACAATCAGCATGAAACTCATCGCTACAAGTGCGTTGTGCCTTGGCATATTCGCAGCAACCAACGTATCTGCTGCCACCGACCTGGTGGTTGCAACAGTCAATAATGGCCATATGATCGAAATGGCCAAGCTCGGCAAATTCTTCGAAAAAGACAATCCGGATATCAAACTGAAATGGGTCACGCTGGAAGAAGCAGTATTGCGTCAGCGCGTTACCACCGATATCGCCACC
The DNA here is from genome assembly GCF_003056055.1 of Glaciimonas sp. PCH181. Lineage (NCBI taxonomy): Bacteria > Pseudomonadati > Pseudomonadota > Betaproteobacteria > Burkholderiales > Oxalobacteraceae > Glaciimonas > Glaciimonas sp. PCH181. The sequence continues at coordinate 1,107,674 of NZ_PYFP01000001.1, forward strand.
GGTAGCGGTCAGTTCGATGTCATGACCATTGGCATGTACGAAGCGCCAATCTGGGGCAAGAAAGACTGGTTGATTCCTCTTAAGCCTGATGCGGCTTACGATGTTGACGATCTTCTGCCGTCAATCCGTGCTGGTTTATCGGTAGGAAAGACATTGTATGCCGCGCCATTTTATGGCGAAAGCTCGATGATCATGTACCGATCCGATCTGGTAAAAAAAGCTGGAATGACGATTGAAGATCGTCCGACATGGGAGCACATCCGCGACGTCGCAGCAAAAATCAACGATCCTGCCAACGGCGTGTATGGTATTTGTTTGCGCGGCAAACCGGGCTGGGGCGATAACATGGCCTTTATCACCACTATGGCTAACTCGTTCGGTGCGCAATGGTTTGACATGAAATGGAAGCCGCAACTGACAAGTCAACCCTGGAAAAACGCAGTCAATTTTTATGTTGATCTGTTGAAAAATTACGGCCCACCAGGATCTTCATCAAATAGTTTTAATGAAATCCTCGCTTTGTTCAATCAGGGAAAATGCGGCATCTGGATTGACGCCACGATTGCAGCTTCTTTCATTACCGATCCTAAGCAGAGCAAAGTCGCTGATAAAGTCGCATTTGCACAATCACCAGTTGCCGTCACTGATCGCGGCGCAAACTGGTTGTGGGCATGGGCACTAGCAATTCCAAAAAGCTCCAAGCACACTGAGGCTGCACAGAAGTTTATCAACTGGGCCACTTCGAAGGAATATATCGCCTTGGTCGCAAAGGAAACTGGCTGGAACAATGTTCCGACTGGCACACGTAAATCAACTTACGCCAATCCGGAATTTCTGAAGGTTGCTAAATTTGCAGCTGCTGAACAGAAGGCTATTTACTCTGCCGATCCAAATAACAGCACGCTACCGAAGTCTCCGTATGTCGGTGTGCAGTTTGCCGCGATTCCAGAATTTCAGGCGATTGGCGCAGCAACCGGGCAACAACTTAGCGCAGCATTGCTAGGTAAGGAAACAGTAGATAAAGCGCTGGAAATCTCCCAGCAAGCTGCTGATCGCGAAATGCGTAAGAGCGGCTATTACAAATAATCCCGTGCGTAAGAACATAAAAAGCACATAAGGATTGTTCCGATTGACCGCAGGAAGCAGGCAATATTTTCCCGCCTGCTTCTCGCTTACGTACTAAACACACCATGAAACGACTCACAGCGCGGCTACTACTTACGCCTGCGATGGCGACCCTGTTCGTCTGGATGATCGTCCCACTCGTGATGACGATCTATTTTTCCCTATTGCGTTATAACTTGCTTGAGCCGGGCGAGCATGCTTTTTCCGGCCTCGACAATTACCACTATTTCTTTACCGACGATGCATTTGCACCTGCCGTCAAAAATACCCTGGTACTGCTATTTTCAGTCATGGGCATCACGGTTGTAGTTGGCATTGCGCTGGCTTTGCTCATCAATGAGCCTTTTCCAGGCAGAGCATTTGTTCGTATCTTATTAATCTCGCCCTTCTTCGTCATGCCAGCTGTAAACGCGCTGATGTGGAAGAACATGATGATGAACCCGATCTACGGCCTGTTCGCGCAACTCAGTCATTTCCTGGGCTTTACGCCGATTGACTGGCTATCTGAATATCCGCTGTTTTCCATCATTCTGATGATCGCATGGCAGTGGCTGCCTTTCGCCTGCCTGATTTTCATGACTGCATTGCAATCGATGGACCGCGAACAGCTTGAGGCTGCGCGTATGGATGGCGCGAATTATCTGCAACAGTTGCGCTATCTCTATCTTCCGCATTTAGGCCGCTCGATTGCTGTCGTAATCATGATCGAGATGATTTTCCTGCTATCGGTTTTTGCGGAAATCTTTACGACGACTGGCGGCGGACCTGGCTTCGAGACGACGAATGTAGCGTTCCTGATATTCCGTCAAGCACTAGCCAGTTTTGATGTCGGTGTTGCTTCGGCCGGTGGTTTGTTTGCGGTGTTGCTGGCGAATATCGCAGCGATTTTCTTCATTCGCCTGATCGGCAAAAACTTAGATAAATAGGAGTCGACCATGCCAACAATTGCAGACTCTGCAACGCCGCTTGCGGCCCCCAAGATAACCCGTACCAACGCCTTTAAACTTGCCCTGCTGTGTCGTTCAGGGTTAGCGTGGGTGCTGGCTTTATTGCTGTTTTTTCCAATTTTCTGGTTGGGATTGACGGCATTTAAAACTGAGTTACAAGCGATCGCAGTACCGGCGCAACTATTCTTTACGCCAACGCTGGATAACTTTGTCGAAGTCCAGGCGCGCAGCAACTATTTGCTGTACGCGATGAATTCGATCATCACCAGCGTGGGGTCGACGATTCTGGGCTTGCTGATTGCCGCACCGGCCGCGTATTCGATGGCGTTCTCGCCAACCAAACGCTCCAAAGACATTTTGATGTGGATGCTATCGACCAAGATGTTGCCTGCTGTCGGCGTGCTAGTGCCTATTTATGTGCTGTATCAAAAGTTTGGACTGCTCGATACACGTTGGGGACTGACTCTGATTTTCACGTTGTCCAATCTGCCAATTATGGTGTGGATGTTGTACTCGTATTTTAAAGAAATCCCACGTGAAATTTTAGAAGCAGCACGGATGGACGGTGCCAGTATTTTTAAAGAGTTCCGCTATGTAGTCTTGCCATTGGGTCTGGGCGGACTGGCGTCAACCGCCCTGCTGTGTCTGGTGCTGTCATGGAACGAATCGTTCTGGTCACTCAATCTGGGCGCTGCGAATGCCGGAACACTGGCCTCCCTGATCGCTTCTTATTCCAGCCCGGAAGGATTGTTCTGGTCCAAGCTTTCGGCCGCATCGTTGATGGCTATCGCACCGATTATCGTATTTGGCTGGTTCTGCCAAAAGCAGTTGGTGCAAGGATTGACCTTTGGCGCGGTCAAGTAAGTACATGTACAAAAAATATTCTAAGGACACATCATGGCTTTCCTGACATTAAATAATATCGAGAAGTATTTTGATGCGCACCACGCCATCAAGGGGATTAATTTAGAAATCCAAAAAGGCGAATTTATCGTTTTTGTTGGCCCGTCCGGTTGTGGAAAATCAACGCTATTACGCTTGATAGCTGGCCTTGAGCCGGTCAATGGCGGCAGTCTTACGCTGGATGGCAAGGATATTACCCATTTGCCTTCGTCCAAACGTGACCTGGCAATGGTATTTCAATCGTATGCGCTATATCCGCACATGACGGTGTTCGAAAACATGTCGTTCGCGTTGAAACTTGCAGGCGTTGATAAAGCCATAATCCGCGAGAAGGTCAACAAAGCCGCCAGCATTCTAAACCTGACCGAATATCTGGAACGCACGCCGAAGGCCTTGTCTGGCGGCCAGCGACAACGGGTGGCAATTGGCCGCGCTATCGTGCGCGCACCAAAAGTATTTCTATTCGATGAGCCGCTATCCAATCTCGACGCGGCATTGCGCGGCCAAACCCGAATCGAAATCGCCCGTCTGCACCGCGAGTTGGGCGCAACCACGATTTATGTCACGCATGATCAGGTGGAGGCGATGACCTTGGCTGACCGTGTAGTTGTTTTGCGCGACGGCAAAATAGAACAAGTAGGATCGCCGCTGGAGCTGTACGACCGCCCTGCTAATCAGTTCGTCGCACAATTCATCGGCACGCCGAGCATGAATGTATTGCCGCTTTCAGGCCTGCCGCATCCCCCGCAGGTCGGCGTCACTTTGCCGGATGGCGGCTTCATCGGTATTCGCCCTGAGTATGTCGAACTTGGCAGCGCATCTGCAGAAGGTTATCCAGCCACGATCGATGTGGTAGAGGCGCTAGGCGCAGAAACGTTGATCTATTCGACGATGGAAAATGGCTTGCAGATCGTCGCAAGACGGAACGAACGTACAGCGTTCAACCCGGGTGACCGCGTCAGCCTTCTTTTAAACCAACAGCAAATGCATATTTTCGACCGCGCAGGCAAAGTACATGCAACAACACGCTAACCTCAGCCTTATGCCACATACAAATCCAGTATCCATTAAACACATTCTGCATCTTGGCGTGGGTGCGTTCCATCGCGCCCATCAAGCATGGTATTTAAATCGCCTGATTGATAATGGCGACACAAAATGGACACTGGCCGCAGGTAATATCCGACCTGATATGGCGCAGCTATTGCAAGATTTAAGCGTGCAAAACGGCCAATACACGCTGGAAACGGTGACGCCAGCGGGTGTATTTTCGTATGAGCGCATCAACGCAATCAGCGAGATTTTGCCTTGGACAGCTGATTTGCATGCGGTCATCGCAATCGGCCGACAGCCCGATACACGCATCATCTCCTTCACGGTCACGGAAGCTGGTTATTACCAGAATCAACATCAGCAGCTTGATTTATCATTCCCGGATTTGCGCTCTGATCTTGAACAGGGTACGCAGTTGACCATTTACGGCGCGATCTGCAATATCCTTCGTGCACGCATGGCGGATGATGCGGGTCCCGTGACCTTGCTGTGCTGCGACAATATCCGCAGTAATGGCGATCATTTCAAAACCGGCCTGATCGATTTTCTAAATCGCCGTGGCGAAACCGATCTCCTGCTATGGACGCATGAGAACATCACTTGTCCGAATGGCATGGTCGATCGCATTACCCCTAAACCGCCAGCGGAAGCAAAAGACCGGGTAAAAGCGGCTACTGGTTACATCGATGAATGCGTCGTGATGGCAGAGGATTTTTGCCAGTGGGTAATAGAAGACCACTTTTGTAACGGTAGACCATCGTGGGAAAAGGTTGGCGTAGAAATGACGTCTTCTGTATTGCCATATGAAGAAGCTAAAATCCGCATCTTGAATGCCAGCCATAGTTGCATCGCGTGGGCCGGTGCCATGAAGGGCTTTAATACTATCGATGAAGCATTAGCCGACCAGACCATCGCACAGATGGCGAGAGCTTACGTCACGGACGATGTTATCCCCTGCTTATCGCCAAGCGTGATTAATTTGGCGGCCTATCGCGATACGGTATTAGAACGGTTTAGCAATCCCTACATTAAAGACACCATTGAACGCGTTGCCGCTGACGGTTTTGCCAAGATACCGGGCTTTATTGCACCGACTATCGCCGAACGGATAGCGCAGCAACAGCCATTCGACAGCACTGCCGTTTTGCCAGCACTCTTTCTGCTTTTCCTGGAGCATAGAGCGGCCGGAAAAATTGCTTTCAACTATAAAGATCAGGCCATGGATGAAACTGTGGTCCAGGACATTCTTAGCGCGCCCGATAGTGTGCACGCTTTTTGTAGCAGCCCGATTCTGTGGGGCGCGCTCGCAGGCAATCAAACGCTGGAGGCGACCATCCGCCACGCGTATCTTTCATTAAAAGGACATTCATAATGGCAAGCCTCACTCGTCTGCAAGACAAACACGCAATATTAACCGGCGCAAATGGCGGTATCGGGCTAGCCGTGGCGGAAGCCTATTTGCATGAAGGTGCGCGTTGCACAGTGGCCGACTTGCCTGCTGAGCCATCTGCAGAACTAGCGCAATTGATGATGCAACATCCGGCTTCATTAATTTATGTCGCGACTAATGTTACGCAATCTGCTTCTGCCACAGCGATGATAGAACGGGCCACGCAAGCATTCGGTCCTGTAGACGTCTTTTTCAACAATGCTGGCGTGTTTGATATGGCCCCTTTGCTGGAATCGGATGAAGCAATGTATGAGCGCCTGTTTGATGTCAACGTGAAAGGGATGTTCTTCACGATGCAAAAAATTCTGGCGCAAATGGTACGCGAAGGAACTCGCGGCACGGTCATCAATATGGCCTCGCAAGCGGGTCGTCGGGGCGAAGCACTGGTAGCGCATTATTGCGCGACCAAAGCTGCGGTCATTAGTTATACCCAGTCAGCTGCGCTGGCGATGGCACCATCCGGTATCCGGGTCAATGCCATTTCACCCGGCGTCGTCGACACACCGATGTGGAGTCATGTCGATGGACTGTTTGCACGTTACGAAGGATTGCAGCCGGGGGAAAAGAAAATAGCGGTCGGAAAAGCAGTGCCGCTGGGCCGCATGGGCCATCCAAACGAGATTGCAGGCGCAGCCATTTTCCTTGCTAGCGCAGAATCCGCTTATATCACCGCGCAGACGCTGAATGTAGACGGTGGTAATGTAATGAGTTAACACCGCAATCGACGGTTTAACGATAAAGAGACAACAGTGGCTACTAAACTTCCCATCCGCACTCCAGAGCTGGAATATCACGAGTTCAGTGAATTTCTGCGATTTCTGGAGCATGGCGTACCGGACCCTTTGATTCGCTGGCATTACCATGATGTCTACGAATTGCATTACATTATCAAAAGTTGTGGAAAGCTGTTTGTGGGCGACTATATCGGCGAATTCGGCCCCGGCAATCTGGTATTGACCGGGCCACGTTTGCCGCACAACTGGATTTCTACAGAAATCCCGAAGGAAGGCATTCCTAGCCGCGATATGGCGATTCAGTTTGGTCACGCTCCACTGGAATTAGCGGCTAAATACATACCGGAAATGCGCGAAATCATGCCGTTGTTGGAACGCGCTAAATACGGCATCGAATTCTTCAATATGAGCGAGCAGGCAGAGCGGGATTTCTACCGGATACGCGACGCAAAAGATGTCAATCGATTCGCCGAATTTTTGAAATTGCTAGGCACATTGGCGAAAAGCAATACCTACCGTTTATTGTCCAGTTCACAAATGCAATCGTTTGATGATGATGCTTCCATGGCACAAATCAATACGGTATTTAATTACATTACGGAAAATTACCGCACCCCTATTTCTGCTGATTTTCTGGCAACACGATTGAACATGTCGCCGGCCAAATTTTCCCGATTTTTCCGTAAGGCAACTGGCAATAGCTTCACCGACTTCGTCAATCAGATTCGCGTCAATAAAGCTTGTCAGCTGTTAATGAATTCCGACCAGTACGTGACAAATATTTGTTATGAAGTCGGCTTCAATAACGTGGCAAATTTTAATCGCCGGTTTCTTGAAATGAAGGGAATTACACCCAAGGAATTCAGAGCGCAATCTGAAGGCAGATTTGGTAGCGAATGACGTTCGCCGCTCCTTTCAGTACGCCAGATCGAAAAAATTCTAACAATAATTAAGCCACGCAAAAAAATGACATATTTAGGAATTGATGTAGGAACTTCAGAAGTGAAGGTAATACTGGTCGATGACGAACAGGATATCCTGGCCACCGGCAGCGTCAAACTAAACCTGTCGAATCCGCATCCACTGTGGTCCGAGCAAAATCCCGAAGACTGGTGGGAAGCGACGCTACAAGCGGTCGGCATCGTACGTGCCTCGGTACCTTACCCATTTTCAAATTTGCAGGGTATCGGTTTATCAGGGCAAATGCATGGCGCCACGCTGCTGGATAAAGCGCATAAGGTGATGCGGCCCGCAATACTCTGGAACGACACCCGCGCCCATGCAGAGTGCGCTGAACTGGAAGCGCTAGCACCACACAGTCGTGCTATTACCGGCAATCTGGCCATGCCCGGTTTCACTGCTCCTAAGCTGCTTTGGCTGAAAAAAAATGAACCGGCAATTTTCGAACAAATTGATAAAGTTTTGCTGCCCAAGGATTACATCGCCTTCCGCCTGACCGACGAATTTACTTCTGATATGTCCGATGCAGCAGGGACTTTGTGGCTTGATGTAGCGAAACGAGACTGGTCAGACGAGATGTTATTGGCCACCGGTCTCAGTAGAGAAAATATGCCGCGACTGATCGAAGGAAATCAGATTGCTGGCCAGTTATGCAGTAGTTTAATGCGTAATTGGGGCTTGGAACATCCAGTGATGGTTGCTGGCGGTGCTGGCGACAATGCGGCTACCGCAATTGGGATGGGTGCGATTGCACCGGGCAACGCGTTTCTGTCACTGGGCACATCGGGCGTATTGTTTGTCTGCAACGATCGCTTTATGCCGAATCCTGAGCAAGCCGTACATGCGTTTTGTCATTGCCTGCCGCAGCGCTGGCATCAAATGAGCGTGATTTTGTCAGCAGCATCAAGTCTTGCATGGGCCGCGCGCGTGACCCAAACCCCTGAAGCGGGCGAGTTAGCACAACTAGCCGAGACAGCAGATGCTGCGCAAGCACCGATATTTCTGCCCTATTTAAGTGGCGAACGTACCCCCCACAACAATGCGCAGGCGTCAGGCGTATTCTTTGGATTGCGGGGGGCCACGGAGCGTGCCGCGTTGGCCTACAGCGTCATGGAGGGAGTTGCTTTTGCAATGGCAGATGGCTATCAGGCATTGCGATCAACAGGAACCGTCGTCACCCATGCTTCGTTCGTCGGAGGGGGTTCCCGCAGCCGCTTCTGGGCCGAGTTGATTGCCTCCGCCACGGGTATTACTTTGTTACGCCACAAGGACGGCGATTTTGGCGGCGCTTACGGCGCATCACGACTGGCAAGACTCGCCGTGACGGGAGAAATGCCTGAAAGCGTTTGCACCATGCCGCCAGTTGCAGAAGAAATCAGTCCAAACGCGACATTACGCGCAATATTACCGGAACGACTCGCCCGTTATCGGCGTTTATATACCGCGCTCAAACCTGAATTTTCAATCGCTTGATTTCTTCACCAACGAATAGGTCCAGAAGCCAGGATGAAGCAGAAACCAATATTTCTGAAAGACAAGAAATAGCTAGAGAAATATCTACTCAATGCAAGAAGGAAGTGTGGAAAAATTTGGCTAAAATTTGGCTAAAATTTGGCTAAAATTTGGCTAAAATTTGGCTAAAATTTGGCTAAAATTTGATGAAATGTTTGACTGAATTTTTGCTGCGGTCCGGAGAATTTTTATGGCGCCAGCCTGATTGACTGTGATGACGCTTCATGCGGGACAAGGATCGAGATTAATTTTATCTGCATGCAGCAGATTGATCTCTAATAAACGTAACCTGGTTTGGAATGGTGAATCGCAAAGACAAAGCCAAGCCCGAAATCGGTTGGCTGCATCAGAAAAATAACCTGGTATTTATGGGGAAGAAAGAAGTGCGTCGGGAGGGGCTCGAACCCCCGACCCATGCCTTAGAAGGGCATTGCTCTATCCAGCTGAGCTACCGACGCATAGACGGACTTTAGCAGTTTCAATCCACAACAACAAACAACCGCAAAAGGGATACTGCTATTCCAAAATAGGCGCATCGTTCCGCATTAAAAATGCACGATTTCACTTACTTTTTTTGCGGTGTATTGCAATTGTATTTTGACGTTGCGTGATCGTTTAAAAAATTACCGAACAACATTTTGATACGATTTTATCGTATCACTTTTCAAACTTCCAAATGGAAAAGCGGGCTGTCCTAAGACAGCCCGCTTTTATATTGGTCGGAGTACAAGGATTCGAACCTTGGACCCCCTGGTCCCAAACCAGGTGCGCTACCGGGCTGCGCTACACTCCGAAGAACAGAATCATACTCGGCAACATCATTTTGGTCAATACGTTTATGCAAACTTTTATAAAAACTTGTTATTACTCTTCGGGAAGGATCAATTGCGCGCGTTCAAAAATAGCGCTGAAACAACTCCCCTTCCCCGGCTCGGAAGTAATCGCCAAATGACCACGATGTCGCAGCAAAACATGCTTAACAATTGCAAGGCCAAGACCGGTTCCCTGCGTCACTCGGGAACGCGTTTTATCGACGCGATAGAAGCGTTCAGTCAAGCGGCTTAAATGCTCGACAGCAATCCCAATTCCGTCATCCACCACGGTAAGCGCCGCGCCATCGCCAAGCAATTTCCAACTAATCCGAATCGCTCCGCCATCGGGTGTATAGCGCACAGCATTCGTCAATAAATTAGTAAACGCACTCTCCAATTCATCACGATTACCTTTGAGATCAATCTCTTGCGCATCCAGCGTAATCAAATGTTTTCCGTCAGATAATGCCTGAGCTTGTTGCAGAATATGATCGAGCATCGGCACAATTTTTACCGTCTCGGTTGAGGGTTGCTGGACCAACGATTCCAGTCTGGTCAACGTCAACATATCCGCCACAAGACGCTGCATGCGATGGCCTTGCTCAACCATTAAATTGAGTTGGCGCTGGCGCGTCTTCTGATCCATTTCACTCGACAAGGCATGCTCTAAAAACCCGTTGATGACAGTTAATGGCGTGCGCAATTCATGCGAGGCATTCGCAATAAAATCACGTCGCAAAGTATCGAGTTTTTCAGTTTGCGTCAGGTCATGCGTGACCAATATTTGGCGACGATCGTCGAAAGATATTAATTGTAATTGGATTTTTCGCCGATGATGAACGAACGGCAAAGGCTGCTCGAAACGGCCCGACAACATATAGTCAACGAACTCTGGCGCACGGATTAAATTGGTCAGAAGACGACCTTCATCGCGCGTACGATCAAGCCCTAAATGTCGTTCCGCCGCAGGATTGCACCACTCCAGATGCATGACGCTATCGACAATCACGACACCGTCCGGAAGCAAGCTCATAGCTTGTCGAAACCGCGCCAGCCACTCCGCCATGTCGACGCGAGAACGCTCATCTTCGCGTCGAATATCTTCCAGCCGCGTTGCTGCGTGTGCCCACAATCCCCAGGTTTTGGGACGCGGCGTACCGGCCGCTCGATCCAACCATTGCTCGATGCGATATAGCGACCACATCTGCAAAAATAATAGAACTACCAGCGACAGTACAAAACAAATCAAACCAATGACATAGCCGAAAGACGCGCCGAGAGCCAGCACGACCAGGCACAATAAAGCGAACCACAAAAACGCCGGCACCCAAAAAGTACTGCCTTTACGACTCGCCCGCTGGTAAGGGTTCAAAGGCATTTCATGGAACCAACTCAGACGTAATTTTGTAGCCAACGCCACGAATCGTCTTCACGTAATCTGCTGCTGGTCCTAATGATTTCCGTAATCGCATGATATGGACATCAACGGTACGCTCTTCAATAAAAGTATGATCGCCCCATACCTTGTCGAGTAATTGTGCGCGTGAAAATATACGCTCTGGATGCGCAATCAGAAAGCGCAACAATTTGAATTCTGCCTGATCCAACTCTATGGTTCGGTCCTCGACCGAGACTTGATAACGATCTGTATCAATGCTGATCGCGCCATACTTTAACGCACTGTGACCAAGCTCTGGCACTTTGCGCCGTAACAAAGCCTGAATCCGCGCGACCAATTCTTTCGGTGAAAAAGGCTTCGTAACGTAATCATCCGCCCCATCATTCAAGCCGCGCACTTTGTCTTCGTCCATTCCCTTCGCGGTGAGCATGATGACAGGTAATGCGGCAGTCCGGGCCTGCCCGCGCCATTCTTGCAGCAACAGTAAACCAGAAGTATCTGGCAGCATCCAGTCGAGCAAGACAAGTTGCGGCAACATCGCTGCAATCGTCTCTCTCGCCTCGCTCGCGCTATACGCAATTTCACAAGAAAACCCTGCGTCGTCAAGTGTGAAGCGCAATAGCTCAGCGATACCGGGTTCGTCTTCGACGATGAGAATATTGGTGTGATGTTTTGACATCTATAGCGTAAAAAATCGATAAGAATAATCGGAGCAAAAAAATACTATTTAAATAAAACTAAAAAATACTCAAACAGAAATTGTATCGGCGATACGACGCGCCATCGCTAGCGCCAGATCAGCTGTCTTAGCCTCTACCATAACGCGTATCAGCGGTTCAGTTCCCGACGCCCGAATTAACACGCGCCCGTTTTCACCCAACTCCGCTTCCACCGCCGCTTTTTCAGCGACGACAGGCGACTGTTTTTGCCAGTCAAAACCTGCCGCCACTCGCAAGTTAATTAAGGTCTGCGGATACATACTAATGTCAGCAGTGATTTCAACTAACGATTGGCCGCTGCGGCTTAATGCAGATAAGACTTGCAGTGCCGATACGATACCGTCGCCGGTGGTGTGTTTGTCGAGGCAGAGCAAATGACCGGAACCTTCGCCGCCGAGTATCCAGCCGCGCTCTTTAAGCTGTTCCAGCACATAACGATCACCCACCTTGGCGCGGGCAAACTCCAGGCCCATTTGCTTGAACATCACTTCTAACGCCATGTTCGTCATCAAGGTGCCGACAACGCCTTTAACGACGCCTGTTTTGAGTCGATCCTTCACAATCACATACAACAACTCATCGCCGCTGTAGATGCGCCCGGAAGCATCGACCATGATCAATCGATCGGCATCACCATCCAGCGCGATACCCACGTCCGCGCCATGTTCGATTACCGCAAGTGCGAGCGCTTCCGGCGCAGTCGCACCAAAACCAGCATTAATATTGAAGCCGTTTGGCTGATTACCGATCGCAATGACCTCAGCGCCCAACTCATGAAAAACGTGCGAGGCGATATGATAAGCGGCACCATGCGCGGTATCGACCACAATGGTCATGCCACGTAAATCGAGGTCAGTGGGGAAGGTACTTTTGCAAAATTCGATATACCGACCTGGCGCATCATCCAGGCGTTTTGCCTTACCTAATTTATCCGACGTCACGCAATCCATCGGCTGCTCTAAAGCTGCTTCGATTGCAGCTTCGACGCTGTCATCTAACTTGTTGCCATGTGCCGAAAAAAACTTAATCCCGTTGTCATCAAACGGATTATGAGAAGCGGAAATAACCACACCGGCCGACAATCGCAAGGCACGCGTCAAATACGCGACGGCAGGTGTTGGCATCGGCCCAGCCAGCATGACATCGACGCCAGCGGCCGCAAATCCAGCCTCCAGCGCGGCTTCCAGCATATATCCGGATACGCGGGTATCCTTGCCGATCAGTACTGTCGGCTTAACGGCTGAGGACTCGGACTGCGCCAGAACTTTACCAGCCGCATAACCGAGTCGCATGACAAAATCCGGCGTGATAGGAGATACACCTACACGGCCACGGATACCATCAGTGCCAAAATATTTTCGTGTCATTTATTTATTACTCCCATTTTTTTTCAAATGATTGTTATTTTTTCGCCAAAACCGCTATTTTAGAGGCTATCTGAACTTTACTCTGCACAATCGTTACGATTAAAAACGTAAACCAGCCTAACGATCTATCAACCTAGCACTTACTTACGATAATCAGATACAAAATGCATATGCAGTAATACGAAAGAATCTTTATAAGAATTATTTAACTTACGGCACTTCCGGCACTTCCGGCACGCCAGATTGCAAGCGCATCGATCGTTTCTACAACGTCGTGCACACGCACCACCTTAGCGCCCTGCGCAACCGCAAACAGTGCAGCCGCTAAACTACCTGCTAATCGCTGCTCGACTGGTTTTCCAGTCAGATCACCGATCATAGTTTTACGCGACATACCGGCCAATAACGGCAGATCCATCAATTGCTGCAATTTTCCGATATTTTTTAACAATGCCACATTATGTTCAACCGTTTTACCAAAGCCAAAACCGGGATCGATCATCATGCGCGATCGATCGATTCCTACTGCCTCCATAGCCGCGACACGACTATGCAAAAATGTACTCACCTGATTTAGCACATCCTCATATTCCGGCTGCTGCTGCATCGTTTCAGGCTGCCCCTGCATATGCATCACGCATAAGCCGCAATCGCTATCTTTAACGGCATCCAGCGCGCCTTCCGCCCGAAAGCCATTAATATCATTGATTAAATCAGCACCGGCAGCTAATGCCTCGCGCATTACTATTGGCTTATAAGTGTCAATCGAAAGTGGCTTACCGCAATCGCGTAACGCATAAATAACCGGCATTACCCGATCTAACTCTTCCGACAGCGATAAAGGAGGACTACCGGGCCGACTTGATTCACCACCGATATCAATAATATCAACACCATCTGCAATCATCTGCTCAGCATGTGACAACGCAAACTCAAGAGAATAAAACTGACCGCCATCAGAGAATGAATCCGGCGTGACATTAAGTATCCCCATCACCAAAGGGCGCGCATTTGGCGTATTTACCGGCAAGCGGTAACGACCGCATTGAAAATATGGTTGCATCTTTTATTCGCATAAAGAAAAAGGGCGAGGATTAATCCTCACCCTTACTTAAATCACATCGAAGATACTCGACTCACTATAACGTCACCACTGGACTATCAGCCGCTCAGGCTGGCGCAGTCGCGGTAGGAGAAATGCCACCGGACGAACTATCAGTCGGCGTTTTCTTGACCGGAATACCATACTTTGGCAGACGCGGCTCAAGGCCTTCCATAATGTCGTTAATCTGGTCTGCATCGATGGTTTCCCAATCCAGCAGCGCCTTGGTCATCGCTTCGACCTTTTCGCGATTCTCTTCCAGCAAACGACGTGACAACGCGTATTGCTGATCCAAAATGCTGCGAATTTCAGCGTCAACTTTTTGCTGAGTCGCTTCTGAAACAGTCTTGGAAGCCATGCGACCAAAATATGCATCTTGCTCCGTATCTTCGTACACCATCGTGCCCAGCGTTTCAGACATACCGTAACGCGTCACCATTGCACGGGCCAACTTTGTAGCGCGTTCAAAGTCATTGGATGCGCCGGTCGACATTTGGTGCATGAAGATCTCTTCAGAAATACGTCCACCAAACAGAATGGCGATCTCTTCAAGCATTTTGTCTTTATACATATTGACACGATCATGCTCAGGCAACTGCCAAGTCAAGCCCAACGCAAAGCCGCGTGGCATGATGGTAACTTTATGCACAGGATCAGCTTTTGGCAACAATTTAGCAACCACAGCATGACCGGACTCATGATAAGCAGTATTGCGGCGTTCTTCTTCGCGCATAACCGCTGATTTACGCTCAGGACCCATCACAATCTTGTCCTTGGCATCCTCAAAATCCTGCATCTCTACCAAACGCTTCGTACGACGCGCTGCAAATAAGGCAGCTTCGTTGACAAGGTTAGCCAAATCCGCACCTGAAAAGCCCGGCGTACCACGTGCCAGAATATCTGCTTTCACGTCGGTCGAAATAGGTACTTTACGCATATGGACATTGAGAATCTGTTCGCGACCACGAATATCTGGCAAGCCGACCACAACCTGACGGTCGAAACGACCCGGACGCAACAGCGCTTTATCCAGTACATCGGCACGGTTCGTTGCAGCAATCACGATAACGCCGGAGTTAACCTCAAAGCCGTCCATCTCAACCAGCATTTGATTCAATGTTTGCTCACGCTCATCATTACCGCCGCCCATTCCTGCGCCGCGATGACGACCAACCGCATCTATTTCATCAATGAAAATAATACAAGGTGAGTGTTTTTTGGCGTTTTCGAACATATCGCGGACGCGCGATGCGCCGACACCGACAAACATTTCGACAAAGTCTGAACCGGAGATAGTAAAGAATGGCACCTTTGCTTCACCAGCGATCGCACGCGCCAACAATGTTTTACCAGTACCTGGAGGACCAACCATCAGAACGCCATGCGGGATCCGGCCACCCAATTTTTGGAACTTAGTAGGATCGCGCAAAAAATCAACAATTTCGGACACTTCATCTTTTGCTTCATCGCAACCAGCGACGTCAGCAAAGGTAACCGTATTTGTCGTTTCGTCCAGCATCCGTGCTTTTGACTTACCGAACGAGAATGCCCCACCCTTGCCGCCGCCCTGCATCTGGCGCATGAAGAATATCCAGACACCGAGCAACAAAATCATCGGAAACCAGGAAATAAATACTTGCGACAGGAACGATGGCTCTTCTGGCTGTTTTACATCAAATTTGACACCATTATTCAACAAATCACCGACTAAGCCGCGATCTAGGAATGTGGCCGTTGTCTTAACTTTTTTACCGTCGGACGTATTCGCAATAATACTGCGATCTTCAATCACAGCATCGGTCACGTGCCCGGCTTTAACCTCATTGATGAAGTCCGAATACGCGATCGGCGTCGCACCGTTTGCCAGTCCCTTGGTATCGAACTGTTTAAATACGGTAAAAAGCACCAAGGCAATGACCACCCAGATAGCAGCTTTTGAAAACATGTTATTCACTTGAACTCCTTGAGCGACGTTGCGCCGATATACGTGGTGCTTCGGTGTGGCTTCGCACTATATTTAATGCTTTCGGGTTGAATTTCTGATTTTACTCGGAATCACCAGTCGTTACTAGGCTCGATATGTGGACGTGCCCCTGAAAAATCAAGGATAAATCCCCAAAAAATTGATCAAACTTCAAAATTAAGATGAATTCTTTAAATTTCGGCCTAATAAAAAAATCTCCGAAGATTTATCACGGCTAGCTTTCGGCTTTCTGGAGACGACAGTTTCAAATGCCAAGCGGAATTCGCCTAATATTTCGTTATATCCTCTGCCGTTGAAGCATTTCGCTAGCAACACACCGGATGGTTTCATATGATTCTGGGCGAATTCAATTGCTAAATCAATAATTTCTTCCATCCGCGCCGCATCGGCAATCGCGATACCTGACAGATTGGGGGCCATGTCCGACAATACCAGATCAACTTTTCGTCCGGCTAAAAGACGCTCAAGTTGCAACAAGCTATCCTGCTCACGAAAATCACCTTGAATAAAATGGACATCCGCAATCGGCTCCATCTCCAGTATATCCAATCCGATAATCAGGCCATGAATACCGCCACCTTCTTGCCCGGCGAGTTTATTACGTACGTATTGAGACCAACTTCCGGGAGTAGATCCGAGGTCAACAATAATCTGCCCTGGCTTAATCAGCTTATCAACTTCGTCGATTTCCTTTAGTTTATATGCAGCCCGGGCGCGATAGCCTTCTTTCTGTGCCAGCTTCACATAGGGATCATTAATGTGATCGTGCAGCCAGTTTTTGTTTAATTTCTTCTTTGCCATTCGCGTAGAATACCGTTTTTAAGGAATTTTTTATTTATGTTGAAACTCACACCCGCCGAGCGCAGCGAACTCCGCGCCGAAGCCCACGCACTAAGTCCAGTCGTACTGATCAGTGAAGAAGGCCTAAAACCATCACTGCTAAAGGAAATTGATAACAGCCTGAGTTCTCATGGGCTAATCAAAGTGCGCGTATTTGGCGACGACCGCGAAGCACGAATTGCAATCTACGAAACCATTTGCGACAAACTCGGTGCCGCGCCGGTACAACACATCGGCAAACTCCTGATACTGTATCGTCCACAAAAAGATGCAGTTAAGGCACGTACTGAAACACGTGGAAAAGGTATGCGCGAAGTAACTATCGTTAAGCCAAGCCCAAGTGGTACAAAACGACCATCAGTTACTAAGGTAATGGTAAAAGGCAATGAACGCGTAACAGCAGGTGGCAACATCAAGCGTACAAAACCGCGTCAGAAGAGCCGCAAGAAATCTGCTCTGGGCCAATAATTCGGCTTTAAGCAGATGTGCTTATAACATCCGGGGAGCAGGCGCATTCTACCTGAAGTGGCGAGTTTACAGGCCGTTCAAGGTTAATTCCCCTGCACCCGCACGCGTTGTATGACGTTAGCGCAATGTCCGTAATTTCAAAATCAAGCCAATGCCTAACAGGCTTTGAATCAGATAAATACCGCTTGCAACGCCATGCAAAATGGCAAATTGCGTCTTCGCACCTGAACTCATCACACCGCCCGGCCCTGAGGCCTCACGCAACGAAGCCATAAACGGCTGGACGCCAAAATAACCGATTAAGGTGCACACCAGCATCGCCAGCGTCAAACGCAAGACAGTCTTACGCAATGGCGCATTGTCGTCTGCGGTCCGAAAACCAAATAATAACGTCAGCAATAATCCACATGCGATTCCCAACCAGGCTTCCACTCTAAACAAGCCCCCAGCAATCGTGCCAGCCAAAACGCGATCTGGCAACGTGGAAAACAAGGTCGGCGCAACCAAATACCCTACGGTCCATAAACTACCTACCCACAAGGTCGCAAGCAACAATCTTGCACGGACTACTATCATCGTGACTCCTGAAACGGCCGCTATTGACCGGATTTCGATGGGAAATATACTAGCTGTTTGATTCTCTGATCCGGCAAACTAACCAATAAATCAGAGTGAAAAAGCAGCACTCTGATCGTTACGGCGCGCCTAAACTACGCAACCATGTCTGCATTCCATCAGGATAAGTACAAACTATGGCCGCCGGATTTTAGAAAAAATTAGATGTAACGCACTTCCAGAATTTCATACTCGCGGATGCCAGAAGGTGCCTGGACGCCGACTACATCACCGGCGCTTTTTCCGATTAACGCACGTGCAATTGGCGAGGTAACCGAAACTTTTGAGAATTTGATGTCAGCTTCATCCATTCCAACAATTTGATACGTGACCTTGTCACCTGTCTCCAAATCTTCCAAGTCAACTGTCGCAGCGAACACGACACGGCCATCAGCATCCAGTGTAGTCGGATCGATCACCTGAGCAGCGCCCAACTTGCCTTCCAAATCGGCAATTCGGCCTTCAATAAAGCCCTGACGTTCTTTCGCTGCATCGTAATCTGCATTTTCCGACAGATCGCCGTGCGCCCGTGCTTCTGCAATTGCATTGATAACGGATGGGCGCTCTTTGGTTTTCAAGCGTATCAGCTCGTCTTTCAACAATTCGGCGCCAAACTTGGTAAGAGGTACTGAGCTCATAGGAATATTATTCAAAAATCTACTACAGTTTGTCAATTTAGCAAATTGCCTGGAGATGTGACGTCGAGGTCAACACTCTCGCAGCGCTCTTCACTAGCGTTATTTTGCTAATCTATTTAGACCACTACTTCTGGCGCAGAATACATTCCTTCACCAGACATCATGACAGTGATGCAATAAAAGATCGCGGAGGTCGCAGGCAGTACCGAATTTCGGCATTGCCTGCGACCTCCGCATGCACTTCTATAAAAATCCTACGTGTCGAGCTTAGTGTAAGGTTTTATGCAAACCTTGTAAATCGTAGACATTCAGCTCGTTCAGATGACGCATGCCCTCAACCGCAGCTTCAGCGCCAGCGATAGTCGTGTAAGTCGTCGCCCGCGCTTGCAATGCAGACGTTCTGATTGCCCTGGAATCGACAATCGCACTACGCTTTTCTTCGACAGTATTAATGACCAATGTAATTTCATTGTTTTTAATCATGTCGACGACGTGCGGACGGCCTTCAACCACCTTATTCACGGTCTTCACCGGGATGCCAGCGGCCTGAATAGCGGCAGCAGTTCCTTTGGTAGCAACGACCGAAAATCCCATTCCGACCAAATCTTTAGCAACCTTCACTGCACGTGGTTTATCACCTGCTTTGACGCTTAAGAATACCTGGCCTGAAGTTGGCAGCTTGATTCCTGCTCCCAATTGCGATTTAACGAAGGCCTCGCCAAAGGTTTTTCCGACTCCCATCACTTCGCCGGTTGATTTCATTTCCGGGCCGAGAATGGTATCTACGCCAGGGAACTTAACGAATGGGAATACAGCTTCTTTGACACTGAAATACTTCGGCACAACTTCGTCTTTAATGCCTTGGCTATCCAGCGATTGACCAACCATGCAGCGTGCTGCAATTTTCGCCAATTGCAAGCCAGTTGCCTTTGAAACAAATGGCACCGTACGCGAGGCACGTGGATTCACTTCCAGGACAAACACAACATCTTTGCCGTCAATCTGTTGAATCGCAAACTGCACGTTCATCAGACCAATCACGTTCAAGCCCTTAGCCATCAACGCGGTCTGACGCTTCAATTCGTCAATAGTTTCCTGCGCTAACGAATATGGCGGCAACGAACATGCTGAATCGCCCGAATGGACACCAGCTTGCTCGATATGCTCCATGACGCCGCCAATGAAAGTGCGTTCGCCATCCGACAAACAATCCACATCGACTTCAATTGCATCGTTCAGGAAGCGATCTAGCAATACCGGCGAATCATGTGAAACCTTAACCGCCTCACGCATATAGCGCTCAAGATCGCGTTGCTCGTGGACAATTTCCATCGCACGACCACCTAAAACGTACGATGGACGAACGACTAACGGATAGCCGATTTCTTGTGCCAGACGCAATGCGTCCTCTTCGGTACGTGCAGTCCGATTTGGCGGCTGACGCAGATTCAGGTCGTGCAACAGCTTTTGAAAACGTTCACGATCTTCAGCCGCATCAATCATGTCTGGCGAAGTACCAACGATAGGTACGCCATTCGCTTCTAGATCCAAAGCGAGCTTCAATGGCGTTTGACCACCGTACTGAACGATGACGCCATAAGGCTTTTCTTTGTCGACGATTTCCAGTACATCTTCCAACGTCAACGATTCAAAGTACAAACGATCAGACGTATCGTAATCGGTTGATACTGTTTCTGGATTACAGTTGACCATGATGGTCTCGTAACCGTCTTCACGCAACGCTAGCGCCGCGTGCACGCAACAATAGTCGAATTCGATACCTTGGCCGATACGGTTAGGACCGCCGCCAAGTACCATAATTTTCTTTTTGTCAGTCGGATTCGACTCGCACTCTTCCTCGTAGGTCGAATACATGTAGGCCGTATTCGTTGAAAACTCACCCGCGCAGGTGTCGACACGTTTGTAGACCGGACGCAGATTCAAAGCATGGCGCTTGGCACGCACTTCCGTATCGGTAACTTTCAGCAACTTAGCCAGGCGGCGATCCGCAAAACCTTGTTGCTTGAGCTTGAACAATGTATCGCGATCCAGTCCCTCTAGCGTTTGGGTGCTTTCGAGCCACAATTCAGTATCGACGATTTCTTTAATTTGCGACAGAAACCATGGATCGATATGCGTCAGTTGATGCACTTCTTCCAAGCTAAAACCTTGCGCGAAAGCATCACCGACATACCAGATACGATCCGGACCAGGTTCGCCGAGTTCTTCTTCGATGACTTCGCGATCTTGAGTTTTTTCATTCATGCCATCAACGCCGACTTCCAGTCCGCGCAAAGCCTTTTGAAATGACTCTTGGAAAGTGCGGCCAATCGCCATCACTTCGCCAACGGATTTCATTTGCGTGGTCAGGTGATCGTCAGCAGCCGGAAATTTTTCAAATGCGAAACGCGGAATCTTGGTGACGACGTAATCGATTGATGGCTCAAACGAGGCAGGCGTCGCACCGCCAGTGATTTCATTGCGCAATTCATCCAATGTAAAACCGACAGCAAGCTTCGCCGCGATTTTCGCAATCGGGAAACCGGTTGCTTTAGACGCCAATGCAGAAGAGCGTGAAACACGCGGATTCATTTCGATGACAATCATCCGACCATCCGCCGGATTGACTGAAAACTGCACGTTCGAACCGCCAGTATCAACACCAATTTCACGCAACACCGCAAGTGAAGCGTTACGCATGATTTGATACTCTTTATCCGTCAGCGTTTGCGCTGGCGCTACCGTGATTGAATCGCCGGTATGCACGCCCATCGGGTCCAGATTTTCGATAGAGCAGACGATAATGCAGTTGTCTGCCTTATCGCGCACAACTTCCATCTCAAACTCTTTCCAACCAATCAGCGATTCTTCAATCAGCAGCTCCTTGGTCGGCGACGCTTCCAGGCCGCGTTTGCAAATCGCTTCGAATTCTTCAGCGTTATAAGCAATTCCGCCGCCAGTACCGCCCATGGTAAACGATGGACGAATAATGCTAGGAAATCCGAGTTCTTTTTGAACCGCCCAAGCCTCATCCATCGTATGCGCCACACCTGAACGCGCCGAAGCGAGGCCAATTTTGGTCATCGCCGCTTTGAATTTGGAGCGATCTTCAGCTTTGTCGATTGCTTCTGGCGAAGCGCCGATCAGTTCGACGTTGTACTTGGTCAGAATACCGTGGTGATGCAAATCCAGCGCACAGTTCAGCGCAGTCTGGCCGCCCATCGTCGGTAAAATCGCATCCGGCTTTTCCTTAGCGATAATGCGCTCTACCACTTGCCAGGTAATTGGCTCAATGTACGTTACATCAGCCATCTCCGGGTCGGTCATGATGGTCGCAGGATTGCTGTTGACCAAAATGACTTTATAACCTTCTTCACGCAATGCTTTACAAGCTTGTGCGCCGGAATAATCGAACTCGCAGGCCTGGCCGATAATGATCGGACCAGCGCCAATAATCAGGATGCTTTTTATATCGGTACGCTTAGGCATTTTTATTTTTCTCCATCATCGCCACAAAGCGATCGAACAAAGGGGCGACGTCAGTTGGGCCGGGCGATGCTTCTGGATGGCCCTGGAAACAAAATGCTGGCTTATCAGTCCTCTCAAAACCTTGCAAGGAGCCATCAAATAGCGAAACATGCGTAACGCGACAATTGGCCGGCAAGGTGGCTGAATCAACGGCAAAACCGTGATTCTGCGAAGTGATCATGACTTTTTTCGAATCGAGATCCTGAACCGGATGATTTGCGCCGTGATGACCGAATTTCATCTTCAAAGTCTTCGCGCCGGAAGCCAGTGCCATGATTTGATGCCCCAGACAGATGCCAAAAACAGGCACGCCACGTTCGATCAATTCCTTCGTCGCTGCAATCGCGTAATCGCACGGCTCAGGATCACCAGGACCATTCGACAGGAAGATGCCATCCGGATTCAATGCCAACGCTTCAGCAGCTGTTGCTTGCGCTGGAAGTACAGTCACTTTGCAACCGCGCTCAGCCAACATCCGCAAGATATTAAACTTGACGCCATAGTCGTAGGCCACGACATGGTACTTAGGGGTGATTTGTTGATCGTAGCCGCGGCCGAGACGCCATTCTGTCTCGCTCCAGCTGTAAGGCTTAGTTGTTGAAACTACTTTCGCCAGATCCATTCCCGCTAATCCGGGGAAGCTTCGCGCTAAATCCAGCGCCGCGGCTGTAGCGATAGCAATATCTGCTTCGCCAGTCACGATCGCGCCGCTTTGCGCACCTGTTTCGCGCAAAATGCGTGTCAACTTACGCGTATCTATTCCTGCAATAGCGACAATGTTCGCATCTTGCAAGTAAGCTTCAAGCGTTTTAGTAGAGCGAAAATTAGAAACCAGACGCGGTAAATCGCGAATAATTAAACCAGCGGCATGGACCTTGGAGGACTCAATATCCTCTGAATTCACGCCAGTATTGCCGATGTGGGGATAAGTCAGTGTGACGATTTGTCGACTGTAGCTAGGATCGGTGAGAATTTCCTGGTATCCGGTCATTGCGGTATTAAATACCACCTCACCGGTCGTATGGCCAACTGCGCCAATCGAAAAACCTTTAAAAATTGTCCCATCTGCAAGCGCGAGGACGGCCGGAACAGCATGGCCAGAAAAAAATGGCGGCAAAGGTAACTCCTGATGTTGTTACCGTCGCTGCGCTGTGCCAGATGACCGCTAAAAAACCCCAAAAGAGAAGAATTTGGCAGTATTAATAGTCTTTTTGGGACGAAATGGGGATGTATGCGCTACGACGGAGTAAATTGGGCTAAACCGTGCGAGTATAGCGCAGAACTACTTTTCCGACAATCTGAAGTAGCTATGACTTAGTATTATGAAGAAAATTCTGCTTATCGAAAAGTACAAAGATTAATGCATTAATTGGCGCTTAACGCAATAACTAATCGTCATCTTAAAATTACAATTAATTACTATCGGTATTTGGGGCGACGAGTACATAACACATCGCCACCCCGATCATACAAGCAAATACCAAACACTAACTTATGCAGTCAGGGCGGCAATACCTGCCTTGGCAATTTGCACATCTTCCGATGACTTGACGCCAGACACGCCAACAGCACCCAGATATTCGCCATTAACAATGATCGGCACGCCGCCTTCAAGCAGACCTTCGAGGTTAGGGGCCGTAATAAACGAAAAACGACCGTTGTTGATCATATCTTCGTAGACTTTGGATTCACGCTGACCTAGCGATGCAGTTTTAGCCTTGGCAGGAGCTATGTGCGCAGAAATCGGCGCAGCGCCATCCAGACGTTGCAACCACAATAAATGACCACCGTCATCAACGATAGAAATCGTCACTGCCCATTTGTTTGCTACGGCTTCTGCCTCAGCTGCATGTGCAATTTTTTTTACATCATCGAGTGTCAACACTTGCTTGGATTTCATTATTTCTCCTTGGATAATGGAGATTATTGTACTTGAGTGAGATGAAATATACTTGCAGGCATATAGATAAACGAAAAAATCAGGTACGAAATAGCTTTTTTCGATTATTATCATCCATTAATTTATTCGTTTTGGGAACTTGTAGCCCGCTTTGCCATCAGGTCATGCATCTTGAGTTAAGCCTTTGTTAATACGACTCCTATTCACTTACCTTCATGCGGTCATATTTGACCCAAGCCTCAAACACGATGACGATTAAAACAGCCTCCCCCCTATTTCATACATTTGCACTGACAGCTACGATGCTGGCAGGTTGCTGGTTAGCCAGTCCGGCATGGGGTACTGATATTACCGACCTGTATAACGCTCCGCCTCCTTCCAATCCCGCACCTCGCAGTAAATTTCAGCAATTCACCGAACAAATTACCGAGCGCGCTTCCGATCTTGCACAAAGTGCCATAGGCTTGATCGGCATCCATTACAAATATGGTGGGAATTCTCCGCAAACAGGTTTGGATTGCAGCGGTTTGGTACGTTATGTATTTAAGGAAGCGCTAGGAATCAATTTGCCACGGACTTCGGCTGAACTTAGCCGCGAAGGCGAACGAGTTGATCAGCAAGATTTGAAACCGGGCGATCTAGTGTTTTATAACACTTTGCGACGCAGCTTTTCACATGTCGGCATTTATTTAGGCGATAACAAATTTATTCATGCACCGCGCACCGGTGCTGCAGTACGGATCGAAAGTATGGACCTTGCGTATTGGAAAAATCGCTTTAATGGCGCACGGCGCATTAGCGATCTCGATCCAGCGACAGTAGCGAACATTTCAGCAACACAGCAATAATTGCTCAAAACGTTGCATAATAAAAAAGCCACATTTATAGAAATGTGGCTTTTTTATTGGGCAAATCATTAATGCTCATAAACAGATACTTATACCTTTGGCCCCCAATATCCCCGTGCAAGGGGAGTCTATTCGCAACCTCCCCCTGCGCGTCAGAGATTACTCCCCGCGCTTCTCTTGCAACTTCTTTTTGATCAACGTCATTTGCGCCATCGTTGCTTGCTCGCCAGCCAGAATGGCCATGTTCCGGGCATTAAAATCATTGCCTTTCATGGTATTCAGGTTAGGACGAATCACAATATCCGCCTCTTTTAAATCATTTTTATTAATACTTTGCCCCATGATGGCGAAAGTCTGCAACAGCACGTCCACGGAACTAGATGCAGCCTGCGACTCCGGTGCTGCAGATAGATTCACTGCAATGACAAAATCGGCGCCCATTTCCTTGGCATAACGTACAGGAACCGGTGCGACCAGCCCCCCATCGACATATTGATGACTACCAATTTTCACTGCCTGAAACACACCTGGCACAGCAGAAGAGGCACGTACTGCTAATCCGGTATTTCCGCGTCGAAACAAAATCGGCTGGCCGGAGTTGAGATCGGTAGCGACTGCGCCAAATGGTATTTTCAATTTTTCAATAGGCACGTTATGCACGGCCTGATTGACGTAGTTCTGTAAGCCCACCCCTTTCAAAACGCCACTTACTTTCGCAAATAGCGGTATCGACCAGTCCGAGAAGGCCGCTTCATCCATTTTCAACGCCATCTGTTGCAGCGCAAAGCCGTTATTACCCGCGGCGTAAAGCGCACCAACCACACTGCCCGCGCTAGTCCCAACGACTATATCAGGCACAATCCCCTGCGCTTCCAGAGCCTTGATCACGCCGATATGGGCAAAACCACGTGCCGCACCGCCACCTAGCGCCAAACCAATTTTGATTGGGCGCGGCGCTTCCTTCTGGACCACTACTACAGGGATTGGTACAGCAGGCGGCGGCACAGTCGTCTGGCAAGCAGTCAGTAGAGAGAAGGCCAGCAAACCCGCCAGCGGCAAACGCATTGGTCGCAGAGACCGGCGGTGTAAAGAAAATAGATTCATGGAGTAAGCAACACGACGAGAACGTGGATTCTACATCAGCAGCGCGTCAGTTCAGCGCGGATAGAAAAAGAAGGGCTAATTGTTGAATATAGGCAATATTGCCTGATAAGGCGGCTTATTTCCCGAAGGAAATTATTCCCCAGGATACGCGGGCTAAACGCGCCCATGACAACATGCCATGGGCCGCATCTCAATCATTCAATAAATCAGCCTTCTCCACCACGATTGAGGCGGGCAAACGCACAGTAAAGACACTCCCTTTATCCGGTGTAGACTCTACCGCCAGCGTGCCGCCATGACGCAGCAGCACGTGCTTGACGATAGCAAGGCCAAGCCCGGTTCCCTGCGTTTCGCGGGAGCGACTTTTATCGACGCGATAGAACCGCTCGGTTAAACGAGAAATATGCTCCGGGCTAAACCCAATCCCACTATCGCGTACGACCAGTTGCGGCCCCGCCATAGTGTTTTGCCAAAGCAAATCGATTTTTCCGCCGGGCGGTGTGTAACGTACCGCGTTAGACACGAGATTATTGAAAGCACTGCGCAGTTCTTCCGTGCTGCCGTTAATATCCGGACCTTCAACGCGCAAGGAAAAAACGTGCTGACCAGCCGACAATACCTCCACTTCTTGTAAGATATTTTTCAGCATAGCGTGGATATTTACTCGCTCCGGCCGCATGGGATAATCGATCGATTCCAATCGGGTTAATGTCAACATATCGCCAATCAGATTTTGCATGCGATGTCCCTGCTCCGTCATCATCTTCAAATGTCCAGCGCGTACATTAGGGTCCAGATTAGGATGCGCCTGCGCAATCTCTAAAAATCCATTAATCACTGTCAGCGGGGTGCGCAGTTCATGCGATGCGTTAGCGATAAAGTCGCGCCGCATCATATCGATCCGCTCCGACTCGGTGGCGTCGTGCGTAACCAGAATTTGCCGACGATTTTCAAACGGAATAATCTGCACCACCAACTTGCGTTCACGCAATGTCAACATTAATGGCTGGTCATAGCGACCTAAAATAATGTAATCGATGAAATCTGGATTGCGAATCAGATTGGTAACACGCATCCCCTTATCGCGCCCATGCTGCAATCCCAAATGCCGCTCGGCAGCAGGATTGCACCACTCAAGAAATAAGACATCGTCCATGATAACGACGCCATCCGGCAACAAATGCATGGCCTGCCGGAAGCGCGCCAGCCATTCAGAGAGTTCAGCCTGATTTTTTTCGTCATCGCGCCGTAAGCGGTATAAACGCGAAAAAATGTCGGTCCAGGCGCCCCACCCATCCGGCAATTTCTCACCACGAGGATTATCGAGCCAGCCACCCAAACGGTATAGATAATAAAGCTGCAACACTACCATCGCCACCATGCTCATCAAGCACAGCAATAAGCCACACACAGGTCCCCAAAAAAACCAGGCTACTGCGGAAACGGCAAAAATCAGCAGCATTCGTAACGCTGCCGGTATCCAAAATAACATCTGAGGATTCATAGGGTATTCAGTAAGGAAGAGATTACAAGGGATTACCCAGGATCGTTCCAGCAAGGTGATTATCGCACCAGCTGGAACAGGCAGTTATGAAGGAGCGTATCGCATAAACTGCAGCGTCGAAAAGGCAAAGTAACGCGGCAAGATGATGTGCGTAATTCCGCATTACGCAAAAACGACCAACTAAAAATGTCTATTTAGTCGATAGCATGTAGCCAACGCTACGCACCGTGCGGATCAGATTTTCCGCTTCACGCAGCGCCTTACGCAAACGCAATATGTGCACATCAACGGTACGCTCTTCAATGACGACGTGGTCGCCCCATACTTTATCGAGTAATTGACTGCGTGAAAAAACACGATCCGGATTTGCCATAAAAAACTTCAGCAAACGATATTCAGCATGGCCGATATCGATCTTTTGTTCGTCCATCGATACAGAGCAACTCGCAGGATCAAGCGTAACCCCGCCTGCAGACATGATTCCCAATGCCTGATCGGGATTTTTGCGGCGCAATAATGCTTTCACCCGCGAAGTCAGCTCACGCGGTGAAAACGGCTTGGTCATATAGTCGTCGGCACCGTTATCCAGGCCAGCTATCTTGTCTTCTTCCATGCTTTTTGCCGTTAGCATCATCACTAACATCGACTGCAATTGCCGTTCTGCACGCAAACGCGACAGAAACCGCAATCCACTCTGATCCGGCAGCATCCAGTCCAACAAAACCAGATGCGGCGGACGGCGCTGAATTGCCGCCCAGCCATCCGCTGCGGTGTACGCGACAGTCGGACTCCAACCGGCTTCCACCATTGTGTATTCAATCAACTCGGCGATTGCAGGCTCGTCCTCGATGATCAGGATAGATGTTTTATCAGAAATCATTAGCACGAATTAAACCTGCGATCACACCATTATTAATAGAAAACATTAACGTTTTGCCTTTTATCCACAAGCTGCATCGGTTGCTATTTAAGCGCCGTTGCCCAGCTGGGTTGCTGCGTAATCGGTATGCCGAATATCTTTGCCTTCGACGATATAAATCACATATTCAGCAATATTTTTTGCATGATCACCGATCCGCTCGATTGCCTTGGCAACCCATAACGTATCCATCAACGCAGAAATCGTGCGTGGATCTTCCATCATGTAGGTAATGACATTGCGCATGATGGAGCGGAAATCGCGATCGATAATCGCGTCATGCGAGATCAGCTGGATCGCCTGCTTCTCATCCAGACGTGCCAATGCATCCAATGCATCGTGCAACAAATCAGCAGCAGCGGCGGCAATCACGCGAACCATTTCAATATGATCGATGCTGCCGATACCACGCTGATGCAAATGTATCGCTGTGCGGGCAATTTTGGCAGCTTCATCGCCGACGCGCTCCAGATCAGTAATTACTTTGATCGTGGCCATCACGGTGCGCAAATCGTTGGCGGTAGGCTGACGACGCACGATTAAATGACTACAGGCGTTATCCAGCTCGACTTCTAATGTGTTGACTTCGTCATCGTCCTTGATGACCCGTTCGCCAGCGGCAATATTACCGTTGCGGAAGACGTTCATGGCCTCCTGAAATTGTCGCTCGACCAAACCGCCCATCAACAAAACTTTGGAGCGGATAGTTTCCAGGTCGGAGTCATATTGCTTTGAAGAGTGTTCGCCAGTCATCTGGTAATTCCTTACAATTCTATGAGTGCAACAGGATTGCGTGAGCGGTGTCTTACCCGCTAATCAGCAACGACAATGAGATGATGATTAACCAAAACGACCGGTAATGTAGTCCTGTGTTTCTTTACGGGCAGGATTCATAAATATCTGATCAGTCTGGCCGAATTCCACCAACTCGCCCAAATACATATAGGCCGTGAAATCTGAGCAGCGCGCTGCTTGTTGCATGTTGTGGGTAACGATAGCGATGGTGTAATCCTGTTTGAGTTCAGTAATCAACTCTTCTACTTTCGCGGTAGAAATAGGATCCAATGCTGAAGTCGGCTCATCCAGTAAAAGAACGTCAGGGCGAACCGCCACGCTGCGGGCGATACACAAACGCTGCTGCTGACCGCCGGACAAACTCAAGCCGCTCTTGTTCAGCTTATCCTTAGCCTCGCCCCATAATGCCGCTTTAGTCAGCGCCCATTCGACGCGCTCGTCCATTTCGCCTTTTGGCAAGTTTTCGTATAAGCGAATACCGAAAGCGATGTTGTCGTAGATCGACATCGGAAAAGGTGTTGGCTTCTGGAACACCATGCCAACTTTGGCGCGCAACATATTCAGATCCTGCCCGGCTTCCAGAATATTCCGGCCCGCATACATGATCTGGCCTTCGGCACGCTGACCTGGATATAGGTCGTACATCCGATTGAGCGTTCGCAGCAAAGTGGACTTGCCGCAACCGGATGGTCCGATGAATGCGGTGACCTTCTTTTCATTGATATTCAGATTAATATCCTTCAATCCCTGAAAATGACCGTAGAAAAAATTCAGCTTCGAAATCTCTATGGTTGGCTTTTTAGCCGCGCTGTAATCGTTGCTTTGCAGTGTTTGAGGTGTCATGGCAATCGCAGTCATTAAATGCAGTTTTCAGTGGATGGTACAAATGCTTCTGCGCCATCAATATCTTGTTCAGCAGAGTCAGCAAGGTCTGGCGTTGCTGACCTTATCAACTCGGGATTTTTTGGCTGAACAAAGTGCGTGCAACAATGTTCAATACAAGTACACCCAACGTAATCAGCAACGCACCTGCCCATGCCAGCGCCACCCAGTTGTCGTAAGGGCTATTCGCGAATTGATTTATCACGCCCGGCAGATTGGCAATTGGCTTATTCATGTTGGTGCTGAAGAACTGATTATTCAGTGCGGTAAATAGTAGCGGCGCAGTTTCACCGGCAATCCTTGCCACAGCCAGCAACACACCCGTTACCACACCCGCTTTGACCGCACGCAAACGCACTGTCAATGCGACTTTCCAGCGTGGCGCACCAAGCGCAAATGCCGCTTCGCGCAGATTGCCGGGCACCAGTTTCAGCATATTGTCAGTTGTCCGCACCACTACTGGCACCGCAATCAATGACAGGGCAAAAGTACCGGCCCAGCCCGAAAAATGGCCGATTTTGGCGACATAGATCGCGTACACAAACAAACCAATCACAATCGATGGCGCTGACAACATAATGTCAGTCACAAAACGAGTGATTTGGGCAAGTTTGCTTTCTTCGCCATACTCCGCCAGATAAATACCTGCCAAGATGCCAATCGGTGTACTAATCAGTGTCGCCAGACCAACCAGCATCAAGCTACCAATAATCGGATTCAGCAAACCGCCGCCTTCGCCACCTGGAGATGGCGTGTTTTGGATCAGCAAGCCAAGATTCATCGCACCAACGCCTTTGAACACCAGCGTCGCTAAAATCCACATCAGCACAACCAGCCCAAATGCCATCGCCAGAAACGACAGCACCATGCCTATTTTGTGGGTCAAAATCCGCTTGCGATACACCTTGTTTGCAGATGGATTAGTTTGGAAGCCCTGAGATGGGGAGTTTTCCATCGAAGAAACTGGGTTTTGCGCGCTCATTTAGCACCTTCTTTGCGAGACATTCCCATCAACATCAACTTAGCCGCAGACAACACCAGGAAAGTAATGACAAACAAGATAAGACCGAGGGCGAACAACGCCGATACGTGCAAGGTTGAAGAAGCTTCGGCGATCTCGTTTGCCAGCGTCGATGCAATACTATTACCGGCACCGAACAGCGACCATGACAAGCGGTGCGAGTTACCAATCACAAAGGTCACCGCCATGGTCTCGCCCAACGCCCGACCAAGTCCCAACATGACACCGCCGACTACTCCAGTCTTGGCATACGGCAGCACTACTTTGCGCACTACTTCCCAACGGGTGCATCCCAGGCCATAAGCCGATTCTTTTAATACCGCCGGTACAACTTCAAACACATCCCGCATGACTGAGGCGATAAAGGGAATAATCATGACCGCCAAAATCAGTCCGGCAGTCAAAATACCAATCCCCATCCGCGGTCCGGAAAACAAAATACCGATCACCGGAATGTGACCTAAGGTGTCACCTAAAATTGGTTGCACGTATTCGGCAAACAGCGGTGCAAAAACGAACAAGCCCCAGATACCGTAAATAATACTAGGTACACCTGCCAGCAATTCGACAGCGGTGCCTAACGGCTGACGTAGTTTTGCCGGGCAGATTTCGGTCAAAAATAACGCGATGCCAAAGCTGATCGGGAACGCGATCAGCAGCGCAATAAAAGATGTCACCAGCGTGCCGACAATCGCAATCATCGCGCCATACTGGTCATTCACGGGGTCCCACTCAACGCGTGTAATAAACGACAGCCCGAATTCATGAAATACCGGCCATGCGCCAATTGCCAGCGAAACGATAATCCCCATCAAGACGAATAGCACGATCAGCGAAAACGCCATCGTGACTTTATGAAAGAAGAAATCCTGGATGCGTTGTTTGCGCATAGTGGCAAGCAATGCTTGCTGCGACAAACCGGCCTGTTCAACGCTTTTGGCCTGGAGAGATAGTGGTTGTGCCATAACAGGAATATTTGCACTCATGAGTAGCGATATCCGATGAAGTGTGTGCCGTATTCGCCTACTTTCCGTGAATCTGACACATCTGCTTTGCCAATCGGCAGCACTGCTCTGCGATGTATCAAATGACGGCTTTTCGACGCAAATGAATTCTGATCATTTCTGATTACTTAATACAGGCAAGCCTTTTCGATAAGGCCTGCCTGTTTTTGCCAGCTTCAACTTTTTATTGCAGCTTCTTTAATGCTATTCCACCACTTTATATCGACAAATTTGCCAATACAAAACGACGTATTACCAGATTGACTTGCCAGCTGTATCTTTAACTTCTGATTTCCAAGCGTCATTCACAAGCTTTACAACCGATGACGGGATCGCAACATAATCAAGTTCAGTTGCTGCCGCGCCACCGTTTTTGTACGCCCAGTCAAAGAACTTCAAGACTTCTTTACCCTTTGCTGCATCAGCTTGCGACTTGTGCAACAAGATGAAAGAAGCGCTGGTGATAGGCCAGCTGTTTTTACCCGCTGCATCAGTGAAATCAACAGCAAAACCTGGTGTTTTTGCCCAGTCAGCGCCAGCAGCAGCAGCTTTGAAAGTGGCGTCATCAGGTTGTACATAGCCACCGTCACGATTCTTCAATTGTGTGTGTTGTAGCTTGTTCTTTTTAGCGTAAGCATATTCAACGTAACCAATTGCACCCTTGATTTTTTGAACATTCGCAGCAACACCTTCGTTACCCTTGCCACCTACACCAACTGGCCATTTAACTGCAGTACCAGCACCAACGCCGCTCTTGAAGCTAGGGCTGGTTTTTGACAAATAGCTGGTGAATACGAACGAAGTACCTGAACCGTCAGCGCGATACACGACAGTGATGTCGCTATCAGGCAGCTTTACACCTGGATTGAGTGCAGCGATTTCTGCAGCATTCCATTTTGTAACTTTGCCCAAATAAATATCGCCCAATACCGCGCCGGTCAGCTTCAACTGACCCGGTGCGATGCCGTCCAGATTCACGACTGGCACGACGCCGCCCATGATCGCTGGGAATTGCATCAGGCTGTCAGCAGCCAATTCCTCTGCCTTCAATGGCATATCCGAGGCGCCGAAATCGACTGTCTTCGCTTTGATCTGTTTGATACCGCCGCCGGAGCCGATCGATTGATAGTTCAGGCTATTACCGGTTGCAGCTTTGTAGGACTCAGCCCATTTTGCGTAAATAGGATAAGGAAACGATGCACCAGCGCCGGTGATTTCCGCTGCCATAACCGATGAAACTGAAAATGTTGCACCCAACGCCAAGACGACGGATGTAAAGAGTTTATTGAGACGCATTCGTTACTCCCATATTTACTTTTAAATGAAGATCAGACTTAAATAAACTTTAGATAGCTGCCAAGAGCGCGTCGTTTAGAAATTGAGGTGCTTTCAACCGCCGATTTCACAACTTCCACCAAGACAGGCCGAACTGTAACCAACATTTATGACATGTTTGTGACAGTAAACAAGACTGCGCTTAAGTAAAAAATGAGACACAAAATAGTGCCAAAACGCTTCCGTTTTTGTCATCAAGATGTCATATTGTCTGCATACACTCCGCGCAAAACCATTTGAATTACTTGTCAGAGGTATGGATAAAAAAACCCGCTCGGACGAAAGTACTGAAATAACTACTGTAAATATTGGCAGTAATCCCGCCTATTTAAATCGGGAGCTATCGCTATTAGCGTTCAATAGACGCGTGCTGGCACAAGCCGAGCAGCAAAATATTCCATTGCTAGAACGTTTGCGCTACCTCTGCATCGTCAGCAATAATCTGGATGAATTTTTTGAAGTGCGTATCGCGAGTCTGCTGGCGAATAGCTATGCAGATAGCGGTATAGGCCTCAGTCGCATCAGCAGCGCTGGTGATATTGTCGATCCCCCTGCTTTGACCGAAGCCCTTAAGCTCACCAGCACGGAATGTCACGATATCGTCGCTCGCCAATATGCGATTCTGAATAAAGACGTATTGCCGCAATTATCTGCCAATGGCGTCCATCTACTACGACAAAAAGACCGCAATCCAGCGCAGCGCGCTTGGGTGAAATCCTATTTTGAGCAGGAAATCAGGCCTTTGCTTACCCCAATTGGCCTGGACCCGGCGCATCCGTTTCCGCAAGTACTGAATAAAAGTCTGAATTTCATTGTTGAAATGGCAGGGAAAGATGCGTTCGGACGTGATACGACGATTGCGATCATCAAAGCCCCGCGTGTATTGCCGCGAGTGATCAGATTACCCGATGCTTTATCCCCAAACGGCATTTCATTCTGCCTGTTGTCCTCCATCATCCACGCGCATATCAACGACTTGTTTAGTGGTCGCCAAATACTGTCCTATTATCAATTTCGGGTGACGCGTAATAGTGATTTGTGGGTGGATGAAGAAGAAGTAAAAAATCTGCGTCAGGCATTAAAAAGTGAATTGCAAAGCCGTCAATTTGGCGTAGCTGTGCGGTTGGAAGTGGCGCAAAACTGCCCCGCCCATTTATCCGAATTGCTACTGAAACAATTTTCAATCGCACCGAATCGCTTATATGCCGTGAATGGCCCGGTTAATTTGGTCAGATTATCCGAAATGATTGATCAGATATCTCTGCCGGGATTACGTTTCCCACCTTTTACGCCCGGTCTTCCTGCGTATTTGTTATCCGACGATATATTTACGCTACTTAAGCAAAAAGATATTTTGCTGCACCATCCGTTCCAGTCCTTCCAACCGGTCATCGATTTTATCCGCAGTGCGGCAAATGACCCGCAGGTCGTTGCCATCAGACAAACAATTTACCGTGCCGGAATGAATTCTGATTTGATCGAGTCATTAATCATGGCCGCACAATTCGGAAAAGAAGTCACCGTAGTCGTCGAATTAATGGCGCGCTTTGATGAAGAAGCCAACATCAATTGGGCAGATCGCCTTGAGCGGGCCGGAGCACATGTCGTCTATGGCGTGGTCGGCCTTAAAACCCACGCCAAACTTGCCCTCGTCATCCGTCGCGAACCCGTGAAACAAGCTAGTGCGGCTAAAGATAGTAGCGCCAGTGAATTATGTTTTTATGCCCACTTGGGGACCGGAAACTATCACCCGAACACGACCAAGCTATATACCGACTTTGGTTTGCTGACCGCGAATCAAAAACTGGCAATAGAAGTCAATGAAGTATTCATTCATCTGACCAGTCTGACCAAGCCGAAAAAGATGGATTATTTATGGCTGGCACCCTTTGCGCTGCAAAAAGAACTGATTCGCGCCATTCGCAATGAGGCAGATATCGCTCGTCAGGGCCGGCCGGCACGGATCGTTGCAAAAATGAACGCGCTGCTTGACGAATCTGTGATTAAAGCGCTGTATGCGGCCTCTGCAGATGGCGTAAAAATAGAACTCATCATTCGCGGCGCGTGCGCCTTGCGGCCAGGTGTACCGGGGTTGTCGGAAAACATCTCGGTACGGTCGATCATCGGGCGTTTTCTGGAACATACGCGGATATATTACTTTCGGAATAATTTACAGCACGATGTTTACCTTGCCAGCGCCGACTGGATGAATCGCAATCTTTTCCGGCGCGTAGAAGTCGCATTCCCGGTATTAGACAAAGCCCTCAAACGACGTGTCATTAATGAAGGCCTGACGCCCTACTTGAAAGACAACACCAACGCGTGGGAACTGTCATCCGATGGCAACTGGCAAAAATGTACACCAGGGCGGCGGCGAGCGGCGTTTAGTGTGCAGGAACACTTGATGTCCCTTCTCGGCGCTTCCTCAGAAGCTAATTAACCGCATTGCAAGAAGGAAAACATCATGGAACTGATACTGTGGCGACACGCCGAGGCTGAAGTTGGCGAACCTGACGAAGGCCGCGCCCTGACTGGCAAAGGACATAAGCAGGCGTGGAAAATGGCCGAATGGCTTGACCAGAATTTACCCAATACCTGCAAGATACTTTGCAGTCCCGCCATGCGCACGCGCCAAACCGCCGAAGCATTAGGTCGCAAATTCAAAATTCATCCCGACCTTGCGCCAAACTGCACACCAGAGCAATTGCTGGCAGCAGCCCACTGGCCGGATTCGCGTGAACCGGTCCTGATCATCGGTCATCAACCCACCCTAGGCCAGGTCGCCGCGATGCTGATCGCCAGTGAGAAAAAAGAATGGTCAATTCGCAAAGGCAATGCATGGTGGATTGCACAACGCGAACGCGGTGATATTACGACCACTTTTCTAAAAGCCGTGATGTCGCCCGATCTGGTTACCAAGTAAGCATCCCTCGCATCAACCCATAGATTAACCGCGCGGCCCAATGAGGGCAGCCGCACGCTTGCTGCTATTACATCGCGACCATCCGTTGCGGTTTCTACTTATGCATCAAAAATGGCGCTTCAAAAAACAGAATTTGGCCGTATATCTACTATGAGTGACGCTATCCGGGCGCAATAAGGAAAATTAATTTTTATACAATGTGTCTCTTGTTAGCGATATCATCGTAAAAAGAACCGCTAGCGGAAGGAATGGGGCAAAACGATCATTTCTGCTAAACACTATATAATGAAAAAAATTTAACTAAATGGTTGCATATTTTTATTTCTCATTAACAAATATGCGACAGTTTTAAAAAGTACTGAAATGCACACTTTTTAAAGACACGAATTCAGTTAGAATATTGCCTTTGCTGCATTGCAGCATAGCTTTCCGACTTCCCGGCAAGAGACACCAAAGAGGTTTGTATGCTTTATCACATGCACGAATTCAGTCGTTCGCTACTTACACCTCTGGTGCAATTCGCAGAAACGAGCGCCAAGCTTTTTACCAATCCAGTCTCACCGCTGGCCCATACCCCTTTCGCTCAGCGAATTGCGGCTGGCTACGAGCTGATGTACAGATTGGGTAAAGACTACGAAAAACCAAACTTCAATATTGAGACCACCACCATCAATGGTACCGACGTAGGTATCGTTGAAGAAGTAGAAATGACAAAGTCATTCTGCCGCTTGCTGCATTTCAAGAAAAATTTAGGCAAGAAAGAAATAGCAGCACTAAAACAGCCAACAGTTTTGCTAGTCGCGCCATTGTCAGGCCATCATTCGACGCTGCTGCGCGACACAGTCAAAGGCCTGCTCCCCGACCACGATGTCTATATTACTGACTGGACCGATGCCCGCATGGTGCCGGAAGCGGAAGGTGCCTTTCATTTACACGATTACATCTATTACATTCAGGACTTCATCCGTTTGCTAGGACCTGACCTGCACGTTATTTCCGTGTGTCAGCCTACCGTTCCGGTATTAGCGGCGATTGCACTGATGGCATCCGACAACGATCCTAAATTGCCGAAAAGCATGACAATGATGGGCGGCCCGATTGATGCTCGGATCTCACCAACTGAGGTCAATGATCTGGCGATCGAGAAGCCATTTAGCTGGTTCGAAAATACCGTTATCTATACCGTACCGTCGAATTATCCCGGCGCAGGCCGCAAGGTATATCCAGGTTTTCTGCAACATGCAGGCTTTGTATCGATGAATCCGAATCGTCATGCACAAAGTCATTGGGATTTTTACATGCACTTGCGCGAAGGCGATAACGAGTCGGCAGAAAATCATCGCAAGTTCTACGATGAATACAATGCCGTATTGGATATGCCGGTTGATTACTATCTGGAAACCATCAAAACGGTCTTCCAGGATTTCAGCTTGCCATTAGGCACATGGGAAGTTGGCGGCAAACTGGTCAAGCCACAAGATATCAAGAACGTTGCCTTGTTTACGATTGAAGGTGAACTCGATGATATTTCCGGCCCAGGTCAGACTAAAGTCGCGCACGATTTGTGCTCCTCAATTCCTGAAGCCGATAAGCAGCATTTCACGGCCGAAAAATGCGGCCACTACGGAATTTTTTCTGGACGTCGCTGGCGTGAATTGATTGCGCCGAAGATCACCGAATTTATCAAGGCCCACGCCTGATAAGATGGCGTCAAAGTTGATCTGATAGCGATTAAGCAGTGATCCAAATGCTGATGAGAATCGTTGCACGAGATAAAAGCCACTCTTTCAAATAGAGTGGCTTTTTCCATTTGGCGCACCGATGATTTACGCGGATAATAGACTTTTATGTTGTTAACGTCTGCTGTGTCCAACCAAACATTCCCTTCCCTCGCCGCCCGTATTGAAGCACTGCTACCGCAAACGCAATGCACTAAATGTGGCTATTCAGGCTGTCATCCTTATGCAGAGGCAATCGCCGAAGGTAGCGCCAGCTATAACCAATGTCCGCCGGGAGGACAAGAAGGTGTAGTCCGATTAGCGCGACTGCTGAATCAGCCGGTTATTCCACTCAATCCAGCCAACGGTGCGGAACGTCCACGACCGCGCGCCGTCATTGATGAAGCCATTTGCATTGGCTGCACGTTGTGTATTCAAGCGTGCCCGGTTGATGCGATCCTTGGCGCAGCCAAACAAATGCACACCGTGCTTGAGGATTTATGCACCGGCTGTGATTTATGCGTTGCCCCGTGCCCGGTCGACTGCATCACCATGGTCGATGTCACACAAGACAAAACCGGTTGGGAAGCATGGACCCAGCAGCAAGCCGACGATGCACGCGAACGCCACGATCTGCGCACTGCGCGTTTAAAGCGCGAAAAGCAGGAAAACGATGACCGTCTGGCCGCCAAAGCCGCAGAAAAATTAAAAGTAATTGCCACAGAAGTCGCTACCAATCCTGAGCAACGCGCCGAGCAAGACCGTAAAAAAGCGATCATTCAGGCCGCCATTGAGCGTGCTCGCATAAAAAAAGAACAGCAAGCTGAACAACAAATAGCCTCGGACGACCAGCGTGGCACGCAACCTAAGGACACGCTATGAATGCAGAAAAACGACGTGAAATATTCACCCGTCTACGCACTGCGATGCCGCACCCAACAACCGAGTTGGACTACACCTCGCCATTCGAATTGTTGATCTCGGTACTACTCTCAGCACAAGCCACTGATGTCGGCGTCAATAAAGCCACGCGCAAGTTGTATCCGATCGCCAATACACCTGCAAAAATCCTGGCGCTCGGCGTGGATGGACTGATTCCCTATATTCAGACCATCGGGTTATTTCGCACCAAAGCCAAGAACACTATTGAGACCTGTCGCCTTCTCATTGAGCGTCACAAAGGCGAAGTCCCTCGCACACGCGAAGAGCTGGAGGCCTTACCCGGCGTAGGTCGCAAGACTGCTAATGTCGTTCTTAACACCGCTTTCGGCGAGGCCACGATTGCCGTCGATACACACATTTTTCGGGTCTCAAACAGAACCGGGATCGCACCCGGCAAAGACGTGGTTGTAGTTGAGCATAAATTGATGAAACTAGTACCGAAGGAATTTCAGCTAGACGCTCATCACTGGTTAATTTTGCACGGTCGCTACACCTGTATCGCCCGCAAGCCTTTATGCTGGAACTGCACCATCGCCGACCTCTGCGACTATAAAACCAAAACGCCGTTACCAGAAAAAGGTATCTAATCCGCCATGTCTATCCCACACACAGAACATCACTTCGAAGCCAGTGATACCGTCCGCGACATCGTTATCGGCATGGCCGATGGCCTGACAGTACCATTTGCGCTAGCAGCCGGAATCAGCGGCGCGGCAATAGCAATCGACATAGTCGTCACCGCTGGAGTGGCAGAAATTGCCGCCGGTTCAATCGCGATGGGATTGGGCGGCTATTTGGCCGCACGCACCCAACGCCAGCATTATTTCGCCGAACGCCATCGCGAAGAACAAGAAATTTTGACCGTACCGCATCGTGAACGCAAAGAAGTCATCGACATCATGGCCCAATACGGTGTCACCAAACAGGAATGCGAACCCATGCTGGCGGGGCTTGAACGGACTCCACTAGCTTGGCGTGATTTCATGATGCGCTTTGAACTTGGACTGGAAGAACCACATCCAGCCGCCGCCAGAAAAAGTGCGCTGACCATCGCCCTTTCGTATCTCGTTGGTGGCCTGATTCCGCTTTCGCCCTACATATTTCTGAAAACGACCGAAAGCGCATTGACGGTGTCGACAGTGGTAACACTATTAGCATTATTTATATTCGGCTATCTGAAGGGCAGCGTCACCGGCACTGGAGGGTTAAAATCTGCCGTACAAACTTTGCTCGTCGGCGGTCTGGCCGCAGCGACCGCCTTTAGCATTGCCAAACTCATTAGCTAGAATCACACCATGTTCAATCCTTCTCAGCACGACGTACGCCGTTTTTTTTGCGAAACTTATCGCAAGCAACGGGCAAATGAAATACTGACGCCAATTGAAGCCATCGCACGCGACTGGATCATCCAGCATCCGGAATATGCCGACGATCTCGCCGATATAGAAGCCGCGCTGGCAGCGGACTATTCAGTTGAAAATGGCCAGACCAATCCCTTTCTGCATCTGGCAATGCATTTATCGATTGCTGAGCAAATATCGATTGATCA
Source organism: Glaciimonas sp. PCH181 (assembly GCF_003056055.1). Taxonomy (NCBI): domain Bacteria; kingdom Pseudomonadati; phylum Pseudomonadota; class Betaproteobacteria; order Burkholderiales; family Oxalobacteraceae; genus Glaciimonas; species Glaciimonas sp. PCH181. Next base: position 1,148,274 of record NZ_PYFP01000001.1, read on the forward strand.
ACCGCCCGGGATTCGCGCTGCTTCCACCTCCCTTGCGCAGCGGCTGCAATCGGAACACGACGCCTATCACCACATCATGGAATGTTTAGGCGAAATGATCTGGAACTCACAACGCAGCGGCTTACCGCCAAATGGCGCTGAATATATTGAATGTGTAAAAAAGAAGGTTTAAAGATTTAATACTGCTTTTGATAAATTGACCGACAAGCGTTGTTCAAGCTAATAAATGCATTGGCATCAAAAATCGGTTGAAAACCGAGAAAACCAAACAAAAAGCCACCAGATTTCTCTGGTGGCTTTTTAATGATCGCAACTCTCGGTTAATCAGCTTAAGAATAAGCGATTCGAGAAATAATATACCTTACTTACGCAATACCAACGACGTTGGCAAGCTATGCAGATAAGCTGCAATATCCTGGATATCCTGATGAGTCAGCGCTTTAGCCACGCCACCCATAATCGCATTGGTACGACCGTTCGGGCCTGCCGCACCGCGCTGATAAGAGATCAGCGCATGCTTCAGATAATCCTCATGCTGACCAGCCAATTTCGGATAGGCCGGATCAATCGGCGTTTGCAAATTGGCGCCATGGCACGACGCGCAAGAATATTTTTTTACTGCGGCTTCGCCAGCGGCGATATTACCGCTAGCCAGCGCACCAACTGAAGCACTCGCGGAAAGAAAAAACACCACGCCAGCAAGAATTTTTTTCATAGTGTGGGTTCCTTATTTTTGCTGAGAGTAGTAAGCCGCAAGATCGGCCATGTCCTGGTCCGACAAAGAAGCTGCTACGCCACGCATCGTTGGATGTTGACGATCACCCTTTTTATAGGCAGCTAATGCATTTTCGATGTACTTGGCGGATTGGCCGCCAAGCATAGGCACCTGATAGACCTCAGGGAAACTGGCTTTATAGCCAGGTATGCCGTGGCATCCGATGCACATGGATACCTTGTTTTCAGCTGCCTTAGCGTTGCCGACAACATCCGCAGCTGCGGCGAAGTTGGCAATACCCGCGAGCGCGAGAAGTGCAATTAATTTTTTCATAATAGCTGTGGGTAAATAGCCGAGTAGTTGTAGCGAAACCGGTTTGATTTTCAGTGCGCTTGCCGCTTCCAGTGACGATTAAAGCCACTATCGACGCCCCATTTATTGCGCATTAAATTCACATGCGTAGCAAAATGTGCCGCTATCCGAAACCAAAAACGGTTAAGTTTAACTCAAGATTAGCCCCCAGTCCACGCTGCGGCGCGGCATTCCTCAACCGTGTCGCTTGTCGTCAACAAACTGCACAGTCGATGAAGTGTCTGACGTCGCTACCTGCGCGATAACATCCGCAGAATCCTGATCCACGATAGTCGCCTCTTCTGCGTCGGTTTCGCCCTCAACAATTTCGTCACCCTGAGGTGTCGTCACCGTTGTTGATGCCGCCTCGGGAAACAGAAAAGACCGTGGCGAAGCACTGAAACGCCGCAATACCGCTCTGAATACTAGTCTACGAATCCGCACAGGCACTTCACGCGCACGCAAGGCCAGCACAAGCGCGCAGCCAAACGAAACGCCGACGTTCAATAATCCGATGCTGGCGATACCTGCCACAGCCAGCCAAAAATGCGGCAACAATAGCACCGACCAACCTAGGCTGCTGGCAGCAGCAGTTAAGCTACCGGTAGCCAGCGTCACGTGGCGCACATCCAGATGCAAGCCAAAAAACTGCACAATGACAGGCGACATGCCAAGCAATAAGCCCAGCGAAATATTCCCGACAATCTGCGCAATATGACGCTCTAGCCAAGCAGCCCAACGCTGCGCTCTGAGCGGTCCCAAGACATGCACCAGGCGACGTTGATGCGTCAAAGCTTCGCGCAGACGGCGTAACGCAAACCAATTATCGGCAAAGCCGGATGCCAGACTGGATAACCATAGCAAGATACCGGTCAGGGCGGCAAACAACGGCGTCGGCCCGACTATCGACAGGCTATCCATATTTTTGTGCGCCTCTGCCGCCCCCATCATTGGCGCATGCGTCGTGAAGAGAATGACCATAGAGATCAGCAACATAGTCGGCACGACTGCGATCAGATTGCCGAATACCGCCGCAGCCTGAGAGCGCAACAACAATGCCACCTCTGCCAGCAATGTCCGCAAACCTTCAACCGTATCCAACTGACTCATCTTGGCAGCCAGCGCAGGTGCCGTAACGGCTGGTTGCTTGGTCGCCAACACACCCCCAACGGAGGATATCAACAAAAAGCTGACTGCATAATTTAACGATGCAAACAAACCTTCGAAAAATCTGGCAAAGCCAGCGGCTGACAGCAGGCTTTTACCAAGCACAGTAAACGCGGTAACAACGCCGCCACGACAGGCCGCCAGCAGCATTGCCCGATAACCGGCCTTATCACGCGCAATATAATGCTCGCCGTGATCGGCATTGCGCTCCACCATTTTCCGCGCCAACAGCGAAAAGCTGCGCCGCAATAAGCCGCGAATAGACGACCGATGATGATGCGCCAGAATAAAGTCAACTAATAAAGCCTGAATTTGCCCCGTGCCCAACTTTGTTTTATCGACCGACCATTCACCCGACATTGCAGCGATTTTCCTCTTCGGCTTAACGATATCGCCCTGCGCTGCAAATTCAGGCTGATCGGCTAAACCGGCATGCAACTCTAACTCCGCTTCGTCGCGCAAAATCTGCGATACATCAAACTCTTGACTAGCTGCCACCGCAGCGCGTAAGTCGATCAGACGCGTCATGCGGCTCAAATGCGCTCGCATGCGCTCGACACGATATACCAGACTCACCGATACGCCATGCTCATCCAAATGCGCATAAATCCTATCGGTCTGCGCCTGACAAACCGCGATCAACATACGCACGCTGCGCAAAGCTCCTTCATCGGTCGGACTGAGATATAAATACTTTTCCAATTCACGCCGCAGCACCATAAATGGCGTCGCCTGCAATGGCATCTTTGGATCGAGCCGATAGCGAAACGCCTTGCTAATCCCGTCCGCCAAAACGGCGGTGACCAGATAGATCAACGCTTCGTCGATCTGCTGGTGATACATGTGCGAAATGCCATCGTCCGCAGTCAGTTTCCAAATCCGCTCAACCGTCTGTGCATCAAGTTCTAACAACCATTCTGCATCTTCGGGATGCGGGAACATCGCGGTGAATAGCACCGAAAGATCCGCTTCTGCAGGCGGTTTCGGCAACAAATACTTAATAACGTGCTCTGAAAGCTCATTGAAAAAAGCGGGCTCGTTCGGCAGACCGGTGGCGCTAAAAAGCTCTGGGCCCGCTGCTTCCCGTAGCGTTTTTTGCAAAGTAGTCTGCACTACGCGGCGCACATCCCGATTTGCATCCAGCCAGTCCAGCATGAAAACGACCCGCTGCTGCTTTACGCGTCGCCATGCACCCTCCTCTAATAGAGAAACAGTCGGCTCATGACGAATCCACTCAGCAATATCGATAGTCCAATTAGCGCGTTCCTGCCAGGTTGCGAACGGATTGGCGCGTCGCATTAGCGCTTCTATTTCGGTTGCATATTGTGCATCGTGCTGATCGGGAGAGCGCTCACCTTGACGAAATCGCCGCCACATGACACGCAGGCGAAGAAGGAATATTTTCATTTTTTAATTATTATTTGATGGAATTGATGACCGCAAATACAGGTTGATATGAACAAATAGCTTCGCAGTGTACGCATATAAATTTTCCCAACAGATATTTCTCATAAACGTTGCGCATCATGCCCGGCAGCTCTCTGGATAGTTCTCCTTTATACTGCATTTTATTTTCTTCCAAATGACAACAGATTATGCGACAACAGACACGTTTTGAAGGTTCCAGCAATTATGTCGCCACCGACGACCTGAAGCTGGCTGTTAACGCAGCGCTAGTGCTGCAGCGACCTTTGCTAATTAAGGGAGAGCCGGGCACGGGCAAAACCATGCTGGCGGAAGAAGTCGCAGCCGCGTTGGACATGCCTTTGCTGCAATGGCATATTAAATCGACAACAAAGGCACAGCAAGGATTGTACGAATATGACGCCGTGTCTCGTTTGCGTGACTCGCAACTCGGGGATGAACGGGTCAAGGATATCCACAATTACATAGTTCAAGGTGTTCTGTGGCAAGCGTTTAACGCAGACCAGCAAGTTGTTTTGTTAATTGATGAGATAGATAAAGCCGATATTGAGTTCCCCAATGATTTGTTACGAGAACTCGATCGAATGGAGTTTTATGTCTACGAAACGCGGGAAATGGTGAAGGCAAAACATCGGCCGCTAGTCATCATTACCTCGAATAATGAGAAAGAATTACCGGATGCGTTTTTGCGCCGTTGTTTTTTCCATTACATCAAATTTCCGGACAAGGACACCATGCGCGACATCGTCGACGTCCATTTTCCACAATTAAAAAAGGATTTGCTGGCCCAGGCATTGGAAACCTTCTATCAAGTGCGCGACGTAGCTGGTCTGAAGAAAAAGCCATCAACGTCCGAATTGCTCGATTGGCTAAAATTGCTGCTCGCAGAAGATATTCCAGCCGCTGCTTTGCAAAGCAGCGACGTTAAAACCATCGTTCCGCCATTGCATGGGGCGCTGCTAAAGAACGAACAAGACGTACATTTGTTCGAGCGCCTGATATTCATGGCACGCAAAAATCGCTAATAGTATGTTTAATGGCAATAACTGTTCATATCTTCCATGCTGATTGATTTTTTCTATACCCTCAAAGACGCCAAAATTCCGGTCTCGATCAAGGAATTTCTGATCCTGCTGGAGGCTTTGCAGAAACAAGTCATCTCGCCTTCTCTGGATAATTTCTATTATCTGGCCCGCACCACGCTGATCAAGGACGAGGCCCACTATGACAAGTTCGACAAAGCATTCGGCCTGTATTTCAAAGGCATTCAGACCATCTTTGACAAGAATCCGGAAATTCCGCTTGATTGGCTAGTCCAGCGGATGAAACGTGATCTGTCGCCAGAGCAAATTGCCCAGCTGGAAAAATTCGGCTACGACAAGCTGATGGATCGCATCAAGCAGCTATTGGAAGAACAAAAAGGCCGTCATGAAGGCGGCAATAAATGGATAGGCACCGGCGGGACGTCGCCGTTTGGTCACGGCGGCACTAATCCTGAAGGCATACGCATAGGCGGCGCTGGCGGCAATCGTAGCGCTGTAAAAGTATGGGAAGCGCGGGCCTTTAAAGATTACGACGATGAGCGCGAACTCAATACGCGTAACATAAAAGTAGCGTTACGGCGACTGCGTAAGTTTGCCCGCGAGGGCGCGGCGGAAGAGTTAGCGTTAGATGACACCATTCGCGCCACCGCCCAAAATGCTGGCTATCTGGACATTAAGATGCAGGCCGAACGCAAGAACAACATCAAAGTACTGATGTTGTTAGACGTCGGCGGCAGCATGGACGATCACATCGCCCGCACAGAAGAATTATTCTCCGCCGCCAAAACCGAATTCAAAAATATGGATTTCTTTTATTTCCATAACTGCGTCTACGATTATGTCTGGAAAAACAATCATCGACGCAATGCAGAACGCTTTCCCACCTGGGATATTCTGCGTAAATATAAGCCTGACACAAAGCTTATTTTTGTCGGCGATGCCACGATGAGTCCGTATGAAATCCTGCAGCCCGGCGGCTCGGTTGAATACAACAACGACGAAGCTGGGGCTGAATGGCTACGCCGTTTTACCAACGCTTTTCCAAAATTTATCTGGCTTAATCCTGAACCCGAGCAGCTTTGGCAATACCGTCAATCGATAGACATCATTCGGCAACTGATGAGTAACCGCATGTTTGGGCTGACTATCGATGGACTGGAGCGCGGAATGCGCTTGTTAAGCAAATAAGTAAGAAATTAAGTGAGAAAGTGAGCGGCCAGCAATCCTGAAATGCGCTGGCATTGATCAAACGCATGATCTTGCTTGATCTTGCATTATCTTTTATCGCAGAAACGCCACTGCTGGCATCAGCGTGGCCGCGACAAAAACTTGCTTAACGCCGCGACTATCTGAGGTTGCCCCAAATTCCTCGCCAAGAATCCGTCACATCCAGCCAACTGCGCCAGCGCTGGCTGATAGGTAAATGGTTCGTCTACCAAAAAGAACACGCTAATCCGGATTTCTCGATAGCGATCTTTTATTTTCTCGCAGAAAAAATACGGATCTAAATCAGGTAGCTGTGGATTGATTAATACAATCGAAATCGGCAACTGCATATATACCTCGGCCGCGCTGGTCGCATCGCCAACCCATTCCACGGGCACCAAATAATCCAACATGCTTAAGGCCAGATCGTCGCGAAAGGCTGGATTATGGTCGACTACCAAAATTCGGTCTGTCAGCGCCGGCTTGACCCGCATTTTCTCGTACACGCCGGGATCGGTCAGATCAAGATCGAGTCGCTCGCGGCGACGGCGTTCTGGCGATAACGTGCTGATAGCCGGTATGCGTGCATTTTTTGTTAGTGGCAACTGATTGCGATGTGCGATCAATGTATCCAACGCATCAAATAATTTCAGCCAGCGAATCGGCTTTTGTACGGCAAGATATGGCAGCGCTACGCGTGGCGTACCCACCAGCAATACGGGAAAGGCATCATCAGGCTGCAATTTATCCAGGCTCGCCAGCGCTTGCAGGTCCTCCGCGTTCACAATACAGATGTCCCACTGCTGCAAACTATTCTCAGACAAGCGAAAATAGCGCACGCTACGGGTCAGCTCGACGGCGAAAGTCGCATCGAAAATATGTATTTCACGGGGAGAGAATCCCAAAAAGCGGACGGCAATAGATCTGCTTTTAATTTGCATAACGTTGTCCTGAATGGATGTCTAGGCTGCTTCATTTTAAGATTATCGCCTTAAAGTATTAATGAATCGCTATTTTTTGTCCTAATTTAAGCCGATAGAACCTTGAGGATATTGAAAATTATCACGATACCGTCATGTATATTCTTCTTCGGCAACTGTTTTTACCCGCAGACGCAGCCTATCCTGTAGTTCTGTCGCTTTTTTCATTAGAATGCGCACAGGCAGGTAATTCCGACATTTAAGATATTACTTGTTTTTTTATACTTAATTGTAAAAAAACAAATACTCACATCGCACCCCAACTACATTGCATGGCAACTAAAAAATCCCCGCTTCCCGATTATAGTGAATCATCCATTCGCGTCCTTAAGGGCCTGGAGCCTGTCAAGCAACGTCCTGGCATGTACACGCGTACCGAAAATCCGCTGCATATCATTCAAGAAGTGATCGATAACGCCTCTGATGAGGCGCTGGGCGGCTATTGCAAAAATATTCTGGTGACCTTAAATGTCGACGGCAGCGTCAGCGTTGAAGACGATGGTCGTGGTATTCCAGTCGGCCTGCACCCGGAAGAAAAAGTCCCCACCGTCGAGATCGTCTTTACGCGTCTGCACGCGGGCGGCAAATTCGACAAAGGCAGCGGCGGCGCTTATGCGTTTTCTGGCGGACTGCATGGCGTCGGCGTATCGGTCACCAATGCGCTCTCCACGCGGCTAGAAATTACGGTCTGGCGCGAAGGCGGCGTGCATCAATTAGCGTTTTCCGGTGGCGATGTCATCGAAAAACTCAAAACCCGGCCACAAACCCGCGACGACAAAAAAACCGGCACACGCGTCACAGCATGGCCAGATCCGAAATATTTCGATTCACCGGCCATTTCCCAGCCGGAATTGCAACGCCTGTTGCGCTCCAAGGCAGTTCTGCTGCCGGGCGTCAAAGTTACGCTGCTCAACGCTAAAACCAACGATAGCCAGACTTGGCAGTACGATCAGGGCCTGCGCGGTTATCTGATGGAATCGTTGGCGCAATCGTCCAGTTCCGAGCCGTTGATCCCCTTATTTGAGGGCGAACAATACGCCAACTCAGACACTGAAGGCTTTGCCGAAGGCGAAGGTGCGGCATGGGTCGTGGCATGGACCGAAGACGGCGGCATTGTGCGTGAATCGTATGTCAATCTGATCCCGACCTCGGCCGGCGGAACTCATGAATCAGGGCTGCGCGAAGGCTTGTTCGGCGCAGTCAAAAATTTCGTTGACATGCATTCGTTGCTGCCAAAAGGCGTCAAGCTATTGCCTGAGGATGTCTTTGCCCGCGTATCGTTTGTGTTATCGGCAAAAGTGCTCGATCCACAGTTTCAGGGCCAGATTAAGGAACGCCTGAACTCACGCGACGCGGTACGATTGATATCCACCTACACCAAACCCGCGCTGGAATTATGGCTGAATCATCACGTCGAGTACGGCAAAAAGCTGGCCGAACTGGTCATCAAGCAAGCACAAAATCGTCTGCGCTCAACCCAAAAAGTTGAAAAGAAAAAGACTTCAGGTATCGCTGTCTTGCCGGGCAAACTGACCGACTGCGAATCCAGCGATATCAAGCGTAATGAGCTATTTCTGGTCGAAGGGGATTCTGCTGGGGGTTCCGCCAAAATGGGCCGCGACAAAGAGTTTCAAGCCATTCTGCCACTGCGTGGAAAAGTCTTGAACTCGTGGGAAACCGAACGCGACCGTCTGTTTGCCAACAATGAAATCCACGATATGGCGGTTGCCATCGGGATTGATCCGCACAGCAAAAATGACACCATCGATTTCAGCACCCTGCGCTATGGCAAAATCTGTATTTTGTCGGATGCGGACGTGGACGGCTCGCATATCCAGGTATTGTTGCTAACGCTGTTCTTCCGTCATTTTCCGCAATTGATTGATCGCGGCCATATCTGTGTTGCGCGGCCGCCATTGTTCCGCGTCGATGCGCCAGCCCGCGGCAAAAAGCCTGCTCAGAAAATCTATGCACTGGATAACGGCGAACTGACCGCAATTGAAGACAAACTGCGTAAAGACGGCGTAAAAGATGGCAGCTGGACCATCTCGCGCTTTAAAGGTCTGGGTGAAATGAATGCTGAACAATTGTGGGAAACCACGATGAACCCGGATACACGACGCCTATTGCCGATATCGCTAGGCGCATTCGATCTGGAAGCCTCGGAAAGCCGCTTCAACATGCTGATGGGAAAAGGCGAAGCATCTGCCCGTCGTGCATGGATTGAAGAACACGGCAACGAAGCCGAGGCTGATATCTGATGAAACATTCGGCACGCCCGCGTAGCATGTTCCCTGCCCTGATCTCACTAACGTTCGCGTTTGCATCAGTACTGGTAACAATGAACGCGCGTGCCGATATTTATGGTTATATCGACGAACAAGGCGCAGGACATTTTGCGATTGAAAAACTGACGCCGCGCTATCAGCTTTTTATGCGCGGCAATGCGACATTTGACTCATCAAATTTTCTACCGCGTTCGGGTCAGGCGCCGGTTGCGCCTGATCCCAATTTCGCCAAAACGCCGCTGTATCATTACCTGTCGCAACATCCCGGCCTGAAAAAATATGAAGTATTTGTGAATCAGGCAGCGAAAGAATTTGCGCTTGAACCGGCGTTATTAAAAGCCATCATGGCGGCCGAATCGGGCTTTAATCCGGCGGCAGTGTCGCCCAAAGGCGCGGTCGGACTTATGCAAATCATGCCCGACACCGCTGAGCGTTACGGTGTCACGAGCGACAAAAAAAAGACGGTGCAACAAAAGCTGACCGATCCCCGTACCAATATTCGGCTCGGTGCACATTATCTGCGAGATTTGCTGCGGCTCTTTCCGCTTAAACAGGATTTGGTGATTGCCTCTTACAATGCTGGCGAAAACGCGATAAAAAAATATAATAACCAGATTCCCCCATTTCCTGAAACACGTAATTATGTGCAAGTCGTCGCGCAGTTCTATCAAATATATAAGCCTGCCCTCAGTAAAATAGCCCAGTTAGGGACGACTGAAACGACCGACGAACTACCGAATACCAACACCAGTGACACTGAAAGCAGCGCGCGGGCTCGCATCCATTTGGTCATTCCCGGGCGACATGCGCTGACGGACAGCATCCCCTCCATCATTGAATAAACCAAGAATAAGCCTCTGAACCTTCATGACTGAACAAAACGATCTGTTTGACCTGCCGCCACCTGATGGCGAACCTAATGAATCACTCACCCTTGCCACCTTCGCAGAACGCGCCTATCTGGATTACGCCATTTCGGTAGTCAAAGGCCGTGCTTTGCCGGACGTGTCTGACGGCCAGAAACCCGTGCAACGCCGCATCCTGTTTGCGATGAATGAGTTGGGTCTGAACGCCAATGCCAAACCGCGTAAATCTGCGGCGGTAGTCGGGGACGTTCTGGGTAAATTGCATCCTCACGGTGATCAATCGGTCTACGACGCACTGGTCCGGATGGCGCAGGATTTCTCGCTGCGTTACCCGTTGATCGATGGTCAGGGTAACTTCGGTTCACGCGATGGCGATGGCGCGGCGGCGATGCGTTATACCGAGGCACGCCTGACCCCGATTGCCAGATTACTGCTGGATGAAATCGACATGGGCACCGTCGATTTTCAGCCGAATTACGACGGTTCGACCGAAGAACCGAAACTGCTGCCGGGACGGCTACCGTTTGTATTATTGAACGGCGCATCCGGTATCGCGGTGGGTCTGGCGACTGAAATTCCATCGCATAATTTGACCGAGGTCGCCAAGGCGACGGTGGCGTTGATTCGTAACCCGAACTTAACCCACGCCGAATTGATGGAAATCATTCCCGGGCCCGACTTCCCCGGCGGTGGGCAAATCATCAGTTCCGCAGCTGCGATTTCCGATATGTACGAAATCGGTCGCGGTAGCCTGAAAGTCCGGGCTTGCTGGAAGATTGAAGAACTGGCACGCGGTCAGTGGCAAGCCGTGGTCACAGAATTACCGCCGAATACTTCTTCGCAAAAAGTGCTGGAAGAAATTGAAGAGATCACCAATCCGAAAATCAAGCTTGGCAAAAAATCGCTGACGCCGGATCAACTGGCCCTGAAACAAACCATTTTGTCGGTACTCGATGCCGTGCGTGACGAATCTGGTCGCGACGCGCCAGTGCGTCTTGTGTTCGAGCCGAAATCAAAAAATCTCGACCAGACTGAATTTACCAACATGCTGCTGGCGCATACGTCGCTTGAGAGCAGCGCCTCAATCAATCTGGTAATGATCGGTGGCGATGGCCGTCCGCGCCAAAAAGGACTGGGCATGATTCTGCGCGAGTGGATTCAGTTCCGCTTTGCCACCATCACGCGCCGTTCAAAATTCAAGCTGCAAAAGGTGGAAGACCGTATCCATATTCTGGAAGGCCGCGAAGCGATCCTGCTGAATATCGATAAAGTCATCAAAATCATTCGTGAATCGGATGAGCCAAAACCGGCGTTGATGGACGCATTCAAACTGTCTGACCGCCAGGCGGAAGACATTCTTGAAATCCGTTTGCGTCAGTTAGCGCGACTTGAAACCATCAAAATTCAGCAAGAGCTGGCGACGTTGCGGGACGAAAAGAAGGGCCTGCAAGACCTGCTTGAAAATCCAGCTTCCATGAAAAAATTGGTCATCAAGGAAATCGAAGCCGATCAAAAGCAGTTTGGCGACGCACGACGCACCTTGATTGAAGCCGCAGAAAAAGCCGTAGTAGAAACCAAAGTCATCGACGAAGCCGTGACCGTCATCGTGTCGCAAAAAGGCTGGGTTCGCACGCGTGGCGGGCATGGTCAGGATGCTGCACAATTCACGTTCAAGGCTGGCGACGCGCTCTATGGCGCATTTGAATGTCGCACCGTAGACAACTTGCTAGTGTTCGGCTCGAACGGTCGGATTTATTCAGTCTCGGTCGCAGCGCTGCCCAACGCTCGCGGAGATGGCATTCCAATCACGACGCTGATTGACCTCGCCAACGGCAGCAGCATCTTGCATTACTTCGCTGGCGCGGCTGATATCACGCTATTGTTAGCCTCGTCGGGCGGCTATGGCTTCACGGCGAAAGTGGGCGATATGCTGAGCCGGGTAAAGGCTGGCAAGGCTTACATTACGTTGGAGGATGGCGATCAGTCACTGCTGCCTCGCCCTATCGGGGCCAACGTCAGCGCCATCGCTTGTTTATCCGAAAAAGGCCGGTTGCTGGTCTTCGGTCTGGACGAGTGCAAAATGTTGACCAACGGCGGTCGCGGCGTAATTCTGATGGAATTGGAAAATACCGAAAAACTGCTGGCAGCACAACCAATCAGCCAACGCGGCGTCCTGGTTTCTGGCACAGGTCGCGGTGGCAAAGCGCAAGACGTACCACTATCGGCGAATGGTTTAATGCCACATATCGGCAAACGCGCACGTAAAGGTAAATTACTGGAATCGAAGTTGAAGCCATTGACGTTAACGCCGCAAGGCTAATCGATGCCAGCAATCTACATCAAACACTTTAAAAAGAGGAATGGTTTGCGACATAACATGGTTTTAGTGCCGATCGCCTTATTCACCTTGATACTTTCAGGTTGCGCAACCTGGAAGCATCCGTATAAAGGTGAAAGCGATTTCTACCGCGACAAATTATCGTGCGAAAAACAAGCGGCGCAAATCTATCCGATGGTGATCGTTAATCAGCTTAATCCCGGCTATCAAACGCCTGCCAATACGGTCTGCCGAAAAGTGGGTGACGATAATGATAGCCGCGTGATCTGCAACACCTCGCCGGGGTTATATGTGCCGCCGTCCTACTCGCAAAATGATGCGAATGAATCGCAGAGAAAAGCGGCTGTAAATTCTTGTCTTAAGGCTGGCGACTGGCGCTTGGAATACTGATAATCGGAAGATTGTAGAACGTAAAAAAGGGAGGCTGCTAGTCTCCCTTTTTTTCGTCTGGCGCATTGCTCTGTTGGTCTGAGCAATGTCTGAGCATTTATGCAATCGATTCAGAAGTTGATTGATTTTTCGTCCATCAGTGTCTGAATCGAGGTTACAGATTACAAGCTAGCGTTAATCAACTTGCCCAAAATCTCAACCCCTTCGCGAATTTTTGCTGGGGGCACTGTCACAAAACTCAGGCGTAATGTATTCGATTGCGGCGTATTGGCAAAAAACGGTGCCCCGGGCACAAAAGCAACATGCTGCTTGATAGCTTGTTCCAGCAATTTCGCGCTGTCCATATGCGCAGGTAAAGTTACCCAAATAAACATCCCGCCCTCAGGCTTGGTCCAGGTAACGCTGCTTGGGAAATAAGTTTCCAATGCAGCCAACATAGCGTCACATTGATCCGAATACAGTTTCCGAATTGTCGGAATATGCGTGTCCAGAAAACCGTCTTTAATCGCTTCGTGCACCACCATTTGCGTCAATTGCGCAGTATGTAAATCCGTAGCCTGCTTCGCTTGTTCCATCTTATCGATCAATATACGTGGCGCGACCACGTAACCAAGGCGAATCCCCGGCGTTAATACTTTGGAGAACGAACCCATATAAATCACGCCATCCGGATTCATATTCAGCATCTTCGGTAACGGTGCACTACGGTAACTTAGCGCACCATACGGATCGTCTTCAATCAGCGGTATATGCATCTGCGCACAAATATCGACCAAAGCCTGACGACGTTCCACTGACATGGTGCGGCCAGTTGGATTTTGGAAATTTGGCAGCGAATATAACAACCGTGCATCCTTACCAAGCGTCGCCACTTCGGCAGGAATCAAGCCGCCCTCATCGGTCGGCAGTGAAACAAAATCAGGGCCATATAACGAGAAAGCCTGTAACGCTCCTAGATAGCTAGGGGTTTCGACCAATACTTTACTACCTTCATCAATCAGCACTTTTCCCAGCAAATCCAAGCCTTGCTGCGAGCCTGAAACCATCAACACCTGATCCATCGAAATGGTCGAGCCGTTCACGGACAAGGAATTAGCAACCCATTCGCGCAACGGACCATAGCCGTCGGTCGGGCCGTATTGCAACGCAATCTTGCCCTGCTGCGACAATACCTTGTCGAACGCCGCTTTCATGTGCTCTACAGGGAAAGTAGCAGGCGAAGGCAAGCCTCCGGCAAAAGAGATCACCTCAGGCCGCATGGTCACTTTAAGAATTTCGCGAATGGCGGAACCCTGTAGTTTTTGTGCGCGTTGCGAAAAATGCCACTGAAGTGGATTTGGATTCTCAATTTTCATTGCTACTCTCTTTTATCTGAAACGGATAATTGCGGCGTTGACCACAACAGGTGGCTGTCGCCACAATCATAAAAAACTTAACGAAACTTAATCGATTTCTGCAATTAATTCGATTTCGACACACGCGCCTAGCGGAATCTGAGCAACCCCAAATGCTGAACGCGCATGTTTGCCTTGGTCACTGAAGACCTCAGCGATCAACTCGGACGCACCGTTGGTCACCAGATGTTGCTCTGTAAAGTCGCCGGTTGAGTTGACCAGACTCATCAACTTAACGATGCGCTTAACCCGTGTCAGGTCACCGCCGCAAGCCGCCTCCAACGTAGCGATCAATTCGATCGCGATGCCGCGGGCTGCTTCTTTGCCTTCTTCAGTACTGATATTTTTACCCAACTGGCCAACCCAAACCTTGCCATCTTTTTTAGCCAGATGGCCTGACAAGAAAACATTATTTCCGCTTTGGACGTACATGACATAAGCCGCTGCAGGCGTTGCAACCGACGGCAACGTGATATTCAGGGCTTTCAGTTTTTCGTAAACAGACATCTGATACTCCAAGTATAAATGGATAAAAATACAACAATTGTCGGCATTCCGACAGCGAAGCGGTGATTATCTCAAATCTACCCCTGCTGTGCGGGAAAAACCTGTTTAGTGCGGATAGTCTTGAAAATAATCTTGAGAAATTTGTGCGGATGCTACGCAGGTTGCCGTCGTACGGCCATTTGACGACCGACTGCTACCACCGCGATTACCGCCACAGCAAATAGCAGATTCGTCGTATCCAGCACCTCATCCAGAATCAGTGCCGCACCTAATAATGTCATAAAAGGCTGCAGCAACTGCACCTGCCCAACCCGCGCAATACCGCCGAGAGCCAGCCCTTTGTACCAAAAGAAAAAACCGATAAACATCGAAAACAGTGACACGTAAGCAAATCCCAGCCATGCTTTAGGCGAGGCGCTGACACCGTATTGCCAGCCCAGCCAGATTGTTAATGGCAACAATATTGGCAGGGACAGCACCAAAGCCCAGCAAATGACCTGTTGTCCTCCCATCGTCTGAGACAACCTACCACCTTCGGCATAGCCCATTGCAGCGGCGATGACCGCCGCAAACAGGGCCACATCCGCCCAATGGAAACTACCACCACCCTGCCGCAAGGCAAACCAGACGACGATCCCGCTACCAAACAGCGCTGCCAGCCAAAATCCCGCAGAAGGACGCTCGCCGAAGCGCAACGCGCCAAACAACGCCGTCGCCAACGGTAATATACCCAACACAATCGCCCCGTGCGCAGCCGGAACATAGCGCATTGCCACAGAAGAAAATAACGGAAAACCGACTACTACTCCAAGCGACGTCACCAGCAAGCTTTTCCATTGCGGTATTGTGGGCCTCACCGCCTTGGTCTGCCACAACAGCACGATAGCGCACAAAGCCGCGACTACAGCGCGTCCAAAGGCAACAAACACTGGATTAAGCTCAGCCACTGCCAATCTTGTGAACGGCAAAGTGAGGCTGAAGATCGCTACGCCGACCAGACCCAGCCACATGCCTTTTGATTCGTTTGTCATCACAGATACGCTTTCTTCACAACCGGCAACTCGATCTATTTACAGTGAGACTGAATACACCGCCACGCTAACTATTTCGCTTTTAAAACCACATCGCAATCGCGGTATATAAGGTCAGCAACACCATAACGGTACAAAAAACGCGCTGCCACAACGTTTGCGCCAGATAGCGCCGCAACACTGATCCAGCCCCCGCCCAAACACTGACGCATGGCAGACCGACCAGGCTGAAAACCAGACAATACAAAGTAAGCGACAGCCAGAACGGCTTTACCTCTGGCAGGAAAGCTGAAGCACTGGTGATCGCCATCACCCACGCTTTTGGATTAGCAAACTGAAATAGCGCCGCGCCAAAAAATGATAATGGCTGAGCATTACTATTTTGGTCCGCCTTAAATGACATATTGCGTAATTTCCACGCCAAATAAACCAAATAACCGGAGCCGAGTAGTTTCAATATCACCTGCATTGATGGCACAGCCAGCAACAAACTACCAATACCCAAAGCGCATATCAGCAGCAGTACGCCAAAACCGACAGTAATCCCCAGCATGTGCGGAATCGAGCGGACAAAGCCAAACATAATTCCTGACGAGGTCAGCATGATGTTATTCGGCCCCGGCGTAATCGAAGAGACGAATGCAAATACTGCCAGCGGCAATAATGATTCAATGATCAAGATGCACCGCCGGTAACAGGATGAAAAGGCTGGCGCAAACTACTGCCGACGCGGCGCAATACGGCAGTGAGAATGCCGCGATTATTGACGCAGGCGATCTCGACCTGACAGATAGCGGCATCCGCTTCAACCACGATGAGATGATCAGCAGCTAGCGCCAGACGCTGGCCCGCAACTAACCAATGATCGGCGCTATCGCCCTCGGTAGTCACCCACACGCGCCCTGTTAATACCCGTAATGCGCAAGGACGGTGCGCAATCCCGGCTAACACCTGTCCGCCACTGAACGTATGCGCATCCTTCATAAATAATTTTTTCATCGCATTCAACCTGAAGTTGGTAATTGGGTAATTGGGTAATAACAGTTCCAACCATATTTACGTGTTTTGGCGTTGCCTTTTCGTCACTTTGGACTTCAACAAAATGGCAGCACAACTATGAAAATATGCGCCAGGAATATTTGCGTAAGTACTTTGTTTCCGAGATTGTCAACGGCGATCCGATAGGTGTATCCTAACTGACAGGAACGATACAGTACCAATACACTTTCCGAATTAATTCCTTATATTGCACCGGTAAAATGACCAATACACTTAATTCTTTCAAGAATGCTGTGCCGGGCGTACTCAGCGCGCCGCAGCTACTTTCACGCGATGCTGACACTTCGCTGGTGGAACAAATTGTGCGTTCGATCGAAACCCGCATCGATGACAAATTGCTCCGTACCGGTGCCAGAATGCCATCAATAAGGCAATATTCCGATCTGAATAGCGTGTCTCGCTTTACCGTGGTTGAGGCTTATGATCGACTGGTTGCGAAAGGCTTTCTGGAGTCGCGGCGCGGATCAGGCTTTTATGTGCGCGAGCGTTCACCGTTGATTAATGCCCATCAGAATGCGCAAACTGATCAATGGCAAACGCCATTGATCGATGTAGTCTGGCTGGTCCGCAGCATGTTTCGTCAAATGCCGACGCAAAAAAAACCGGGAAGCGGCACCCTGCCGGTGGAGTGGCTGGATGGCGATTTAATTGCCAACGCCTTGCGTGCAATCAGTCGCCAGAACTCCAATCAATTGCTCGGCTATGGCGATCCGCAAGGTTTCATGCCTTTGCGTCAGCAGTTGCAACTCAAGCTGGCAGAATTGGAAATTGCTGTCACCCCTGAACAAATAGTTACCACCACTGGCGTTACTCAAGGGCTGGATATTGTGGCGCGCCACTTTACGCAGCCGGGAGACGTCATTTTTGTCGATGATCCTTCGTGGTTTCTGATGTTTGGATCGTTTGCTGCGCTGGGGGCTAAAGTGATTGGCGTGCCGCGGCTAGCGGATGGCCCGGATATCGTCAAACTGGCCGAATTAGCGGCGATCCATAAACCTAAACTGTACGTGCTGGTATCCGTTCTACACAACCCGGGTTCAGGCTCGATGTCGGCGGCGAAAGCATTTCAGGTACTAAAAATTGCCGAGGAGCATGACTTCACGTTGGTCGAAGACGATATTTATTGCGATATGCATCCCGGATCAGCGGTGCAACCGGCAACCCGGCTGGCGACGCTAGACCAATTGAATCGGGTTATTTATCTGGGCGGCTTCTCAAAAACGCTTTCAGCAAATCTGCGCGTGGGGTTTATCGCCACGTCCCATTTGATGGCCCAACACCTGGCCGACCGCAAAATGCTGACGACGTTGACCACCTCCGAGATTGGTGAGCGAGTAGTCTACAAAATCTTGTCCGAAGGCCATTATCGGAAGCACGCCGACCGGCTGCGAACCAAGCTGGACGCGGTCCGCGATAAAACTACGCGGCACCTGGAACGGATCGGCATGCATATTGATCTGGTGACGCCA
The DNA here is from genome assembly GCF_003056055.1 of Glaciimonas sp. PCH181. Taxonomy (NCBI): domain Bacteria; kingdom Pseudomonadati; phylum Pseudomonadota; class Betaproteobacteria; order Burkholderiales; family Oxalobacteraceae; genus Glaciimonas; species Glaciimonas sp. PCH181. The sequence continues at coordinate 1,166,503 of NZ_PYFP01000001.1, forward strand.
GCCGGTATGTTTATATGGGTGGATACCGGTTATGACACCAACGTACTTGCAGAAAAGGCGGCCTCACAAGGCTTTATGTTAGCGCCGGGGAGCTTATTTTCGCCCAACCAACTCCCCTCCTCCCGGATGCGCATCAACGTCGCCGCGATGTCAGACCCCGGCATCTGGCGCTTCCTTGAGCATGAATGTAGCCGGTAACAATGCGATAAAGCCCTTGAAATAGGCCATTTACGCCCCATTTTTGAGAAAATTCGTTTTTCTAAGCGTGTTTAAGCGATGTCACGCTGCGAAGCAGTGCTGACAAAGATAGTAGAAGCAGCTTAGAATTTTCTTTTCATTTATTCATTAGAGGTAATAAACGATGGCCGTATCCGAAAAGCAAACCCTGGGTTTTCAGGCAGAAGTGAAACAGTTGCTGCAACTGATGATTCATTCTTTGTATTCCAACAAAGAAATTTTCTTGCGCGAACTAGTCTCAAATGCATCCGATGCTGCTGATAAACTCCGCTTTGAAGCCATCAACGACGGCGCGCTATTCGAGAACGATCCTGAACTAAAAATCAAAGTTACTTTCGATAAAACTGCGCGCACCATCACCGTGTCCGACAACGGTATCGGGATGACACGCGACGATGCCATTTCGCATCTGGGCACCATCGCCAAATCTGGCACTAAAGAATTCTTTTCAAAACTGTCCGGCGACCAGCAAAAAGATGCTGCGCTGATCGGTCAGTTCGGCGTCGGCTTCTATTCAGCGTTCATCATCGCCGACAAAATCACCGTTGAAACACGACGCGCTGGCACCAGCACCACCGAAGGCGTGCGCTGGGAATCCGAAGGCGCTGGCGAATTCAGCATCGAGGCCATCGACAAAGCCAGCCGCGGCACCGACATCATTTTGCATCTGCGCGCAGAAGAAGATGAGTTCCTTTCCGCATGGAAACTAAAATCCATTATTCAAAAGTATTCCGACCACATCTCGCTGCCGATTCTGATGCAGAAAGAGGAATGGGACGAAGAGAAGAAAGAAACCGTCGTTCAAGATACATTTGAGACCGTCAACCAAGCCAGCGCATTGTGGGCGCGCAGCAAGTCTGACATCACAGAAGAGCAGTATGTCGAGTTCTACAAACACGTTTCGCACGCTTTCGAAGCACCGCTGATTTATACCCACAACCGGGTTGAAGGTCGCAGCGAATATACCCAGTTGTTGTATATCCCTGCCCGCGCACCGTTTGACTTGTGGGATCGCAACAAGCGTGGCGGCCTCAAACTGTACGTTAAGCGCGTCTTCATTATGGACGACGCTGAACAACTGATGCCGGTCTACCTGCGCTTCGTCAAAGGGGTGATTGACTCGGCAGATTTGCCACTGAATGTCTCGCGTGAAATCCTGCAAGAATCACGCGATGTACGCGTTATTCGCGAAGGTTCGACCAAACGTGTCCTGAGCTTGCTGGAAGAATTGGCTAACAGCGATGAGCAAACCAAGAAAGATAAATACGCGACGTTCTGGACCGAGTTTGGTCAAGTCCTGAAAGAAGGTATTGGCGAAGATGGCGGCAACAAAGAACGCATCGCCAAGTTATTGCGCTTTGCTTCAACCAATGCAGACAGCGATGCACAAACCGTGTCTTTGGCTGATTACATCGGGCGCATGAAAGAAGGCCAGACCAAGATTTATTACGCTACTGGCGAGACTTACACTGCAGCTAAAAACAGCCCGCATCTGGAAATCTTCCGCAAAAAAGGCGTCGAAGTCTTATTGCTGACAGACCGCGTCGATGAATGGATGCTGTCGTTCCTGCAGGACTTTGAAGGCAAGGAATTGGCATCGGTCGCCAAGGGCGGCTTAGACCTTGGTACGTTGGAAGACGAAGCTGAGAAAAAGCAGCACGAAGAGACTGAAACTTCGTTCAAGGATTTAGTCGAGAAGATGAAGACTTCATTGGCCGATAAAGCTAAAGATGTCCGCGTCACTTTCCGTCTGACAGACTCTCCAGCGTGTTTGGTAGCCGATACAAATGAACTGTCCGGCAATCTGTTACGTATGTTGAAAGCCGCTGGTCAGGATGCTCCGGACTCCAAACCAATTCTGGAAATCAACCCGGATCACCCGTTGGTACAACGCTTGAAATATGAAGAAGCCAAATTTGATGATTGGGCCAACATTCTTTTCGATCAGGCCATGTTGGCCGAAGGCGGCGCATTGACCGATCCGGCATCTTTCGTCAAACGCCTGAATGATATGTTGTTGGGATTGGCAGCGAAATAAGGTCGGAAACGTAAAACTGCCGACAGGTAGACTAGTCGGCAGCAAGATATTGCATAAAAATGGGGGAGCCTGGCTCTCTCATTTTTTTATCTAAAATAAAGAAACGCGCAATCTCAAAGCCTGTTTATGGCGATATGAATGGCGATAAATAGTTGACAGCAATCGGTATTAACCACGGCGCAAGAAATGCCGTTAATACCCCATTCATCCCCATGCCTAAACCAGCGAATGCGCCCATCTCGGGGCTGACCTGAAACGCCCGCGCAGTGCCAATCCCGTGCGAAGTGACCCCAAGTGCAAAGCCACGCAGCTCATGTGAGCCGACGCGCATCCAGTTGAATAAAAACCGCGCTATGACAGCACCAAAAATACCGGTGCAAATGACCAGAACTGCTGTCAATGCGGGAAGACCGCCTAGCTTTTCCGACACGGCCATAGCGATTGGCGTCGTTGCAGATTTTGGTCCGATAGAGACGGCCAGTTGATAGGAGCCGCCCATCAGAACGGTGATCGTCACAGCGGAAATAATCGCTGTTATCGACCCCGAAAACAAGCCACAAATAATTGGGAAAAACGAACGGCGCAAACGCGGTAATTGGCGTGCAAGCGGAATCGCCAAAGCCACCGTAGCAGGCCCAAGCAAAAAATGCACGAACTGGGCACCTGAAAAATAATCACGATAAGACATGCCCGTGGACTTCAGTACCACAATAATCAACGCAATCGATATCGCTACAGGATTAGCAAGCGGAGAAAATTTGAACCGGCCATACAGCCAGAATGCGCTGACATACGCACATAAAGTCAACGTCAAACCCAGCAATGGCGACGCCGCGAGATATACCCAAATAGTGCCCAATTCGGGAATATTATGCATGGTCATTCTCTTTTTTCGGTTCAGCTGATGCGGATGATTTGCCGACCTGACGCGGCATAGTTAATCGCATTACGCCCGCAGTCACGGCCAGCGTCAGGATGGTGCTGACGATGACAGAAGCAATGACAGCCAGCCAATGTCCACGCACCGTCGCGGCCGAAACGATGATTCCTACCCCTGCCGGTACGAACAGCAATGATAAATGCCGCAATAACTCGCTACCGGTTTCCTCAATGCGTTCAAGCAGACTTGGTGAAATCACCAACGCGACAAACAATAACAACATGCCGACTACGGGGCCGGGAATCGGTAAACTTAAGGCGAACGTCATTCCTTCGCCCAGGCACTGAAAAATGAGTAAGGTGGCAAACGTTGCAAGCATCAAGTTACTCCTTATGTGAATCGGCACTGAATCGGCACTCTCCGTCACATGTTACTGCGCACACCCGAAAATCAAAGTGTTTATTGATATGCTTTTCAAGCATCGCCGCCGATGTCGAAAAGCTTTAATAATGCAAATGCCAGCGTTGGTACAAAAAATTCAAAACAAATAAAGGCCCGATCAACAAATATCTTAGGTCATCCAGAAAAGAAGGCTTTTTACCCTCAATGTTATGGCCAATAAACTGACCGATCCAGGCCACGACAAACACGACAATCGACAGCGGCAATACCCAATTGGACGGCAACATGTCCAATATCAACAACATCGGCGCTACCATTACCACCATCCCAGCGGCAAATGCGCGCGACAGCGATGCATAGTAAATCAATGCCGCCACTGCCATCAAAGCCGCCACAAACGGGTGCAATGCCCACAACAAACCCAGCAACGCGAACACAATAGCTGGCACACAAATACAGTGGATGATTTCGTTAGTGTGATTGCGATGGCTTTCAGCATAAGATCCCAATAAGGTATCGATTTTTCTAGGCATTGTCGGCTTTCATTTCTCTTTATTCGGATCGCTTTTTCATTGCGCCTATTTTGCGCGCTTAGCGCCCGCCAGCGACGTCAATAAACGTCCCGGTGGAATAAGACGCCTGATCTGACAACAGCCACAGAATAGCTTGCGCGACTTCATCGGCACGCCCCCCGCGCCGCATCGGTATGCTGTCTTTCACTACGCGCCCTGCTTCACCGCCGCTGGCGTGAATATCGGTGTAAATAACGCCAGGACGAACGGCATTGACACGGATTCCCTGATCGATGACTTCCTTCGCCAAACCTATCGTCATCGTGTCGATGGCGCCCTTAGAGGCCGCATAATCAACATATTCACCAGCGCCGCCAATCCTTGCTGCGACAGACGACACGTTCACAATAGCGCCACCGCTGCCGCCCGAGTTGGTCGACATGCGTTTAACCGCCTCACGGGCGCAGATAAAACTGCCGATAATATTCGTCGTAAATATCCGCTGCAAACGGGCAACGTCCATTTGGGCTAGCTGCATTTGCTTTTCCAGAATACCGGCATTGTTCACCAATGCCGTTAATGGGCCGAGTTTGGCGTCGACAGTTTCGAACAGGCTTATCACATCGGATTCCACGGCAACGTCCGCAGCAACAGCAATGGCCTTGCCACCGCCGATTATGATCGCATCCACCACGGCATCAGCTGCTGCCTTGTTATTGACATAATTAACGCAAACAGCATAGCCGCGCGCGCCCGCTAATAATGCCGTAGCAGCGCCAATGCCACGACTGGCGCCAGTGATAAGAACGACCGGTTGATGCATACAAATACTCCTTGATGAAAGACGAAAGAACGCACTATTTGACGATGATTCAACGCTCCGGGATGCATCTCAAAAAACCACCGAAAGGTGTGCCAAATGCAACGAAATATGAAACGATAATATACCGATCCTTTACAATATTTATTTAACATTACACGCCGCCATCGTCACATGACCGCACCACCGCCCTCCGCGCCCAGTCTGAACGGCTTTGCGCCCGTGATTGATGAACACACACAGATATTGATTCTAGGCAGTTTTCCCGGTGTAGCGTCATTGACGGCGCAAGAATATTACGGGCATCCTCGCAATCAATTCTGGAAATTGCTGTCGGCGGTACTAAACGATGATCTGGTCGGTTTGCCGTATGCGGCACGGCTGACAGCTCTACTATCCCACGGCGTTGGTCTATGGGATGTTCTGGCCGGTTGCGAACGCAGCGGTAGTCTCGATAGTGCCATCCGCAACCCATTGGTGAATCAATTCGATCTGCTGCATGAGCTCTGTCCGGCGCTGGTACGAGTATGTTTTAACGGCAAAACTTCGGGCAAGTTTGCTGACCAATTCGCGCTAGCCGGTTTTCAGACTTTGGTATTGCCGTCATCCTCGCCCGCCAACGCGCAATCTACATTTGAACAAAAATTGAGGCTGTGGCGCGGTATCATTAGTTAATTATTGACGCGGTTGTATTCCAACCGTCATCTACTTCCAATTTACTCTCCATTTACATCTACTTATCTGACAATGCTGATCAAACGCAAATCCATCGAAGCCGAAGCCAATCTTAAAGCCGGCCCCAGCAAACGCCTCCAGAAAACGGATGTAAAAGAGAATAAAGCAGAACCCAAAGCCCCGCGCAAACCAAAATTTGCGCCAGTGACGCTGTCTGAGCAAGACGGTGTGCGTTATCTGCATTTCGGCACTGAATGGGTCCAGGGGGCAATGCGCTTGCGCAAACCGGACTGGCTAGAGTTGGAATATGCACAACAGATGATGGCATGGATGTTGTTTAATGATCAACCGCAGCACATCGTTCAGCTCGGGCTCGGAACAGCGGCGCTGACCAAATTCAGTTATCGCCAATTTCCCGCCGCCCGCGTCACCGCGATTGAGCTCAACCCTTCTGTATTGATGATCTGTGCATCGATGTTCAAATTGCCGCCCGACGATGACCGTTTATCCGTCATCGAAATGGATGCGATGGACTTCGTTATGAATGAGGCTAATCGTGAGACAGTCGATGCGCTCCAAGTGGACTTATATGACGCCACAGCTAAAGGTCCGGTGCTCGATACGCCCGAATTTTATAGTGCCTGCGCTGCTTGTCTGACAGATAACGGCGTCATGACCGTCAATTTGTTCGGCGATCATCCGAGCTATGCTAAAAACCTTAAAGCCATGATGTACGCGTTTGATGATGTCTGGTGCCTACCCGAAGTCCATGATGGTAATGTCATCGCCATCGCCTTCAAAACCGCCTGGAAGCCCGATTTCACGACACTTTATGAACGCGCTGCTGAAATTACCGCAGAGACCAAACTACCAGCAAAAACCTGGGTAAATGGGATAAAAGCATGGCACGCTGATCATTAAGTTATCAGCTTTTAGCGTTTGGGGATGTCATTAATTAATGTGGGCGACCAGCCGGATACCGATAATCGCATGAATAAAGCAGCGCCAAAAATACTCGATCTTCAGCAAATTTTTACCTGGATGCTGGCAGATGGCACCGTCTCCAAAGATGATGTCAAAGACTTTTTCACGCAAGCGCAGGGAATCTTCCGGAATGCCAGCGTTGCCATCCATCCCTTAAGCGCGGTGGCGCAGTGCAAGCGGCAGACAGCACAAATAGGACAAACACCGCCGCGGCTGATCACGCTGGAGTGGCTGACGGAGTGGCTAGCGCGCAAGGTAAATTTGCCTTTTTATCGGATTGATCCGCTCAAAATCGACTTCGCTAAAGTCGCCGACGTCATGTCCGCGAATTACGCGACACGCTTCAATATTTTGCCGGTCGAATTGAACGCAACCGATCTGGTGATCGCTACCGCTGAACCATTCCGCATCGAATGGGAACCAGAAATCGCCAAGCTCACACGCCGCAACATCAAGCTAGTGATTGCAAATCCGGTCGATATAACTCAATACATTTCGCAATTCTTTGCGCTGGCAAAGTCGATCAAAAGCGCCCATAAATCCGGCGGTCAAGAGTTAGCGCTGCGTAATAATTTTGAGCAATTAGTCGAACTTGGCAAAGCGAATAAGCAGGTAGATGCAAATGATCGCCACATCGTCAACATTGTCGATTGGCTGTGGCAATACGCGTTTGAACAACGGGCATCCGATATCCATATGGAGCCTAAACGCGATTTCAGCGCCATCCGCTTTCGTATCGATGGCGTGCTGCATCAGGTATATCAGGTGCCTGCCGTCGTCATGATCGCCATGACCGCGCGCATCAAATTGCTCGGGCGGATGGATGTCATTGAAAAACGCCGCCCGCAGGATGGACGGATTAAAACCCTGACTGCGGGCGGGCAAGAAATCGAATTGCGCCTATCGACACTGCCAACCGCATTTGGCGAGAAGTTGGTGATGCGGATTTTCGATCCGGAAGTCGTGGTGAAAACATTGCCCGAATTGGGTTTTCCTGCCAACGATGCGCTACGCTGGGATGCGCTGACCAAGCGCCCGCACGGAATTATTCTGGTGACGGGTCCGACTGGATCGGGCAAAACCACCACCTTATACACCACCCTGAAAGCGCTGGCGACGTCTCAGGTCAACGTCTGCACGGTAGAAGATCCGATCGAAATGGTCGAACCTGCATTCAACCAGATGCAGATCAATAACGGCATCGATCTTACTTTCTTGGATGGCGTCCGGGCTTTGATGCGGCAAGATCCAGACATCATCATGGTCGGAGAAATCCGCGATCTGGCGACCGCTGAAATGGCGATTCAAGCCGCCCTTACAGGTCACTTGGTCCTATCCACCCTTCACACCAACGATGCGCCATCTGCGGTCATGCGCTTGCTGGAATTAGGTGTGCCCTATTATTTGCTGGAAAGCACATTAATTGGCATCATGGCACAACGATTGGTACGTACTTTGTGTCCGCATTGCAAAAGCGCGGGAGGCGAAATCTCAGATGAAGTATGGCAAAACCTGGTGAAAAGCCAGGATATACCGAAACCGGACACAGTCCATCAACCAGTTGGCTGCCCCGAATGCCGACAAACCGGCTATCGCGGTCGGACCGGCTTGTATGAGCTATTGACCGTCACCCCGGCTTTTTCGAAAATGATTCAGGCTGAAACCGATATTCATGCGCTAAAACAGCAAAGTATCGCTGACGGCATGAAACCTCTGCGTGTTGCCGGTGCAATTAAGATTATCGAGGGTGTTACGACGGTTGAAGAGGTGCTGAAAGTAACCTCTGCACTGACGTAACCAGCGCAATTAACCAATGAATCAACATGCAACATCATCCAAAGGGAATTGGAAAACATGCTAAAAAACTGCCTCCGCAATGCCGTGATCACGCTGACTATGACGAGTGCCCTGCCAGTTGTGATGACAACTGCACACGCGCAAATCAATGGTGCCCGAGCAACTATCAAAGCCGATACGCCCGTCGCGGCAGAATGTCAGATGCTGGCAGAACGCATGAAAGAACTCGACCAATTTGAACAAAGACGGCAGATGGAGCGAGATGATCGTGGTGTACGTGACAATCGCTATCAAAATCGCCGTCCCTATAAAAGCCAGGAATGGATACGCCAGCAACGGTCCGATACGCAAACAAAAATGTTTTTCGCCAGATGCTAGATTGTTAATTTAACAACCCAGCATTTGCCACTGGCGCAGTCATCAGCAGCCAGAGAAATCCGCACAAATCTGCCCCATCAGCGCGCTGGTAAAGGTAAAATCAACGCCTCATCGAAATGCGATACAAACTGGCTGCGAATCGGCTGCAAAGTGGCTGAGAAGATAAAGCATAGCAATTTTGCAAGCAGCGCTTAAAAGCAAACGGCGAGCAACCATTAAATACACAAGAGGAACAGATTGAAAACAGCACTAGTCGGAGACTACGACATCCCCGAATTCGACAAAACAATCATGACTAATCTACTGGTGTCGGTAGTAGACCTGAACATCGTTCGGCAAGAATACAAACTCATTGGCGTCCGTAATGCCAATCAGGAAATCTATCGCGTCATCGGCGCTACCACTGATAACCAGTACCTCAACGCTACCGAAGAGCTTGATGACATGGGACTCGTGGATGATCTGCAAGAAAACGATCGCGAAAAAAATGGCTATGACGCCATCTTTAGCTTAGATCTGGATCTTGATGCGTAATTAAGCGACATTCCCGCTACAAAAAATGCCCGCGAACACAAATGTGATCGCGGGCATTTTTTTATCCATTCATTGAACCATCAGACCTTAACGTGTTTTTTCCTTCATGCGATTGCTCCAGACAGTCTTCGAAAAAAGATCGAAAATGGTTTTTTGCTCTGTGCTCAATCCATCATAAAAAGTCTTGGTAGTCGCGGCGCTCTTGCTCAGAAAATCGGCATCTGAACGTAATATAGCTGCCATTTTTTCCATTTTTTCAGGCGTTGAAAGATTGTCATAACCCGGAGCAATCGCAGCGCGTATTTTTTCTTTGGATTGCGCTTGCATCGTCACTTGCGCGGTTAAGCTGCTAGAAAATGTTTCCCACGCCGACTCTTGCGCGGGTTTAAGATTCAGCTTCTGCTTCAATTCAGCAAGGCGTTTTTGTGTTGCAGCCGTAGGATCTTTCTGAGGATGCACACTCTGTGCTGCGCTATTTGTCGCTGGCTGCGTTCCCTGTGCAAAGGCAGTTACACCGGCTCCGGCCAAGAATAACCCGGATAATAGATACATTGCCGCAATAGGTTTTCTCATTTTCGCTCTCATTTCAGTCATTTAGATTACCGCAATTACCCCTATGGGCTTGCAGCGTAAACGTCTGAATGCAAAGTAGCGTTGACCATGATTACACGCCGTTACAAAGTCAAATTACCTGATTTCACTGGCGATACTGGCGACCAAAACCCCCGTAAAAAAGGAGGCTACGTCGGTTTAAATAAACCGGCGTAGCACCCTTTTATCTTCGCAATTTAAGCAGAAGCACCCACAACCGGTAGTTCAAAGTTTGGCGCGCTGGCATTACCGCACACGCGATCGCGTCCACCTGATTTGGCTGCGTAAAGCGCTTTGTCTGCGGCTTGCACGAGTTCTAACGGAATATTTTCGTTCCTGACTGGAACAAACGCGTCGACACCGGCGCTAATGGTGACCACGCCTGCGGGATTGCCTGTGTGTTCAATTTCCAGATTATGGATTGCCTGGCGGATATTTTCGGCGATGCTCATCGCCCCGCGTATATCGGTCCCCGGCAATAAAACGCCAAGCTCCTCACCACCATAGCGGGCAGCAACATCGCCCGGACGATGTTGACCGGTTTTGACAATTTGGCTGATTCTTCGCAAACACTCATCGCCCGCCGCGTGACCGTAAATGTCGTTATATTGTTTGAAGCAATCCACATCGATCATGACCAGGGCCAGCGAACTTACGTTGCGTATCGCGCGACTAAATTCTTTTTCAAGAGAGATATCGAAATGGCGGCGATTTGACAGCCCGGTCAGACCGTCTTGCAACGATAATCTCTCCAACGTTTGATTAAGCGCCTCTAACGCATCGCGGGTGCGGACAATTTCCGCTTCGGCATCGACGCGTCGCTTAATTTGCGCAATCAGATAAAAGCCCATCCAGCCCAATACGATGAGAAGCACCAACACACCAGCTGAGTGCAAATAGGTGTCGGCTAGCCATTCGCCCAGAATTTCGTCCTTCGATAACGCTGCGGCAACGAATAGAGGATAGTTATGCAGACGTCGAAAACTATTCAGCCGGGTGACGCCGTCCTGTGACGATTTTACAAATAATGTACCGGTTGCCCTTTTTGAAACGTTATCGCGAAATAGCACCGTATTCGCCATGCTTTTTCCGATTGAATCACTTAATAGCGGACTGCGGGTCAACATAACGCCAGAATTCAGGGCGAGGATAATCGCGCCTTCGTGACCTATATTAAAACTTTTATAAAAGTTATTAAAATACGCCACGCTGATTGTCGCCAATGCAACACCGGCGAAAGTACCATCGGGATGATTTATTCTGCGCGAAAGGGTAATAATCCAAGTGCCATTAGAGCGGCTTTGGATCGGCAATCCGATATATGGCTGCGTATCGGAATGGGTGCGGTGATAAATAAAATAATCCCGATCCGAATTATTAACATTCGGCGGCATGTTCGGTTGTGCATTTACTAGCCACCGCCCCGTTTCGTCATATACGAAAATACCATTAAGTTGCGGCAATTCCGCGACCCGTTTTACCAGCAAGGCATGCAGCCGGTTCAGCGCCGCCGGGCTAGTGCCGTCAGTTTGCACTCGCTCGACCAGACCAAGCAGCGCAGTATCAGCCGCTTTGATCGTATCGTCTGCGTGTTGGGCGATGGACTCCGCCATATTGGAGGTGGCGACGGTCATCTCATGTAGCTGCGTATTACGGGCCGTCCAACTTCTCCAGCCATCCATTAGTACGAGCGAAAGACAAACCAAAATGACAAAAATAACTGCCAATAAAGTAATTGGCAGGCGTTTAAGGGTAAATTTGCCTGAGTGCGTCGGTGTTACAAGAGGACCGGTCATAAAGTTTTTGGCATAGTTACACGAGTTTCAACGACGACTGGAAAGGCTAGTAAAAATATTGCCATTTAGCCTCTCACATCGGTAAGAATTAAAAATTGTTATCCTGAAGAAACTATTATTAATCATCGGTCTGTAGAGATCAATGCCAATTTTATTTTATTATTAATAAGTTATTACGTGAAAAAAATCTGACTCGCCGTGAGTTTGCGCTGTCTATTTGAGCGGTCCCAAACGGTTTTCCGACGATAGGATATTAGCGGTTTCTTGCTGCACTATCTGCTGTGCCGGTGATGAAAAGACTGCTGCTCATGCTCTCACTAATAATCACTTAATCGGAAACAGACAAATAACATTCCACCGTTGCAGCCAACAGTATCCCGCCAACAGCATTTGCCATCAATGCTTGGATAGAGCGCTAAAATGCCTCATACAGAAAAAGAGAAGCGATCATCGTTATGCGCCGCATTTTGACCCGATCGAAAACAGTATTTGCCGCCCGATTTTTAGTTTTTATCATTTTCAATGGAATACAAAAGGAGCACCCATGAGCAGTATCCAACACATTATTCATCCGCAGATACGCGACATTGGCTTCCCCATCCGGCGCTTGTTACCCTCGGCCCAAGTGCGCACAGTTGGACCCTTTGTATTTTTTGATCATATGGGTCCGGTGACTTTTGCTGACGCAGGTACCGCTGGCGATGTCCGACCACATCCCCATATTGGACTGGCAACGGTTACGTATTTATTTTCCGGTGCAATGATGCATCGCGATAGTTTGGGGAGTGTTCAGCGCATCGTCCCCGGCGATATTAACTGGATGACATCAGGACGCGGCATCGTCCATTCAGAACGGGTGCCGGAAGATATTCGTCAGCAAGGCGTGACGGTGCAAGGCTTGCAAATGTGGGTGGCGTTACCGAAAAAGGATGAGGAAACCGCACCCGGTTTCTGGCACACTCCCGCAGCAGATATCCCGGTTGTGCAATTGGAAGGCGTTGAATTACATATTTTGGTCGGACAAGCATTTGGCAAAATATCGCCAGTTAACACACATACCGAAACTTTATATGTAGCCGCCCAATTGGCCGCAGGAGCCCAGCTTCAAGTGCCGTCAGACACGATAGAACGTGCCGTGTATGTTATCAGCGGTGCACTTTCGGTAGATGGCGAAGCGATTCAGCAAGGTACGCTGGTGGTCCTTGCGCCAGGAACCGAGGTCACGCTGATCGCAGAAAGCGTCACCTCTCTGATGCTATTAGGTGGCGAGCCGCTCGATGGCCCACGGTTCCTTTGGTGGAACTTCGTGGCCAGTACCAAAGAGCGAATTGAAGCTGCAAAAATAGCATGGACCAATCAGCAGCAAGATGTCTTTCCCAACGTTCCCGGTGAGACCGAATTCATTCCATTGCCGGAGCGGTAAATTCACCACGCGCAGATGTTGCTTTGCCAAGGGGCGCAAATGCAGGGGCAGCGCTAGCCAGTTTTTGCAATCTGGCTTGTTGCTGCACCCGCGAACGCCGCTTACGCAACCAAATCAGGAAGCCGGTAGCGCTTAACAATGCCACGATAGCCCCCATTATTGAAATCAAAATACGTCCGGTTAAACCAAGGATGCGTCCTGAATGCAATGGGAATTGCGCTTGAATAAAGATGTCGCCAGCACTGCCAGTACCAGGGAACTTGCCGCCTGCCGGGCTGCCATCCTTGCCATCAAAGTAGAGCCATGAATTACCCAAGCCGCCATCGCCATGATCGTTACCGGGCCTAAAAAATCCCACGCCGTAAAGTCCGTAAGCGGGCGCATAAAAGATGCCGCCTGCGGGCAAAGTCCAGCCGCGTTTGGCCGCATCAAGTTTAGCGATGTCGACTATCCGTTCACGACTTAGCAAGGGCTCAATCGGCTTATTCTCGGGCTGCGGCGTAATGGCAGCAAAAGCATCTGGGCTCAGCGTTGAAAATATCGACACCACCGGACGCATTATTTGATTTCCCAGATTCATTGATACCGAAGTCACGGCCAGTATCAGCAACAAAGCCCATAACCAGACGCCGCCGGATCGATGTAAATCGAAATTCAATTTATGGCCCCCTTGCTTCCAGCGAAACGCAAACGACTTGCGCCAACTGCGCCAATTTGGAAATGACAGCCACAGGGCGATAAAACAATCGAAGGCCCATACGACCCCGATCAACCCCATAAACCACATGCCAAACTCAATTCCCCAGCCCGATGGAATGTGCATGGTGTAGTGGAGTTTGTACAAAAACGGCAGCAAATTTTCCCGCGCAAGCGAGACTTCTCCCCACATCCGTGTGCCTTGCACCTCAGCAGTGACCGGATCGACCGCCATCTGATTGAAGCCAATCTCAAACGGCTTCCCGGTCGCCGGATTGATGCGTCCCTCAACCGACATTTGCGAGGCGTGACCTGGCTCTTCTTGTGTCAATACATATTTGACGCGCACCCGTGGATCAGCGGCTTCGACGCGATTTGCCAGCTCCAGGCCCGACAACGTAGGTTTACCAGCCATCTGTTCGCCGCTACGCGCTTCAAACAATGTCGGATTCAGCCATGCATCAATCTCATGATCCCATGAGATTAACGCGCCTGTCGCGCCGGAAATGAACAAAAAAATCGCAACAGCGAGACCAAACCAACGATGTAATAAAACAAATACCGGACGCATCACGCGATCTCCATACTTTTAATGATAAATGCGTTATCCGTTGCGGCACCGGCCGCCGATGCCATAGGTGCGCTACCCAAGACAAATGTTTGAGCAAGCGCCATCGGATGAAAACGCAAATTTGTAAGATGAAGAAAATAGGGAGATAACGAGGTGTAGCCGGACATGCGGGTAGAACTCCTAAAAAATAATGGGCGTCCATCGTCGGTGATTCTTCACGACAGGAATGCTTTGTTCCAGCTCATCAATGTCTTTTAGTCCTTAATAGCGTTAAATTAACGCTGCTTAGGGAAGACTTTTTATTCTACAAATAATAATGAAAATGAGAATGATTCGCAATTATATTTTACATATCCTCAGGAGTTTTACTTTATATTTGGCAATTAATAATATTTAGCAGCACTTATCATCAAGAAAGCTTTCGAGCAGTGCATAACGCGACTGACTTAAAGCAACGTTAATCGCGGGTTAATGTGGGGTGATGACCGGCATATGCCGCAGCGTCAGGCGCCAGAATAACAAGGCAAGAAAACTCACCGTCGCCCCCAACAAACAAACTCCACTCCAACCAAACCGGGCATACGCCATGGTCGAAGCAATCGCGCCTATTCCACTTCCCACCGAGTAAAACAGCATGTAACACCCTACCAAACGACTGTGGGATTCAACCTGCGTGCTAAAAATCATGCTCTGATTGGTCACATGCACGGCTTGCCCGCCAAGATCCAGCATGAGAATACCAATCACCAGAAACCATAACGAATTGGTCCCAAACCAGAGCGCTAGCCACGAAGCCAGCAACAGCAACAAAGCCCAGCGACTAGTCCACTGCCCTCTTCCGCGATCAGCCCAATGACCCGCCCGTGAAGCGGCCAGTGCCCCGGCAGTACCGACCAGTCCGAACGCACCGATCTGGGTATGCGAGAAATAATAGGGTGCAGCGCTCAACGGCAATACAAGCGCACTCCAAAACACACTGAACGCGGCAAACATCAGTAAAGCGATCACGCCCCGAATTTGCAGCACGCGCTCGTTGCGCAGCAACGTATACATCGAAAAGATCAATTCCCCATAGTGCAGTCGCTGTGATGGCAGCATCTGTTTAGGCAGCACGCGACACAGCACCACAGCAAGGCCCAGCATCACCATCGCCGAGAAGAAATACACTGTGCGCCATCCGCTCAGATCGGCAATCAAGCCAGCCGCTACCCTCGCCAACAGCAGTCCAATAACAACTCCGCCTTGGGCCGCACCGACCACCCTGCCGCGTTGATCGGGCGCGGCCATCGTCGCGGCATAGGCAATTAGACCTTGCGTCATTGCAGTGCCAAGCAAACCGACCGCCAGCATGTATACCAACAAAGTTGTTGATGAAGTCGCCATCCCGACGCCGACAAGCGCCACCATCAGGGCCACTAACTGCGCCAACATTAATCGCCGCCGATCGAGGATGTCGCCCAACGGCACCAATAGCATCAGCGCCAGCGCGCAACCAATTTGGGTAGCCGCTATTACTCCTCCCACCGCAGCATGGCTAATAGCGAAGTCTGCTGATAGTGCATCCAATAAAGGCTGCGCGTAATAGACGTTGGCAACGCTCATTCCGCTTGCACAAGCAAACAATACGACTAGCGAACGCGGCATTGCGGGGCGCATTACGTTCATTGCGTTGTCTGATAGATGCCCTGAAGTAGCGCTGACTCCGCTGCGGGTCTGACTATTCATGATTGTCCTTTTGCAAACTGGTTGTTATTTAAAACTGGTTGAAGTGTAAGCAAATCAGTTTTAAAATGCAACCGATATGATGGCTAACGTGGCCCTCAACACAAAATGCAAAAAGAGATGGCCAAACGAAAAAGCATGCAGGACGACCCATGCCCGGTCGGACGATCACTAGATATCGTTGGGGACAGATGGTCGCTTCTGATCGTGCGCGATGCGTTTGATGGCACGCGTCGCTTCAGCGATTTTCAGCGTAGCCTCGGCGTAGCGCGCAACATTCTGGCTGATCGCCTGCGCAACTTGGTAGAAGAAGACATCCTGACGATTCAACCCGCATCAGATGGCACCTCGTATCACGAGTACGTTCTAACGACTAAGGGTGATCGTTTGTTTCCGGTGGTCGTGGCACTCAGGCAATGGGGGGAACATTATTTGTTCCGGCAAGATGAATTACACTCGCAGTTGCTGGATAAAGCGACGGGGAAGAACGTCGGCCAGATGGCCTTGAGAGACGCGAATGGAGAAGTATTGAATGCAGATCAGACAATAGTGAAGAAAATTCGCTAACTATCATTACTAGCCGCCATCAGGCAAAAAATAGCCATCTCCGCAAAAACCGAGATGGCCATTTTTCACTACGATAGGTTGGCTAAACTGCCAACTACCATAAAACTGCATCAGGCAGCGATCTGTTCTTTCGCCAGCGATGCCATATCAATCACAAAGCGATATTTAACATCGCTCTTCAGCATTCTTTCATAAGCCTGATTGATATCCTGAATAGAGATCAATTCAATATCTGAAGTGATGCCGTGCTCAGCACAGAAATCCAGCATTTCTTGCGTTTCCTTGATACCACCGATGAGCGATCCAGCCAGCGTACGTCGCTTCATGATCAAGCCAAATACATTCGGTGACGGATGCGATTCAGCCGGTGCGCCTACCAATGTCATCGTGCCATCGCGCTTTAACAAATTCAGGAAATTATCCAGATTATGCGGAGCGGCGACGGTGTTAAGGATGAAGTCAAACGTATTTGCATGCGCCGCCATTTGGTCTGCATCCTTTGAAATCACTACTTCATCGGCCCCCAAACGCAATGCATCTTCTTTCTTGTTTGGCGAAGTGGTGAACAAGACCACATGCGCGCCCATCGCGTGCGCAATTTTTACGCCCATATGACCAAGACCGCCTAGTCCAACGATACCGACTTTGTGGCCTTTGCCAACTTTCCAGTGACGCAAAGGAGAGTAAGTAGTAATCCCGGCGCAGAGTAATGGTGCAGCAGCGGCGGGATCAAGTTTATCGGAGATATGCAAGACAAATTTCTCGCTGACAACGATGTTATTGGCATAGCCGCCAAAAGTAACGCCGCCGCTTTGCTTGTCTTCACCGTTATAGGTGCCGACAAAGCCTGTTTCACAATATTGTTCCAAACCATCGGCACAGCTTGGACAGCTCTGACAGGAGTCCACCATACAGCCGACACCAGCCATCTGACCAACTTTAAAGTTCTTTACATGTTCGCCAACTTTGACCACCCGACCGACAATTTCATGGCCTGGTATGGCAGGGTAGACGGTGTTATGCCATTCGTTGCGTACGGTATGCAAGTCTGAATGGCACACGCCGCAATACAAAATCTCGATCTGTACATCGTGTGGTCCGGGTTCGCGACGTTCAAAAGCGAATGGCGCCAACGGGGCTTGCGCAGTCTGCGCGGCATATCCAACGGCTTTAAGCATTTTGAATTCCTTTGTAAAATGAAACGGCGAGAACCGGGCCGCGTAAGCCAACAATGGTAACGCTATCGGGAAATAATTTCTTGCGAGCATGCATTTAGGCGCATCCTGTTAGGCGGCATGCCGCCATTGACGTTAAGAAAGCTGGCGAAATGGTGCAAAGATTCTCTCGTTAAGCGACCTTCAACGCACTCCGTCAACAATAAATGCCAAACAAAGTCTTACATCGCAATTTATAGTGGATAATTCGCCCCCAGCCAACAAGACCACCCTGGCCCCCTATTACTGTCGGAGAATTACGTGATTATCGAAGCACAACTTCCTGCCATAACGGCACTACTCAAAAAAGCAGCAAACGCAAGTGACAGCGTTGCTTTTAATGCTTTGTATGCGTTGTTTCCAAAAAACACACCTGCTCAAAAAGTCCATGCAACGCTAGAAGCGGCATGTATCTCCCTTGCAGATTTCGATCTGGCGATCTATTCAGTTGTCATGGTTAAAAAAGATACCGGCTTGCCGGGCGATGGTTTCTTTGCGACCTACAAGGCAATACACGAAGCTGAGTACACGACGATTGCCGGTGATACTGCGCTGATCGCTTTAACATTAGCGCAAAAGCAGTTGATGGTAAATGCAGAAAAAACCAGAGTTTACGCTCACGCTAAGGCTTAAATGTCTGACATGCTGGCGATTGAAAAAATCCGCACAGCGATAAAACGCTTGAACTCCCCCTTAAAGGGATGATGAAAAAGCCGTACTCTCACAAGAGGTACGGCTTTTATTATGTTGGGTTAACTTATCTTCCGCATGATGTTGGCGAATATTTTCCGTACATCATCTGCAATCGGCACAACCGCTAAAAACATCAGAGTTGCTGCTAGCGGTGCAGTTGAAATAAAACCAATATTCTTAAATCCCAATGCGCCCACCAAACCGCCGCTAAAGAACAGAAAAACCAATGTCCCCAACAAGCGCAATTTATCCAGATCAGCATGGACGGTGTATTTGGGATCGTGTCTGGTACTGTTCCAATACACCAGCTTTCCCAGTTCTATCCCGATATCGGTGACCATTCCCGTCATGTGCGTGGTACGAATCTCGGCCTGGGAGATTTTGGTAATGATGGCGTTTTGCAATCCCATAATGAAACACAGCAGCAATACCGTGACGGGCACAAATAGCCATTTGTGATTTTCCAGATTGCCACCTAGTAAGCCGAATAATAATAACAATACTGCCTCTAGCATCAACGGTATCGCGTACTCCCCCTGCAGGCTCCGCTTCCGCCCCCAGTTAACACATATCGCACAGCAAGCAGCACCGAGGGTGAAAAATATAAGTGACGCCAGGCCAGCCAACAATAATCCGATTGCGCCCAGCGCCAGGTTATCCCCCATTGAAGAAATAATCCCCGTCATATGCGACGTATATTGCCCCACTGCCAGAAAACCCCCGGCATTAATCGCTCCCGCAATAAAAGTCAGGAAGCATGCCAGATGACGATTGGCCCTCTGACTACGCTCTCTTCCCGTCAATTGCCGCAGATACGGAATCGGCATTTATACTCCATTTATTGATCACTACTTACCGGTGCCTGTCACGCATTGGCACGCTTTCCGATCCGGGCAGCAATGGGCAATTTCACCTGCCGCTGATGGCGCAAGATCAACCAGACGCTCGCGATCAGGGTTAATAATTCCGTGATCAGCAAGGCATACCAGATCGCCTCGCCACCGAAGTAGGTATTCAGCAGCCACAAAGAACCCAACAGCAATATCCAACTACGCAGAACCGCAATAATCGCAGATGCGCCCGGCCGTTCAACTGCAGTCAAATAGCCCGCTGCAATCAAGTTACACCCAGTCGGCAAAAATGCCAACGCATACCAGAGTATCACTGGTTCCAGCACTTCCCATGCCGATCCGCCTTCAGGCAGAAACAGAAAAGTCAGTTGTCGTGAAAACGCCAGCATGACCACAGCGATTAGCACCGCAATTCCCATCACCATTGATGCCCCGAAAGTAAAGATGCTTTGTACTGCGCGCGGTTGATTGGCGCCCCGATAAAAACTAATCATCGGTTGCATGGTTTGCACAAAGCCCATCATGGTCACGATGGCGGCCAGCGTCATGTATTCCAAAATAGCGTAGGCAGCTAAACCGCTTTCACCGTAGGCGCTCAATATCACTCGATTGAAAACAAATACAGTCACAACCGGCGCAATGGCACCTAAAAATTCAGAAGAGCCGTTATACAACATCACGCCGACCTGATTGCCGCCCTTAAACGCATTCCAGCAAGGCCGAATGTTTTTGGCTTTAAAGAAGTGATAACTCAACATCGTGACACTGGACACCAGCATGCTGATACCGGTTGCCAACCCAGCGCCCTTCATGCCCATCGGTACCACAACGATAAGGTAGTAATCTAAAGCCACATTCACCAGCGCGCCGAAAAACATCGCATACAAACCAAACGCCGCAGCTTTTGCGCCTTCAGTGCGCAAGAAAAACTCTAATGCGTATAACGCCTGCGCAAACAGAATAAACCACGCATAGGTACTTAAATAATCTTCTACCAATACCGCCAGATGCCCGGTCGCGCCCATCAGCTGAGCTATTTTTGCGGTGTTCATCAGCACTACCATGCTCAACGCAATACCAATCGCAAGCATGCTCCACAGCGCCTGCGTAAAGACACGGCGTGCCTCATCCATCCGATTTTGCCCTGACAGACGGGCAATCAACGTCGCGCCACCCACGCCGATCATCAGGCTCAGGGCATACGGAACATAAATCAAAGGGACTAACAGATTGAGCGCGGCCAGTGATTGCGAGCCAAGATAGCGGCCAATAAAAATGCCATCAACGAAGGTGTACAGGGTATAGACCCAGCCGGACAGCAAGGTCGGAATAGCTAAAACGATAAATTCTTTTAGCAGTGATTTTTGGGAAATATTTTGCATTGGACTGATTTTCTAGAAAGGATGCGCGACTTCAAGTGCGGTGACTTAATGTGATGTGGCGGCAGGAAAAACGCCGCGCGATCAAATTGACCAGCAGGGATAAGCATTGGGCATTGCTTGAAGACTTGCGTCAGTCACGCACCGTCGCGGCGAAAATAATGCGTGATCACACTGGTTAACTATTCACAATCAGGCGTTGGAAATTGCGCTGTAGCGCTACGCTGCCAGCCGCTTCTTCAGCATGATTTCGCGGATCTTGTCATAGCCCATATTAAACAAAAATGTATAAGGCAAAAAGAACAGGACCAGACCGATATCAAGAAAGAAGGCATCCAGCAGACTCATATTGAGGCCCCACGCTGCCAGCGGAATGACTATCGCGATCAAACCAAGCTCAAAGGCCACCGCGTGCATGACGCGCACTTTTACGGTACGAATAAATTTAAAACGTCGTTCCAGTCGGTCAAAAAAGGTATTAAAGATGACATTCCAGACCATGGCGATCAGAGAGATGATCAACGTCAGCATCCCCGCTTTGGCCATCGATACACCCATTAACCATGACAATACCGGTGCACTGAGGATGACTGCAAGTGCTTCAAAGCTGATGGCATGGAAGCAACGCTCAGCGAAAGTTTTATTGTTATTCATACAAGCTCAAGTTTTATTCATTTTGGAAGCTTGCTATTCTCTTCAGTTTTATTGATACTACAAAATCAGTAGAGATCGGTATTTCCGATATATCACTAGCTAACGATGGGAATCAAGCCTTATGGCGCATTCACTCGAATCTCTTTTTATGTTTGTCGAAGCCGCCGCGCTAGGCTCATTCTCAGCAGCAGCACGCAAGCTGAATAAGCAACAATCGACGGTCAGTGAAGCAATCGCCAATCTGGAAATTGACTTGGGCGTCACGTTATTTGATCGCCGGACACGCCGACCGACCCTCACCAAGCATGGCAAGGCAATGTTGATTCAGGCGCAACAAGTGTTGGATGCCAGCGATCGTCTTTCACGGTCGGCGCATCGGCTCGCCGATGGGCTGGAGCCGACGCTTACATTAGTGTTGTCCGATACCTATCAATCGAATCGATTTGAATCGGTCTTGACGGAATTTGAGCAGCGCTACCCAGAGTTGGAGCTCGAATGCATGATCGCCGAGCACTCTGATGTAGTCGCCTTAGTCCAGGAAGGACGCGCCCAACTAGGCTTAGTCGGCGCGCAAGCAGACTACCCGCCCGATGTCGGCTTCGAACCGATCTCCGAACGCTCGGAAATCGGCCTATACGTTAGCAAAAACCACCCCTTGGCAGCTGTCGCCCATGTCACTACCGAAATGTTGCGCGATATCCGCGAACTACGCCTCAACACTTATTTAGACGACATCGTGGAACGTCGCCGGGGTCTGTGCTGGTCGTCGTCCAGCTATTTGCTGCTATTAGAAATGACCGAACTGGGATTCGGCTGGGCTGAACTTCCGCGTTGGCTGGCACACCGTTTTGCCGCAGATAATTTATTAGAGTTAAAAGTACGCGGCTGGCCTAAAACCCTTCAGGTAGACGCTGTCTGGTCGCGGCGTCATGGCTTGGGACAAGCTGGCGGCTGGTTATTGGACACCTTGCTGGCCCCTTAAAAAATTCACCTCCAAATCGGCGAAAAACGCCATCGCTGTCACCGTTTGAAACATTTCTTCCCCCAACTGGATCAATATTTAGTCATATAATGCAACACTGTTGCACACTAATCACGTCAACTATTTGATTGAAACTGATGCATCAAAGTTATATTGACTACGCAGCTAAAGTCGTCAGCAACGCAACCAAAAATTATGAAAGGCAACATGAAACGCGTACTTTCCAGCGTCGCCATTAGCGCCCTGCTCTACCACTCACTTTCTCCCGCGATTGCGCATGAAGCACACGTGCACGGCGTCGGCAAACTGGATGTTGCAATCGACGGCCCGCAACTTACTCTGCATCTCGATACCCCGCTAGCTAATTTACTAGGATTCGAGCACGCCGCCAAAAGACCCAAAGATCGTCAAGCCGCCCAAAAAATGGCGCGCCAGTTACGCGACGGCCGCAGAGTGTTTGTAACGACACCGGCAGCGGAATGTAAACCGATATCAATTAAGTTAGTATCCGCCGCTATTGATCCCTTATTATTGGGCGAGCTCCCAGCCCCTGCGACAGCAGACGCGTCCGTAAAATCCGGTCACGCCGACCTCGATGCGGATTATGTTTTTCAATGTGCCAACCCAGAAAAACTGGAAAGTATCGACGTTACACTATTCTCGCAATTCAAAGGTTTTCAGAGAATCGATGTGCAAATGGTGACCCCGAAAAAACAACTCGCAGCCAAGCTAATTCCCACAGCATTCCGTCTTTCGTGGGAATAAAATGCGCACAATGTTATGAGTGAAGTCGTCATACATCTTGAGGATGTCTCTTTCAGTTGGCCCGGTCAGCCCGCGCCAACCTTGCAAATGGACGCATTCACGGTAGAGCAGCAAGATCAGGTGTTTATTGCCGGTCCCAGCGGCAGCGGCAAAAGCACATTGCTAGCGCTGATTGGCGGTATTGTCGTGCCACAGCGCGGCACCATCAGCATCCTCGGCACCGAATTGCACGGCATTTCTGCCTCTGCACGCGACCAGTTCCGGGTCGATCACATCGGCTTTATTTTTCAACAATTCAATTTAATCCCCTACTTATCGATTCTGGATAACGTCCTGCTACCGTGCGAGTTTTCGCGCTATCGACGTCAACGTGCATTAGCGCAAGGCAGTACGTTACGCAGCGCTGCCGAATCGTTGTTAAGCAGTCTGGATCTAGCGCCATCGTTATGGCGCAAACCTGTGACGCAGTTATCGATAGGCCAGCAGCAACGGGTCGCCGCCGCCCGTGCCTTGATCGGTCAGCCCGAAATCATCGTCGCCGATGAGCCGACATCCGCACTCGATGCCGATCGTCAGCAGCGCTTTCTCGATCTGGTTCAGCGCGAATGCGAGCAGGCTCGTTCCACCCTATTATTTGTCAGCCACGATCAGCGACTGGCATCGCGCTTCAGCCATCAGCTAGCATTAAATGAGTTAAACCATGCGGCGCATATCGAGGATGATGCATGAAAATGTTAATCAAACTTGCGGCCCGCAGTGCCTGGAACCGACGATTTACGTTGGGGTTGATCCTGCTGGCGATTGCCCTATCTACTACTTTACTACTCGGCATTGAACGCATCCGCCACGACGTGCGCGAGAGTTTTTCGCAATCGGTTTCCGGTACCGATCTGGTCGTAGGGGCGCGTACCAGCTCGGTCCAATTGATGCTGTACGCCATCTTTCACATCGGTGGAGCGACTAATAATATTGGCTGGGAAAGCGCGCAAAAACTGGCTCATAATCCAGCAGTGGCATGGACTATTCCACTATCTTTAGGCGACTCGCATCGTGGCTTTCCCGTGCTGGCGACGAATGGCGATTATTTCACGCACTTTCATTATGGCGACAAGCAGGCGCTGCGTTTTAGCGCTGGTCAGCCATTTCATGACGTGTTTCAGACCGTGCTGGGCGCGGACGTAGCGCAACAACTCCATTACAAAATCGGTGACCACATCACGCTGAGTCATGGCAGCGGCAGTGCAAATTTGACTGAACATGCCGATAAGCCGTTCGTCGTCAGCGGGATTCTGGCCAGTACCGGAACGCCGGTCGATCGCACCGTGCACATTGGCTTGGATGCGATGGAGGCGATTCATCTCGACTGGGAGGGCGGCGCGCCGATTAAAGGTTTAATGATTCCGTCAGAAATGGTGAAAAAATTTGACCTGACGCCGAAGACTGTTACCGCCGTATTGGTCGGTCTCAAAAATCGCGCCAGTGTCTTTGCATTGCAACGTGCGATTGCAGATGATAAAGACGATCCGCAGATGGCAGTATTGCCCGGCGTGGCACTTGATGAGCTTTGGCAGGTTGTCGGTGTCGGTGAGAAAGCGCTATTGGCTGTTTCTGCCATGGTCGTCGTGGTAGGGCTGGCGGGCTTAGTGTCGTCGATTCTTGCCAGTCTGGGCGAACGTCGGCGCGAATTAGCCATCCTGCGTTCTGTCGGTGCGCATCCTATCGATATTTTCTTTTTATTGGCGCTTGAAGGTTTTGTGGTGATGCTGGTCGGCGTGCTGATGGGGATCGTATTATTAAATCTGGCGATCCTAGTGCTCGGGCCGCTACTGGCATCGGAATTTGGATTTGCGTTGCATCCTGCTCTGCCGACTGTCGGAGAGTTGCTGTTGCTGCTATGGACCATCATCGGCGGGTTGATCGCCAGTCTGCTGCCGGGCTTACGAGCTTATCGGTTGAGTTTGTCAGATGGCTTGACGCCCAGAGTATAGAAAAAGTAAGGCTAAAAATTCGTTATGAAAATATTTTTATGGATCGTGGCAATCGTTATCGCCGGTCTCGGCACGGGAACGATCGGGCGGTATATTTATGCTGACCGTGCAGCCACTGCGGCGCTGAAAGCTTCGGTGGAAGCGCAGATGGCGACGCATGATGGTGGCTATAAAATTGGGGATCGATTGCAGCAAGCGCCCTTGGTGGCATCCGCGCCGAGCAAGGCTGCCCCGTCCGCTGCGGTGTCGCCGTTTAAGGAAATTAAGTGGGAGGATCTTGCTCCCGGTAGTTGGGATCCTATGAAGCCGTTTAAGGGGATTGATCTTAGTAAGCTGACCGATGCTGATCCGCGGGCTGAGAGTGCATTGCAGCAGGCTAAAGAATACTGGAAGAACGCACCGATTAATCCAGCCATGAACGGTAAGCAGATCAAAATTCCGGGCTTTGTTGTATCGCTGGATCGGGAGGGAGAGGCGTTAAAGGAATTTTTGCTGGTGCCCTACTTTGGAGGCTGTATTCATGTTCCGCCACCGCCTGCAAACCAGATCATTCATGTTAATAGCGTTAAGGCTATTAAAGGAGTGCGCACTATGGATGCAGTTTGGATTAGTGGGGTGTTGAAGGTTACGCCAACCTCTACTGATATGGGGGATGCTGGGTATTCGCTGGTTGCGCAGAATGTGGAGATTTATAAGGATTCTGAGACTAAATAGCTGAGTTGGGGTGTGGTGGGTATTCGGTAATTGACACGGGTAGCGCTCCGTGGAGGCTTGTCGGGGCGTCTAGCTCACGCGCAGAATTCTGCGGTGGCGAAGCATTTGAGAACAAGGGCAGCGATATCTACGCTCGCCTTCTTTTGGTTACTTTTTTCTGCGGAGGCGCCTAGCCGAAGCAAGAACAAAGTGACCGGCTACCGGGCCGCCCCCCGGCTTGCATCAACGGAGCACACCCGTTTCAATTACTAAATAACCAAACCCAAATCCATTAAACCAAAAAAAGCCCGCGTAACCTTTCGGTAGCGGGCTAATCCAAACCTTTGGAGGTGTTGGAGGAGACAATTCCACTTTAGCAGAAAATTTGTGCAGCGCAATACAGTAAAAATACGGTAGTGAAAATAAATAAAGCCATCCTAATAGCAATCAATCCCCCTACACCCAACCAAGCAATCTTGCCAAAAGACTACGAACTCACCATTCGCAGCAAATCCTGCACCGCTATTTCCAAAGCCAGCTGCATCTGTACACCAATCAAACTACCCCTCATAGTATAAACAAGCCCTATCCCGATAATCACACACTTACAAAACGCCGCCCGTCATGAAGTTTTTCCAAATCATCAAAATGGTTCTATGGAGTTTTTTTGGTATCCGCAAAAGATCCGGACTAGAATCCGATCTCAAATCGGTCCATCCAGTCCAACTCATAGCAGTAGCACTGGTAGTAGTAACAATTTTCATCAACATCTTGCTGTTTTTCGTCAAAATGGCCACCCACTAACAAATTAACCAATTAAACAAAAAATTAAACCGCACCACTATCTTGCAGCCGCTGACACCAGCCTCCCCAACATCTCCACAGCCGCCGCAACCCGCTTATCCCACGGATGCCCGTAATTAAGCCGAATGCAATTAGAAAACGCCCGTTGCGCCGAAAACATCGGTCCCGGCGCAATGCTAATCCCTAGCGATAACGCCTGACGATGAATATCCAGCGCATTGACGCCGCCCGGCAACTCCAACCACAAAAAATACCCACCATCTGGTCGAGTAGCCCGCGTTCCCGCCGGAAAATGCCGTATCACCGCCTGCATAAACTCATTCTGCTGCACCGACAACGCATGACGCAATTGCCGCAGATGCCGATCATAACCACCCTTCATCAAATACTCAGCCAACGCCAACTGCGCCGGTGCAGAAGCCGACAAAGTAGTCGTCAGCTTCAACCGCGCAACCGCCTGCGTATATCGACCGGGAACCGCCCAACCCACGCGATAACCGGGTGCCAGACATTTCGAAAAAGACGAACAATGCATAACTAATCCCTGGGTATCGAACGCCTTAGCGGGAACCGGTCGTTTGCTGCCAAAATACAACTCGCCGTACACATCATCCTCAATCAACGGCACATCGTGCCGCGTCAACAGCGCCACCAAATCGCGCTTCTTCTCATCCGGCATCAAACTGCCTAACGGATTCTGAAAATTCGTCATCAGCCAGCAAGCTTTCGGCTGATGCTTAATCAACGCGGCCTCTAAAGCCGCCAAATCAATGCCCTCACGCGGATGAGTCGATACCTCTACGGCGCGCAAACCAATGCGCTCTAACGCCTGCAACGCACCATAAAAAGTTGGGGACTCAATAATCACCGCATCGCCCGGCCGCGTCGCCGCCATCAGACACAAATTTAATGCCTCCAGCGCACCATTAGTGATGACGATATCGTCCGTGTGCACCTGTAAACCATCCACCAGATAACGCAATGCAATCTGCCGCCGCAGTCCGGCATTGCCGGGCGTCATATCATCGACAGTACTCCAGGGGTCCATACGCTGCACACTGGAAGACATGGCCCGCGCCAACCTTGGCAAAGGAAAAAGTAACGGGCTGGGAAATGCCGATCCCAGCGGCACCACATCGCGGGTTTTAGTGGACTCCAACACTTCAAACACCAACTCGCTGACATCGACCGATTTCGATTGCATATCGGCGGGAATCGAGATATCCGGTTCCAGCGGCAATGCCGCCGATCCGGCAGTAACGTAATAACCTGACCGCTCTCTGGCCCGTATCAAACCCCTTGCTTCAAGCAGATAATAGGCTTCAAACACGGTCGACGGACTGACGCCTCGGCTGGTGCTAGCCTGCCGCACGGACGGCAAGCGGTCGCCAAATTTCATGATGCCGGTCCGGATGGATTGGGCAATCTCGTCAGCCAGCGCTTCGTATAGTTTCATATCCCTCTTTGTACTTAACAATGGCTGCTCTGCATCCAGATTCAGTTTTGCAGTCTGTGCTAGAGACGATGATCTGCGCCTGATAACAAGATAGCCGCGCATATTTTATATTCAACAATACATTCATTTTCAGGCACAAACAATCTGATCTGGCATTTATCACAATTTCTCAATCTGTTTCTTTAGCAGCAGAAAAGATAATCTATTTGTATCCTCCAGAAGACCATAGACGCCGACAATTCAACACATCAGGGACGCAGGCAAATGGCCATCGATCTTCCAATCATCTGGGCAATCATGGTCTTATTCAGCCTGACGATGCTCAGCACTACCGGTGCTATCGCCCGGAGAATCGGCGTCAATTCAGCAACACCCATCTGTAACGGCAATGAAACCTGGATGATCATAGGCGGCGTTGGCCTGTTGATGGTGTTTGCTCTGGCCTATGCCGTGGTCGTCGGCGCTTTCTATTTAACGTTAATTTCCATATTTTTGGCAGCGTATTTTCGCGGTATGCCAGATAAGTTGTACCGCGCTGATGGAATATTTCCAATGTATTCTGTCTAGCCGCCGCCAGCACCATCCGGCTACTTAAATCGGTCAGCAATGAACATAGTTGCTACCTGCGGCGAAACAACGGTAAAGGCTGGTCGACCGCGCCTTGATACTGAACGCTGTAACGACTAAAACTTTTCAGTGCGTCGTGGATATTCTTGTCGCTGCGTATCGCAAAGGCATCGAATCCGCAGCGCCGCATGTAGTTAAGTTGATCCCGCAAGACATCACCGATTGCCCGCAACTCCCCTTTCCAGCCATACCGCGAACGTAATAAATACGCGATGCTATAGCCGCGGCCATCGCGGAAAGAGGGAAAATCGACCGCGATCAAATCCAGTTCGTGCAATTGCGTGACACTCGCTTCAAAGTCATGATCGGGTGAAATCCAAAGTGCCCTCGGCTTGATCGTAACCTCATACACATCTCTTTTTTGCCAATAAGAAAATGGCAGAATGTGATGTGTCCCCGGCGACTGCGTTGCCGCGTCCACTTCAGAAATCACGATCCAATTGTCATCAATTACTTGCGGCATGCCATTGATAATTTTGATGATATTTGCCATCGTCTTTTCCTTCACGCTGCCGCTTTGGGCTGACCGTAAATACCAACTTTAAATGGCGCCAGACCGACCCGCGCCACGGTATCGACAAATGCTTCGTCTTGCACGCGCAAATCGCAATAAGTCGTCACAACCCGTTCGATCACGTCCGGCATTTCCTGTGCCCGAAATGCGGGACCGATGACTTTGCCCAAGGCAGAATGATTGCCCTGTGCACCGCCCAGCGTGACTTGATACCATTCTTCGCCATCCTTATCGACGCCAAGAATGCCGACATTTCCCATATGGTGATGGCCGCAAGCGTTGATGCAGCCGGAAATATTCAGCGACAAATCACCCAGATCGAAGAGAAAATCCAGATCTTCGAATCGCTCGGCAATCGCTTGCGCAATCGGCAAAGATCGCGCGTTTGCCAGTGAACAATAATCGCCGCCGGGACAAACGATCATGTCGGTCAGCAAACCCAGATTCGGCGTACCCAATCCGGCCTCGCATGCCAGTTGCCACAGCGTGTATAAATCCGCTTGCGCAATATCCGGCAGGATCAAATTTTGTTCATGCGCCACGCGGATTTCGCCTAAACCAAAGCGCTCCGACCATTCTGCAACATACTCCATTTGCTTGGCAGTCACGTCGCCGGGAGGAATCGCCGCGCCCGGTTTGGTCGAGAGTGTGACCGATACATAACCGACCACTTTGTGTGCTCTGGTATTGCGCTTCACCCATTGCGCAAAGCGTGTATTTGCGGCTAACTGCATTTGGAAAATGGCTTCGTCGCCAGCGCCACGGTTATAGCGCGATTCTTCAAAAAAATATGCGACGCGTTGATATTCAACCTCGGTCAACGTCGATGGACCATCTTTGAGATGCGCCCATTCTTCCTCAACCTCTTTAGCAAATACATCGGCACCCAATGCCTTGACCAAAATCTTGATCCTGGCCTTGTACTTGTTGTCGCGCCTGCCGTAACGGTTGTAGACCCGCAATACGGCTTCGACATACGACAGCATGTGCTGCCAGGGCAATTCTTCCCGGATTTGCGCACTGAGTATGGGGGTACGCCCTAATCCGCCACCGGCAAATACACGTAAGACTTTCTCGCCAGCCGCATTTTGATGAAGGAAAATACCAACATCGTGCATCCGCACGGCAGCGCGATCTTGTGCAGATGAGGACAGTGCGATTTTGAATTTGCGCGGCAAAAAAGCGAACTCAGGATTCAGAGTAGACCATTGCCGTAACAGCTCTGCCAATGGTCGCGGATCAATTACCTCATCATTGGCGACGCCAGCAAACTGCTCGGTAGTGATATTGCGAACGCAATTGCCAGAGGTCTGAATCGCATGCATTTGCACCGTCGCCAGTTCGGCCAGAATGGTCGGCGTATCTTCAAGTTTGATCCAGTTAAACTGAATATTCTGACGCGTAGTGAAGTGACCGTAGCCGCGATCATAAGTACGCGCGATATGCGCCAGCATCCGCAATTGATCCGCTGACAACACGCCATACGGCACCGCAACGCGCAGCATATACGCGTGCTTTTGCATGTATAAACCGTTCTGCAATCGCAGCGGCAGAAATTCCTCCTTAGTCAGTTCGCCGGAGATTCTTCTGGCAACTTGATCCCGAAATTCTTCGACACGCTCGCTCACCAGCGAAGCATCGTAATCGTCATATTGATACATGCGTTTTCCTTTTCGGCCAGCATCTATTTGCAAGCCCGGATTTCCTTCCGGAGCGTGTATTTTGCGTGTGGGTCGCGTAAAAAAACAGATTCAGAAAACGAATAAAAAACAAGATCAGATTTTATTTGAGGACATAAATGCCCTGAACGCATGCCATTTGAAGGAAACTTGCATACCCAGAATTTGCATTGTTGGCGTCCCTAAAATCACCGAAAAATCCAACACTTCAAGCATCTGATATGGTCTTTTCCTCAAGAACTGAGACTGTTTTTTTGGAACGTTTTAAACCATACTCGTCCATTGCTATTTGCTTTCCACAAATCTGAATTCACGCCTTAGCCGCGACATGCGCCACAGCGGCAACCACCGCAATCGCTGTCTTCGGGATGACTTGCCTGGATCTTATGAAAACGAAACCTATCGATTCGCGTCAATGCACGTCCCTTGCGACTACCTTGCATGCTGGCTTTTGCCTGTTGAAAGCTTGCGGTACCGGTGGGCTGCTGTGGCTTAGCGTTATCAGCGGCAACGCCATCGCGCAAAACGTGCTGCCCGATACGATCGCCCAACGCGTGGTAGCGTGCATTGCCTGTCACGGCAAAGAAGGCCGTGCCGCCAGCGACGGATTTTATCCACGTATCGCTGGTAAGCCCGCTGGTTATCTCTACAATCAGCTGATCAATTTCCGTGAAGGTCGACGCAAATATCCGTTAATGATTTACACCGTCGATCATTTGTCGGACGCGTATCTGCGTGAAATGGCGGAATATTTTTCTGCTCAGCACCCTCCCTACCCTGCGCCGCAACCTGTCACAGCATCCGCAGCTGTGCTTGAGCGCGGACGGATTCTGGTGCAATCCGGCGATGTGTCTAAAAACGTCCCGGCTTGCATCGCCTGTCATGGCAAAAGCCTGACCGGGATTGCGCCATCGATCCCCGGTCTGGTCGGCTTGCCGCACGACTATATGAGTGCGCAGTTCGGTGCCTGGAAAAATGGAACGCGTCACGCAGCAGCGCCCGATTGCATGGCGCAGATTTCTGAACGCCTGACGGTCGAGGATATCAGCGCGGCGCTGGCCTGGTTAACCGCACAACCGATCCCCGCGCAAACCGCCGCTGCATCCGCCCCATCGCAAAAGTTGCCGCTAGCGTGCGGCAGCCTGCCTCAGCAGTAAAGGAACCCAATATGAAACGCATTTTTTTGATGATCATGGCGATCATCGTATTGGTTCCTGCTGGCATACTCGCCACGCAATATCTCCACGATCCTGGCAGCAACGAACTCAGCGCACCGGTCACCGATGCAGCCCAACAAGTAGCGCGAGGAAACTATTTGGTGCGCGCAGGCGACTGCATGGCTTGCCATACCGCTCGCGGCGGCCAGCCGTTTGCTGGCGGGCGCGTTATCCCTACGCCGTTTGGCGATCTTTATTCACCGAATATCACTTCAGATGTCGCAACCGGAATCGGCAGCTGGACAGCAAACGACTTTTGGCGCGCATTACATAATGGAAAATCCAAGGATGGCAGTTTTCTGTATCCAGCCTTTCCGTATACCGAATACACCAAAGTCACGCGCACGGATGCGGATGCGATGTTTGCCTACTTCCAAACCTTGCCCGCAGTAAAACAACCCAACAAAGAACAGGCGCTGCGCTTCCCCTATAACCAGCGTATTTTGCTAGCCGGATGGCGTGCACTGTATTTCAGTCCGGGCGTGTATCAGCCTGATCGGCGCCAGTCAGCAGAATGGAATCGCGGCGCGTATTTTGTACAAGGCCTGGGACATTGCATAGCCTGCCATACGACACGCAATACTTTTGGTGCGAGCGAAGGCATAGGTTTGGCTGGCGGCTTAATCCCAACGCTAGGCTGGTATGCACCGTCGCTGACATCGGATGCAGAAGCCGGTTTGGGAAACTGGGACAAGCAACACATCGTTGATCTGCTCAAAACCGGCACATCGCCACGCGGCACCGTATTCGGTCCGATGGCAGAGGTTGTCAGACAAAGTTTGCAGCATTTAACGGACGAAGACGTCGGCGCGATGGCGGGCTATTTACAGTCGTTGCCGCACACCTCTCCACCAGCTGCGGTCAGGGAGATGCAGGTCAAGGGTAGTCAGGCTGAAGACGTGCTAAAGCTGGGCGCGAAGTTATATCGTGATTACTGTATCGAGTGTCACAAAGCCTCTGGCAGCGGCATTCCGCCAGCGTATCCGCCACTGGCTGGCAACCGCGCGATTACGATGCAGTCATCGATTAATCCGATTCGGATGGTATTGAATGGCGGCTATCCGCCTAGTACTGAAGGCAATCCACGACCGTACGGCATGCCACCGTTTGGTCCGGTACTGACCGATGTCGAGGTTGCTGCGGTGGTATCGTATATTCGTAGTAGCTGGGGGAATAACGCGGCATTGGTATCGCCGGTGCAAGTGAGTCGGTATCGCGCTGTGCCGGAATAAGGTCGTGGCGCAGTTTTTAGATTGCCTTCTTTTGCAAATGCGTCACAAGCAATTTGGCAGCGACCGGCAACGCATCAAACGATCTGACGCAAATTTTGAGTTCGCGTCGCGCCCAACTTTCATTTAACGCCAGGATACGAATGTTCAGGTTTTTTTGATGATGGTACGCGACCATTGCTGGCAGCAGCGCTATTCCCAAACCGGAATTGACCATCAGACACAAGGCGTCGTAACTGGTTACCTGAATGCGCAATTTCAACGGCAGATCAAGGTCTCCGGCCTTTTGCAGCAACAGGCGATTGATGGCGCTGCCGGTGTGAAGGCCTACGTAATCGAACTTCAGGGTCTGGCTTAATGTCGCTGAAGTTTGCCCTCCCATCGGATGGTCAGCGGGGGTGATCAGCACCAATTCATCTTCGTGATACGGAAAAATCTCCAGTTCGTGACCATGCGGCCCCATCGTGAATATGCCGATATCGGCGGAATTTTCTACGACTGCCTTGGTGATGAAGGTACTAATTTTTTCTTCGAGATGAACATTGACTTGTGGGTACAACTCTAAAAAAGATTTAATTTCTGCTGGCAAGAATTGCGTGATCGCCGAAATATTCGCAAAAATGCGCACGTGGCCTCTGACGCCGCTTGAGTATTCCTGCATCTGAAACGTGATGTCATCCAGTTCGTGCAGCACGCGACGCGCCATCGTCAATAACGCCAATCCGGCCGCCGTGGCGGTGATGCCCTTATTCGACCGCATCAGCAATTGCGTCCCTAACAAAACCTCAATCTCACTCAAACGTTTGCTGATGGCAGCGGCCGCAATATGCTCACGCTCGGCAGCAGCGGCAATTGTGCCCTCTTCCAAAACACTGATGAATAACTTAAGGGAGACAGGATCAAGGCCCATGGCACAACTCTTAAAAAAAAGACGGCAACGTATGCCAAAGGCGTTAATTATATAGCCGGTATCGCGCCACTGCGCGGCGATGACCATCTGCACCGATGGCATCGTTTTTGACGATGGCACCCTCACCAGATATTGCTTTTGTACTACTCCCGGCATCGTTACAATTTATAAAAAAGTTGAAAGCCGCGCATTTGCGGGTTTTTTTAAAAAAATATCGATGAGACCAGCACTGACCGGCATTTCGCACGGCTGCTGACATGGGTTGGTCTTAGCGGTATCGACATTTACCACATCAGACAAATACCATCCCCATGGAAAAATTCGCACCAGGTCAAGAAGGATCGGATAGCCAACCAACATCCGACGAGCAACAGTCTTCGCTGAAGGGCATCAAGGTTATCGAACTGGGTACGCTGATTGCTGGGCCTTACGCGGCCAGTTTGCTAGGACAGTTTGGTGCCGAAGTCATCAAGATTGAGTCCCCGGGTGATGGTGATCCTTTGCGCAAATGGCGCAAACTGCACGATGGCACATCGCTGTGGTGGTATTCGCAAAGCCGCAACAAAAAATCTATCACCCTGAACCTGAAATCGCCCGAAGCGCAGCAAATTGTGCGCGATCTGGTGCGGGATGCCGATATCGTCATCGAAAACTTTCGCCCCGGGACGCTAGAGGGCTGGGGCCTGGGCTGGGATGCTCTGTCTGCGATCAATCCCAATCTGATCATGGTCCGTGTTTCTGGTTATGGGCAAGATGGCCCGTATGCGAAACGTCCCGGCTTCGCGGCCATCGCCGAGTCGATGGGCGGCTTGCGCAATTTGGTCGGTTTTCCTGATCGTCCACCGGTGCGTGTCGGCATCAGTATCGGCGATACATTGGCTTCACTGTACGGCGTGATCGGCGCATTGCTGGCGATGCATCACCTGAAATCAAACGGCGGCAAGGGCCAGTTTATCGATATCGCCTTGTACGAAGCCGTATTTGGCGTGATGGAAAGCATGATTCCGGAATATGCAGAATTCGGTCTGGTCAGAGAGCGCACCGGTGCAAGCCTGCCGGGGATTTCACCGTCCAGTACTTATCCTTGCAGCGATGGCCTGTACGTCATCATTGCAGGTAATGCAGACAGTATTTACAAAAGACTAATGAACGCGATGGGCCGTCACGATCTTGCAGAGGATCCGCGTCTGGCGCGTAACGATGGTCGGGTCCAGCACAACGACATGATTGATGCCGCCATCACCGAATGGACCAGTGCGCATGAATTAGATTACGTCTTGGATATCCTGGAAAAGGCCGATGTGCCTAGCAGTCGCGTCTTCACTGCCGCCGATATCCATGAAGATCCGCACTATCGCGCCCGCAATATGATCGAGCAGCATACCTTGCCCGACGGCCAGCCTATCGATTTAGCCGCAGTGGTGCCGAAGATGTCTGGCACCCCGGGCAAAACCAATTGGGTCGGTCCGGAGCTGGGTCAGCACACAGAAGAAATTTTAAGCGCACTTGGCCGCAGCGCGGAAGAAATACTCCGCCTGCGCAATGCAGGTGTTATATGAGTCAAGAAAGGTTTTCCATGGCAATCACGACCGCAGAAAAGCGCATCTACGTCAACGATGTTGCGGTACGCGACGGCTTTCAGAGTGAGCCGAATTTTGTCCCTACGGACAAAAAAATAGCGCTGATTAATCGTCTGTCCAAAACCGGTTTGGCGAAAATCGAAGTCACTTCGTTTGTATCGCCAAAAGCTATTCCCAATCTGCGCGATGCACAGGAAGTCATGCAGGGGATTACGCGTTCTGCCGATGTCACCTATGTTGCGTTGGTGCCCAACGAGCGCGGCTGCGAACGCGCCATCGAATGCAACGTCGATGAAATTAATCTGGTCATGTCCATAGGCGAGACCCATAACCTCGCTAACATGCGCATGACGTGCGAACAATCTTTAGAGCAATTTCGTCGTGTCATCACTCTGCTACGTGGCAGTAACATTCGCGTCAACGGCACCGTTGCCACAGCGTTCGGCTGTCCGTTCGAGGGCGATCAACCGCTTTATCGCGTGCTGTGGGCCGTTGAGCAATACGCGGCAATCGGCATGCATAGCGTGACGCTGGCCGATACCAGTGGCATGGCACATCCGGCGCAAGTGAGCCGATTTTCGGAAGCCTATCAAACTGCCTTCCCAAAATTACCGGCGACGTTGCATTTCCACAATACCCGCGGCATGGGCTTGGCCAATGTGATGGCGGGTATCGCTGCCGGTATTAATAGTTTCGATGCATCGCTAGGCGGCATTGGCGGTTGTCCGTATGCGCCCGGTGCTACCGGTAACATTTGCACTGAAGACATGGTCCACATGCTGCAATCTTCCGGCTACGACACAGGCGTTGATCTCGATCAACTGCTAACGATTGCCCGCGATCTGCCTGACATTCTTGGGCATGACGTGCCGGGCCATATCATCAAAGCTGGCAAGCGTACCGACTTGGCACCGATGCCGGTCACAGCAAGCCAGGCAACTCACTAAATCAAATAAAGCAAAAACGAATTTCGGAGAAAAGATTCATGAACCTGCGTGACGCGAACTTGTTCCATCAGCAATCCTATATCAACGGGCAATGGTGCGATGCCGATAACCGTTCTACGCTTGCCGTCAACAATCCCGCAGATAACAACGCGCTGGGAAGCGTGCCGAATATGGGCGAGGCCGAAACACGTCGGGCCATCCACGCTGCCGACGCTGCTTTACCGGCATGGCGCGCGAAGACCGGCAAAGAACGCGGTGCAATTCTGCGTCGTTGGCACGATCTGATATTAGCCAACATCGACGATCTTGCAGAGATCATGACGCTAGAGCAAGGCAAACCCCTGTCGGAAGCACGCGGCGAAATCCAATACGCGCTGTCCTTCGTCGACTGGTTTTCTGAAGAAGCCAAGCGGGTCTATGGCGATGTATTGCCGCAAACGCGCAGCGATCAACGCCTGCTGGCGTTGCGTCAGCCAATTGGCGTCTGCGCGGCGATCACGGCATGGAATTTTCCATCAGCACTGGTGACGCGCAAAGTGTCGCCAGCACTTGCTGCTGGTTGTACCGTCGTCCTGAAACCCGCCGAATTAACGCCCTATTCTGCATTGGCCTTGGCTGAATTGGCCCATCGCGCTGGTTTTCCTGCTGGCGTCTTAAACATTGTCACGGGTAATCCCGTCGCTATAGGCAAAGAATTAACCTCCAGCAGCATAGTCAAAAAATTGACCTTTACCGGGTCGACGCCTACCGGCCGCCTATTGATGGCGCAATGCGCGTCGAACATCAAGAAACTATCGCTGGAATTAGGCGGTAACGCGCCTTTCATCGTCTTTGAAGATGGCGATATTGATCAGGCGGTAGACGGCTTGATGATCTCTAAATTCCGCAATGCCGGGCAGACCTGCGTGTGCGCTAACCGCATTCTGGTACACGAAAGTATTGCCGAGGTATTTTCATCAAAGCTCAAGCTGAAGGTTGAAGCACTGAAGGTGGGCAATGGGATGACGCCCGATGTCGTGCAAGGACCGTTGATCAACCGCGCCGCCGTCGACAAAGTTGAACGACTGGTGGCCGATGCCATCGACAAGGGTGCAAAGCTGATCACAGGCGGCAGCACCCATCCGCTCGGCGGCTTGTTTTATACGCCAACGCTGTTAACCGGCATCACCGGCGCGATGGCAATCGCTCATGAAGAAATTTTTGGACCGGTCTTGGCAATCACGACATTTCGGGATGAAGAAGAGGCGATACGACAGGCAAACGACAGCCCGTCCGGTCTGGCGGCATATTTCTATGCGGACAGC
Source organism: Glaciimonas sp. PCH181 (assembly GCF_003056055.1). Classification (NCBI taxonomy): domain Bacteria; kingdom Pseudomonadati; phylum Pseudomonadota; class Betaproteobacteria; order Burkholderiales; family Oxalobacteraceae; genus Glaciimonas; species Glaciimonas sp. PCH181. Next base: position 1,204,612 of record NZ_PYFP01000001.1, read on the forward strand.
ATGGAGCGCATCTGGCGTGTGATGGAAAAGCTCGAATACGGCATGGTCGGCGTCAATACCGGCATGATTTCAAACGAAGTCGGCCCCTTCGGCGGCATCAAGGAATCAGGCGTTGGACGCGAAGGATCACGCTACGGTATGGAAGAATTTATGGAGTTGAAGTATGTGTGTATGTCGGGCCGCATGCAGTAGTGCGTGCGGTGACATTTTTTGATTTGAATGCATTTTAAAAAAGCTAACAGGAGACAAGAATGTTGAGTAAATTTGGCAAAATAATCACGGGCAGCGCGGTAGCTGCAGCACTAATGATTGCGATGCCAGCGGTACAGGCGCAAACCATCAAGATCGGCTATAACAGCGACATGTCAGCCAGCGGTTCAGCCGAATTCGGACTATCCGCATTGTGGGGCGCAGAGCAGGCAGCCGATGAAATCAATCAGGCCGGTGGCTTGTTAGGCCGCAAAATCAGCATCGTCGCACGCGATGACGTGGCGCAACCGCCTAAGGCTATCCAGAACACCAACGAATTGCTCGATAACGAAAAAGTGATTGCGCTGATCGGGTCTGCCAATTCCGGCAATATGATGGCGTGGCTGCATTTGCCGCAGCAAAAGAAAATTCCGGTGATCTCACCGATTGCTACTGCAACCGACATCACCAAACGTTTTGAAAGTACCGGAGAAAACTATATCTTCCGTGTATCGATGATCGATCGTGACCAGATCGCGTTGATTGTTGCCTATGCAGTCAAGGCGACAAAGAACAAGAAAATCGCATTCATCGTTGACTCCACCGGTTATGGTCAACAAGGATTGAAGGATCTTAATCAGGTGCTGGCGTTACACGGTCTGAAACCTGCTGCTGAAGAAAAGTTTGGCGGCAAAGATACTGACATGACATCGCAGCTAAGCAAGATCAAAGCCAGCGGTGCCGATACGCTGATCATCTATGGTCTGGCCGATGCCAATGCGTATGTGTTGCGCAGTATGGAAAAAATCAATTACTTCCCGATCACGCTGGGTTCATGGGCCAACGTCAACACCCCTGTGATTCAACTCGCCGGAGCGAAGCTGGCTGAAAAGTTGATCTTCACTGCATCAACCACTGAAACCAGCACACCAAAAGCCAAAGAACTGAATGCTGCGCTGTTGAAAAAACATCCGAAGATGACGGCATTCGTGACTGCCGCACAATCTTATGATGCGGTTAAATTGCTGGCAGCAGCCATCAAGCAAGCGGGTTCAACCGATGGCGATAAAGTCCAGAAGGCACTGGAGAATCTGGGCACTACTGACGGCGTCGTCAAAACCTATCAAAAGCCGTTTTCGAAGACTAACCATGAAGCTCTGTCCGTCAGCGATTTCCATTTCGCACAATGGAAAAGCGGCCGCATCGTCAACTATGAAGATAGCGTGACCAAGGCAATCACCCCAGCGGATTTGTTGAAGTAAATTCAGAACTGATGGCCGACCAACGTGGTCGGCCGTATCGAACACCGCCCAGTTTAGTTAAGTCATTCATGCTTTCATCAATGAAGGCATGGCTTAGCGGGCGGGCAGCATTTTTACCGAGTTGGAGTACAACATGACAGAAGCATTGCTTCAGGCGCTGATCAGCGGACTTGCGCTGGGCGGGGCCTACGCGCTGGTGGCGCTGGGATTCAGCATTACCTTCACCACTACCAAGACCCTCAATTTCTCGCACGGTGATTTTGTTTCAGCGGGGTCCTTCATCGGCCTGTCTGTGATGCTGCTGCTGACCGGTGCGCCTTTACGGGGCAGCATCGAAGCGCTGGTCGTCCACGGCAACGAACAATTGATCGCTGTATTTATCGCCATCGCCGTAATGGGCGTGCTCGGCATCGTGCTTTACCTCACCGCAGTTCGTCCTTTTGCCGGTAAGCCGGGCATGGCGTGGGTGATGAGCACGATTGGTTTCGGCATCATCTTACAAAGTCTGGGTCTGGCAATCTGGGGCCCTGCACCAATGAAAGTACCAGCACCTTTTGGTGAAGGGGTGATTCGCTTCTTCGGCGTAGGTTTCAGATCGCAAGAGCTATTGCTGATCTGCGTCACGTTAGTCGTCATGGGCATCTTTGACTGGGTCATGCGCAAAACATTGATCGGTAAAGCGATGCGCGCAGTGGCGCATGACCGTAATGTCGCAGCGCTGATGGGGATCAATGTGAACGCGATTATGTTGGGCGCATTTTTCGTCAGCTCCGGACTGGCTGGCCTCAGCGGTTATCTACTCGCGCCTATCGCTTCCGCATCGCTGTTTATGGGTCTCGGCATCGCGCTTAAAGGTTTTTCCGGTGCGATGATCGGCGGACTTACCAATCCACGCGGCTGCGTTATTGGCGGTTTTGTCCTCGGCATTCTTGAATCCATGATTAATCTTTGGCAAGCCCAATGGCGCGAGATCGTTGTCTTCATGCTGGTTATTCTGGTCCTTGCCTTTAAACCGAACGGGTTATTCGGCAAAAAAATGGTAGAAAAAGTATGAGTACAGGTATGGGAAATAAAACACAGAAAATGCTCGCGGCTGGCGTCAATTCCGCAGCCACCAGGTCAGCAAACTCAGCCACAAATAAACGTCCGTTTTTTTTCTGTTCACGTGATCGGTGTGATTGTCATTGGCCTGATCGCCGCCGTTCTGGCGGGCATCGCGGGCAACGACTATTACCTGCGTATTTTGTTCATGATCTGCGTCTATTTCATGTGCGCGACGGGTATGAATGTGTTGGTCGGTTATGCCGGACAAAAATCCCTCGGACAAGCAGGACTTTTTGCTGCTGGTGCTTATACCGCTGCGTTATTAACCGTCAACTTTAACTGGTCGCCGTGGCTTGCCATGATCGCTGCTGGCGTGGTCGCCGGTTTGTGCGGCGTTTTAGTCGCGCTTCCCTCATTGCGGGTCAAAGGGCCGTATCTGGCGATGGTTACTCTCGCCTTCGGCACGTTGATTGAAAAGATTGTCACTGAATGGGACGTTTTGTTCGGTGGTGCTGCAGGCATTTACGGCATCAAACCGCTGAGTATCGGCGCGGCGCCCATGACCAATGTGCAGTGGGTATGGTTCGGTATCGTGCTGTGCGCGGCAACACATCTTTTGTTGCGCAACTTCCTCAACGGTCGTTTTGGTCGTGCACTGCTGTCATTGCAGGCAGATGAAATCGCCGCTGCTTCGGTCGGCATCAGAGTTTATCCCGCTAAGGTGCTGGCATTCGTCATCGCTGCGGTGACTTGCGGTATCGCTGGCGCGATGGTCGCGCAGCAAAATCAGTACATCAATTCCGATTTTATTAATTTTAATCTCTCCATTTTTATCCTGTTGCTGGTCTTGTTTGGTGGCGCAGGATCAATGCTGGGACCCTTGCTGGGCGCGATTCTGTTGACGGTCATCGACGCGCTTCTCTCCAAATGGCCATCTGCCCAACACTTTGTATACGGTGCGCTGCTGCTGTTCGCCCTGTATGCCATGCCGAACGGCGTCGCAGGTCTGTTCGCCCCGTTGCTGCGTCGAATGCAAAAAAATCCCGACATTGCAGACGCTGGCGGTATGAGCGCCACGGGCGGAGTTTCGCTACTGAACACAGCCACACAGTCAGGCGTGCTGCTGTCCGTCGAAGGCATATGTAAATCATACGGCGGCGTTAGCCCGGCGCAGGATGTCTCGTTTGAACTGCAAGGTGGTCATATCCATGCGCTGATCGGGCCAAACGGCGCGGGTAAAAGTACGATGATCAACATGCTGACCGGTATCGTTGTACCTGACCAAGGTCAGATACGCTTTCTGGGCAAGCCGATTGGTGGCAACCGGGTCGACGCCATCTGCGCCGCCGGGATGGGTCGAACCTTTCAGAATTTGCGCCTGTTCCGTGATTTGTCTGTGCTAGACAATGTGCTGACGGGTCGCCATAGCAGGATGAAAAATGGCTTTTGGTCGTCCTTGCTGACGATGCCCGGTGCGCGTGCTGAAGAAGCTGCCGCGCGGACCCATGCGTTAGCCATTCTCGATTTTGTCGGGCTTGCGCCGCACGCCCATCTACCGGCTGGCAGTCTGCCTTACGGTCTGGAACGTCGCGTCGAACTGGCCCGTGCGCTGGCAACGCGGCCTGCGCTGATGTTGCTGGATGAGCCTGCCGCCGGCCTTAACCCACAAGAAACCGCCGAACTTGGTCAGTTGCTGCTGCGGGTGCGCGATCTGGGCATTACGATCTTGATGGTCGAGCATCACATGGACTTAGTAATGAGCATTTCCGATCATGTCATCGTGTTGGACTACGGCATTAAAATCGCCCAGGGGCGTCCTGAGGAAATACAAAAAAATCCTCGCGTGATTGAAGCGTATCTCGGTGCAGAGGCAGATGATGAGTAATCCTGATATCCCAATATTGACACTGCAAAACGTGTCTATCTCCTACGGTGCAATCGAAGCAACGCGCAATGTTTCTATCGATGTCAGAGCTGGCGAAATCGTTACCATCATTGGCGCAAACGGCGCTGGAAAAAGTAGCCTTCTCAAAAGCATCGCAGGATTAGAGCCAGTGAAATCGGGCAAAATTTTTATCGATGGCAACGATATCAGTAACCTGCCCGCCCATAAACGTCTAAAGCTAGGCGTAACGTTATCGCCTGAAGGTCGCGGCGTGTTTCCCGATCAGAGCGTGCGTGACAACCTGCTACTTGGCGCTTATACCCTGAAAGGTTCTGCGGCTGATCGTGACGAGGCGATGGAATACGGCTACACGCTGTTTCCCCGTTTGCGCGAAAGACAACATCAGTTAGCAGGCACGATGTCCGGCGGCGAGCAGCAAATGCTGGCGATGGCACGAGCGCTGATGAGCAAGCCGCGATTGCTACTGCTGGACGAGCCATCGTTAGGTCTGGCACCGCTGATTATCAAAGACATTTTCAAGAGTATTCGCCTGTTGCGCGAACGCGGCCTGACGATACTGCTGGTGGAGCAAATGGCGAATCAAGCGCTGGCAGTAGCCGATCGTGCCTATGTACTTGAGACTGGCAGTATTACTTTGCAGGGCAGCGGACAAGAGCTACTCAATAATCCACAGATACGCGCATCTTATCTAGGCGCACATTAATTCAACAGCACTACGTCGAACCGGAATGCAAAGATGAGTAACAAAGCTAATACCACAGCGAATGCACCAACAGGCGAACGTTTCGATTACGTCATCGTGGGTGCCGGTGCAGCCGGTGCCATTCTCGCTAATCGCTTGTCAGAAAACGGCAAGTTCAGCGTTTGCCTGCTGGAATCTGGACCTACCGACTGGCATCCGTTCCTGCATATCCCCGCTGGATTTATCAAAACACTGTTCAATCCCGCGTTCACATGGCCGTTCGAGACGGAAGCCTCGGAGATGACCAACGGACGGCGTATTCCCGTACCGCAAGGCCGGACGTTGGGAGGCTCAACCTCGATCAATGGCCTGGTCTACAATCGCGGGCAACATGCGGACTACGACGGCTGGGAAGCGTTAGGCAATAAGGGATGGAGTTTTGCCGACGTCCTGCCCTACTTCAAACGTTCTGAATTACGCACAGGTGGTGACGATCTTTACCGTGGACGTGGCGGCGAACTGCCGGTCTCGGATATCGACTGGATTCATCCATTGTGCGAAGCCTTTATTGCCGGTGCCGAGGGCATAGGAATTCCGCGCAATCCGGATTACAACGGTGCAACGCAAGAAGGCGTCGGCTATTTCCAACGCACCATCAGTCGCGGCTGGCGCATGAGCACGTCGAATACGTTTTTGCGTGCAGCAAAGCAACGGAAGAATTTATCAGTCCGCACCAACGCACAGGCGACCCGCGTTCTGTTCGACGGCAAACGGGCTATCGGGGTCGAGTACGCGATTAAGCGCGATATCAATAGCAAGCGCAACGTGCTGGCGAACAAGGAAGTGATTTTGTGTTGCGGTGCGATCAATACGCCAAGGTTGTTGCAGCTATCGGGCGTGGGCGCGGCGACGCATTTGCAACAGCTTGGGATTCCTTTAGTCCATCATTTACCCGGAGTTGGCGAACATTTAAGCGACCACTATTCCGTTCGACTAGTAGCGCGGGTGAATTGCAGCACCATGAACGAACTGGTCACCGGAGTGAATCTGGGCATGCAGATAGCACGGTGGACATTCAAGCGCCCGAGCATTATGGCGCTGAGTCCGTCTCTGGTGCATTATTTCTGGAAATCGCGGCCAGAACTCGCCTCGGCAGATTTGCAAGGTGTCTTTGCCCCAGCCAGTTACCGCGAAGGCTACGTCGGCATGCTAGATTCATTTCCTGGCATTACCGCAGGCGTCTGGCAACATCGGCCAGAAAGTCTCGGCTATGTCCGCATCAAGTCAGCGCAACCATTTGAAGATCCGGTTATTCAACCGAACTATCTCACGCATGAAAATGATCGCCGCGTGTTAATTGATGGTATTCGTCTTGCGCGTAAATTACTGCAAACAGCCGAACTGAAGCAATTTGTCGAGAACGAAACCTTGCCGGGTGCAGCCTTAACCAGCGATGACGAATTGCTCGACTTCGCCAGACGTTTTGGGGTGTCGTCTTATCATCTGAATGGCACCGCGCATATGGGGCCGCAGTCCGATCCGCTGGCGGTGGTTGATGATCAGTTACGCGTGCATGGTCTGCAAAGTCTTCGTATCGCCGATTCTTCAGTGATGCCGAAAATGCCTTCTGCGAATATCTGCGCTGCCACGATGATGATTGGTGAAAAAGCCTCTGATTTGATCTTGCAAAAGACAATCGGCGCTTGAATTTAATCTGAGTGTGGTTTTATGCCACCGGTCAGCGGGTGCGTATAGCGTGCCGTCCTGTCGGAGCGAGATGTTTTCTCATCGACGGCACGCTGACATTTTTATCTCCACCAGTGCACGCATAGTCGTACTGGGATAACGTCATTTTCACCTCTCCCCATCAAACGCCCCAGGCCACATTTGGCGCGTCGCCAACAATCTGGCGTCTGACTTGCGACATTCGATCGCGTCTCTCGATTCTCTATAGCATATCGATTTGACATCATTAATCGCTCACCCCGATCCTCAATGACGATACTCTGCAACCGTTACTGACCTTCCAAAACGTTTTATTTGGTCCCGTAGTATCCATCGCCTCACCAATACCCGATGGCAACGTTAGAATTGAAAGCGGCCGATGCCATTGCACAAACTTTGGCGAAGGCTTGAATTATGCATCGTCAACAGTCACCATCTTGCCCGCTGCCTTTATTGCGTACGACATCCCTAAAAGTGAACAAACAAGGGGCGATTCTGTATGGGGTTGAACGCAAGGTCGGCGATGAGGACGTGTTGATGCCGCGCTTCGATAGCCTGTCGTATGTCAATCCGCTGACGAATGAACAGATCGCGAAGATTTCCAATTACGTGCTGGAGCAATACGGCAGTCCCGGCGTTCAGGTAACGCCGCAGGACGTAGCGGTCGCACGCGATGGCGGCCCCAAGCCACTGCTGGCGCGGATGCAACCTTATATTATTCCGCTCATAGGCTTGTTCGCCCTCATCATTTTGCTACTGCTGGGAGTGATCATTCAACGCAGACGCTATAAAAATAAAGGGTAGTCAGACATCTTTCTGACAAATACATCCTCAGGGTGAGAGAGCCGGGCAGATATAAAATGCCCGGCTTAACGATGCCCAGAGGAATTTCGCCGCAGCGGCCCGCACCGGATGGCATGATGATAATTGGGCCGCAGAGGCTTATTGCACATCTCTCCCAGCATGACCATCAGCAAAAAATTCCTGTAAAAACTCAACGCATACGCGTACCTTGGCTGAATTGCTCAGACGCGATGGGTAAACTGCCCAAATATTGGCTTCTTGCTGATAAGTGGGCAGCACTCTGACCAACTGCCCGCTTTCTAAATATTGTCCGATGTCCCAGATAGAACGCAGCACCACGCCGCGACCGTCAATCGCCCACCGCACTGCTACTTCACCGTGATTAGTCGACAAAGGGCCGGTCACCTTTACCGTTTGCTCTTCGCCGTTATCATTGCGCAGTTTCCACACTCCAAACGGATGATCGCGCTCTTTGATCACCAGACAATCATGTTGCGCCAGATCGCTCAACGCATGTGGATGGCCGCGTCGCTGCAAATATGCCGGGGATGCGCATAACACGCGGTGATTGGATGCCAGACGACGGGCATGCAGATGCGGCGCTATTTCATCGCCGACGCGGATGTCGAGATCAAAGCCTTCGCTAGCCACGTCCACCAGTCGGTCAAACACCTCAAAGCGTACTGTTAGCAACGGATAACGCGCGATCAGTGTTGAAATTGCCGGACCGACGACATTGCGGCCAAAGCCAAAACTGCTGCAAATCCGCATCGCCCCACGCGGCACCTGGCGCGTGATGGATACTTCCTGCAACAAATGATCGATGTCGTCCAGAATCCGCTGCGCCCAGTGATAAACGCGCTCGCCTTCTTCGGTAACGACAACGCTGCGCGTGGTGCGCTTAAACAGGCGCGTGGATAGTTCTTCTTCCAGAATTCGAATGCGTTTGCTGATGTAAGCAGGCGAACTGCCTAATTCATCCGCCGCTGCCGAGAAACTGGATTTGCGCACAACGGTGATAAATACGCGCAAGTCATCCGGGGTGGGTAGTTTATTCACGATCTGTGCACAATATAGCGATGGAAATAGCAATTATAGGTGTAATCATAGTGAATATAATGCTGTGTATCTTGCGTCGCAGACGCCCTAAAAGGAAATTATGAACACAACCTACAAAATAGCCGTGCTGGCGGGCGATGGCATAGGCAAGGAAGTTATGCCAGAAGGCCTGCGCGTCGTGAAAGCGGCGGCGCAACGTTTCGGGATTACGCTGGAACTGACGGAGTTTGACTGGGCCAGCTGCGACTACTATGCGCAAACCGGCAGCATGATGCCAGCGGACTGGAAAGAACAGCTGTCAGGAATGGACGCGATCTATTTCGGTGCTGTGGGCTGGCCGGATATCGTTCCGGATCACATTTCGCTGTGGGGTTCGTTGTTAAAGTTCCGCCGTGAATTCGACCAATATATCAACCTGCGCCCAGCACAGACTTTCAAAGGCGTGCGCAGTCCGTTGGCGGATCGCGGTGCTGGCGATATCGACATGATGATCGTCCGTGAAAATACCGAAGGCGAATACTCATCGGTTGGCGGCATTATGTACGAGGGCACACCGAACGAAATCGTCATGCAGCAGGCGGTATTTTCTCGCCGTGGCAGTGATCGGGTATTGAAATTTGCATTTGAGCTGGCAAAAACCCGTCCGCGCAAACACGTGACAGTCGCCACCAAAAGCAATGGCATCTCGATCTCCATGCCGTGGTGGGATGCCCGCGCTGCCGAAATGGCAAGCCAGTATCCCGATATCAGTTGGGACAAGCAGCACATTGATATTCTTTGTGCGCGCTTTGTATTACAGCCACAGCGTTTTGATGTCGTGGTGGCCTCCAATTTATTCGGCGATATTCTCTCTGACCTCGGGCCCGCCTGCACCGGCACGATTGGCCTCGCGCCATCCGCCAATCTGAATCCGGAACGCAACTTCCCTTCATTGTTCGAGCCGGTCCATGGGTCTGCGCCCGATATCTATGGCAAAAATATCGCCAACCCGATTGCGATGATCTGGTCCGGCGCGATGATGCTGGATTTCCTCTGTGGCAATAGTAATGACAGCAAAGGTCGTTTAGCCCACGACGCCATCGTTGCCGCCATTAAATCAGCACTGGAAACCGGCCCGCATACCGGCGATCTGGGTGGCACTGCCTCCACTACTGCGATGGGCGAAGCGATTGCAAAACTGGTGAGCGAAACTGTTTAAAACAGAAAGTCGTCTCTTTTGAACAAAATACCGATGGCACCTATTGCGTATGCTGCATAGGTGCCATCGGCATGTTGGGAGGATGCGCCATCACCCGCTAAAGCAGCGACGCATCAAACTAAAACTCTCATTTTTAGCTACTTAGAAAAAGTGCACGATACCTAACTGCACACCGTTAATCGTGCCGCCCGGAACAGATGCCACGCGTGCGGCGGACTGGACTACTGCAGCACCGCCTAAAACGAAACTATTTCGGTTGTCTTGTTGTTTTAAATGTGAATAACCTGAATACAGTGTCGTCCGTTTGGAAAGCATGTAGCGATAGAGAACGCTGGGTTCGACAGCGTTGCCATGTCCCTTGCCCGTTACATGGTCACGAGTCGCCGCATAGCCAAAAGCCAACGACGATACGGGTGTAAAACTATACAGCGCAGAGACCGAATATAAATTGCTATCGATGCTGTTGTCTGTTGCGATTTCACGGTCGATGGCGGCAAATACTTTCCATTGGTCGTTGATGCGATAAGACGTTCCGACGGCGGTGCGTTTTGCCTTATAAGCCAATGCCGTATTGCTGATTTCTTCATAATTGATACCGGCATAGAACGCGCCTTTTTCATATTCAGCCGCCATATGCAGATTGTTATTGCCGCTCACTTCTGGCAAAGGCGTTCCGCCAGCAATAGCACCTCTGCCGAATAAACCTTGCACCTTGAATCCGTTCATATCCGGCGAAAAAATCCCAATCGCATTGTCCACCCGAAGCGTTGCGCCAAACATGTTATTCCAGCCCGAGGCTTGAGTCGTTCCGCCAAAGGCATCAAATTTGCCATTCATATAAAATTGCGGCGTATTTTGGCGGCCTAGACGAAACTCCCCCCATTGACTCGATAATCCAACCCAGGATTGCCGATTAAAAAGCCGATTCGAATCGGCTTGCGATCCGTCTTGAGAATTAAAGCCGCTCTCCAGGACGAAGTTAGCTTTAAGGCCAGCTCCCAAATCTTCGTTTCCTTTAAAACCGAGTCGGCTGGGATACAAACCACTGGCATCCATCCGCGTCACCGACGGCACGCCTGTCGCGTGTATGTTGGTCATGAAGGTATCCACGACGCCATAGATGGTGACATTGGTTTGCGCGGCTGCCGGATTTGCCATGCCAGCGCCGATCAGGGATGCGCTGAGTCCTACTTTGCTGTATTTCATTTTTATCTTCTCCACACCATTAAAAAACTGTTTTTATGTACAAGGTTTCCTATAAAACTATAGCGATCCACATCGCACCATCAATCTCACTCCCCTATCGCCAAGCTACGGTTGATCAGCTTGCGCAGTGAGAGTCGGTACTGCGCCATGTCGCCAATTTCTCGCGTTGCAACGCCGTCGCGCATTGCGGCTAACGCAACGGCAGGCGCAACCCGCTCAATCAGCCTGCTGTCGAAAGGCGTTGGGATGATGTACTCCGGTCCGAAACTTAGGTGACGTCCGGGATAGGCAGCCTGCACGCACGATGGCACTTCTTCGAGTGCAAGATCGGCAATCGCATCGACGCAGGCGGCCTTCATGCCAGGCGTAATCTGCGTGGCACCGACATCAAGCGCGCCGCGAAATAGAAAGGGAAAACACAACACGTTATTGACCTGATTCGGATAGTCAGAACGGCCGGTCGCCACGATGCAGTCGCTTCTGACCGATGCCACCACTTCTGGACGAATCTCCGGTTCGGGATTGGCTAACGCTAGGATGAGCGCCCTTGGAGCGGGTTTTTGTACTGCTGCAGCGGTGAGTAACCCTGCAGCCGAGCAACCCAAAAAAATATCCTGACCAGCCACAGCATTTTCCAGCGTTTGTACATCGCGGGTCGTCGCGTAACGGGCCTTATTGATTTCCATATTTGGCTCGCGACCTTGAAACACCACGCCCTTGGAATCTACTAGCGTGATGTGCTCTTTTTTCAACCCCAGACGGACTAGCAAATCAAGACAGGCAATCGCAGCAGCGCCAGCGCCGGAAAACACCAACGTCGCGTTCTCTAGTTGCTTACCCGCCAGACGTATTGATGTGCGAATAATTTCAGCGAGTAATAAAGATTTACCTCAGCTGATTCAGATAAAAGAATTTCGGGAAGATCTTTTTTACCGCTGTAACGTCATTGGTATAACAATCCCATCGCTGCGTCAACGGCGAGAAGATATCGTTGTACTGGCAAACTATTTTTTAACAAAATACGCAGACTTATTAAACAAACGGACTTTCCGCTTTTCTGCTTATGTATTAGACCAAATGCTGAATTACCCGTGGCCCGGGAATGTAAGAGAGCTGGAGAATGCCGTTGAGCGAATGGTAAATCTGACGGATGAAGAGGAAATAGAAGACATCGCATTTCTTGACACGGCACGGATTCAAATGGCCCCCAATACCACTAAATTTGATGCAGGACGTCCGCTTAAAGAAATGGAACGTGTTGCCATTATTAACGTGCTGCGTGAATGTCGATTTAATGTGACAGAATCGGCTAAAAGATTAGGCATATCAAAACCGACGCTGTATAAAAAAATTCAAGGACACAACATTCCGATGGAACGAGGTTTTAAATAATCTTTTGATCATGTGCATCAACCGCAAGCATTAAAATTTATCCGGCGCTTTGCTTGCGCCACTCTGATGGCGGCATTCCCACATATTGTACGAATGCGCGGGTAAATGAAGCCTGCGAACTGTAACCGACAGTTGACGCGATGACTCCTAGCTTTAGTTTTGTAACACCACCAGCAATTATAGAAGCTGAGCGCGCACAGGCTTAGGAATCAAGTCACGCGTTCCTCTTCCCAAGTTCGGAAATTCTTCCGGCCGATTCCGACTTACCAAGACATACCAATCCGCGGGCATTACGACGTATTGCGACAGCCTTCCCATAATCGATCGCCTTGCGTGGTCGCCTCGATCGATGGCATCGGCGCACCTTCGGCGCTCCCTTGTGCGCTAGGTTGATCTTGCGTGAAGCCGCCCTCTAAACAAGCCGACGTATCGATATATCCCTGTATCAGCGCTTCGTTTTTACGCGAAATTTACACGTTCATGCCGTCTTTTTCTAAATTTTTTATATGCTCCTTGCTAAAATTTTGCCGATGCTGATTGCTACCTCCTTGGTCAAACGCAGCTAGAAAGCGGCTGCAAAAACCCTTCGCAAAAATTGATATCGGTGTGCCGATATGAGGGTGCATGTCATGCATGAATTGATTGGCTTTTACATTACAGGGGAATAAAAACATGACAACGATCATCAACATCCGACATCTGGTTGCGTGTGCGTGCGCCGGTATCGGTATGGTTGCAATGACCGCAGCCGGTCCAGCGTTTGGGCAAACTGCCGCTGCAACTGCGACAGGTGGCGCGGTAGAGGGCAGTACACCGGGCTCAGAAAAACTGTCTTTCTCAAATAGATTTTTGAGTACTTATAAAGATTATTTGAACTGGAACGGCGATCCTGCGGGTGCACCGCAAACATGGCGCAAAGGGTATCAACCACCACCGGAATCGTCGCCGCCAATGCCGTTTTCCAGCTGGCCGATGGGCGGATCGGAAATGATCGGCTATGACAATTCTTATAATGGTGCGCTGATGGATGCCATCTATAGCGGACCAAATGGGCAGGCCTGGAAAGACAGCCGAGTGACGCTGTACGGCTGGATCAATCCGGGGATGAATATCAGTTCGTCGCATACGCAATTCAACGGGCAAAACGGGACCGGCGGCAACTTCCCGGCAGCCTATGCTTACAAGCCGAACACCGTGCAATTGGATCAATTCGCGCTGTATCTCGAACGCACGCCTGACGAAGTGCAACAGGATCATTTCGATTGGGGATTTCGCCTGACAGGTTTGTATGGCACCGATGCAAAATACACTTTTTCAAGGGGCTTGTGGAGCAATCAATATACCAATTCCAACGGCAACGTAAGGGGGAATGGGTATGACATGCCGATGGCCTATGTAGAGGGTTATTTCCCCGGTGTAGCGGACGGCATGAATGTCCGGATCGGTCGTTATATTTCAGTTCCAGACATCGAAGCGCAGCTGGCACCGAACAACTATACCTACAGCCATTCTCTGCTGTACACCGTTGATCCATACACGCAAGAAGGTGTCATGACAACGATCAAACTCAATAAAAACTGGACGATTCAGGGTGGCGTATCCGCCGGGAACGACGTGGCGATCTGGTATCACCCAAGGGTACCGTCGACCTTTGTGAATGCCGCTGGCGATACAGTCGCCAATCCAAATGCCGGTCAGAAGATTGGCGCACAACTGACGCCAGCAGTCTGTGTAAATTGGACATCGGACAGTGGCAATGACTCGCTCTACCCTTGTTTAAATGGTGCCAAGCCCGTCGGCAATAGCGGCAACTTCGGTTGGAATAATTTGCAGCACGAAGCCATTACCTGGTATCACAAATTCAACGACAAGTGGCATATCTCCACCGAGGGCTGGTACATGTATGAAAAGAATACGCCCAACATGCAGAACGCTGACGGTCCAGGCTTGTGGAACTCTTACTTCGGCACGACAAACACCGTTGGTGGACCTTTCGGCGCAATGGGCGGCCATGGTTGCGGCCCGACCGATGGCGTTACCTGTACCTCAAAAGAATGGGCAGTCGTCAACTACCTTGTGTATCAACCCACGCCGCGTGACTTCATCACTTTGCGCTCAGAAATTCTGGACGATGTAAACGGTCAGCGGACCGGCTTCGCTACCAGGTATAAGGAAGTTTTGCTTGGCTGGAATCACTGGTTCGGCAAGGCCATCACAATCCGTCCTGAAATACGCTATGAACACGCCGGATTGCCAGCGTACAACAACCCATGTCCGGTTGCTGGGACGGCAGGCTGTGGCTCTACCGTTACGACTGGAACAAAAAATCAATTCATGTTTGCAATGGACGCTATCGTCCACTTTTAACCATCGCCAGATACCACGGACGTAGCTTTAGTATTGGCGATGAAGCAGTCGGATGGAGATTAAACCACACAGGCCATCTCCATCCGTTTAAGGCAAAAACCGTAGCAATATTTGATCCTGATCGCAGCAGCCTTGCGGACGTGGTGTGCCAACCAATTAAAGCCGTTTAAGGCGTCCATAAACTTGTAGGACAATTATTTTTACTTTAGAAATTTGAGAAAAAGAAAATCGCCATGAAAAAATTCACCATAGCCAGTCTCATCATTGTCGGTCTCGCCGTATGTTCTATGGCCAATGCTGCACAAGATCAATTGATCGTTGAACAGGTACGCAAAAGCCACCTCGCACATGAACAACCGAAAACCGCTGAACACGATCATGACTCGCACGCAGAAGCAACAGCGACCAATGACCAAAAACAGATACAGGGTGCACAAGAAGCGAATACGCGATTGACCGGAACGGATACGTCAAGTCAAGACAGCAGCAATAAGTAAGACGTTCGAAGATGATTATTCAGGATGGTTTATGTTTAGAAATGGAAGAAAACTGGACGTCGGTACAGTAGTCGGCTATCTGCTGGTAGTAGGTATCTCTGCTTACAAAAGCAAGGTCGACTATGACGCCCAAACCACGTTTTCGGCATCGCGACTCACTGCCATGCCGACTAATCAACGGATCGCGTTACCGCCCCATCTTCCACGATTTCTGGGCTGTTCCGTAAGGCTTGTTATTGCCGAGCCAGAGATTTTTCACTGCTATCCCGGACTAGACAACTAGTTTCTTCTAAAGCACTTCAGTCGCTTTTCTAGACTCTCTGGTTTTCCGCGCTTGTGTCGGCGTTTTTCCGTAAGCCTTGCGAAAGCGCAATTTCATTGCAAAAGCAGTGGGACTCATCCCCAATTCGGCATGGAATAAGCGTTCCAGCTGACGTGCGCTGACATGTACGCGTTCAGCTATTTCTTCAAGAGATAAGGGCGTAGAAATATTTCGTTCTATCAGCAGCAAGGCTTTACGCACCTTGAAATTATCTGTTTCTCCGGTAAGCAAAGGCTGCGGCTGCGGGGTTTTAGACGGCAATGGTGCATCCCGGCCCTTCATCCAAATCTGTGGTGACATAATGTGCGGTTGCGCCGATTAATTTAACCCCTCTGACATAGGCTTGATGGTAAGGCTTGTCCCCCTTGAAACCGGGTAAGAACGAATGATGGATATTGATTGTCCGACGTTTCAGGGCGGCGAGCAAGCGCGCCTCGTGCTGTATCTTGGTTTCTGGCGTGATCGGAAGATGGTAAAACGGGATGCCATTTGCGGTCGCAATCGGGCCTAGATCAGGATGATTAGAAACGATTCTTCAAGAAAACGCATGGCGGCGGCCACTTGCCCCCTGTTGCAGCCTCAGCTCCCTAATTCATCGACCATGAGATCTATGAAGCGCCTGACGCGGGGTTCCAGAAAACGTCTTGTAGGGTAGATCCTGACGATCTTTACATCGTCTGCCTCAAGGTTGGGCAGCACCTGATGCGGCCGGCAGCCAAATCCCCGGCCACCAGAAACGCCGGCTGTCGGCGAGGACGATTTCGAGGTACAGACCCGGCAGACGCTGGAAAATCTCGATCGTGTGCTGGCAGGATTTGGCGTCACGAAATCGAATATCGCGCATATGGAAATCTATTTGACAGACTCGCAAGCACACTTCGCGCCATTAGCGGTGCTGTTCAAAGAATATGTCGGCGACCATCGTCCAGCCGCAACCGTCATCGGCGTGTCGGGTTTGGCCTTTCCTCATCAGCTGGTTGAAATCCACGTTGTGGCACACGCTGCTTAACTCTATGCCAACGCTTGTTTGAGTTTCAGCGCCAGACGTAGCGCATCCTTCTCATCGATAACATTCGCAAAACCCAGCAACAATCCCCGCTGCGGCTTTGCGTTGATATACCAGCGCGACAACGGATGCACAGCTAAACCAGCAGCCCGCGCATGGTCCGCCAGCATGATATCGTCTTCGTGATCAGCCAGCTTTGCCAGTATGTGCAAACCGCCCGGCTGCAATGTGATCCGTATCCGATCACCCAATATTTCCTGAAAAATCTGTGCAGTCACTGCGCGCCGTTCTGCATATAACAAACGCATTTTTTTCAGATGTCTTGAGAAATGACCTTCCGCGATAAAGTCGGCAATACCCGCCTGAAACAAATAGGGGCAGCCTGCATTCAGGTTGTAAGAGGCTGCCCGAAAATGTGCAACCGCACTCACCGGTGCAACGACATACGCCAGCCTTAAGCCGGGGAACATCGCCTTGCTAAAGGTGCCGCTATAAATGACGCGATCATTGCGATCCAGGCTTTTCAGCGCTGGCAGCGGTCGCCCCTGATAACGAAACTCACTATCGTAGTCGTCTTCGATAATCCAGCTACCGGCTTTGCTGGCCCATTCCAACAGCGCCATCCGGCGTTCCAGCGATAACGTCACGCCCAGTGGACTTTGGTGCGACGGCGTCACCATCGCGAATTTTGCATGCGGACTGAGTCGTTTACCTTCCTCGACCATTAATCCATGTTCATCGACCGGCACCGGCACGACCTTGACTGCGGCAGTCTGCAAAAACAGGCGTGCAAAAATATAGCCCGGATCTTCAAGCCAAAACGCATCGTCAGCAGTAGAAAGACTGCTTAACGTCAATTCCAGCGTATTGCGCAAGCCGGTCGTGACGAACACCTGTTCCGGCAGACAAGTCACGCCGCGCGAGACACCCAGATAGGTGGCAATCTTTTCCCGCAAACGGTCGAAACCGGCAGGATCGGGATAGGCCAGCCGCGCAGGTTCACTGCCGCGCAGCCGATGCCCGACTAGCCGGTTCCACACCTTGCGCGGAAATGCATCCAGCGCAGGCAATCCCATTTGTAGCGGCTTCGGTGCCTTGCCGTCATGCTCGACGATAACGGCATGCGCTTGTCCGATCATGATTACGGGCGATTTGAGGACAGCTGGCGGCGGCAACGACGGCGATACTACCGTGCCTGCCGCGCCCCTGACTTGCAGATAACCCTCGTCCGTCAGGATGCGATACGCCATTTCCACCGTGCCACGGGCCAGATTCAGTTCGATCGCCAGCGCCCGTACAGCTGGCACACGATCGCCCGCCTGCAAGTTTCCCTGCTCGATTGCCGTCTTAAAACGTTGGCATATTTGCATGTACATAGGCAATTCCAGCGCGCGATTGACGCGTAAATCGAGGTCAGGCTTATAGAATTTCATGGACTAGTCCTTTTTTTATTTCTTGGCCCTTCTAACATGGCCATGATTTTCGCATACTACACATCAAGCAAACGCCATTTATTCACTTCGATTTACCTAACAAGGAGCTTTATATGCACCCTCGCCTCGACTTCTACATTGCTGACAAAGACGTTATCAAGGCACTGATCGGTGTTGAAAACCAAGTCAACAAAGGCTCGCTAGACATCCTGCTGAAGGAACTTGTCCGCCTGCGTGCATCGCAAATCAACGGCTGCGCATTCTGCCTCGACATGCACGTGACCGACGCCCGCAAAGCTGGCGAATCTGAACGCCGCATGGCAACCGTTTCGGCCTGGCGCGAAACCCCCTTCTTCAGCGAACGCGAACGCGCTGCTTTGGAATGGACTGAATCGCTGACGTTGATCTCGCAAAACCATGTACCGGATGCAGTCTGGAATGCCGTTCGCCCCCACTTCACCGATGCCGAACTGGTTGAACTGACATTACTTATCACGTCGATCAACAGCTGGAATCGCTTTGCTATCGCATTTCGCAAGATGCCAGAGTAATTGCTAACGCCAATAGCTCTGTTCGCTCTATCACCGCAACGATAGAGCGAGGTTAAACTTTGGGAGAAACGTATGCAGTCTGATGTAAAAATAAAACACATCGAAAGCGACGCCGATCTGGAAGCGTCGTTCTCGGTAATGAAGGAATTACGACCGCATCTGAGCGACCGCGCAAGCTACGCCGCACAAATCGCGCAGCAACGCACCCAAGGCTATCGCTTGCTTGCAGCCTGGCGCGATGGCGCAATTGTCGGACTGGCAGGCTATCGATTGCTAGACAATTTGCTGTACGGGCACTTCATTTACGTCGATGATCTGGTGGTAACGGCTTCGTTGCATCGCGCCGGGTTGGGCGAGCGCCTGCTGCAAGCAGCAAGGCAACAAGCCATCGCGTTGCACTGCAACCATTTTGTGCTGGATACCGGGTTGCATATGGCGCTGGCGCAACGGTTTTACTTCCGGCAAGGACTGCTGGCAAGAGGCATGCATTTCGTCGAACCACTTACTCAGGATATAACGGCATGACGCGTATTTTGTTATTGAACAGCGGCCCGCACAGCGATGCAAGCTACGGGTATCGTCTGGCTAGGGAAGCGATTGCTGCATCAGGCATCGACAATGTAAAGATCACCGAACGTGATTTGGTGAAATCACCCATTCCACCCATCGGCCGCGATTACGCGATGGCCATCACTTCGCAAACCGTAGCCGATGCGGAAGAATTCGCGTGGTCGGAACGCCTGATTGCCGAACTGGAGCAGCACGATATGCTGTTCATCGTCACGCCGATGCACAACTTCACCGTGCCCGCCGCGCTCAAACTCTGGCTCGATCATGTCATCCGCATCAATCGCAGCTTTTCCGCTACGCCGGAAGGTAAAGTTGGATGGATGAAAGACCGTCCGACCTTTGTCTTGGTAAGTTCTGGTGGTTTTTTTGCAGGTGAACGGGCGAAACAGGCTGATTTTTTGACACCGTACTTGCGCTATGCACTAGGCTCAATCGGCATCAACGATGTGCACTTTTTTCCGCTGCAAGGACTGGTCTTCGGCCCGGAAGCTGTGGCGCAGGCAGTAAATACAGCACACAAGCAATTATCTGAAAAATTGTCATTGACCAGCGCAAGCCTGGCAAGATAACCATGCGGCATGGTTAGATAGGTATAACCGGTCATCGGTGACTATAATGCAAATCGAAAAACAGACGCTTTTACGATCTTAACTTTTCGATTCGCATTATAGTCACCGATGAACAGACCTAAAATATCGTCCTCTACTATGCTAGCAAACAATGCTGACACAATTCATTTATGGTTTGCCTACGTTGACGAGATACAAAATCTGCATTTATTGGACCGATATCGCAGTCTGTTGACGGAAGAAGAACGACAGCAGGAAAAGCGTTTTCATTTTTTGCGAGATCGACGACGCTATCTTGTTACGCGTGCACTTGTTCGTACAGTGCTGTCACGTTACGCTGACGTAGCGCCGGAAGAATGGTTGTTCGCCAGCAATGCTTACGGACGACCAGAAATTGCGAATCCTGATGTCGCATCAAAAATAGCATTCAATATCTCCCACACAAAAAACCTGATCGTACTCGGCATAACCTTTGGCGATACATTGGGAGTTGACGTAGAAAACGTCGGCCTTCGTGATGCGCCGCTTGACTTGGCATCACAGTTTTTCTCCCCCAATGAAGTCGCCGCTCTTGTCGCACTTCCGCCTGAATCCCAATCACAGCGCTTCTTTCAATATTGGACGTTAAAGGAAGCCTATGTAAAGGCGCGTGGGATGGGATTATCGATTCCTCTGGATCAATTTGAATTTGATTTCACAACAGATCGTCACATAAAATTCTCAACCAATCCATCCTTAAACGATAGTCCGTCCCGATGGCAATTTTGGCAGTTTCAGCCATCGGAAGATCATCTATTGGCGGTGTGCGCTGAACGTTTTGACGGGCCTAAACCCGAATTTTTGATGAGAAAAATTGTTCCGCTAGAAGCCGAGCAGTTCATAAATTGTCCGATGCTATGCGCGTCAGCATGATCTTTTTTCAGACAACAATGGCATATTAAATAGCCCTCCACGCTCCTGCGTGGTCAACGCAAAACGACAAAGGAATAATTTTATTAACTAACGTGGAAAACAACCAAGAAAAAACCATCGATAGCGATTGCCTCACAGAAATCTATTGTCAAAAAACCCTGATTATCAACTCACGCAGCAGGCCGCCTTAAAAACGCCAATACCACGCCAAACGCAATCATCATCGATCCACTCACACGGTTGAACCAGCGAAATCCTTTTGCGCTATTTGTAAATATTCTCAGCCGCGCACCGATCAACGCATAAATGGCAATGGCCACTAACTCAAGCAGTAAAAACGTCGCGCCGAGCATTAAAAAGCTCGTCGTATAAGCTGATTGATCAACAAATTGAGGGAAAAATGCGGTGAAGATAAGAATCGCTTTGGGGTTCCCTGCTGCCACCAAAAACTCTTGTTTTGCTAGTCGGCGTAATTTTTCGTAGGGCAGTTCGGCGATTGTCTGCTTGTCATTTACGGCGCCCCCCAGATCAACAGGCTGCGAGTTAAATAATTTGATGCCAAGCCAGACCAGATAAGCAGCACCGCCAAATTTCAACACGGTAAATAGTGTTTCCGATGCAAGCAAAAGCGCACCGAGGCCAAAACCGGCGATTCCTATCATCACAGCAAAAGCCAGCAAACGTCCAAACGCTGCGAGTATCGAATAACGCACACCATCGCGCGCACCGTTCGACAGGGATAGCATGTTATTCGGGCTGAATGCCATATTCAGTGCAAAACAGGCAGGAAGAAAGAGCCAGTAATTTTGGAACGACATGCGGTTCACCCATTGGGAATTCTTGAGACAAATACGTTATCAGATCAAACGGATATTTTATTAGAAAATCGCTACTGACATTGCGCCTGATTGCGCCGTGAATAAGTGACGGAATCCTGTCATTTTGCGTCCGGGGCGAAGGCTTTTTGCTTCACTTCGCTGAGCGCAAGATTGACGCAAAATTGGCGAATTACGTCTAGCATAGGAGACTCCGTCCGCCCCTCCAAAGTAACAAAAGCATACTGTGCATCGACTTCGAATGGCAGATCGAGCTGCACTACTTCGATGTCACCGCTACGCAGCCATGTCCGCGCCGTGGCAAGTACGCCAAGAAAAACCGCATCAGTCGTCAGTACGGCATCGATCAGTGCAGCGACGGAGTCTGACGATGCCCGCAAGAAGCGCGTCGGATGCGCTATCGGACCAAAACGCTCAATTAGCACACGAGAAGTTTCATCGCTCAGCACGGTCGAAACGACCGGGTATTTGACGATCTCGGCGAACTCTACGCCATGGCGGTTCGACAGTGGATGACCACGCCGACACATGAAACCCGATTGCACGCGGCCAAGCAAACGCGTATGCAGATCCTCACGAGGTGGAACCGCGCGTGAATGCACGAGCAAGGCATCGAATGTGCGCTCCCGCAAAGCCGCAACCTGGGCCTCGGGACTGCCCGTTGAAAGATGCACACCGACGCGGGGATACTGACGCAGCATGTACGACAACAACGGTCCCGCAAACATGGCATTTGGCGCAGACCCCAATCCGAGCCGGATCGTGCCGCCATCACCCTGAGTCAGCAACTGTGCGGTGTGCTTCAGATCTACAGCCTCAGAGACGATCTTTCTGGCCTTCTCGGCAACCACGGTGCCAAACGGCGTGAGCTCGTTGCGTTTACCAACACGATCAATCAATCGCGTTCCCAGCTCCTGCTCAAGCATCTGAATGCTACGGCTTAACGCCGGTTGCGTGAGATATAGCACCTCTGATGCCCTGCTAAAAGAGCCCGTTTCAACCAACGCCAGGAAATGCTCAAGGTGATGCAAATTCATAATGACGTCCTATTCCAGAAGAGTGTATTTGGGCACGTCTAAGTGTATGCCAAGCATCAGAAAATGTAATGATAATCAGAAAAATAATGCATTGGACAGATGAATTTACACTTTCTATGATGTGTTATCGCATTGTTCTTAAGACGCCGAGAGCGTGCACAGATCCGTTCGATGCAAGAGGTCGCACCCAAATACCCGACCTCGGCACAGCCGGGAAATAGTAAAAAAGTAGCGAAGTTCATTCGACACAGACAAGGGGTAGACATGAAAACAAATAAGGGTATTTCAACCATTTTCGCACTGCTTGCCGTAACGCTTAGTGCGTGCGGCGGTGGCAGCGGGCAGAAGGACGCCTTAGCGACCAGCAATGTCACGGTCCAGACTACAGAAGGTCCCGTCGTAGGGGTGCTGAAAGGCAACGTTGTTTCTTATCTTGGTATGCCATACGCGAAGGCCCCTGTTGGGACACTGCGCTGGATGCCTCCGCAAGCGCCGGTGCCTCGCACCAGCACGCTGAGCACCGCGTCTTACGGCAACGCCTGTCCGCAAACTACAGTGCAAAACGACATCCCGGCGAGCAACATGTCGGAGGATTGTCTCTTCATCAACGTACAAGAACCTGCGGCCACGGTTGCATCTAGCAAACTCCCGGTTGTTGTCTACATCCATGGCGGCGCGTTCACGCTTGGTTCGGGCGCGCAGGTTGATGGCAGTGCGATCGCGACGACGGGCAACATCGTGTTCGCGAGCTTCAACTACCGACTTGGGGCGTTAGGCTACCTGGCGAACGCTGCGCTACAGACTGCGAATGGTGATGGCACTCTGGGGAATTTCGCCGTGATGGACCAGCAGGCTGCGCTGCAATGGGTGCAGAAAAACATCGCCGCGTTCGGTGGCGATCCGAACAACGTCACCGTTTGGGGATTGTCGGCTGGTGCCACGTCCACGTTCACGCTGCTGGAATCGCCTCTATCCAAAGGCCTGTTCAGCAAGGCGGTCATGCAAAGTGGTGGCGGCGGCGCTTACTCGAACTTAACGCCGGATAACGCGATTGCGCAAGGCAATACGCTGATCCAGGCCGCTGGATGTACTGGTACGCCCGATGCTTTAGCGTGTCTGCGCGGCAAATCAGCTACCGACCTTGTCGCCGCCCAAACTAATAGCAAGTGGCGGCCAACGATCGATGGCAAAGTTGTCACTCAGGTGCCGTCGGCTGCGTTTATTACCGGCAACTTTAACCGTGTGCCAGTGATGATCGGCGGCGTGTATGACGAGGGAACGCTGTTCGTTCCTCCGACATTGCCTGCGTCGGTCTATACGCAAGCGATCGCATCGCTTGCGCCACCCGGCTATGACACTACGAAGATCCAAGCGGCCTATCCACTTGCTAACTATGCGGTTCCCGCACAGGGCTTGGCACGCGCGGAAGGCGATGCGTTATACGCGTGTGGGAACAGCTCACGCCGGGACGAACTTTCCGCATGGGTTCCCGTATTCGGGTGGGAATTTACAGATCCTACGCTCTCCTTCCCAACTAACCCGACGGCCTTCTATCTGGGTACATCACACGGGACCGACGCGTCATATTGGTTCGGCGCACCCAATGTCGCAACAAGTAACCCGCTCCCCGCCATGCAAGCGCTTGGCGTTCAGATGAAGAAGTATCTCGTCAATTTCGCCCGCAATGGGGATCCAAACGGAGACGGCTCAGACCGGAGCATCCCGCATTGGCCGCGATACGTAGCATCCAGCGATCGCGAAATGGTCGAACTGACGATTCCGTCGATCACCGTATCGAACACTGCTTTCGAAACGACGCACAACTGCAACACCCTCTGGGGAAAAGCTGTATTCCCACCTATTTATTAATGCACGTGTAACACAAGACGCGAGTCGCTCAGGCTACTCGCGAAAGCAAACTTAGAATCAGGAATAATCATGAATGAACGCGTAGTCGATTTTCTGCATGCCGAGCACGACAACATCCTGTCGCGTCTCGACACATTTCTCCGTATCCCTAGCGTCAGTGCTGATCCCGCATACAGCGTGCACATGAATGAAGCAAGGCAGCACTTGGCAGAACGCTTGAAGCAAATAGGAATGCAGAATGTCTGCGAGCTCGACGGCGGTGGAGAAGCGGCGGTCTATGGAGAATGGCTGGGCGCGCCGGGGAAGCCGACTATCCTGATTTACGGGCATTACGACGTACAGCCGGAAGATCCAATCGAATTGTGGAAAAGTCCGCCTTTCGAACCAACAGTACGAGACGGATGCATCTTTGCGCGTGGCGCATCCGACGTCAAAGGATCAACGACCATTGCGTTGGAAGTCGTCGCTGCATACCTTGCGGTGTCGGGAGCCTGTCCGGTCAATGTCAAGGTTTTCCTGGAGGGAGAGGAAGAAACCGGAAGCCCTACGCTGGGGAACATCATTGACCGGTATCGGGATCTCTTGAAAGTCGACGCGGTATTGTCAGCCGATGGCGGCCGCGCCAGCGCTGATTTTCCGACGATCAACACGGGCGCACGCGGTAATGGTCAACTGGAATTTAGTGTGCGTACTGCGGACAAGGATTTACACTCCGGCCGTTATGGCGGCTGCGTCCGCAATGCACTGCATGAAATGGCAACGCTGGTCGCGTCTTTGCATGACGTAAACGGGGCGATCGCAGTTGAAGGATTTTACGCAAGCGTCGAGGACATTACGCCGCGTCAAAAAACCGACACAGCGGCATTTCCCTTCGATGAAAAAGCATTCTTGGGCGATGTTGCAGCAAGTCATCACGGCGAACCCGGCTTCATCATCAGGGAACAGCTGACGCTGCGTCCATCACTCGACATCAATGGCATGTGGGGCGGTTACACAGGCCAGGGCGGCAAGACGATCATCCCGAACACTGCTAGCGCAAAGCTCACCGTGCGCTTAGTCGAGGGGCAAAATTCAAGCGACGTCCTCCAGCAAGTTGCGCAGCACTTGCACAGCCATTGCCCAGCGGGCGTGTCACTGGAGATTTCCAACATGTTTTGCGGCGCACCGGCGTCGACCTTATCTCCGGCACATCCGCTTGTGCGGGCGGCCGAAACTGTCTTATTCAACGAAACAGGTCGTCAAGCGGCGCATGTCCGGCTCGGCGCAAGCGTCCCGATCACGGCGGTCTTCAAAGAGATGCTGGGAGTCGATACACTGATGTTCGGTTACAACCTTCCCGATGAAGATGTGCATGCGCCCAATGAGTTCTTCCGCATCAAGTCGATTGGTGAAGGTTTGCGTGGATGGTCTTTATTCCTGGAGGAACTCGGAAAGTATCCGGTTTCAGCATTTTCCACGCCTGAGCGCTTGAAGCAATAACGAGGAACCATCTTACGGCGTCGTCCAATCAGCGAAGACGACGCCTGAGTGTGAGGTGAGCGCGCGCAATCCGCGTTTGTTGACCGATGGTCGACGGATAGTGCCCACCACCCAGCTGCAACGATATACATTCTTAAAAGAGAGAAAGAAATGGGAGATCAATTGCACTTCGCGGCAATCAAGCCAGTGCGCTTATCTGGCACAAAGCTTCTTGTCGCCACCACGATCGGCAATGCATTAGAGTTTTTCGATTTCACAGTGTTCGGTTTTTTTGCGATCGTCATCGGCCATCAGTTCTTTTCGCCACTTAGTGCGGATGGTCAGCTGATGTCATCGGTGGCAACGTTCGGCGTCGGCTTTGTGATGCGGCCGATTGGCGGCATCCTGCTAGGTATGTATGCAGATCGCGCAGGACGAGGCCCCGCCATGACCTTGACGCTTAGCCTGATGACGTTGGGTGTCTGTTTGGCTGGGCTGACACCGACTTATGACCAAATCGGGATCGCGGCGCCAATCTTAATGGTCATCGCCCGACTGATTCAAGGTTTCTCCGCCGGAGGTGAAGTCGGACCAGCCACAACCGTGCTGCTCGAACATGCGCCAGTGGGTGCCAGAGGGTGGTATACCAGCTGGCAGCTGGCCAGTCAGGGACTTGGTATTGCCGCTGGCGCAGCGTCGGCCGCCGGACTTTCCTACTTTTTGCCGCATGACGCGTTGTATGCGTGGGGTTGGCGCTTGCCGTTCTTGTGCGGCGCAGTGATTCTTCCGGTCGGCATTTTTATCCGTCGTCAACTGGCAGAGTTCGAATCCCATCCGCAAGCCAAAGCTACAGCACCGGAGCTTCACTCGCCATTTACCGTCATGTTACGCGACCATCTTCGTAATTTCCTCGCGGGTATATTGCTGGTGATGGGCGGCGCCGTTACAGCGTACATGATCATATTCTTCGTCCCAACATATGCCATCCGCGAACTGAAACTCGGCGAATCTGCTTCATACGCTTGTGCAATTGCGACCGGCCTGATCATCCTGATAGTAGCGCCTATCACAGGTAAATTCGCGGACGCTTTCGGTCGTAGACTTCCCATCCTCGCAGCACGCGTTGTCCTTATTACCTCGCTCTACCCGGCATACGTTTGGCTAACCAGTGAACCCAGCACCTTTCGGCTATTCGTTGTGCTGGTCGGGTTGGCGATCCCCTTCACGATACAAGGCGCACCGTCCGTGACGATGATTCCCGAGCTATTCCCCAAGTCATTGCGCGCTACCGCCACAGGCAGCGTCTACAGCTTTGGCGTCGCGATTTTTGGCGGACTTACGCAACTGACCGCAATCTGGTTAATTCATGTCACTGGGAACAAGTTGGCCCCTGCAATCGCCGTGACGATTTGCCTGGTTCTTTCAACATTCTCCCTTCTGCTCATCAAACGCCTCCCCCCGGATCCGGCGAACTGAGAACTCAATAAACGCACCTCGCGAACCATGCCTTGCATGGGGAGCGAACTGTTTTGAATGCGACTCTGTCAGCCGCGTGGAGACGTGCGCCTGAAACTCGGGCGATGGAGTGCATCAATCGTTAGAAGTCCACAGATTCAGCAGCAAAAAACGTACGACTTATTAACACTCGAAGCATTTATCACTAAAGGGAGATTGGCATGACAAAACGGATCTTAGGTATTGCAGCGTTATCACTAATGGCGCCACTAAGCCATGCGCAAACGTCGGTGACGCTGTATGGAATCATCGATGAAGGCGCAAACTATCAATCGAACGCTGGCGGGAAGACGCTTTACAATCTGACCAGCGGCGTGCTCTCAGGCAGCCGATGGGGACTAAAAGGTTCGGAAGATCTCGGCGGCGGAAATCGCGCGTTGTTCGTTCTGGAAAGTGGCTTCGACGCAGGCACCGGCGCACTCGGGCAAGGGGCCAGACTATTCGGCCGACAATCGTATATCGGCCTGGCTTCCGACAAATACGGCACGTTAATGCTGGGCCGCCAATACGATTCTGTCGTCACCTCAATCGGCCTGTTCGAGGTCGGCGATCAATGGGGTGGTTACATCACCGCGCATCCCGGCGATCTGGACAACTTCAACAATACGGTCCGCACCAACAACGCGATCAAATACCAAAGCAACACTTATAACGACGTCTCTTTCAGCGGCATGTACAGCCTTGGCGGTCAGGCTGGTAACGCAACGGGCAACCAAGTCTGGTCACTGGGCACGAACTATGCACGCGGCCCGTTAAGCCTCGCTGCGGCATACCTGACTGCTCGCACTCCGAACGCAGGTTTTTTCGGCAACAGCAGTGCCTCTGCAGTCACGTCGGCATCCGTTTCGCTCGCTTCCCCTGTCACCACTGGGTTTATCTCGGCGCACAGCTACAGCGTTGCGGCGGCGGCTGGTTCTTACGCGATCGGCCGCGCTACCCTCGGGGCCACCTATTCGTATACGCGTTACAGCGACCTTGGCGACCTCTCGGCTGGCGCGAATCCGCATGGTTATTCCGGCACGGCAACGTTCAATAACGTTGAGTTGAACGCCAAGTATCAACTCACACCGGCTTTACTCATTGGCGCTGCTTACGACTACACCAGTGGCGGAAGTGTCGCCACCTCGACCGGTGAAAAACCTGATGCCAAATACCATCAAGTGTCGATTGGCACGGATTATTTCCTGTCGAAAAGCACTGACATCTACCTCGTCGGGGTGTATCAGAAAGCATCGGGGGTCGATTCACGCGATGTCGCTGCGGTTGCCGCGGTGAACAACTTGACACCATCGAATAGCAATCACATGGCCACCGCCCGCTTGGGTCTACGATATAAGTTCTAAGCGTGTTGCGGGTTTAAGCGATCTGCATCACCGCATCACGATACTTAACCTATGCAGTCGGGCATCGTGATGCGTACAGCCGTAAAAGAAGCCTGAACGGGGATCACAAAAAAGCATTAAAAAAGTCCTGATTCCTACGACGATGGCAGCTTTATTAAGACTAAAACTTCAACGTTAACAATGATTTGAATCCTTCGCTTGCACGATAGACAGAGGTGACTAAGCGCGCTTCCAGAAAGCCAGGATGAGAGCAAACTGAGTATCGTCTATCGGGATTCCAAGAGCGCCTACGTTAAGCAGCATCCACATTTTTTCAATCTAAGGTCATGATAATGGGCAAACGTAAAGATTTCCTGTTCGGTGCGCTTTCCGGCGGATTGACGGCCCTTGGCGTATCCACCTGCGGTGGATTGAATCAATCCATGGCCACCGATTCCTCGGTGAAAAAACTGTCATTAGAAGCCTCGACACTCGCCATTCATCCTTTTTATCCAAACCGCAGGAACTCGCGGCCATAACCGAACTGGCAATCAGATAAAATTAGCCTGGAAACGATTAAACTTACAGGCCTGCGTTTCAATGTCATCGCACCCTAGTTTCAATAGTAAAAATGGCACCCAAGGGTGCCATCGTGCGTTTTGGCACAGAGATAAATCATCCCTGCGTTTATGGTCAAAATTAATGCTTGAAGCGAGCTTCGGCTAGCATGTCTGCTACCACGCTGGTAGGCAAACCTTCAGTGTCGGCGCGTTGGAATATCTCAGCCAGAGTTACGCCGATTTCACGCACATGGGCTTCGACATCGGCTTCCGGTTTGTCGTAGTACTCATAGCAAGCCTTGATGATGCCGCCGGCATTGATGACGAAATCCGGAACGTATAGCACTTCCTTGCGACGCAACAGTTCCCCCACTTCCGCGGTGGCCAGTTGGTTATTGGCAGCACCGGCGACAATCTTGGCTTTCAGGCGCGTCAAGGTTGCGGGATTGAGCGTGGCACCCAATGCGCATGGGGCATAGATGTCGGCTTGAACGTCATAAATGGCATCGGTTGAGACTACTTCGGCACCAAACTCGGCGCGTGCGCGTTCCAGTGCAACCTGATCGATATCGGTGACGATCAACTTGGCCCCGGCCCGATGCAAGCGGCGGGCGTAGTCGTAACCGACGTTGCCCAATCCTTGTACCGCCACCGTCAAGCCTTCCAGCGATTCGCGCCCAAGGTAATGCCTGACCGCTGCTTGTGCACCAACAAAACATCCGAGTGCAGTGAACGGCGATGGATCACCGCTGGCACCGAGACCGGCAACGTATTTAGTCTTGCTAGCGATATGCGCCATGTCAGCCGGGCTGGTGCCGACATCTTCCGCCGTGATGTAACGGCCACCCAGACGTTCCAACGCTTCGCCCATGGCTTCGAATAAGGCTGGTGTCTTGGCTGTTTTAGGATTACCAATGATGACGCTTTTACCGCCGCCAATAGGCAGGCCAGCAACCGCACTCTTATAGGTCATGCCACGCGACAATCGCAGTACATCGTTAACGGCGACGGCTTCACTCGCGTAGTCCCACATCCGGCAACCACCCATGGCCGGGCCGAGATTGGTGTTGTGGACAGCGATGATGCCTTTGAGGCCGGATTTTTCTTCGCAAACGAAGACTACTTGTTCGTGGTTATCGAAATTCAATTCATTAAAAATAAAAGTACTCATGCTTTTGGCTCCGTGTGGATAACACTCTCGTCCCGGCTTAGATAGGCGCAAGCTTCCGTTGTTATCCAGGGTTAAGGTTGGTAATGCGGGCATGCCGCAGATTGGTATTGCAAACAGATATCGTAGTAATGAAAGCAGCGCTTTTTTTCAATTCATCTGGCATCATCACCGATAGTTAGTATAGATTTTTCGATGTAGTATTTGCATCCAAATTTGGCTATCATTTGTCGAAAAATTAGTTCAAATAAACTAAAAAAATTGATTTTTTTAGTTGAATTTTTCAAAGCTAAAATAGCTCTCAAAATTCTTCAACAATTCGCCACGGAAGGGCGTATTAGGAATGGATACACGATGTCGGCTAGATTTAACATCTACGTCGCGACGGGTATATTTAATGGAAGAAATAGAAATATTTGAGGATATTTGCGCTTCTGGACGAGGTCCAGACTTGCCGGTGAATTGGTGGCGCTCGTGACAGTTGCAATGACAAATAAACCAAGATGCTTTGGCTAGGTTCGTGGAAAGAATTGCGCAAGTCCCGCAGGCCAGTTAACCTAGCCTTTAAGGCGCTTCGGCGCCGCGCGGTTGCCGATGTTACGCAATCGTTTTTCAATCAGCTCTGACATACCTTGCGCTGCGATGGAAAGAGAACGCTCTTTCTTTTGCACGATCAGGATCGGCCGCACAATTTCATCTGTATCAACCGGGGCATCGACCGGGATACTCACCAGATTCATATGGCGAAACTGGAACAAAGTCAGCTCCGGCACGATGCTGACGCCCAGCCCGGATTCAATCAACCCTGCCACGGTAGCCAAATGCTCCACCTCCAGACCGGAATTCATCACCGGAATGCCGCGCAGCAATAGCTCGACGTGCTGGCGCACACTGGTGCTGCGCGCAAGATGGATCAGTTCGCAACCGCTCAAGTCAGACAGACGAATGCGGCGCTTTTTGGCCAGCGGGTGATCCTGCCGACACACCAGATAAAAAGGATCACTACATAAGGTTTTGGTATCGAACTCAGTCAAGCCAGAACCCGGTGCGGTCAAAGCGATATCCACCTTGCCCTGACGCAGCATGGCGAGGCACTGATCCGACAAAGCGTCGAACAGTTGCACGGTGATTCCTGGATAAGTGCGCTTGTATTCGGCAATCACCGCTGGCAAGCCGTTGGCGGCGAGCGACGGCAAGGCCGCAATCGCCACCCTGCCTTTGCGTCGCGCAACGTAATCGCTCATATCCGCAAACGCGGCCTCAATATCGCCGACTAGAGAGCGCGCCACTTCAGCAAACAGTTCTCCTTCTGCGGTCAGCGTAACGTTACGCGTATCGCGCTCAAACAGCTTGGCCCCTACCGCCGCTTCCAATTTCTGAATCATGACGCTGAAGGCAGATTGCGACATAAAACAACGTTCCGCGGCGTTGGTGAAATGCTTGCACTCTTGCAACGCGAGGAAGGCATGCAGCGAACGGGTGGAGATATTCAGCTTCATCAATTAATCTCTTTTTACGATCAATCCATCGAAAAAAAACATTTTACAGCACAAACCCCAGCAACCAGAATAGCGACAAAACAAGGCTTAAAACAAGTACTTAAAAAATATATAAAGAATTGGAGACAGACAATATGCTGGCATTACTCGGCTTCATCACTATCGCTACCCTGCTCGCCGCAATCCTGACAAAAAAAATGTCACCACTGGTAGCATTGATTGCAATTCCCATCCTTGCTGCCCTGATCGGCGGGTTCGGACTGGGAACCTCAAAATTCATCGTATCGGGCATTACCAACATTGCCCCAGTGGCAGGCATGTTCGTCTTCGCGATTTTGTTTTTCGGAATCGTCACCGATGCTGGCATGCTGGACCCGATCATCTCCGGCATCCTGCGCATCGTCGGCAGCCGCCCAACCCGCATCGTGCCTGGGACTGCGTTACTGGCATTACTGATCCACTTGGATGGCTCCGGCGCGGTCACCTTCCTCGTGACGATTCCCGCCATGCTACCGTTGTACCAGCGTCTTGGCATAGACAAACGCATCCTGGCTTGCGTCGCATCGCTGGCGGCAGGCGTGAATTTCCTGCCGTGGACTGGTCCCATGATCCGCGCCTCTGCCGCCCTGCATATTCCGGTCAGCGAGATTTTCACGCCATTAATTCCGGTGCAAATCGTCGGCCTGATATTTGTTTTTTCAGTCGCTTACTACCTAGGTTTGAAAGAAGAACGACGCCTTGGCTTAACCAAGGGTGCACCCGCCGGATTTGTCCATACCCATGAATTGACAGAAGCAGAACAAAGCATCCGTCGTCCAAAGAATTTCTGGATCAATATCGTGCTGACGGTCTTCGTCCTAGGCGTGATGATCAGCGGAAAAGTCGATCCGGTGGTGATGTTCATGATCGGTGTGGTGCTGGCCTTGATGATCAATTATCGCAATGCGGATATGCAACGTAGCCGTATCGATGCGCACGCCAAAGCTGCCCTGCTGATGGCCAGCATCTTGTTCGCGGCTGGCGTATTCACCGGGATCATGACCAAATCCGGGATGCTGAGCGCAATGGCCAAGATGGCGGTCGGGCTAGTACCGCCGTCGATGGCATCGCATATTCCGGCAGTGCTTGGTTTGATATCGATGCCGCTATCCATGTTGTTCGATCCCGACTCTTTCTACTTCGGCGTGCTGCCGGTGATCGCGGAAGTCGGCCATATGCTGGGAGTACAACCGCTGCATGTGGCGCAAGCCGCCCTGCTGGGCCAGATGACTACCGGCTTCCCCGTCAGCCCATTGACGCCAGCAACTTTTCTGGTCGCAGGCCTGGCCGGTATTGATTTGGCCGACCATCAGAAATACACATTTAAATATCTGTTCGCAGCATCGGTCATCATGACGATTACCTGTGTCGTGATCGGCGTCTTTCCCTTGTAATACTGCACATAAACACCTGAGGAAATTATCATGAAACATATCAGAATCGGTGCCGGCGCCGGTTACTCCGGCGACCGCATCGAACCCGCCATCGAATTGGCAGAAAAAGGCGAGATTGACTATTTGGTCTTCGAATGTCTGGCCGAGCGCACCATTGCCATCGCCCAGCAAAGCAAAATGAAAGATCCATCCTCAGGCTTTGATCCGCTGCTGGCACAACGAATGCACGCCGTGCTCGCTATCTGTAGCGAAAAAAAGATCAAGATCATCACCAACATGGGCGCGGCCAATCCCCTAGCCGCCGCCGCTCTGGTCAGAGAAATTGCGCTATCGATGAATCTTCAGTTGAAGGTGGCCGCGGTAACTGGCGATGATGTGCTGGAGGCACTAAAAACAGGCACTTATACCAGCGATCAGGGCATCACCGTCAGCAGCTTGGGCAACAAACTACTTTCGGCCAACGCCTACATCGGCGCGGCACCGTTGGTAGAAGCGTTAGCGCAAGGTGCAGATGTCATCATTACAGGCCGGGTCTCAGATCCGGCCTTGTTCCTCGCGCCGTTGATCCACGAATTCAACTGGGCCATGGATGACTGGCATCGGCTCGGCCAAGGCACGATGGTTGGCCATTTGCTTGAGTGTGCCGGTCAGATCACTGGCGGCTACTTTGCCGATCCCGGTTATAAAGACGTGCAAGGATTGGCACAGTTGGGATTCCCAATCGGCGAGGTTGCAGAAGACGGTTCAGTCGTCATCACCAAAGTTACAGGTTCCGGCGGTCTGGTAACGGCTGCCACCTGCAAGGAACAACTACTGTACGAAATACACGATCCCGCCAGCTACCTGACACCGGATGTGGTGGCCGATTTTTCCGGGGTGACAATGCGCGAAGTCGGCCCCGACCGCGTGCTGGTGCAAGGCGCTACCGGACGCGCCAGACCCGACGCCCTGAAAGTATCGATAGGCTATATCGACAGCTATATCGGTGAAGGACAAATTTCATATGCCGGACCGGGCGCAATGGCGCGCGGCAGACTAGCCCAAGCCATCGTCGCGGAAAGATTAAAACTTAGCGCCGTAACATTCGATGAATACCGCTACGATCTACTGGGAGTAGACGCGATTCACGGTGCCGTATTATCGTCTCAGCCATCTGAACCGTACGAAGTGCGGGTGCGGGTGAGCGCCCGCTGCAACAATATGCGGGACGCCATCCGCATCGGCAACGAAGTCGAAACGCTGTACACCTGCGGTCCCGCAGCCGGTGGTGGCGTCACCAAAACGGCAAAGGAAGTGGTCGCAGTGCAATCCTGCCTGCTACCGCGCCAACAGGTAAAAACTTCAGTACATTTCGAGTGAGAATGAAAATGAAACTACGCGACCTTGCCCATTCCCGCGCTGGCGATAAAGGCGATATTTCAAATATTTCGGTGATTGCCTATCAGGAAAAAGACTACGCCCTATTGGAAAAAATCCTGACCCCAGAATTAGTCAAAGCGCATTTCGCCGATATCGTGCACGGAGATGTAGTGCGCTATGCGCTGCCGAGTCTGGGCGCACTGAATTTCGTCATGCAACGCGCCTTGGGCGGCGGCGTCACGCGTTCACTCGCACTTGATGCCCATGGTAAATGCCTGAGTTCAGCGATGATGACGATAGAAATACCTGAGGAAATAGCTAAAGCATTCTGAAGTATCTGTGCCACCCAAAAGGAAATCCATAAAAACGAAGATTTGCCGATCACCGGTACAAGCAGCATTCGCCTTAACTGTCGCCACACTGGCAGTCGCAGCGCGCGCCATGCAAAAGCATTTGTCGGATGCAGGTTTCGCTGCAAGAATCCAGGGCGGTGAACGCCCTGCCGCGCATTCGCTCGGGATCTCGCGCATGCCCATGCTAAGCGCTGACATA
The DNA here is from genome assembly GCF_003056055.1 of Glaciimonas sp. PCH181. Taxonomy (NCBI): domain Bacteria; kingdom Pseudomonadati; phylum Pseudomonadota; class Betaproteobacteria; order Burkholderiales; family Oxalobacteraceae; genus Glaciimonas; species Glaciimonas sp. PCH181. Next base: position 1,239,914 of record NZ_PYFP01000001.1, read on the forward strand.
GCGATGACCTGATCGTCAAAGCGGGACATGCACGACTCGATAATCGGACGATGCGAGATTCAGCTTGCGTTTGGATTTAGAGCGTCATATCCCATTGCATTTTCGTTTCAATATCTATATCGGCTATTCCGACCAAGTGTGCACTATCGCTGCATTAATCGCGGGAAAAGTTCGTAAGCATTCCTGCGCGCAATGGCCTCATGCTCGGCTGCGCTCAACCCCTTAGCATTGCGAAAGCCATCGACATTAGCATTGATGCCCTGCTCTGGAATGAACGGATAATCGTTACCGAACAGGATATGGGTCAGAGACGTAAGGCGTCGCAACCCTGCGATCGCGCCGTCGGTGGCGGAAGCGGCAAGATCGCCTCGCTAATTCGGTCTATTCACCGACACGCCGCAATGCATTGTCAATTTCATTGCGAAACTGGACCAATTTATTCAGCGCATGGTTGGTAGGGGTAAATGAGGACCACAGCATTGCGGTAAGCTGCTGCGCCGTCGTTTCAATATCCGGTTTATTTTTATTCACCATGTAATCCCACAGCACATGCTCCATCGAACCATAGACCATGTCGCGCAGCAGCGGCAACGGCATGTCCGTGCGCACTTCTCCGTTGCGCTGCGCGTTGGACAACACTTTCATAAGCGGTGCCGTGTAACGCCGCTTCAACTCTGCTATCAGGCCAGCAAATTCCGCATCGACAGTGCGCCCCTCGCTTAACACCAGCGTGCACATGCCGGTGCCTTCCTGCATCAAGGTAATCAGATGCTTGCGTACAACGTAGTGCAGTTGTGCCTGCGTTCCGGTTATCTGCGCAACTTCAACTTCCAGCTTGGTCGAAATTTCATCGTACCAAGCCTTGATGACTTGCATGCACAAGTCGCGTTTGCTGCCGAAATAAGAAAAAATTGTTGCTTCCGAAATACCGAGCTGTCGCGCGATTTCCAGCGTTGTGGTCTTTTCGTAGCCATTTCCAGAAAATACGTCACGGGCTACCGTCAATATTTCCTTCACGCGCTTTTCGGAGCGTGCGCCTAGAGCTTCGCGCTTGCGCGGAATCGTTACCGTTTTATTCATGGGCTTGCAGAACCTTGGAATTGTCTTGTTTGCTGCTACACGGCGAGTCCGTCAGCGGCCAGCGTCGGGCCAATCAGCACCTGTCTCATTAGAAAATTTTACCATACCGATCTCCTGAGAATACTCTGGCCTTCCTACTGCCAGAGAAGTGATTGTTGGTGATCAAATTTTCCAAAATCACCGTTCCATGCATTGGTTTCTGAACCGATTATTATGCAGACAGTTAAGGCGCATTTCGATCTTTCGCTAGCGCGATTGATCAAATTTCATTAAACCTTAAATGAAAGCAACTGCGTACCTTCCTCGACCTGATCACCCATCGCATACAGCACTTCCTCCACCATGCCGTCACGCGGCGCGGCGATCGTGTGTTCCATTTTCATGGCTTCCATGATCAACAACGGTGCGCCTTTTTGTACCGTGTCGCCCTTGCACACCAAGATCGCGACGATCTTGCCGGGCATCGGCGCGGTCAGTCTGCCGACTTCGGCTTCGACTTGCCCCGCATGCGCGAGGGGGTCGTTGTACGGCAACACTGCGTGCTTGCCCGCAGCAAATACATGCACGGTATCGCGGTCCACGACGACGGTGCCGCGCACCAACCTGCCATCCACCCGGATCGCATAGTCACTACCCTGCTGCGTCACCAGTGTGACCTGCGACGTTAGATTGGCGTACCCAAGGGTCCAGCCATTTTGCTCGTAGTCCAACGTCACTGGCAAGCGCTGTCCAAGGTCGGTAAATTCGAGCGTGCGCTGCAACGTGGCATTCATGCGCCAGCCCGTCAAAAGCGCCCATGGATCGGAGGATGCCACTCTCGTTCGCCGGGATTCATGGGCCAACAGTGCCATCACCGCCAGTGCCATCACTTCAATCGATACCGGTGCTGGGGCCGGGAACAATGCAGCATGATGGCGTTCGATCAAGCCGGTATCGAGATCGGCGCTGGCGAACGGTACGCTCTCGACCAGCCGCTTCAAGAACGCGATATTGGTATTCAGTCCCACGACCCGATAGTCCGACAGCGCATCGCTCATCCGCGTCAGCGCTTCTTGGCGGTCGCGCCCCCAAACGATCAGCTTGGCGATCATCGGATCATAAAAAGGGGAAATCGCATCGCCTTCGCGCACCCCGCTATCGATGCGCAGCGCCGCGGGCTGCTCTGCCGTTCCGCCTAGCTCGAACGCCACCGCTGCAGGGGTACGTAAATGACGCAAGGTGCCAATCGACGGCAAGAAATCGTTGTCTGGATTCTCCGCATAAATACGCGCTTCGAGCGCATGGCCATGGATCTTTAGCTGTTGCTGCTGCAACGGTAGCGCCTCGCCAAAGGCCACCCGTAATTGCCACTCGACCAAGTCCTGACCGGTGATCATTTCGGTGACCGGATGTTCGACCTGCAGCCGGGTGTTCATTTCCATGAAATAGAACGAACCATCCTGGTTGGCGATGAATTCGACCGTGCCAGCGCCGACGTAACCGACCGCCTTGGCTGCCGCGGTTGCCGCATTGCCCATCGCCATGCGGCGTTCGGCCGTCATACCCGGCGCGGGCGCTTCTTCCAGCACCTTTTGGTGGCGACGCTGGACCGAGCAGTCGCGCTCGAACAGATAAACGCAGCTGCCGTGCGTATCGGCAAATACCTGGATTTCGATATGGCGTGGCTGGGTCAGGTATTTTTCAACCAGCACCTTGTCGTCGCCAAAGCTGTTGATTGCTTCGCGCTTGCAAGATGCCAAGGCATCCTTGAACTGCTGGCTTTTCTCGACGATGCGCATGCCTTTGCCGCCACCGCCAGCGCTGGCCTTGATCAAGACCGGATAGCCCATCGCGTCGGCCTCATTTTGCAAGAAATCCGGATCCTGTTGATCGCCATGGTAACCCGGCACTAACGGCACCTTAGCCTTTTCCATCAAGGCTTTGGCGGCCGACTTGGAACCCATCGCAACGATAGCAGAAGCTGGCGGGCCGATGAAGACTATGCCTGCGTCAAAGCAGGCTTGCGCGAATTGTGCATTCTCGGACAAGAAGCCGTAACCCGGATGGATCGCCTGTGCGCCCGTTGCGAGCGCCGCCGCGATGATTTTATCGGCGCTCAGATAACTTTCCTTGGCCGGTGCCGCGCCGATTGCGACCGATTCGTCGCACAGCGCGACATGGCGTGCATTGATATCCGCATCCGAATAAACGGCAACGGTTTTTACACCCATGCGACGCGCCGATGAGGCAACCCGGCAGGCAATCTCGCCACGGTTAGCGATCAGAATTTTTGTAAACATGTTTTTCTCCAGAATACGGTGGCTTGCGGGTAAGAATACGCAATGCGCGGATAGTGAGCGTGCGACGCGTTACATGCGGAATACGCCAAATTTTGTGTCAGGAATAGGCGCATTGAGCGATGCCGACAAGCCTAGTCCCAGCACCATGCGCGTATCGGCTGGGTCGATGACGCCATCGTCCCAGAGGCGTGCCGATGCATAGTAGGGATGGCCCTGATGCTCGTATTGCGCGCGAATCGGCTGCTTGAAGGCTTCTTCTTCCTCGCTGGTCCAGGTGCCGCCTTTCAACTCGATGCCGTCACGCTTGACAGTCGCCAACACGCTGGCCGCCTGCTCGCCACCCATCACCGAAATCCGGGCGTTCGGCCACATCCACAAAAACCGCGGAGAAAAACCACGACCGCACATGCCATAGTTGCCCGCGCCGAAACTGCCGCCGATGATCACGGTAAATTTCGGCACGGCTGCGGTGGAAACTGCCGTTACCATCTTTGCACCGTTTCTGGCGATCCCTTCGTTCTCATATTTACGTCCGACCATGAAGCCGTTGATATTCTGCAGGAACACCAACGGAATTTTGCGCTGGCAGCAAAGTTCGATAAAGTGCGTTCCTTTCAGCGCAGACTCCGAGAAGAGGATGCCGTTGTTGGCAATGATCCCCACCGGAATACCGTGGATATGGGCAAAGCCGCACACCAGCGTAGTGCCATAGCGGGCCTTAAATTCATCGAATTCGCTGCCATCGACGATACGGGCAATGACTTCGCGCACGTCGAACGGCTTGCGGGAATCGGTCGGAATGATGCCGTACAGTTCTTGCGGCGAATACTTGGGTTCGACGGGCTCGCGCAACAACATATCGTGGGATTTTTTTCGATTCAGGTTCGACACGATGGTGCGTGCCAGAGACAACGCATGCAGGTCGTTTTGGGCTAAGTGATCGACCACGCCCGATAGCCGGGTATGCACATCCCCGCCACCGAGGTCTTCGGCAGTGACCACTTCGCCAGTAGCCGCTTTTACCAGCGGCGGTCCGCCTAAGAAAATGGTGCCCTGATTCTTGACGATGATTGATTCATCGCTCATCGCTGGCATGTAGGCGCCGCCAGCGGTGCACGAACCCATCACCACCGCAATTTGCGCAATGCCCTTGGATGACAACTGAGCTTGGTTGAAGAATATCCGCCCGAAATGGTCGCGGTCGGGAAACACGTCATCCTGATTCGGCAAATTTGCACCGCCGCTATCGACTAGGTAAATGCACGGCAAATTGTTTTGTTCGGCGATTTCCTGCGCCCGCAAATGCTTCTTGACCGTCATCGGATAATAGGTGCCGCCCTTAACGGTCGCATCGTTGCAGACGATGACACACTCTAGCCCGGCCACACGGCCAATACCGGTGATGATGCCCGCTGATGGAGCCGCATTGTGATACATGCTATCGGCAGCCAGTTGAGAAAACTCCAAGAATGGCGTTCCGGGATCGAGCAGCATTTGTACCCGATCACGCGGCAATAGCTTGCCGCGCGCAGTGTGCTTGCTACGCGCTTCTTCGCTGCCACCCAGCGCGATTTTGGCAACCTTCCGTTTTAAGTCGTCAACGACGGTTTGCAGCGCGGCGACATTGGCCTTGAAATCTTCGGAACGAGGATTCAGTTTGGAATCTATGATGGTCATGGCGTAGTATTTCGCAGGTAAGAGATGATCAATTATTGGGTTTCGTCGAACAATTCACAGCCGATAAACATGTCCCGGATTTTTGAAGTGCCAGCTCCGATTTCATACGGCTTGGCGTCACGCAAAAAAACGGTCGCCCCGAAAAAATCACTATGACGACTCAGTGCCAGATCGTCTCGCCCGCCATCCAATTGGATTTTTTGGATTGCAATGTCGGCTTGCACGAATTGCTGGACCGTATTGCGCAGCGCAACAATATCGTCGTCGCGATCAAAGCTGAGGCCGAGAAAATTGATGAATTGATTCGCCATGATTTCCTTGCTATAAAGGTGAGGAAAAACTAAAAAATACTCAGCATCGCGTATCGCATATTGGTTAATTGCCTATGCGGGCCACTCAAAGTGAAGAGAATACATTTCCATCGCTTGCAGCATTGCGGCGCGGACCGGTAGCCAGACGTTCAGACGGGAGATGCTCCAGTTTTTTTCAAATGTGAGTATAACTCACAAAATAACGAAAACAAACATGAAAATCCAGCTTCATTCACATTGATGTAAGTCATAATAATGATTATAATTCGACAAAACATATTTGAGCTTTGCTCAATAAAATGATGAGACAGCAACATCCTTATGCCATATTGACCGTCGTTCGCAGGCTCTCGCGACCACGGTAAGTAGGTCTACCTAAAGCCTAATTTTTTTGAAACGCTAGCTAAACTTAAAGGTATAGCTAGCGTTCCCCACACCGGATGGAGTGCGGAGCCCCAATACAAGTCAGCACTTGTATACGACCATTGCCAACGCAAGTACGCGCGATGACCGATCAAACATTTTGTTAATGGAATATTCAATGGAAACGAAAAATATGCGCACGGGAAGCAAAAAAAATTGGCTGGCTGCCACCCTGCTGGCGGCAATCACTACCTCCGCTTCCGCTCAAATTAGCAATGATGTTGTCAAGATCGGCATCCTGACCGATATGTCAGGGCTATATTCGGACCTATCAGGTCAGGGCTCAATCGTGGCGGCCAGGATGGCCATCGAGGATTTCGGCAAGACCGTGCTGGGCAAGCCAATTGAACTGGTGTATGCCGATAGCCAGAACAAGGCTGACGTCGCCGCCACCAAAGCACGCGAATGGATCGATCAGCAACATGTGGATGTGCTGATGGATCTGGTGCCGACCAACGTCGCTTTGGCGGTCATGGATGTGGCGCAGCAAAAGAATAAGATTGCGATCGTCGTCGGTTCGGCTTCCAGCACTATCACCAATGAAAAATGCACTGCGACTTCGGCCCACTGGATGTATGACACCTATTCCAGCTCGGTCGGCACCGGCAAAGCATTGGTCAAGCGTGGCGCTGATAGCTGGTTCTTCCTGACTGCCGATTATGCGTTCGGTAAATCGCTAGAGAAGGATGTGTCGGATGTCGTGACGGCTGCGGGCGGCAAGGTAGTGGGTTCGGTCAAGCATCCATTAAACGCCAGCGATTTTTCCTCATTCTTACTGCAAGCACAAACCTCGAAGGCGAAAGTAATTGGCCTGGCCAATGCCGGCGGCGATACCGTCAATGCGGTCAAGCAAGCCAGTGAATTCGGCATTGCCTCCAAGGGTCAATTGGTCGCTCCTTTGCTGATGTTCATCAGTGATGTGCATTCGATGGGTCTGCAAAATGCCCAAGGCATGTATTTGACCGAAGGCTTTTATTGGGATACCAACAATGACACCCGCGCATGGTCCAAGCGCTTCTTCTCGATTCAAAAGAAGATGCCGACTATGGCGCAAGCCGGGATGTATTCTGCCGTCACGCATTACCTGAAATCAGTGAAGGCAGCGGGCACCGACGACACCGCCCCGGTGATGAAAAAAATGCGCGAATTGCCGATTTCGGATGTGGTCATCCCGAAAGGTACGCTGCGCGAAGATGGCCGCGTGGTACATGACATGCTACTACTGCAAGTGAAAAAACCGGCCGAATCAAAAATGCCGTGGGATTACTACAAGATCGTCAGCGTGGTGCCGGGCAACGATGCATTCCGTCCGCTAGCGCAATCGGGCTGCCCGCTGGTGAAGAAATAATTTTCGTGTTGTAGGCTAATTTGATTGCGCGCATCCGACGATGCACAGTGCCGCCGTGCGGTGGGCGCTCAAACGGCGCGCCAGTTTTTCGGAGATTCCAGCCCTCTTCGACTCTAACCTGTCCTCGCCCTCGGTGTCTTCCGGGTCGATACCGCTTTGACCCTCGCCAGTGTCCACAACACGTCGGCCTCGGCGTCACGCAACAGACCGCGATGAATGACAGGTTCGCCTTGGCGGTCGAGCGTGACGACTACACCCGCAGCGGCGCGAACGGTCTGGCCGTAGGCCAGCAATTCGGCTTCCAGCGCCTCCAGTTGTTCCCCCACGCGGCGGCCTTCGTCGTCGAGCGCTTCGGCTTTTTCTTCGTCCTCGGTATCGAGAGCGGCATTCAAGGCTTCCCCGACTTCCTGTTCCTTGGCTTGCAGCTTGGCGATACGCTTGGCCTCGCGGGCGTTGGGCTTGCGCCGTTCCTTCGGAGCGCGTTGGAAGGCTTGCAGGTCGGCATAGGTGGCGGCGGGCTCTGCTTCCACCCATGCCCATCCCTCGCGGCGCACTTCGTCGGCAATGCCGGTCAGCTTGTCCTGCGCCAGCCGGTCTATCAATGCCGCATCGGTCAAATACACGCCGTTGTCACCCTCGGCGAACAGGTCGCGCCGCCTGCGGCCTCGTAGGCATCCAGCCCGACGAAACGCACCAGCGGATGATGATGGGCATCGATTTCCCGTTCGGTCAGCCGTTCGCGCAATGCGCTCGGGGTGCGCTGCCAGTGCGGCGCATCGTAAAACGCGGCTTCCTGTGCGGCATGGTCGTCGGTGATTGCCAATGCCATCAACTGGTCAAGGTTCACCGCATCGGCCCGATAGTCGGCCATCAAACGCTGGGAGACGTTTGCCAGCTTCAAGCGACGCTGCACCACCAGCGGGGTCACGCCAAAGTCTGCTGCAATGTCCTCAATGGGACGGCCTTCCGCGATCAGGGCAGCAAACGCCTCGAACTGGTCGGCGGGGTGCATGGCTTCGCGTTGTACATTCTCGGTCAGACTGGCAGTACGCGCCGACGCATCGGCCACCAGCAGGCAAGGCACCGCGTAATCCTTGGCAATGCGCCGCTTCTTCGCCAGCAGTTTCAATGCAGCAAGCCGGCGACCACTTCGTAATGCTCGCCATCGCTGGCAAGAATCACGGTCAGGTTTTGCAGCAGGCCCACGCGCTCGATGCTGGCGGCCAATTCGGTTATGGATGCGCCCAAAGTCTTGCGCACATTGCGCTTGGACGGGCGAAGCTGCGACAGTGGCACCAGCAACATGTTCTGCGAGGGCGTGGCGGCTTCGAGGGCTTTGACTTCTTGAGTAGTAACGGTATTCACGGTGATAGCTCCTGTCCCCTGCGGGACGTTCAAGATTAAAAAAATGGATAACTGATCGAGGGGCTAGCCCCTCGGATGGGTTCGTTCAGGCCTTGAGCTGCTTCACGCCTTCGGCCAGCAGCCACAGGGCGCGATTGACCTTGACGTTCTGGTCAATGCCCTGAATGGGTCGGGTGCGTTGGCGCTGCCCGTTGGCGTTGCGCCCCGTCAAACCGCCTTGCGTCAAGTTCTCCTGCACGCGGTTAAAGGCGCTCCACAGGTCGGGCCGGTCGTCGTCGCGGCGGCGCGGCATCAGCAATTGCAATTGCAATTGCAATTGCAATTGCAATTCGGTGATGGGCGCGGGTGTTGCCGGGTCGTCGTATTTGAGGGACAGCGCGGCATGGGCAAACACTTCAGCCTCGCCCCGGTCCAGTGTGATGGCGCGCATCTCGTCGCGGCGCTCGCGCACCAGACCGAAACCATCCAGCACGTCATACGCGCCTTCGATCACTTGCCCGACCACATCGCCTTTGTATGGGATGCGCAAATCGGCCACAGTATCGCCGCACACCAAGCCGTTTTTACAGACGAAACGGAACATGCCGGCCAACATTTGATAGCTACTCGTGCCATCGTGCGAATTCAGCAGGATGATTTCGTTAGCTTCCGCGCCGTTGATCTGGTCGGCGTGGCGCAGCCGCACCATGTGCTTGGTATGCTCGCGCTTGCCTTCATCGCGCACACGGGCCTGGCACACCATGAAGGGCTGGAATCCTTCCTTGCGCAGTTCGGACAGCACCGCACCGGTGGGAATGTAGCGGTAACGATCAGAGCGGCTTTCGTGCTTGTCCTCGGCAAAGATGGATGGGGCCACGGCGCGGATTTGATCATCCGACAGCGGATGATCGGAGCGCAGCACGGGGGAGCGGGAAGCGAAACGGGAACTGAGTTGCATGGTCTTTCTCCAGTGATTGAAGTTGTGGTTTCAAAGCTGACCGGATTCCAAGATTCGGAGCCCGTTGTGGCTTTGGTTGGTTCGGCGCAGCGACCTGGGCCGGTCCCTGTTTGCCGCCGTCTTTCCTGAGTTCATCGCCCGCGAAAAACCGGGCCAGCGAGAGACTGGCCGTCAAGGAAGAAGCGCAGGGTTGGTGCGGCCCGCAGCCAACGGCGAGGACTCGGCCCTGCGCGCCTTGACGGCCAGGCACTGCGGGCTACGGTCGCGGGAGAAAGCGATGAACTTGGGGAAAGACGAACAGCGGCCGATGGGCCAGGAGATGCGCTGAAACCAACGCCGCGCGGCGAGCGTCCCTGCGTGCCAGCGGCACGCCTAGCTGGTGCCGATCAGGCGCAGCCTGTTCGGCTGCATTCGAGGGGTACCAAGCAATGCGCGGCGGGGATGGGCTGACCAGCCGATCCCCTGGAGGGCAATCGCAGCGCGCAGGCCAGGCACGAAGAGACGGCCGGAGGCATCAAGGATCAAAGCCGCATGGCCATGATTCGATACGAAGCATGGGGCAACGCCCACGAGCCCGACGGCGGAACGCCGGGATGCACCTGCCCCCCCCCCCTTTGTACGCGGGAGATCGACCACAGCTGATGCATTCGGGTCGCCCCATCCTGACATCCTGCACGTCCGCCTTCCCAACATTACAAAAACGTGAGAAAATATATCTATTCCATTTTATAAAAATGTAAATTCCATTTAAATCAATGAGTTATGTAAATGTTGGACGAAATGAACGAAGTTCAATCTGATTTAGCCCAGTTAATAAGGCTCGCACTCGCTGAGCAAACCGAGGACGTAAGGCTGTTCGTGGCCCGACTTGTGCGCAAGTACCGGAATACTGACCCAGAACTAGCTGAGCAGATGGACCTCTACCTGCGAGCGAAAGCACCACGTGCGAGCGCCCCTATGCGCAAGATCACGCAGCCCGCATTGCCGGCCCAAACATTGCCGGTTGACGATGAGTCGAGACTGTCACTGCTAAAGGTTTTCAAGGATGAGCCCAATCGAGAGCAACCACTGCTGTCGCTCGACCTCGAAGAAACCTTGAGTCAACTGATTCAGGAGCGTCGCCAAACGGAACGTTTGGCATCAATGGGGTTGAACCCGACACGGTCTGCCATCTTTGTGGGCCCCCCGGGTGTCGGCAAAACGCTGACGGCTCGTTGGTTGGCTTCTCAACTTGGCGTGCCGCTGTATGTCCTGGATCTGACCGCTGTCATGAGTAGCCTGCTCGGGCGCAGCGGCAGCAACTTGCGCGCTGCACTCGATTTCGCCAAACGCAGCCCCTGTGTGCTGTTACTCGATGAGATCGACGCCATCGCCAAACGCCGCAGCGACGATACCGACATCGGCGAATTGAAACGCTTGGTCACCGTCATCCTGCAGGAGGTTGATGAGTGGCCTGCCACCGGATTACTGCTGGCGGCCACCAATCACGCGGAACTGATCGACCCGGCGCTCTGGCGGCGCTTCGACCTGGTGATTAATTTCAAGGTGCCGGAAATATCTGCCGTTAAACAGGCGATCAAGCGGTTTCTGGGGCCGGACTATGCCTTGTTCGGCCGCTGGATCGACATCCTGACCTTTGCCTTCAACGGCGAATCATTCAGCGACATCGAGCGGGATATTCAGCGTTTCCGGCGTGCTGTTGCATTGGGCACTGCCTCGGACGCCAACCTAATCGAAGAATTCGTCAAATCGCGCGCGCTCGTCCTGGAGCGCCAGGGGCGCATTGATCTGGCAGTGCTGCTGGCCAAACAGACGCGTCTTTCGCAGCACACGATCTCCGATATCACAGGGGTGAGTCGCGACACCATCCGAAAGTACACGAGCGAACAAGCGATCCCCGCCAAGAAGCCCTCAAAAAGGAAGCCTGACGCATGAGCCAAACCAATTTTCTAATCGGGCGCGGCGAACTGCTGACCCACGACATTAAGGGACCGAAACGCATGCCCGGCAAGGCAGAGGTCTACACCCTTGCCCAAGCCGTGCATCGGTTGGCTCCCCAGTTCTTGGCGACGGCTACCGCGCTTGACACGCTCGCGCCGCTTGCCTGCCCCGGCGACTTCGGGGTCGCCCGGTTGACGATGAATCCCAGTTATATCGCCCGGTCGTTCTTCCCGATGGCAATGCTGCGCACCGTTGGCCTGGAATCCGTCGGCAGCCGTACCGTGAAGATGATGCCCGGCGGTTGGACCAAGAAAGGCGATCCTCAGGAATGCTCAACGACCGAGCTTTTCGTGGCGGGCAAGCGTCCAGCGTTTCGGCACCTCCAGGACTGGGCCCAGCAAATCGAACCTGAATCCGATGAAGCGCAGGATCTGGCTCACATTGAACAGTTTGCGACATTTACACCGCAACAACGTATTGCTGACTACGGCAGTGCCAAGGATCGTTTCTTCGAAGTCGGGATTCATCTGCTGCCAGATGAAAACCGGCTGTTTGTCCAGCAAGCCTTTGTGAAGTACGCCAAGGAATCTAGCGTTAAGGTCCACAGCGACCTCGGCTTCACGGCCGGCAACTTGTGGTTTGTGCCCGTCGAGGGCAAACATGACCATATCGAACGGCTCGCCGAATTCGTATTCGTGCGTGTCATCCGCCCAGTTCCCAAGCTGCGCGGCATGCGGCCCGTACAGCGCGCCGGCGAAGTGTCAGTGGGCTGCAACCTACCGACCGAGCAGCCGCTCTCATCGGAACCCAAGGTCGCCATCCTCGATGGCGGATTGCCCAAACAACATGCGATTGGCCCTTGGCTACGCTCATACCGTGTTCTCGACGAAGATGCGCAGGACGATCCGGCAGGCGTAGAACATGGCCTCGCCGTCAGCTCCGCATTCCTGTTCGGCCCCATCCCGCCAAACGGCACAGCCGCCCGCCCGTTTGCCTATGTTGATCACCTGCGCGTACTTGACAAAGACGCCGACACCGAAGACCCGTTAGAGCTGTACCGAACCTTGGGTTTTGTTGAACAGGTATTGCTCTCGCGCCAATACCAGTTTATCAACCTCAGTCTCGGACCGGATTTGCCGATCGAGGATACCGATGTACACGCCTGGACATCAGTCATTGACGACCTGCTGAGCGACGGCGACACGCTTATGACGGTTGCCATCGGCAACAACGGTCACTTAGACCGCGCCTCTGGCAATGCCCGCGTGCAAGTGCCTTCGGACTGCGTCAATGCACTGCCGGTCGGTGCTGCCAACGGTACCGCGGCGGACTGGGCGCGTGCGCCGTACAGCGCGGTCGGCCCAGGCCGAAGCCCTGGTGTCGTCAAGCCGGACCTGATGGCCTTTGGCGGCAACGCTGGCAACTATTTCCACGTACTTTCCCCTGGCAAGAAAGCTGCACTCTCGCCGCAACTGGGCACCAGTTTTGCCTCCCCGTATCTGCTGCGCAGCGCGGTCGGCATTCGTGCCATTCTGGGGGCGGAGTTGTCGCCGCTCGCGATCAAAGCGCTGTTGGTCCATGCCGCAGACGCATCGGCACATGACAAGCTCGAGGTGGGCTGGGGCAAGGTGCCAGAGGACATGATGAGCATCATCACCTGTCCGGAAGGGGTCGCCCGCATCGTCTACCAGGGTGAATTGAAGCCAGGCAAATACCTTCGCGCCTCGCTGCCACTGCCCGCAGGTGGCCTGAACGGAAGCATCCGTCTCAAGGCAACCTTCTGCTACGCCTCGCCGACCGATCCGCAGGACGCTGCTGCGTACACACGTGCGGGCCTGGAGGTCGTATTCCGTCCCAGCGACGAGAAGATCAAAGACGGCAAAGCTAACGCCGACACCAAGAGCTTTTTCGACATGAAGAAATACGCGACAGAGGAAGAACGGCGGTCCGACATGGGCAAGTGGGAAACGGTTCTACACGGCGCGAAAAACATGCGCGGCAGCAGCCTCAAAAATCCAGTTTTCGACATCCATTACAACGCACGCGAATCGGGGCACAGGGCGAACGGTGCCGAGAAGATCCGCTACGCGCTGATCATCACCGTCGAAGCCCCCAAGCATGCCGACCTATACAACGAGATTCTGCGGGCCTACGCGAAGACACTGGTGCCGATCCAGCCACAAGTATCTCTGCCGATACGCGTCTAGCTGTGGTCATAACTGCATAAATAGGTGACTGCGAATTCTTAAACCTCAAAGAAATTAAAAATACTTCGAGCAAGAAAACAGGAGTATGAGCAAACCCATAGGACAAAAAATGAAAATCTTTATCTCTCATCAGCAAGTTGACTCTGAGCTGGCGCTTAGTCTTTCCAAGCGTTTACTTACCGTTCATGGCATCTCAACCTATCTTGATGTTATAGACTCGGCTGTATCGGCTTCCGGTGACGCGCTCGCCGATCATGTAAAGGATGAGTTGGGTAAATGCACACAACTTTTAGCGGTTGTATCTGACGCCACGCGGGCTTCGTGGTGGGTACCTTGGGAAATCGGCATCGCGACAGAGAAAGATTTTCCGCTTGCCACATATGCAGGCGGATATACCGCAGTACCGGACTATCTAAGTAAATGGCCTTACCTACGCTCTACTGCGGATCTAGATCTGTATGCCACAGCTTCTAAGACGGCAGCTAAAGATTTCGAAACAAAACGAGGCTTCCTTGTAGAAGCAACTGCTCGGAGCCGCTCAACCAAAGAGTTCTACCGAGTGCTGAGAGGAAGTCTCGGCCAATAACAAGAAGGAGCGCTTTCATGATTCGTATCGCGGTCAGTGGCCACCAAGCCAGACCTGGAATCGATTGGAAATGGACCGCCTTTGAAATAGAAGCAGTTTTGCGACACTACCAGCCAATCCGGCAAGCTTTTACCTCACTTGCTGTTGGTAGTGATCAGGTCTTTGCGCGCGAAGCACTTGCTTTAGACATTCCGGTTAGTGCAGTCATTCCCATGATCGGATACGAACGCTTCTTCACAGGATCGGATCTTGAATCTTATGAAGCACTGCTTGAACACTGCAATGTGATAAGACTAGATGGAAGCGGAGATGATGATAAATCTTTTTTAGATGCAGGCCGATATGTAGTAGATAGCTCGGACTTACTCGTCGCAATATGGGATGGACAGCGAGCAAACGGCCTAGGTGGCACAGCAAACATTGTTGCCTACTGTATAGAACTGGGGCGAACAGTGGTGCACATCAACCCCCTGTTGCGAACAGTACGCACCATTAACGAGGCACTATTTTTATAACCGAAAGAATGCAATGTCAAATACGAAGGGTCTTTATCAGTTTCGACTATGACCATGACGAAACGCTCAAAACGTTTTTGGTCGGACAAGCAAAGAATGAAGATAGTCCGTTTTATTTGGCCGACTGGTCAATCAAAGAACATATTGATGATAACTGGAAGGAAAAGGCCCGGACGCGCATCAAATCGGTTGATATGGTTTGCGTGATCTGTGGTGAGCACACTGACACCGCAACAGGGGTCAGTGCAGAACTAAAGATTGCAAAAGAAGAAGGGGTACCGTACTTCTTGCTTAATGGCTATGCTGAAAAAACCTGCAAAAAACCCAAGGCCGCCGCCGACACTGACAAAATGTACAAATGGACTTGGGATAACCTGAAAAAACTCGTAGGAGGCGGTCGCTAATGAAGAAAGCGCTCGTCATCGGCATCGATGACTATCCGACCAGTCCCTTGCGTAGTTGCGTGAACGATGCAACCGCGATCTCGCAATTGCTCGAAGCGAATGGAGATGGCTCGCCCAATTTTTCTGTCCAAACGCTGACGAGCAATGACGTTGACGTAGGTAGTGCTGTGCTTGAACAAGCGATTTCCGAACTCTTTAAGGGTGGCGACGCCGAAACGGCACTGCTTTATTTTGCAGGACATGGGATCATCAATCCGGAGACGAATGCTGGATACATTGTCAGCAGCGATGGAAAAAAAGGCGCATGGGGAATGTCTCTTTCCGAGATTCTTGGCCTAGCGAACGGCGCATACCCAAAGATCAAGTCAAGTGTCATCATTCTGGACTGCTGTCATTCAGGCTATGCGGGAGAAGTCGCAGGCCTGACTGCGGGGGCGGCAGCCATCATCGGCACGGGAGTGACCATCTTAACGGCCAGTCATCGCGATGGTGTAGCGGAAGATGGTCAGCGACATGGCGTGTTTACCGACATTCTACTGGACGGCCTTGCCGGTGGATGCTCAGACATCCGAGGCAACATCACTCCGGCATCACTTTATTCTCATGTCGATCAAACGCTCGGGCCTTGGGAGCAACGACCAATCTACAAGGCGAACGTTCAGAATTTCGTAACGCTTCGGCAAGTCGAGCCCAAGATTCCGTTTGACGTGCTGCGCCGCCTCCCGACGTACTTTCCTGATCGCGCACACGTCTTTCCTCTCGACCCATCCTACGAACCGGACCGTCAGAATATTCCTGAAGAGTTCAGAAGCATTCCGGTCGACGACAACAATGTGCGCATCTTCAAGGAGCTGCAAAAGTGCAATCGGTACGGGCTTGTGGTTCCGGTGGACGCTGAGCACATGTACTACGCCGCAATCCACTCCAAAGGCTGCAGGCTGACTGCGTTGGGGGCTCACTATCGAAAACTCGCGGAAATGAAGCGGCTATAACAACAGGAGTTTGGCTATGAAAAATTACGTTATCCTCAGACGCGAAGCGGCTCGTCCGGTAAGCACCCGCGATATAGGTACCGAATTATTCCGTGCAGGAAATGGAGTGCCAACTCTTTCAGTTGAGAGAGTTCCCGATCACGCTGTCGCCGAGTTGATTGCCGACCCCCAAGTCCAATTGGCGACGCCAACGATGCCCACGCGACTTATTCAACCGCTGAGCTCCGAAATTGCAGACCCGGCGGCTAACTGGGGTATTTCGGCAGTAAAGGCAGACCAGAGCCGTTATACGGGTGCTGGTGTAATCCTGGCGATTCTAGACACCGGTATCGACCGAACTCATCCTGCCTTTGCAGGTGTCGATTTAGTTGAGAAAGACTTTAGCGGCCATGGCGACGGTGACCGCCAAGGGCATGGAACGCACTGCGCTGGAACTATTTTTGGCCGTGATGTCGAGGGACGGCGCATCGGGGTTGCTCGTGGAATTCAACGTGCACTTATTGGTAAAGTTCTTGGGGACGATGGCTCCGGGCAATCAGAGATGGTCTTTGAAGCGCTCAATTGGGCAATGCGCGAGAAGGCAGACATAATTTCTATGTCCCTCGGTTTCGATTTTCCTGGGATGGTGGTCCGCTTGACTTCGGACGGTTGGCCCGTAGATCTTGCCACGTCGACGGCACTGGAGGCGTACAGAGGTAATTTGCGTATGTTCGACGCAATCATGGGTGTTTTAAAGGCCCAGTCAGCTTTTGGTGTATCTCCGTTGGTGATAGCCGCAGCAGGCAATGAAAGTCGTCGCGATATGAACCATGAATATAGAATCGCCGCATCTCTTCCTGCCGCCGCTGATGATGTCATTTCGGTCGCAGCCATTGGGCGCACAGGCGAAAACTACGCTGTCGCAAATTTTTCTAATAGCCTAGCATTAGTGGCAGCTCCAGGCGTGGATATCACATCGGCATGGCCCGGCGGTGGTTTACACTCCATCAGCGGAACAAGCATGGCTTGCCCCCATGTAGCTGGTATCGCTGCGCTGTGGTGGGAGTCGCTTCGAAGTTCCGGGAATAAGCCAAACGCCAAAAATGTGACGGCACGGCTGCTCGCCAATGCGCGCAAGAACGTGTTCGCGGAAGACGTCGACGAAGCGGATGTTGGCCAAGGCATCGTTACAGCGCCATGAGAAGCGAGGAATGCCGCCTCTTTCGCACGATCAGGGTAGCGCATCAAAATTCGTTGTCATGGGCCCCAGATTCGAACCATGGGAATCCAAAATCAGTAGTCTTTTTTTGCAAATCTAGGGAAGCATCTTATTCATCACGACATATTTGAGCGCACTGATGAGTGGACCGAGACATAACGAAGCCGAACGAGTTCCGCTCATCAGCAAGATGCAAGCCTGACCACAACTTGTTAAGTCATCTGCCGCGTTAGCAGTACTGCCATTTCAATCAAGGCGACTGCGCGAGTACCGACAATTCGCTCACATTCAGCAGAACTCATCTCGGACAAAGCCGGCAACGTTGTTATGCCCGCACGCCACAAGAGCAGAATTTCACCGCGATTGAGAACGACTCTTGCGTGGACGAGAGAAAGTACTTCAACAGGGACTCCTAGCTCAAGACGTTTGTAGAGAGCTGAAGCCTCATCAGGATTTTCAGCAGTCCCAAGAATGATTGCGGCAATCCGAACGACCGACTCCAACAAGAAACGACAGCCGTCTGCATAGCCACGCACATCTCCGTGCCCGACCCGGCTAAACGCGTTTGCAGAGAAGCGCGTCTCGATCTCGCTGGTGGCTTTCCCATCTATCCAGTCCCGAACGATGAGGGCGCGCTTGCACCGCGCATAGTGTTCGCGGTCGCTGCCGGCACCGACTCGTAACAGTCCTGACACGTTCCCACTGAACCGCCGTGCGGCCTCTTGCTGCCATACAGCTTCTCCAGCACCGCGTGTTTGTGGTGTGTAGTCTGCGTCTCGTTCCGGCAACGCTTCTATCAGGACAAGCAAGTTCTCAATATTCGCTTCTTCACGTGGAAGCCGTCGGACAAGGTCCACCGCCTGCATAGCAGACTCAAGGCTTAATGGCGATTCTCCACATGCGCGTCCTAGGATCGAGAGACGAAGTAAACCGCTCTCTTCTTCAATCAAACCTTGCTGGATCATCCGCCCGACGAGTTGTTCAAGGCGCGGGATCATGCGCGTCCGCCAGTTCGCATCGCGTAGGGTTGCCAGATAGCCACCGTACGTGTTTGAGAGAAGGTCAATGATAGCTCCTCGATCAATGTTCTTAATCTGCGCGAGCAACCGAACAACCCAGGTGCCAGGATTTCCGTCATCGAATGATGAACGAATCGGTTCAGGCTGTCCCTGCACGTACCGACGGAAAATCTGCCGCTGGTCGCTCTGCGAGTCAGCAATGGCGATTGCCTTCCCTTCGGTCTCATAGCCGAGCCGACCTGCTCGTCCCGCCATATTCTTGAAAGTCGCCACAGTGTAGGGCAACGGACCGCCAGCACCAGGAAAATCAGTCTCGACTATAATGACCGTCGAAGCTGGCGTGTTGATGCCAGCAGCTACTGTGCTGGTGGCGACAAGTACCTTTATTCCGCCGTCGATCGCGCGGAAACCATGTTCGACGGCGATTCGTTCGTCCCGAGTCAAATCACCGTTATGAAAAGCAGTTCCGCCCTCCAACGCAGCTCTGAGATTTTCTGACATAGCCGAGCGATCACCGTCAGGAAGCTCATCAAGTACCGCTTGCGCCGGCGGCAATCCCAGCTCTCGTGCAAGGTACTGAGCGCATCCACTCGCCAAACCTCGCGCGTTCCGAAAAACAATGACCTTCTCGCCGTCCGCAACCAATTTTTGCACCAGCGGAACGATCATGTCCTGCGAGGACTGCCTTTGACCACGCTGGCGAACTGCCCATCTGTCCAGAATTTGCTCGCTTTGTACCGCACCGGCCTCATCTAGAAATTGCCAGATGCCTGTTCGATCAACCACGCCCTGACGCAGTGGAATTGGCCGTTCATTCGTTTGAAGCAGATTGCATCCAAGCCAATGCTCAAACCGGTTGGTGTCGCCGATAACGGCGCTCAATGCAACTATTTGCGGGCTAATGCCACGTCGTTTCGCACTGACAAGGCTTGTCAACAAAAGCTCGACCACCATCCCACGGCCCGGGTCAGTAACGAATTGAGCTTCATCTAGAACAACTAGGCCAAGCTGATTGAGAACGTACGGAGCAGCTGCTGAAAGACCAAGAAATTTCTCGTAGGTGAAAAAAGCGATATCGTACTTACCACGCAAAATTTCACCAACCTGATCCTGCCAATCACCGCTACACCGAGCGATGCGAAGACCTAGGCGTTCTCCATACAGCGCAGAAAAATCTTCAAATTTTTCATTGACAAATGCTTTATACGGCAGTAGGAAAATCGCCTTCATACCTTCCGAAATGGCCTTGATTGCAGCGAGCTCACCGACAAATGTTTTTCCCGCGCTGGTCGGCGCCACGACAAGGAGCGAAGTCCCACCCAACACGTTGTGGTCATTGACAGCAGCCTTCTGCAATGTGTTCAATCCGTTGGGGAAATTTTCCTTCCATGCATCGAGCACTTCTTGTTCGATGCCATAGCCAGCCAATTCTTGAAAATCACCAGTGGTATGAATGACTCCGCGCTCAGGAAATGCCGCACGGTATCGCACCCCTTTCACGCCGCGTGGCAATGAAACATCGCCTTCCACATGCCCAAACATAACTGGTGTCTGCTCGTACCCCAATCTGTGTGCCGCAGCTCTCACCAGCCTGAACGCGTTGTCGATAAGACCCACGATACTTACCGCGCCTTCGGCCTCAAAAAGGCAATCCAGAACTGCTTTGGTGAAGAGTCCATGGCGCGTCTGCGGGTCTTCAAGAGCGGGCTGATCTTGCGCCGACGCTGCAAGCAGAATGCGACCATTACCTGAGACCATACTTAACGGAATGCCAATATCTCTGGGGACCAGCCCTAAATCAAGAACACGCGCTGGTGCGCCACCACTGAAGCAACAATCAAGAATCAGAATCACCACGCGTGCGCGAGACAGACGGAACCGCTCCGCCAAGTCGTCCATGCCAATCGTGGTGCCTGGAATGTTCGCGATGTCGGTATCGTGAAGTACAAGACGATGGTCTGAGGTGCCATGCCCGGCAAAGCTCAAAAGAACTATGTCATCTCCGGTTGCAGCTCCCAGGGTCTCATCGAGCGCAGCGGCTACCGCCGCACTGGTCGCGGCTTCATCGGCAATCAACGGAGCGGTAAGACCATCTATGGAGTCCGACAAGACAGCCCAAAGAGCAGTTGCGTCCCGCGCGGCCCCGTTCAAATCCCGAATCTATGGATCAATGTAACGATCAACTCCGATGAACGCGGCCCTGATCATTGTTACGCTCTCGTCACTCTAAGTGAACCAGAAGGGCGAGACTCGACTTTTTCAAGTAGAACAGGGCTGAAAGTCTCGCGCTGAACGACTTGTTTAACCCCTACTTTCTCAAACCAGACAACCCATACAGCCTCTTCCTCGAACATAGCCGTCTTGCCAGATTTTTCCACTGTCATTGTAGGACCGCCAGACTTTAGGCAGACCAGATCCCCGGGCGCGAATTCCATGCTGTTCTCCTCATTTTTATCGAAAGGTTTTAATCAAAACGTTTTACGCACGACTTGAAAACAGAAACCTAGCCCGGCCATGTCAACCGTCGCCCACACAAGATCGACTGACAAAACCTATAGACCAAGGCCGATGCATGCACACGGACCTCTCACACTAAGCATTGGAAGACATCAGTCATGCAACACTAGGGAGCTAACCTCCCGTGCCATCCATGTTGGTAGACGAGCACGTGCCGAGACAACGTCCTCCAGCTCAGAAGGCGGTAATTTTGAGCGTAGCTTGCGCAGTGCTTCGCCAGCCTTCTCAGGCCCAAGCCAAGCGAGCGCCCGCACTACCTCTCCCGCAGGACGCCCAGGAAAGATCAATTGCCAGATGGGCGCATGTCGGAACTCGACCGTATGCGCGCCGACCTTCAGATGCCGATTGCGCCCAGATGTCAGATAGATGGCCTTCATTGGCACTTGGGTGGTGAGACCAAGCGCATTGGCCGCGGCTGCCCCGTGGAGCACGATCGTTTCCCCACGCTGGATAGCCAGTCCCTCGACCATTTTGCTGGTGGACGGTGCATGCGTCCCGAAACGACTCTCCACGGGCAAGACGTAAATACCTCGCCCAGCCCGCAACAAAGCACCGCGCTTCACCAGGCGAGAGAGCACTTGATCGACGGCAGCCCTACCACCCAAATGCAGAAGCTCTTTCGCAACCAAAGGAGTGCCTTCCGGCAACCCGGCCGCGTATTCCAGCACTTGTTTGGCAATGGTTTGCATGACGAAACGCTCCTATTTGGTAGAATTATGCAAAAACTTCTGACACTTGTCAAGTTGGCTGGCGCGTGACTTGGCAGCGCCCTGCCCAAGTACGCCCTAGCAAGTTGCCCATAAGACTGCGGATAGTCACCATTGCTCTACGTGACCAATTCCGAACGATGACTCAACAAGCATCGTCCCTTGGGGGAGCAAAAGATGGATAACCAAGATTCCAGCCAACTCGACCGCCTCGACGTTCGCAGCACGTCGGCCGAACCGCCTCGTGGCGTGGACAGGTACGAAGAACGCTACCAACTTGTCGTCGCGCGCCCACTTCCCTTCCGGCGCACCATCCGCCGACCCGAACTGCACCAGTTGGTCCCGCTTGCCGATACGACAATCTACGACATGGAGCGTCGTGGCGAATTTCCGAGAGGCTTCAATCTGACACCGCGTTGCGTGGTGTGGGATCTTGCGGAGGTGGAGGCCTGGCTGGCGGCACGCCGCCAAGCCTCGGATGCAGATGCGCTGAAACGCGCCCCTTCACCGGACGTGCGCCAACGCAAGCGACGCCCCGTCAAACAAGCGCCCGCAGCGTAGGCACCGACAGCGAAACTGGGAGCAGCGTGGCCGTATAAGCACCGCCTTCCCCCCAGGCATCAACCATATTCGCCCACTCCTGCAGCATGTGCCGACGCTGCTCACCGTATTCCGCTTTGTTGTAAATGGCTCGCGACGAACGTCCTTCCTCGTGCGCCAAGCACTTCTCGATCCAGTCGCGGTTAAAGCCACCTTCGTTGAGCAATGTCGATCCGGTTCGCCTCAGGTCATGCACTGTGAACGGTTCCAGTGGCAGACCGGCTGTTTTCGCCCGCTCAGCCACGATCTGCGTGACCCGATTCAACGTTGCCGGGGACATGCACCGATCCGCGTCGTAACGCGACGGCAGCACGTACTTAGAGCCACCGGCGCAAGTGTGCAGCGCCACCATGATGTCAAGTGCTTGGCTGGAAAGATAGACGTTGTGCGGATTGCGGCCCTTCATACGGGACTTAGGAATGGTCCATAGAGCCGACTCGAAATCAACCTCATCCCAAGTCGCCTGAATCAACTCGCTCTTACGCACTAAGGTGAGGAGGATCATCCGCAGCGCCAGTCGGATCGTGGGGTATGTCGCTACCGATTCCATCTGGCGATGCATCAACCGGATTTCGGTTGGAGTAAGCGCCCTGTCCTTCGGAACAAACGTGGCAATGGATGCCGCCCCCACATCGTCCGCAGGATTGGCGACCTTCTCACCATGCAGGATCGCAAAGACGTAGATCTGTTTGACGATGTCGCGGACGTGGACGGCGGTGGACGGCGCTCCTCGCGCCTTGACCTTCTGGCACAGCGTTCGAAGATCGTCGGCGCTAATCTCGCCGAGCAGTCGATTTTTGAAAATTGGAGTGATGTCGCGATCGATGATGCTTTTGCGCATCGAGCGCGTGGTTTCCGCCATCTTGGCACCGACCAGCCACTTGACGGTAAACTCGCCGAAAGTCTTGGCCTCGGTCAGGCGGCGTTTTTCGCGCTGCTTCTCCATGGCTGGGGACTTGCCATTACCAATTACCCGCTTGGCATCCAGCAGCTTTTCCCGGGCCATCGCCAGCGAGATCCCTGCCGGCCCATAGCGGCCGATAGTCAGCGTCTCTCGACGCCCATTGAGGCGGTAGTCGTAGCGGAAAGCGATTGTTCCCGCCGTTGATACCATGACATACATACCGTCACGGTCGGCGAGCTTGTACGGAGCCGCGCCAAGCTTGAGGTTTCGGAGTGCGGTGTCGGTAAGCATCTTGGTTTTTCTCCTGTTCGAGACGGTTTTTACCGTCAAGGGTCAGAAGACCTAAAGATGCCCGAAAACCCGCATGAAACCTAGCTTTCCGGGGTGATTTTTACCGTCAAGACTGAAATAGTCATAACGGTAAAAATCTGGGTCTGAATCCGAGGTCAAAATCTTACCGTCAGCTTTACCGGCAAGTTATTTTGCTGGGGGTCGATAGCTACCGATAGCTACCGAGACGTAAATTCTTATAAATCAATAACTTACATCACTTTTTCGATAGACACCGATAGTCCCCGAACAACCTCAAATCACTCCCACTCGATCGTAGCCGGTGGCTTTCCTGAAATATCATAGACCACGCGATTTATGCCCCGTACTTCGTTGATGATGCGGTTTGATACGCGACCAAGCAACTCGTGCGGTAAATGGGCCCATTGGGCGGTCATGAAGTCCAGCGTCTGTACCGCACGCAGTGCGACCACGTATTCGTAGGTACGTCCATCGCCCATCACGCCGACTGATTTGACCGGCAAAAATACTGCAAATGCCTGACTGGTTTTGTCGTACCACGATAAGTCATTTTCATCTTTGGTGTTACGTAGTTCTTCGATAAAAATGGCGTCGGCGCGGCGTAACAGATCAGCGAATTCTTTTTTGACTTCGCCTAAAATACGTACACCCAAACCGGGGCCTGGGAACGGATGCCGGTAGACCATTGCGTGTGGCAGGCCGAGGGCAACGCCTAGTTTGCGGACCTCATCCTTGAACAGTTCGCGCAGGGGTTCCAGCAATTTCAAATTCAATGTTTCTGGTAAGCCGCCAACGTTGTGATGACTCTTGATAGTCGCGCCTTTTTTACCCTTGCCAGCACTTTCAATGACGTCTGGGTAAATAGTCCCCTGAGCTAACCATTTAGCATTTTTCAGCTTCATTGATTCAGCCTGGAAAACTTCAACAAATTCACGGCCGATAATTTTACGTTTGGCTTCAGGGTCGGTTACGCCTTCTAAAAATCCCATGAATTGCGCGGTTGCATCAACCCGGATGACTTTCACACCCAGATTTTCGGCAAACATTTCCATGACCATTTTGCCCTCATCCAGACGCAGCAAACCATGATCGACGAATACGCACGTCAACTGGTCGCCAATGGCGCGATGGATCAATGCGGCAGCGACGCTGCTATCAACGCCCCCAGACAAACCGAGAATGACTTCGTCAGTACCCACTTGCTGACGAATAGACGCTACCGCTTCTGCGATGTAATCCGGCATATTCCAATCCGGCTTACATCCACAAATATCGACGACGAAGCGCTTGAGGATTGCTTCGCCTTGCACTGTGTGGGTAACCTCCGGATGGAATTGCACGCCGTAGAATTTGCGCTCTTCGTCCGCCATGCCTGCAATCGGGCAATTTGGTGTCGATGCCATCAGCTTGAAACCTGTTGGCAATTGATGGACTTTATCGCCGTGGCTCATCCAAACTTTCAGCATGGCATGGGCGTCCGCCGTGACGAAATCGCTGATATCGTTTAGCAGCGCAGTATGACCACGCGCGCGCACTTCGGCGTAACCGAATTCGCGAACCGTACCCATCTCGACCTTGCCGCCGAGCTGCTCAGCCATAGCTTGCATGCCATAGCAAATACCGAATACAGGCACACCCAACTCGAATACGGCTTGCGGCACGCGCGGGGTATCGCCCTCGGTAACGCTGTTTTGTCCGCCAGATAAAATCACACCGGCAGCGCCGTAATTGCGAATGAATTCGTCGGAGACGTCGTAGGGATAGACCTCGGAAAATACACCGGCATCACGCACACGACGTGCAATCAGCTGAGTAACCTGTGAACCGAAGTCGAGAATGAGTATTTTTGAGTGCATGATGTGCGCCTAAATAGCTTAAAAATAGAATGTAAATCGAATCAAAAATCTGCTTAACGTCTGCATCTGGCGACTAATAGCACAGCAGTCGCGCCCAGGCTTCAATCATGATGACGCAGTCCGCGCGCATACCGCTAAAACCATAAGCGCCACGTGAGGTAAACCACACGTGGCGCGAAATTCACAGCAGGCACAAGCGCTTCTACCTAACGCCGATCACTCCGTCCGATAGTTCGGCGCTTCCTTCGTGATCTGCACATCATGAACGTGCGATTCGCGCATACCGGCTGAAGTGATTTGCACGAATTCAGCCTTACTTTGCAGGTCTTCAATCGTGGCACAACCGCAATAACCC
This sequence comes from Glaciimonas sp. PCH181, assembly GCF_003056055.1. Lineage (NCBI taxonomy): Bacteria > Pseudomonadati > Pseudomonadota > Betaproteobacteria > Burkholderiales > Oxalobacteraceae > Glaciimonas > Glaciimonas sp. PCH181. Next base: position 1,265,447 of record NZ_PYFP01000001.1, read on the forward strand.
ATTGACGAACGAACGCCGCCGATCATCTGATACAGGATCGTCAGGACGCTGCCTTTGTAAGGTACGCGACCTTCGATGCCTTCCGGTACAAACTTGTCTGCTTTGCTCGCTGAATCCTGAAAGTAACGATCAGCGGAGCCATCCGACATCGCGCCCAGACTACCCATGCCACGATATGATTTGTAGCTGCGTCCCTGGAACAGAATTACTTCGCCCGGCGCTTCTTCTGTACCAGCAAACATGCTACCCATCATGACGGTGGAAGCCCCGGCAGCCAGCGCCTTGGCTATGTCGCCAGAAAAGCGTACACCACCGTCTGCGATGACGGGAACGCCCGTACCTTTGAGGGCCGCAGCGACATTAGCGATAGCGGAGATTTGCGGTACGCCAACGCCAGCAACAATCCGCGTAGTGCAAATTGATCCCGGACCGATACCGACTTTAACGCCGTCAGCACCATGCTCAACCAGCGCTAACGCGGCTGCGGCCGTGGCAATATTGCCGCCGATAACATCAACACCGGGAAAGTTTTGCTTGACCCATTTGACACGATCCAGCACACCTTTGGAGTGACCGTGCGCAGTGTCTACAACGATAACGTCAACACCGGCCTTGACCAGTAAAGCGATGCGTTCTTCATTGTCTACACCGACACCAACAGCAGCACCAACGCGTAACTTGCCTTGATCATCTTTCGATGCCAACGGATGGGTAGTGGATTTTTGAATATCTTTAACAGTGATCAGACCACGCAGCTCAAATGCGTCGTTAACCACCATTACGCGCTCTAGGCGATGCTTGTTCATCAAGCGTTTAGCTTCGCTTAAATCAGCACCGTCTTTAACGTATACCAAACGTTCGCGCGGCGTCATTTTGGCACGGACTTGGGCATCCAATTCTTCCTCGAAACGTAAATCACGATTGGTGATGACACCAATCAGACTTTTGCCTTCGACGACGGGGAAGCCACTAATACCGTGCTGTTCTGACAACGCAATCACATCACGAATAAGCATTGTTGGCGGAATGGTGATCGGATCACGCACTACGCCAGACTCAAAACGCTTGACCTTGGCAACTTCGCGCGCCTGTTCTTGCGCAGTCAAGTTTTTGTGAATGATGCCAATGCCACCTTCCTGCGCCATGGCAATGGCCAAACGAGCTTCAGTCACGGTATCCATCGCAGCCGACAATAGCGGGATGTTCAACGCGATGTTGCGCGTCAAGCGTGTCTTGAGAGTGGTATCTTTGGGGAGTACGTCCGAATAAGCCGGAACTAACAGCACATCATCGAATGTGAGTGCATTTTCAACTAGACGCATAGCTTTTCCTATAGGCGCAAAACCGAATTATACAGAAATCTTGACAACGCGTCGCTGACGTAGTGCATTTTAATTTGCAAGCTACAAAAAGCGCTTGGCGGAGCTTATCAAAAAAACTGACAAAGGCGGCATGACTTTTTTAGAAAATACCAATTACGAGTGTTTTACTTAACTTAGCAACTATTCTGCCAAAAGACTCGCTGACAGATTGACATGTCATTCAAAGCATGGCGAAATAATCGCATTACGTTTTTAGTGACCGTCAACGTCAGCACAACGCGCTCATGTGTTCAAGGAATAAAATGACTCCATCCCGCATTAAACAATGTTTTATCGCCATCGCTACCCTTTGTGTGCTGAGCGTCGGCAGCGCTGCTTTGGCACAATATGTCTGGCTAGATGAAAAGGGCAACAAACAATACTCTGATATGCCGCCACCCACTTCTATACCCGCCAAACGTATCCTCAAAATGCCGGGCAAATTTTCGGTGCCTAGTGCGGATGTCAGCAGCAGTAACGCCGAGAGTAATGATGCGCAAAATAATGACAAAAGCCCGCCGACCTTAGCGGACCAAAATGCTGCATTCAAGAAGCGCCAGGATGATCAGGTGGCAAAAGAAAAGAAGGCGGCTGACAGCGCCAAAGATGCGGCTAGTAAGGCCAGAAACTGCGACACAGCACGCGCCTATCAGCGCACCCTTGATTCTGGTCAACGCATAGCCCAGATGGACAAAAATGGACAACGCGCGTTTTTTGACGATAACCAACGGGATCAGGCATCGCGCGACAACAAGCGGGTATTGGATGAGTGCAAATAAAGCTGTATCGCGCAATCAGAAGAGTCAACGTGTCTTTTTGTCGAGGGACAGTTTATCGTCTTCTGACGCCGTTTTAATTGCGCGGTTACGTCTGGCATCCTTCGGATCGGCGATCAATCCACGATAAACTTCTATCCGATCTCCGTCGCGCACCACTGTTGCAGGAGTTTTCAGCTTGCCAAAGATACCTACGCGACACTGGCTTAGGTCGATTTCGCGGTATTCTTCCAGCAACCCGCTACGGAATATGGCATCGTGCAGCGAAATACCCTTCGGCACGGTCAGCGCCCTAAGGAATTGCCGGGATGACGTGCCGTAGCAAACCTGAATTTTGATCGGTGGCGCAATTTCAGCGTCATCATCAATATTAACTGCATCGGAAATAATCGTCATATAGGCAACTCAGAGAGCATTCCCATAGACAGTTTCGGCGCGCTTACAAAATGAGTCGACAAAACTGTTAGCGATCATACTGAATACCGGTCCGATTAATTTATCGAGAATTTTATTAGAAAACTCGTAATGCAGATCGAATTCGATTTTGCATGCATCGGCCCGGAGCGACTTAAAAGTCCACGTACCATCAAGATGTTTGAACGGCCCCTCCACTAGTCGCATCTTCATCGCAACTGGCGCGGTGTTGATATTTTCGGTGGTAAATGACTGTTTGATGCCGTGATAGTGTATGTTGAGGGTCGCGATCAATTTGTCGCCATTGCGCTCGCGCACCTCTACGCCACCGCACCAAGGCAGGAAGATCGGGTAATCTTCAACCCGCTCGACAAGCGCAAACATCTGTTCAGCGCTATATCCAAGTAATACCGTTTTATGTACAACTGCCATTAAATATCAACCATTTGATAGAATCACAACTTGAAATTTTAACCGACCTGCGGCACTTTCTACTACATGAGTATTATTGACAACAAAAAAGCGTTCCACGATTACTTTGTCGAGGAACGTTTCGAAGCCGGCATGGTACTCCATGGCTGGGAAGTAAAATCGATCCGTGCCGGGCGCGCACAGATAAAAGAAGCCTACGTCACCATTCATAATGGTGAAATATTTCTATTCGGCGCGCATATAAGCGCGCTGTTGAGCGCATCCAGCCACGTCCATCCAGAGGCGGTGCGTACCCGTAAATTGCTGCTGCACGCCGAGGAAATCAAGAAATTGATTATCAAAGTCGAACGCTCAGGATATACGTTAGTACCACTGAACATGCACTTTAAGGGAGGGCGTATTAAATGTGAAATTGGCCTCGCCAAAGGTAAAAAACAACATGACAAGCGTGATACAGAAAAACAACGAGATGGTGAGCGGGAAGTGCAGTCTGCGATGAAGCAACACCGCCGTTAATATTTCTGACCCGGCTAAAGTTATGGCCGAAAAAGAAAACAGCGCCAGCAAAATGTCTTTTGCTGGCGCTGTTTTTATTTCTATATTCTATCAATTACAGAATTAAAGCTTTTTTGGCGCACCTTGAGATTTTACAACTTGCATCGCTGTAGCAATCAAGCCGCTCATATCACCCAAATTTCCTGGGACGATAATGGAGTTATTAGTTTTTGCAAGCTGACTAAAAGCGGCAACATATTGTTCAGCAACTTTCAGATTCGCTGCATCTGTACCACCCGGCTCTTGCAAAGCTGCCGCAGTTTTACGGATAGCCTCAGCACTTGCTTGTGCAATCGAAAGGATCGCTGCAGCCTGACCTTCAGCACGGTTAATCGATGCCTGCTTTTCACCCTCTGACTTGGCAATCGAAGCTTCACGCTCACCGGTAGCAATATTAATCTGCTCTTGTTTACGACCTTCGGACGCTGCAATCAAAGCACGCTTCTCACGCTCAGCAGTAATTTGTGCCTGCATCGCGTGCAGAATCTCCTTTGGCGGCGTCAAATCCTTGATCTCATAGCGCAACACTTTCACACCCCAGTTAGCTGCCGATTCATCGATAGCGTTGACGATGGTAGTGTTGATGTGATCGCGCTCTTCAAAGGTTTTATCCAACTCCATCTTCCCGATTACCGAGCGCAGAGTTGTTTGGGCCAGCTGCGTAATCGCGGCCAGATAATTCGATGAACCATAAGAAGCACGCATCGGATCGGTAATTTGGAAGTACAAAACGCCATCAACTTGCAACTGCGTATTGTCGCGAGTAATACATACTTGCGGAGGTACGTCGAGAGGGATTTCTTTCAAAATATGTTTATAAGCAACGCGATCTATGAATGGCAACACGATACTTAGTCCTGGGCCTAAGGTTGCGTGATATTTTCCTAATCGCTCGACTACCCAAGCGTGCTGCTGAGGTACGACTTTGACGGTTTTCATGACAAAAACAATGGCGATAAAAAATATAACTAAAGATACGCTTCCGAACATAGTGAATCCCTTGCTTGTTATTTATTTGAATGACTGCTCACAATTAAGTGACTGCCACGTAATTCCTGAATGATGAATTGCCCTGCGTGAGCCGGTTCTCCAGGTGCCAATTCAACATCCCACAACGCGCCACGATATTTAACTCGTGCCGTAAAAATTTCACCATTGGCCACATCGTCATTAATGCTTTTGGCTTGCCAAACATCAATATCGATGGGTTGCCCGATGTCCAAATTAACATTACGGTCTCGTGCCGCATTGACCCTACCCCGCTTACCGAAGCGACTGCGGCGAACGACTACAGTACCCGCCACCGATATAATTGCAGCGACTACAAATTGCCATTCCAAACTAATTCCAAACGATGCCGCGATGGCGCCTGCGCCCATACCCACGGCAACCATTAATAAATAAAAAGTGCCGGTAAATAATTCTGCCAAAACCAAGACGCCGCCTAGTAATAACCACCCTACCCAAGCTGCCATATATTACTCCCCCGCAATTATTTGTTACCGTAGTCTAACGCACAAATAAAAATGCGAGCATTTAAGCTCGCATTCATATTTTAAAAAATATCCAAAAACGCAGCGAATAATTATTCGCTGCGAATTATTAACATGGATATTATTGGGCTGAGGCCAATTTCTGCCAAGTATCGATAACGGTATCAGGATTAAGTGAAATCGATTCAATACCTTGTTTCATCAGCCATTCAGCAAAGTCAGGATGATCGGAAGGTCCCTGACCACAAATACCAACGTACTTGCCTTTTGCGAGGCAAGTTGCAATAACTTTACTCAACAGCGCCTTAATTGCTGGGTCACGTTCGTCAAAATCAGCGGCCAATAACTCCATTCCTGAATCACGATCCAGCCCTAAGGTTAATTGGGTTAAATCGTTGGAGCCAATGGAGAAGCCATCGAAATGTTCCAAAAATTCTTCGGCCAAAATAGCGTTAGATGGGACTTCGCACATCATGATGACGCGCAAGCCGTTTTCACCGCGCACAAGGCCATTTTTACCCAGCAAACCAATAACTTTTTCAGCTTGACCGACTGTTCGGACAAACGGCACCATTATCTCAACGTTAGTAAGGCCCATGTCCTCACGTACGCGTTTCATTGCCTGACATTCCATTTCGAATGCTTCGGCAAAATCTTTAGACAAATAACGTGCAGCGCCACGGAAACCTAGCATCGGATTTTCTTCATCCGGCTCGTAACGTGATCCACCGATGAGTTTTTTGTACTCATTCGATTTAAAGTCGGATAAACGGACAATCACTGTCTTAGGCCAGAATGCTGCGGCAATAGTCGCAATTCCTTCCGCTAGTTTGTCGACATAAAAGGCTTTTGGCGATGCATGTCCGCGTGCTACCGATTCGACAGCTTTTTTCAGATCGGCATCGATATTGGGGTATTCGAGAATCGCCCGAGGATGTACACCGATATTGTTATTGATGATGAATTCAAGACGCGCTAAACCAACACCACCGTTTGGAATCGACTGGAAGTCAAAAGCCAATTGCGGATTGCCTACATTCATCATGATTTTCAACGGCAGCTTTGGCAATTCGCCACGTGCAACTTCCGTCACTTCAGTTTCTAGCAGACCGTCGTAGATCTTGCCTTCATCACCTTCAGCGCAAGAAACTGTCACGAATGTGCCATCTTTAAGGATGTCTGTTGCATCACCGCAACCTACCACCGCCGGAACGCCTAGCTCACGCGCAATAATCGCCGCATGGCAGGTACGCCCACCACGGTTGGTGACAATCGCGGCAGCGCGCTTCATAACCGGCTCCCAATTAGGATCAGTCATATCGGCAACCAACACATCACCCGGTTGGACACGCTCCATATCGGCGGCGTCATGAATCACGCGAACCGGACCTGCACCAATTTTTTGCCCGATCGCACGACCTGTCGTCAAAACATTGCTGCTGCCTTTAAGTCTGAAACGCTGCTGCGCATCAGTTGGCTTTTCTTGTGACTTTACGGTTTCTGGACGCGCTTGCAAAATGTACAACTTGCCGTCGCGACCATCTTTGCCCCACTCGATATCCATCGGACGCTGATAATGCTTCTCGATGATAGTGGCGTATTTTGCCAGCTCAACGATTTCTGCATCGTTCAGCGAGTAGCGGTTGCGCAATTCAATCGGCACATCAACAGTACGCACGGAACGACCAGCTTTTGCTTCGCCCGTGAATTCCATCTTGATCAGTTTAGAACCGATATTGCGACGAATAATCGGTAGCTTGCCTTGCTCTAGCATTGGTTTATGAACGTAGAATTCATCCGGATTAACCGCGCCCTGCACCACTGTTTCGCCCAAGCCATAGCTTGATGTGATGAACACAACATCCTTGAAACCGGACTCAGTATCCAAAGTGAACATAACGCCCGCCGCGCCGACATCCGAACGTACCATGCGCTGCACGCCTGCTGACAGAGCAACTTCAGCGTGCGTGAAACCTTTATGCACGCGATATGAAATCGCACGGTCGTTATACAACGATGCAAATACATGCTTCATTGCCTCAAGTACGTTTTCGATACCAACAACATTGAGGAAAGTCTCTTGCTGACCGGCAAACGATGCATCAGGCAAATCCTCAGCAGTAGCTGAAGAACGCACGGCAAACGACATCTCGCTGGAAGAATCGGCAACCAGACGCTGATAGGACTCTTGAATTTCTTGCTCAAGGCGAGGTTGAAATGGGGTTGCAACAATCCACTCACGAATTTCTGCACCGGCTTGCCCCAACGCCCGCACGTCTTCAATATCTAATGTTTCAAGACGATCTGCAATACGCTGCGCCAGCGATAGGCCGCCATTTGCACTGTATGACAAAAAATCCCGAAAAGCTTGTGCTGTAGTAGCAAAGCCACCCGGCACACGCACACCAGCCGAAGCAAGCTGGCTGATCATTTCACCCAGTGATGCGTTTTTTCCGCCAACGGAATCAACATCCGTCATTCGCAAATTTTCAAAAGGAGCGACGTAAGCGGCCCCCTGGGAAGCACCCATCTGTATTGCATTGGACATAACAACCTCTAGTTTGATGATAAGAAATTTTCACAGTGCGTTCGCGCGACCTTTAGCTTTTTGTTATTCTTCGTCAGGTCAGGCATAAATTTATCCGTTGGGCGCCATTTTATTCCAATTCGGATCAGAAGTGAGCACAAGACACGTAACAGGATGTTCTAATTTAAGACATTTCCTAACGTTCGCTTGCGATTTAGTTATCATTTCTGTGGTGTACTCTAATTATCGTGATGTAATCCACAATCTCCCTTTCAAGTCATTTTTACCGGTCTTATAAACATAATGTCAGATGCCCCTACACTTCCCTTGCCAGCTGCCAATCGCACTGTTTTCTTTGTTTCCGATGGCACTGGGATTACCGCTGAAACGTTCGGACATTCGGTATTGACGCAGTTTGAGCTACGCTTTAAACAAGTGCGTCTGCCGTTTATCGATACTCTGGACAAGGCGTATGACGCCACCCGCAGGGTGAATGAAGCATTTATCACGGATGGCAAATTACCAATTGTTTTTTCAACACTGGTGAAGGCTGACCTGTCCAAAGTGATTCAGCAAGCTAAAGCAATACACATGGATTTGATCCAAACCTTTGTTGAGCCACTAGAGAAAGAATTGGGAATAAAGTCATCTCATACCATCGGACGCAGCCATAACACGGCTAATTCGGAAGAGTATAAAAACAGGATTGAAGCGATTAATTTTTCGTTGGCGCATGACGATGGCCAGTCAAATAAAAATCTGGCTGATGCAAACGTTATTTTGGTGGGGGTATCGCGCTCTGGGAAAACGCCGACAAGTTTATATCTGGCAATGCAATACGGCATTAAGGCCGCAAACTATCCATTGATTCCAGAGGATTTTGAGCGCGAAAAACTACCTAGCGGCCTAGTACCATTTAAGCAAAAGATTTTTGGCCTAACGATATTGCCAGAGCGTCTTTCAGAAATTCGTAATGAACGTCTTCCTGGCAGCAAGTATGCCGCTTTGGCGAATTGCCGCTATGAGGTGAACGAGGCGGAGGCCATGATGCGGCGGGAAGGAATACGTTGGATGTCATCCACGACAAAATCGATTGAAGAAATCGCAGCAACTATTTTGCAGGAAATCAAAACAGAGCTGGAAGGATAGATTTTAGAAAAACTCTCTCGGCTGCAGGCAACGCAATCATTGCAGCCGTAATTCTTTTAACTTATCTCAAGCTGCGTTTGCCGCACTTGTTCAAAAAAACAAATCGCGGCCGCAGCCGCAACGTTCAGCGATTCCATTTCGCCCAGATGCGGAATCACTACCTGGTGACTAGACCGCGCCAATAAATCCTCAGCAACGCCCTGCCCTTCATGACCGAACAACCAAGCAACGGGCGCTTTCAGATCGGCCTGAAATATGCTTTTTTCGGCATAAGAACTAGTTGCAAGAACAGGTATTTGCGTATCGGAGACTAGTGCTAAAAGATCCACATTCTCAAAAATCTGCAATAAGAAATGGGCACCCATGCCGGCCCGTAATACCTTCGGCGACCAAGCGTAAACCGTTCCCGAAGAACAATAAATTTGTTTAATCCCGGCAGCAGCAGCGCTGCGCAAAATCGAACCCAGATTACCTGGATCTTGTAGGTTATCAAGTAAAACCGCGGATTGTGTAATGGTGGTCGGTTGCGAAAATTGCGGCGTGTCGATGACAAATAAAAGGCCAACGCCGTGCTCAACCTGACTAAAAATAGAAAACTGTGCGTCGGGAAAAACGACGCACTCAACCCCGCCTGCCTCACATCGTGCAATCAAAGCCGCGGCCTCGGCATGCAATAAAGCACTTTCGCTTGCAACGCACAATGCGGGAAATCCATAATGTTGCAAATAGGCCTCGGTCAAATGAACGCCATCTAACAAAGATTTACCCATCTTCCGTCGCGCTTGCGAGCGAGTGGCGAGCAATTTCAATTCTTTAAACAGAGAATTGTATGGAGAGGTAATTAGTTTCATATTTGCAAATTATAGGGAATTGGTACGCCAACATTGCCGGAGTCAACACTATGCTTACTTCAATAGAATGATATTGGAATTTTCGCAGCTAGCGATCTCTGTAGTCAGATGTAGAGCGCAAAATAGAATTTGATGCACCTTGTCCGGCGATCTAAGCCAACGATGTCAGCACCAACTATCAGCGCTCAGCAACCCAGGCTTAAAGTTTCAGCAAAGCCCGTACTGGCGCATAAGATTTGCGATGAACCGGCGATACGCCGTGGAGCCGTAACCGCTCCATGTGCAATAAGGTTGGATACCCTTTGTGCTGATCAAAAGCATATAGCGGGTACTGCTCATGCAATACGCACAACGCGCTATCACGCGCAGTTTTAGCCAGTATCGATGCCGCCGAAATTGCTTGCACCTTATCGTCGCCTTTGATGATTGCTTCCGAGCGTACCGCCATTACCGGACAACGATTACCATCAATCAGTGCTAATGTCGGCAACAACGACAAACCTTCGACGGCACGCCGCATAGCGAGCATGCTGGCCTGCAAAATATTCAGCGTATCGATTTCCTCTTCCGAACATTCGGCGATCGCCCAAGCTAAAGCGCATTCCTTGATTTGCACAGCCAATAACTCGCGCCGTTCAGCAGTCAGTTTTTTAGAGTCGCGCAAGCCCTTTATAGGACGCGCAGGGTCGAGAATTACGGCAGCGGCAAAAACCGGACCTGCCAGCGGTCCGCGACCGGCCTCATCCACGCCGCAAATGATTTCGTTAGCGTAATCGTAATCAAATAAAGGAAGATTATTAATAGAAGGTTTCAAGTAAAATCCGAACGGGTAAATATTAAAAATAAATATTGAAATCTCCTAACCGCAGAGATTATTCTTCAATATTCACCGACATCAACTTCTATTAACTCTCATCATCCGACTTATCAAACGTTTCTTAAAATACTGAGGAAACGCTCGTTAAATAATAAGTTCATTGTGACGCTGAAATATTTCAATAAAAAAATAAGAATTATTTATGTTGCTCAATGATTTTTAATACTGCTTGCGCGCTTTCATTAGCAGTATCGCGCAATAAGCTGTAATGCATGGCGGTAAAGCGCTCACGTAATCTTTCTTGATGCGGCACATCTTCCAACTGAGACCATAAAGCGTCCGCAAGCGCTTTCGGCGTCGCTGCGTGTTGCAGCAGTTCTGGCACCAAGAACTCGCGCGCCAGAATATTCGGTAGACCGATCCATGGCTGATAACTCATATGGCGCAATATTTCCCAAGTGGCACGCATCATTTTGTATGCGATAACCATTGGCTTTTTAAACAGTGCGACTTCTAGCGAAGCTGTACCGGATGCAACCAACACAGCATCCGCTGCGGCCATGGCAGCATGTGACTGCCCGTCGAGCAATTGGATTTGAACATCCCCTAAGCCAGCTTCTTTCACCAGCTCGATAAACAATCTGCGTTGTTTATCACCAGCCATCGGCGCTATAAACCGGATATTCGGGTCTCGCAACGCCAGCAATTTCGCGGCGCCCACAAAACTTACCGTGTTGTACTTTAATTCCGACATACGGCTGCCGGGCATGATTGCGACCACAGTGGCGTCAACTGGTAATGCAAGCTCCACTCGCGCCGCTATAACATCCGGCACCATGGGGATGACTTGCGCCAATGGATGACCGACATAGGTCGCCGGTATGCCAGCTTTCCGATAAATTTCTTCCTCGAATGGGAATATCACCAACATATGCGAGCCGGAGCGCGCAATCTTCTTGATGCGCCCACCTCGCCAGGCCCAAATAGAGGGACCTATAAAATGGACGGTGGGAATACCAGCCTGATTAAGCTGCGTTTCCAGGCCAAAATTAAAATCAGGAGCATCAACACCAATAAAAATGTTAGGCTTTTCAGCGAGCAAGCGATCTCGCAATGCAATTTGAATCCCTTTGAGCTCACGATAATGCGCCAGCACTTCAAACAAGCCGTTGACTGATAACTTATCCATCGCCCAATGGCTGGTAAATCCGTATTCAGCCATCTTCGGGCCACCGATGCCATACATGGATGCGTCCGGCAGATGCGGTCGCAAGCCCGATAGCAAGCGACTGGCCAGCAGGTCGCCGGAAGCTTCTCCGGCAACCATGGCAATTGAAATCGGGGGCATAACTAGGGAGTTAGACACGTTGGGCACGTCAGCGAATAATGCCACGGCTTGATGAACCTATAAATTCACGCAGCATACGAAGATACTGTGCGGAATCAGATGATTTCATTTCCTCAGCTTCTAACGCAGCCGTAGCCTCTGCTAAAGGAAGACTGGAGCGGTAAATGAGTTTGTAAGCACGCTTGATCGTCAGGATTTGTTCTCCGCTAAAACCGCGACGGCGCAGGCCTTCACTATTAATTCCTGCGGGAACAGCCCGATTACCAGCGGCGGTTACAAACGGAGGAACATCCTGACTCACTGCCGCGGTGAAGGCAGTCATTGCGTGTGCGCCAATACGACAAAATTGATGGATCGTCGTAAAGCCACCCAGCAGCACCCAATCCCCGATATGTACGTGCCCGGCCAGCGTTGCATTGTTTGCGATGACGGTGTGGCTGCCTATCTGACAATCGTGCGCCACATGCACGTAAGCCATGACCCAGTTATCATCACCGAGCCGTGTTACACCGACATCTTGGGACGTCCCGCGATTTAGTGTTACGAATTCACGGATTGTATTGCCGTCACCGATCTCCAGACGCGTTGGTTCGCCTGCATATTTTTTGTCCTGCGGTGCCGCACCGATTGAGCCAAACTGGAAAAAGTTATTGTCGCGACCAATGCTGGTATGGCCCTCGATCACCACATGGGGGCCAACTTTGGTACCGGGACCGATGGTCACGTTGGGTCCGATGATCGAATAAGCGCCAACTTCGACCGAACTATCGAGCACCGCATTCGGATCGACAACGGCAGTAGGATGAATTCTGCTCATCGGCAATTAGGCGGAAGGATTAGTCGGAGCGACCGCGGCATGTACCGGCGTTACGGCGTGACGCATGGTGCACATAAACTCTGCCTCAACGGCCAATTCGCCGTCTACGGTGGCAATCGCTTTGTATTTCCAGATACCGCGCACAACACGTAAAATTTCAACTTCAAGCTTGATCTGATCGCCCGGTTCAATCGGACGACGAAAACGCGCCTTATCAATGCCCAGAAAATACACAACGGTATTTTCATCCGGCTTGCGACCATCGCTCAAAAATGACAGCAGCGCGGCAGCTTGTGCCAGCGCTTCAATCGTCAATACACCCGGCATGACCGGTTTATTCGGGAAGTGCCCGTTGAAGAACTCTTCATTGATCGTCACGTTCTTGATCGCGGTAATCGATTTACCACTCTCCCAACTCAGCACGCGATCAACCAGTAAAAGCGGGTAGCGGTGGGGCAAATATTCTTTGATCTGACTGATGTCGAGACCGTTATTAAGACTGTTCATTATTTTTTTCTGTAAGCAGTTCGATTGTTTTTTCCAGAGTCCGGATTTTCTCACGCATAGTGCTCAAATTACGCACTAGCGCCGCTGATTTTTCCCAGTCGCGATGTTTTGCAATGGGATAGAAACCTGTGTACTGACCTGGCTCAAGAATGGAGCGCAACGCCAGCGTGCCAGCCGATACGTGCACATGATCGACGATCGTTATATGTCCATGAATCATAGCGGCACCACCGATGGAACAGTATTTACCGATCGTCGCACTGCCTGCGATTCCGACACATGCAGCAATCGCGGTGTGGGCACCGATGTGGCAGTTATGGGCAATCTGAATCTGATTGTCCAGCTTAACCCCTTCTTCGATGACGGTATCGGCTAATGCGCCACGGTCTATGGTCGTATTCGCACCGATTTCAACATCATCGCCGATCAGGACGCGGCCAGTTTGTGGAATTTTTACCCAGGCACCAGCATCGTTGGCGAATCCAAAGCCGTCAGCGCCTATGACTACGCCTGAATGAATGATACCGCGCTGACCAATTTCGCACCCTGCGTAAATGGTGACATGCGCATGCAAGCGGGTCATTGCGCCTATCGATACCGCACGACCAATCACGCACCCTGCCATGATATGCACATGTGCGCCTATCACCGCTTCAGCCTCAATCACCACATTAGCGCCAATACAGGCCGTTGCCGCTACCGATGCAGATGGATCAACGACCGCCGATGGATGAATACCGGATGGCGTTACAGGCGCATTTAGCGCAGCAAAAAATTGGGCAGTTCGCGCGAAATAGGCATAAGGATTCGCGGTGACTATACGGGCGCCCTTATAAACTGCGCTAACAACCGCATCGTCTGCCGGAGATAAAATAATCGCCGCGGCCTGACTTTGGGTAGCTTGAGATCGAAACTTGGGATTGGAGAGAAAAGTAATATGTGCCGCCGTTGCGTCGCTCAACGGCGCGATGCCGGATACCTGAATATCCGCATCGCCAATTAACTGCCCGCCCAAGCTTTCGACCAGTTGTTTCAGCCGAGTGCTCATTGTGGCCTTATGTGATTACTTGTTGAGTGCTTTCAGCACTTTATCAGTGATATCGATACGCTTGTTAGCGTAGACGGCATCCTGAAAGACGATGTCATAATTCTCGGCATCGGCAATTTGCTTGATAACTTTATTGGTACGCTCTAAGACAACTGCCAACTCTTCGTTACGACGCTGGTTCAGATCTTCTCTGAACTCGCGTTGTTTACGCTGGAAATCTTTGTCCAGATCGGCTAACTCACGTTGACGCTTCAGACGCTCTGACTCTGGAATAACTGCAGAGTCTTTATCCAATTTATCAGCCATACCCTTAAGACGTGCTGCCAAATCCTGCAAATCCTTATCGCGCTTAGAAAATTCCGCCTGAATTTTGGCATCCGCTGCTTTAGCAGGGGCCGCCTCGCGGAAAATACGCTCATTGCTCACAAAAGCGATTTTTGAGCCTTCCTGCGCATGCACAGGTGCGACTGCGGCCAAGCAAAGGGCCAGAATCGCAACCGACTTTAGCGAGGCGAATGATTTAGTTAGAGACTTCAAAGCCGTTCTCCGCTATTCAAATTAAGCATTATGCCATTCTTGTACAACTGCGCCATTTCTTAAAATCCAGTACCTAACTGGAATTGGAAATGCTGAACTTTATCAGCGACCGTTGTACCATTTATAATTTCTGTTTTAGCATTCAAAGGCATACCCCAGCTCAACTTCAGTGGGCCAATTGGGGAAACCCAACTTAAGCCGAAACCTGTTGAATACCGTAAGTCTTTGAATGACATTGGTGTTTTATCCGCAAATACTTGTCCACCATCCAGGAATGTAAACCAGCGCAGGGTCCGGTCATTCCCAGAACCTGGGAACGGGAACTGCAACTCTAGATTACCAAATATCCGCTTGGCACCACCCAATGAATCACCGTATTGATCGACCTTAGTACCAAGCGTCGAACCTTCAAAACCACGGACGGTACCAATACCACCTGCATAGTAATTCTTGAACACTGGGTATGCAGCACCACCAAGCCCTGCGCCGTAATCAACTTCACCGTTCATTGCCAGCGTTACAGCGTTGCCAAACAATGGTTGGAAATATTGATGCTGGTAACTTGCACGATAGTAACGCAGGCTACCGACAGCCGACACTTCCAGATTTGCGCGTTGATAACGACCTTTAGTCGGAACCAGTGCGCTGTCTCGACTATCGCGCTGCCAGGCTGCTGTCAGCGGGAAACTAGTCGTATCGGCAGAGCTTGGATTTACCAGGAAGCCGGTTGTAGGATCAATAGCACCGTGGCCGAAGTCAGCAACATATTGCTGATAAAGACTCGGGCTCAGGCCATCTGCATACACCTTTGTATTTTCGACACCGATACCGAAGAAAATGGTATCCAGTTCCGAGAACGGCACACCAAATTTCACATCAGTACCGACGGAACGGACTTTATAGTCACCCTGAGTGTAAACAGAGGGACTCACTGTACGCAAGTACAGATCATAAGTGCGGCTGACACCATCATCGGTGAAATACGGATTAGTTTGTGATATCGCAATGGTCCGATTGGTATGACTGGTATTAACGTCAAGACCGATCGTATTGCCACTACCAAACGCATTCTGTTGCTGAATCGAACCCGTCAGACTGACTTTATCCGTTTGCGAGAAACCAGCGCCGACCATAATGTTGCCGGTCGGTTTTTCAGTGACTGCCATCGTGACGTCAACCTGATCGGAAGTACCAGGAACCTCAGGCGTTTCGATACCGACGTCTTTGAAATAACCCAGACGGTCGACGCGATCACGCGATAACTTAATATTCGAACCGTCATACCAAGAGTCTTCAAATTGGCGGAACTCGCGACGCACTACTTCGTCACGGGTCTTCGTATTACCGACGATATTGATGTGGCGTACGTAGACGCGTTTACCCGGATCAACCACAATTGTGAATGCGACTTCTTTTTTATCCCGATCAAGGATGGGATTAGCATTCACATTAGCAAATGCATAACCAAAATTTCCAAGGCGCTCAGAAATTTTCTTAGTGGTATCTGTCAATTTCTGACCAGAGAATACATCGCCTTTTTTCAGCTGCACCAAAGACTTCAGTTCGGCTTCACGCCCAAACATTTCGCCCTCTAGTTTGACGTCGGAGACAGTGAATTTATCGCCTTCTTTAATATTTAACGTAACGTAAATATCTTTTTTATCAGGGGTAATAGAAACTTGACTGGATTCGATCTGCATTTCGATATAACCGCGGTTCAAATAATATGAACGCAAAGTCTCGATATCGCCAGCCAACTTTTCTTTCGAGTATTGATCGGCTTTGGTGTACCAAGTGAACCAGCCTGGGGAACGGAGGTTTAGCTGCTCGCGCAACTTTTTATCCGAAAACACCTTATTGCCTACAAAATTAATTTGCTTAATGCGAGAGACTTCGCCTTCATCTACTGCAAAGTTGATATTGACGCGATTCCGCTCAACTGGCGTTACCGTTGTCGTCACTTTCATTCCGTATAAGCCACGCGACAAATATTGGCGTTTGAGCTCTTGTTCAGCCCGATCTACCAATGCTTTATCGTAAATACGAGACTCACCAACACCAATTTCTTTCAATGCTTTGGTAAGTTGATCTTTATCGAATTCTTTCGTGCCCGAGAATGCGACACCGGCGATTGCCGGTCGCTCTTCGACCATGACCACTAAAACATTCCCGTCGGATTCGACGCGGACGTCTTTAAAGAAGCCGGTAGCGTAAAGCGCTTTGATCGAAGCAATCGCTTTGTCATCATCAAAGGTTTCGCCGACCCGAACAGGTAAATAATTAAAAACGGTACCAGCTTCGGTCCGTTGAATACCTTCAACCCGAATATCTTTAATAACAAAAGGCTGCACCGCCATTGCCTGTCCTGAGCAAAGGGCGAAAGCTGCGATAGCGATCAAACGACGGGGAAGAATCGACAAAGGGAAATGCTGGGAATGTAATTTCATTAGCGATCGTTTGTTATCAATGTCCTTGTCGACTATGTTGTCGGACAAGAAGAAAACCCTGGGATGCACTTTGTCATTAAAAACCATAACAAAATGCAGCACTATCGGACTATAGGACCTACACAAAACTGTTCTAGTAAAACATCAGCAGTAGGCAATACCACTAAGCAACTAAAAAGCATACCGCCGCTGGGTCAGTTTTTGCGCCAGTCCTTACTAAAATATAAGGCGAACAATGTCATTAAACATAGCCACTGCCATCAACGTCAACAAAATACCTATACCTGCGCGCTGGGCAATTTCCCCAAACCGTTGTGGAACAGGGCGTCCGGTCAAAACTTCCACCGAATAATACAGCAAAAGACCGCCATCTAAAACTGGGATGGGTAGCAAATTCATTACCCCCAAACTGATGCTGATAAATGCAATAAAACTGAGATAACTAATTGCGCCGACACGTGCAGTCTGTCCGGCATAATCGGCAATCGTGATCGGACCCGTAATATTTTTCCATGAAACCTGCCCAACCAACATTTTCCCCAACATTTTTAGGGTCAAAACGCTGCTGTCCCAGGTTTTTTGCGTGCCTTTTACAAGAGCTGCCACAGGAGAGCTGCTTGCAACAATCATTTCCGGTGCCAATGGGACTTCAACCTTAATCAGACCGAAGGTTTCACCCTTAACCTCTTGTCGCTCTGGCGTCACGTCTAGCTGAAACTTTTGTCCATTTCGAACGCCAGCGATAGTCAATTTCTTGTCCGGCGAGGCTCTCACTTTTTCAACCAATGCCAAGCCGTCGCTGATCGCCACGCCGTTAACATCCGTAATTAAATCACCGTCACGCAAACCAGCTTTCATCGCTGGGCCATCCGGCATTACCCGGCCCAACACTGCTTTTGGTCGCGCTAAGTCAATCCCGAGCTTACCTAAAAAATCCCCCTCCAAATCCTTCGGGCGAACGCTATCAAGTGGCAAAGTGATGGTATCCAGCAAATTACCGCCAGACGGACCTGTATTCGGGTGCTGCACGTCAAGCTTGACACTACCCTTCTCTAAAGCTGCCTGCAGTAACTTCCAACGCAAATCCGACCAGATCTGAATCGGCTGGCCATTGACCGCTGTCACCAGCTCACCACCGCGCAAACCGGCCTGATACGCCACGGTTTGCTCGGCGACAGTTCGTAATTTGGGAGTCGGCTCAGGTATGCCGTGAATATATAAACCTGCAAATAACAAAATGGCAAGGATGAAGTTTGCCAACGGACCTGCAGCTACGATAGCCATGCGCCGCCAAACAGATTGCCGGGTAAATTCACGCTTGAGGTCAGCCGGAGACATGCCCGTAATGTCTTGCTCGCGGGCGTCAAGCATTTTTACATAGCCACCTAAAGGCAAAATCGAGATTGCCCATTCAGTCTGGTCAGCGCCAAACCGGCGCGAAAAAACTATTTTCCCCATCCCAACAGAGAAGCGTAAAACTTTCACGCCGCACAAGCGCGCAACCGAGTAATGGCCGAGTTCGTGGATGATAACCAACGATCCCAGCGCAACGACAAAAGCTAATATTGTTTGTAGAAATACCATCAGGAGATAAATGCACGAACTGCCGACCGAGCCAGTTGATCCTGCTCAAGCAGTGAGTTGATATCAGTCACATCGGACACCGGCAACTTATCCATAGTGCGAGCAATTAATTGGTCTATCATGCGAAATCCAACTTTCCCGTTTAAGAATGCTTCGACAGCGACTTCGTTAGCCGCGTTCAATACCGTAGCAGCTGAACCTCCAGCTAACAGTGCATCATACGCGAGTTTTAAACAAGGAAAGCGATTGAGATCGGGCTTGGTAAACTGCAATTGCCCAATGGCAGTCAGGTCAAGCGGTACGACCCCAGAGGCAATACGCTCGGGATATGCCAACGCGTATGCAATTGGTGTACGCATATCAGGATTGCCAAGCTGCGCCAAAACTGACCCGTCTATATAAGAAACCATCGAATGAATTACACTTTGGGGATGAATCACTACGTCAATTTGACTAGCAGGCGCGCCGAATAGCCAGTGCGCCTCAATCACTTCCAATCCTTTGTTCATCATGGTGGCAGAATCCACCGAAATCTTGCGTCCCATTACCCATGTAGGATGCGCTACCGCCTCTGCAGGCGTCACGGTATCAAGCGTTTCTACCGATCTGTGTAAAAACGGGCCACCGGAAGCGGTCAATAAAATTTTGACAACACCCATCGCCGCCGGATCACGTTGATACGACTCTGGCAAACATTGAAAAACCGCATTATGCTCACTATCGATCGGCAACAGCGTTGCACCACTGCTACGAACAGCATCGATGAACAACTGACCCGACATGACTAGCGCTTCCTTATTTGCCAAAAGGATTTTTTTCCCGGCATGAGCCGCTGCTAAGGAGGATGCCAGCCCTGCTGCACCGACAATAGCGGCCATAACGGTGTCGCAACCAGATGCGCTTGCCACATCGCACAAAGCCTGCTCACCGTAGGTAACCTCAGTCGTGAGCCCTTTTGCCAGCAATAACCGCGATAACTCTTTAGCGGAATCTGCATTGCCAACCACGGCAACCTGAGGCTTGAATTGCGCACATTGCTGCGCTAATTGTTGAATCCGCGTGTGCGCGGTCAGCGCATAAACAGCATAACGATCAGGATGCAACGCAAGTACGTCAAGCGTGGAAACGCCTATTGAGCCTGTAGAACCTAAAATTGTAATATTTTGCATCAGCGACCTTAAAACCAGAAACCTAGCAGCGCCACCAACGGAAGCACTGGGATAAGTGCGTCGATTCGATCCAAGACACCACCATGGCCCGGCAACAACTGGCTACTATCTTTGACACCGGCCCGGCGTTTCAGCATTGACTCGAATAAATCACCAATAACGCTCGCAACAACCAAAAGTGTCATGACGCCGACCAGGCCTAACCAACCCCAAACATTAAAAAGCTGTACTGGAAAAGTATCTGCCAATGGTATTGCAACGGGAGTCACACAAATGAGACCCGCGATTAACAGCACCAGTAGCCAACCGCCGATTGCCCCCTCCCACGACTTACCGGGAGAAATTGAAGGTGCCAATTTTCGCGACCCAAACGCTTTACCGCAAAAATAAGCGCCAATATCGGCAACCCAGACAATCGTCATCACCGATAGCAAATACAGCGGAGAATGGAGAAATAATCCTAGAATAGCAAGAAAACAACCGAATATCGAGATGGCGTAAGTAAAGCCTACGATATGGCTGCCTATGCTTTTTAGCGGTGGTAAGCCGAATCCCAGTGCGGGGGTGAACCGCAAAAACCACAGCGCGACGCAAAGCGTAAACAGTAAGCCGATATTTGCGCCACCGCCTCTGACAACCACCAAAATCAATAACACCATCGCAGCGAGCGCATACGCCAAGGCACGATTGCCAACGGCACCGAAAACGCGGGCGCACTCCCAAATGGCAGCCGCAAAAAAAAGTACGGCAACCACTGCGAATCCGGGGAAATAATTGAAATAGAGAATTGGCAGCAACACTGCCAGCAATAACAGCGCTGTAATGACCCGCGTTTTTAACATCAGGAAGCCTTTTTTTGCTTTTCCAACTGTTCGCTGGTTCGTCCGAAACGGCGTTCACGCTGCTGGTAGGATACGATCGCTTTATCTAGTTCCGCACCATTAAAATCGGGCCAATAGGTATCGGTAAAATACAGCTCACTATAGGCAAGTTGCCATAACAAAAAATTGGAAATTCGTTGCTCGCCACCGGTACGGATGAATAAATCAGGTTCCGGCGCGTAAGCCATAGCCAGATGCTTCGCCAATTGATCTTCCGTGAATGCGACGCCTGTGTCGGATCCGCCCTCCGCCAACATTTTTTGGACCGCCTGCATAACATCCCATCGGCCGCCATAATTGGCACAAATGGTCAATGTCAGATTCGTATTGTTAACAGTTTTACGCTCTGCATTAGCGATCATTTCCTGCAATTTGGTATCGAACCGACTGAGATCGCCGACAACTCTGAGCCGAATGCCATTGTTATGCATTTTTCCGACTTCGCGCTCTAGCGCGGTGACGAAAAGACGCATCAGCAATGACACTTCTTCTTCAGGACGGCGCCAGTTTTCAGAGCTGAAAGCGAACAAAGTCAAATACTCGACGCCGCGCGTTGCACAAGCCTCGACGATATTGCGTACGGCTTCAACGCCTTTAGCATGACCGGCGAAACGCGGAAGAAACCGGCGCGTCGCCCAACGCCCATTCCCATCCATAATGATCGCAATGTGCCGAGGAACTGCCGAGTTAATCGGCACCGATAGCGTCGAACTTGAATGAGTCATGAAATTGAAATAAAAATTATTGTTTAGAACCGAATGCACGGCATGAAGACCTGCATCAGGCTCTCAGACAGCAAACGACACTTTTTATACCGTCAAAATTTCTTTTTCTTTATCCACGACCTGCTTATCAACATCCGAAACAGCCTTGTCAGTCAATTTTTGAATATCGTCTTGTGCCCGACGCTCATCGTCTTCGGAGCATTCTTTATCTTTAATTAGCTTCTTCAAACCTTCATTGGCATCACGACGAATGTTTCGAATAGCAATTTTTGCGTCTTCGGCTTCGCTTTTTACCAATTTGACCATTTCCTTGCGACGCTCTTCTGTCAACGGTGGTGTTGGCACGCGGATGATCTCACCTTGCGTTGATGGATTCAGGCCCAGATCGGCTTCGCGAATGGCTTTTTCGACAACGGCGATCATTTTCTTTTCGAATGGCTGAACTCCAATAGTCCGCGCATCAATCAGCGTCACATTCGCAACCTGACTTAACGCAGTAGGACTGCCGTAGTACTCAACCTGAACGTGGTCAAGAATACCGGTATGTGCACGACCGGTACGAACTTTAGCAAGATCTGCACGCAAAGTCTCAAGCGACTTCTGCATTCTCAGATCGGTATTTTTTTTAACGTCAGCAATACTCATGCTGCTCTCCTATTCTTAAACTTAATCTTTAAACAATTTATTTAAATCTGCCTAATCTTTACTACTAAACACACCTCTTATTTGCGCATGACTGTAGTAGTTATTAGATAGGTTTATATTCAACCACAGTTAGAACTATGACAATCAATTTTTTTGAACTAAACGTGGACCAGCGTGCCTTCATCCTCGCCCATAATCACACGCCGCAATGCGCCAGGTTTATTAATAGAAAATACCTTAATTGGCAATTTCTGATCCCGACATAATGCAAATGCGGTGGCATCCATTACTTGCAAATGTTTAGTAATGACCTCGTCGAACGAGATAGTTGTATAACGCGTTGCGGTTGGGTCTTTTTGTGGGTCAGCGCTATATACACCATCGACTTTAGTCGCTTTAAGTACAATTTCTGCACCGATTTCTGAACCGCGCAATGCGGCAGCAGTATCAGTCGTAAAAAATGGATTCCCAGTTCCGGCTGCAAAGATAACAATTTTATCTTCTTCCAGATACTGCAAGGCCTTTGGTCGCACATATGGCTCGACCACTTGCTCAATACTGATCGCTGACATAACACGTGCAGTCAATCCTGCCTGCCGCATCGCGTCAGCTAAAGCCAGCGAATTCATCACGGTGGCCAACATTCCCATGTAATCAGCAGTCGCCCGATCCATTCCCTGCGCACCCGGTGCTACACCTCGGAAAATATTTCCGCCGCCGATCACTATCGCCAGCTCTACGCCCAGAGCGGCAATTTCAGCAACGTCCGCAACCATCCGATCAATGGTCACTCGATTAATGCCATAGGCATCTTCACCCATCAGGGCTTCACCGGAGAGCTTAAGGAGAACACGCTTATATGCTGGTTTGGTCATGGTCTGAGTCCTTCGATCTATTCCGATTAACAATTTAATTATTACGTATTTTTATTATCCCGTCGGCTTGATGACGATGCTATTTTGAAGACGAATCGCATCGCAATCAACGGCCAGCGCAGTGTGCAAATTTCCGGGTTATTGCAAACTAGCTAACACGCACGCGCCTAACAGATTCCTTAGGCCGCCACTTAGTTCGCATAAAGCACAAAAAAATCCCGACAACCAAAAAAACGGGCCTTGCGGCCCGCTATTTCTTATTACTTAAGCTTGTTTGGCAGCAGCAACAGTTGCTGCAACCTCTGCTGCAAAGTCGTCTACTTTTTTCTCAATGCCTTCACCCACCACAAACATCGCAAATGACTTGACGCTGGAATTTGCTTCTTTCAGCATTTGCTCAACGGTTTGCTTGTCATTCTTGACGAAAGATTGATTTAACAGAGAAACTTCTTTCAAGAATTTCTGTACCGAACCTTCGATCATTTTTGCAGCGATCTCAGCAGGCTTACCGGATTCAGCGGCCTTCAACGTTGCAACCGAGCGCTCTTTTTCGATCAGCTCTGCAGGCACTTGATCCGACGATAGCGATACCGGCTTCATGGCTGCGATGTGCATGGCAACATCTTTACCGACTTGCTCGTTCGCGCCATCATACTCGACCATTACACCAATGCTGGTGCCGTGCAAGTAAGATGCCAATTTAACGCTCGTTTCAAAACGACGAAAACGACGAATCGACATATTTTCACCAATACGGCCGATCAATTCTGCACGTTTTGATTCGACAGTACCACCATTCAAAGGCAAAGCTGACAACGCAGCAACATCGGCTGGATTGTTTTCTGCGACCAATTTAGCGCAGGCATTTGCCAGTGCAATGAACTCGTCATTTTTAGTAACAAAGTCAGTTTCGCAGTTAATTTCTACCAGTGCACCAACACCGCCAGCGATAAAGGCTGAAACAACGCCTTCTGCAGTAATACGGGAAGCTGCTTTAGATGCTTTGCCGCCCAACTTAACGCGCAGAATTTCTTCTGCTTTGACCATATCGCCTTCGGCTTCGGTCAATGCTTTTTTACATTCCATCATCGGCGCATCAGTCTTTGCGCGCAGCTCACCAACCTGTGCTGCAGTAATTACTGCCATTTCATTCTCCTAGATCAATCGGTACAAACTTGCCGCATTCGTCAACATTCGTCATTCATCACTTAAACGATCGACGCGCTCCAGCTAACAATCACTTGTACCATCAGTCAAAAATTATTCGGTTATACAAAAAAAGGGGCAATCGCTGCCCCCTTTTATTGTTGAAGTGTATTACTTCAATCTCAGGATTTACGCCTGTGCGTTGTTTACCTCAACGAACTCATCAGCGTTACCTTTGATCAGTTCAACTACTTCATTGACGGCGCTAGCACGGCCTTCAATGATTGCATCTGCAACACCACGTGCGTACAAAGCGATTGCTTTAGACGAATCATCGTTACCAGGAATAATGTAAGTTACGCCTTCTGGTGAGTGGTTAGTATCGACCACGCCGATAACCGGGATACCCAGTTTTGCGGCTTCAGTGATTGCGCCTTTGTGATAGCCAACGTCGATAACAAAGATTGCGTCAGGAATACCGCCCATATCTTTAATACCGCCGATAGCTTTTTGCAGCTTGATCATTTCGCGCTGGAACATCAAACCTTCTTTTTTGCTCAGGTTCTCAACTGAACCGTCAGCAATCGATGCTTCCATTTCTTTCAGGCGCTTGATTGAAGTCTTGATCGTTTTGAAGTTAGTCAGCATGCCGCCCAACCAACGTTGATCAACGAATGGCGAACCTGAACGTGCAGCTTCAGCAGCAATGATTTCGCGCGCTTGACGCTTGGTGCCGACAAACAGGATGTTGCCGCGATTGGATGACAATTGGCGAATATACTTCATCGCCTCTTGATACATACCAAGGGTTTTTTCCAGATTGACGATGTGAATTTTGTTGCGGTGACCGAAGATGTACGGTGCCATCTTTGGATTCCAAAAACGAGTTTGGTGACCGAAATGGACGCCGGCTTCCAGCATTTCTAACATTGTTACTGACATAATTTTCTCCAGGGTTGGGTCTGGAATCTGCTCAGTCACCAGTCTTGTAAAACAAGAAAGGCACCCTTTTCGAGCGGATTCGCGATTTAAAACAACGAGTTACTGCAACATACTTGGTGTACAAATTACTACTTCGCATGAATACCAATTCAGGCTAGCCGGAGATTCTACCCTAAAACAAGGTAATCCTTCAAGTCTTGCATCCCCCTAGTCTCGTCTATAATCTATCTTTATTCAGGTCCGCCGCAAAATCTCTGATTTTGTTGGTTTTGCCTCCCCTTTTACGTTTCTGCGAACGCAAGTTTGCAATTTCATATCAAATTACCTACCTATGTCCTCAATTTCCATTAAAACGCCTGAAGATATCGCCGGCATGCGCATTGCTGGCAAGCTTGCCTCTGAAGTGCTTGATTACATTACGCCGCACGTCAAAGTTGGCGTGACGACCGGCGAACTTGATCGCCTTTGCCACGAGTACATGATGAATGTGCAAGGCACCATCCCGGCACCGCTGAATTATTGCCCACCAGGCTACACGCCCTATCCGAAGGCCATCTGCACGTCGGTAAACGACGTCATCTGCCATGGTATTCCGGGCGACAAAGTGTTAAAAAATGGCGACGTAGTGAATCTTGACATTACGGTCATTAAAGATGGCTACCATGGCGATACCAGCCGGATGTTTTATGCTGGCGAACCATCAATCATGGCCAAACGCCTCGGCGACATCACCTACGAATGTATGTGGCTAGGGATTGCCAAAATCAAACCAGGCGCGCATTTAGGCGATATTGGCCACGTGATTCAACAGCATGCAGAAAAAGCTGGCTACAGCGTGGTTCGCGAGTTTTGTGGACATGGAATCGGTAAAGTCTTCCATGAAGAGCCACAAGTTCTGCATTACGGTCGCCCCGGCACACTTGAGAGACTAGAAGCCGGGATGATTTTTACGGTCGAGCCGATGATCAATGCCGGACGTCGCGACATTCGCGAAATGGGCGATGGCTGGACTATCCGCACCAAAGACCGTAGTTTGTCAGCGCAGTGGGAACATACCGTGCTGGTGACCGAAACGGGCTATGAAATCCTGACAACATCGGCTGGCGCACCGCCGCCACCGGCATTTATTACACCAGTCGTTACTGCCGCATAATCTTTTCATGCCCATTAACTGAAAGGCGCGTTGATGCGCCTTTCAAAATTTTTACAATGGATTTTTTTGCAATACATTTGGAATTCGAGTAATACTTCTGGCAATTGCCCCACTCCCCGCCCACTGCGCAGCTATGCCGACACTTGCCAAAACCTTAAAAAATCAACTCAGAAATGAACGGCAGGCAGTCATCACTGCTTTTTTAGAAGACGGCAAACCAGAGCCGCTTCTCAAGCAATTAAGGCAAAGTGTTGACACAGCATTAACTTTGGCATGGAAAGTATTACAGCTGCCCGCCTCCGCTGCATTAGTTGCCGTAGGCGGTTATGGGCGTGGTGAGTTATTTCCTTATTCCGACGTTGACCTCTTGATATTGTTGGATGCTGCACCGGATGCCCAATTAAAAAATAGCCTGGAACAACTAGTCCAATTATTTTGGGACATCGGCCTGGAAATTGGCCACAGCATCCGTACCATCGACGAATGCATGACCGAAGCAGCAGCGGATATCACAGTAAAAACCAGCCTGCTAGAAGCCCGACTGGTCACCGGCAACAAGCGCCTGTTCAGCGCGTTACAAGAACGCTATAACGCCGCGATGGACCCGCGTGCTTTTTTTCAGGCAAAAAAACTGGAAATGCGCCAGCGCCATGTAAAGTTTGAAGATACAGCTTACAGTCTTGAGCCAAACTGCAAGGAAAGTCCGGGCGGTCTGCGCGATTTACAAGTCATTTTATGGGTGGCAAAAGCTGCTGGCCTAGGCGATTCGTGGAGCAAACTCGCCAAGCGGTCGCTTATTACCGCGGCTGAAGCGCGACAGTTGACCCAAAAAGAACGCGCTTTTAAAGATATCCGTATTCGCTTGCATATCTATACCAACCGGCGTGAAGATCGCCTGGTTTTCGATGTCCAGACACCGATTGCGGAGACGCTTGGCTTCAAAACGACGGAAACCCGGCGCGCCAGTGAATATCTGATGCAGCGGTATTACTGGGCTGCCAAAGCAGTGACCCAGCTGAATCTGGTTCTCTTGCAAAATATCGAAGCGCAGCTGTTTCCACAACCTATCGTTCCGCAGCCGATCAATGAGCGCTTCAATCAAATCAACGGACTGATTGATATCGCCAGCGAGGATCAGTTCGAGGTCACGCCATCGAGCATGCTAGAGCTATTTCTGCTGATCGCACAGGATATCCATATCAGGGATATGACCGTGCGTACGCGTCGCGCGCTATGGCATGCACGCTTAAAAATCGATACCGCGTTCCGCCGCAATCCCTACAATCGGTCATTATTTCTACAGATTATTCAAGCACCGCAAGGCATTACACATGCATTACGAGCGATGAACCAGACCGGGATTCTGGGGCGCTATCTTCCTAACTTTCGGCGTATTGTCGGGCAGATGCAGCATGATCTGTTTCATGTCTACACCGTCGATCAGCATATCCTGATGGTGGTGCGAAATGTACGCCGCTTCACCATGAGCGAGCACGCACATGAGTATCCGTTTTGTAGTCAATTGATTGCGAACTTTTCGCGCCCATGGATACTGTATGTCGCTGCCTTGTTCCACGATATCGCCAAAGGTCGTGGCGGTGATCATTCGCAATTAGGCATGGCGGATGCCAGACAATTTTGCCAGCAGCATGGCATATCCGAGGAAGACACAGAACTCGTTGTGTTTCTGGTGCAGCAGCATTTAACGATGTCACACGTAGCGCAAAAGCAGGACATGTCGGATCCCGATGTCATTCTGAGTTTCGTCAATACGGTAAAAGATGAGCGCCATCTGACAGCGCTTTACTTGCTGACGGTGGCCGATATTCGCGGCACCAGCCCTAAAGTGTGGAACGCCTGGAAAGGCAAACTGCTGGAAGATTTATATCGCATCACGTTACGTGTTTTAGGTGGCGAAACGCCCTCCACCGACCGTGAATTAAAGAATACGCAAGAAGATGCAATGCGCACGTTGCGGCTGTATGGCCTGCCCAATGATGCGCATGAGCCTTTGTGGAAGCAGTTGGATGTCGCGTACTTTTTACGCCACGACGCACCAGATATCGCATGGCAGACACGTTCTTTTTATACACTGGTCGACAGCCCAAAACCTATCGTCAAAGCCAGACTAGCCCCGATTGGTGAAGGCTTGCAGGTCGCTGTTTACACAAGAGATGAAGCCGATTTATTCGCGCGTATTTGCAGTTACTTCGACAGCAAGAATTTCAGCATTCTGGATGCCAAAATTCATACAACCAAGCACGGTTATGCACTGGATACATTTCTATTAAGTGCGCCATTATTTGCGAAGCACTACCGCGATATCATTAACTTGATTGAGCATGAACTGACGACGCAACTGGAAGCACGTGGCCCGCTGCCAGCACCGACGCAAGGACGCTTATCCCGTCTGTCGCGCACCTTTCCGGTGACACCGACAGTGGATCTTCGTCCTGACGATCGGGGGCAGTATTATCTGCTGGCGATTACGGCGAATGATCGAGCTGGTCTGCTGTATTTGATTGCTAACGTGCTGGCGAAATACAAGATTAATTTGCATACGGCGAAGATTATGACGTTGGGGGAACGCGTCGAAGACGTGTTTTTGGTTGATGGCAGCGCGCTCAACCATAGTCGTAGCCAGTTACAACTCGAAACCGATTTGCTGGATGCATTGCAGATTTAAGCGGTGTGCTTGAACGCTTTAAGATATATACGACTCATGCAGAATTGCTTTTTTCAAAGCGTGCCAATAAAAGCTGGTAAGGTCACGTTGACCAATGTGGGGCTGTTTGCGCAGCACCGCCAATTGCAATAAAAAGTATGTTTTTGCTAGAGAGTTTTACGCAGTCCAACCTTTTTCTATTTAACTATTTTTGTATCTCATGACTGAACCACTACGCCTTTCCAAACGCATGTCCGAACTCGGTCTTTGTTCACGCCGCGAGGCCGATGAATGGATCGCCCGTGGCTGGGTTCGCGTCGATGGCGTCATCATTTCCGAACTGGGCAGTAAAGTTCTGCCGCACCAACATGTGACAGTCGAACGCCAGGCCAGCGCCGAACAAGCCAGGCGCGTGACTATTCTGATTAACAAACCAATGGGTTACGTCAGCGGGCAGGCGGAAGATGGTTACAAACCGGCTGTAGTTCTTGTGAATGCGGCGAGTCGCTGGAAAGAAGACAAATCCGTGCAGGAATTTCACGGCAGCCAGTTGCGTAACCTTGTCCCTGCTGGGCGCCTTGATATTGACTCTGTTGGATTGTTGGTGCTGACGCAGGATGGGCGTGTCGCTAAGCAGTTGATTGGTGAAGATTCTGCTATCGATAAAGAGTATTTGGTGCGAGTGGAATATCACCACGGTTTGAAATTACCGGCGGAGGATTTACGTCGGTTGAATTTTGGGTTGTCGCTGGATGGTAAGCCGTTGAAGCGGGCCATTGTTAAATGGCAAAACGAGGATCAGCTCAGTTTTACCTTGAGAGAAGGTAAGAAACGGCAGATTCGCCGGATGTGTGAGGCAGTGGGGTTGAAAGTTACCGGTCTGAAACGTATCAGGATTGGGAAGATTACGCTGGGGGATTTACCTACTGGCGAGTGGCGATATTTGAATTTAGATGAAAACTTTTAAGTGAATTTTTTGTTGTTTGTGTTTTTTGGATCAATTTTTGTAATTGGTTGATTGAGGTTTGGTTTTGTGAGGAGATGGTTCGGTTGGTGTTTCTTAACACGCTTATTAAACATCAGCCGAACCATCACCCAACAAACCCTCATCAACCGTTTACAAAAACCGATCCAAAATTTTACGACTAACCTTATCCAGCGCGTGCAAATCCCGAATCACAAAATGCACCCCATGATTATCCGCAATCAACAACGACGCCCCCGCCAACCGACGAATATCCTCCTCGCCTTTTAACGTAAAAGTAGCCTCCCCACGATTCGTAGCAACCGTCCAGTTGCTGGGCGTCGTGTAACTAGACACATGAAGAATACGGCTAATCTCCGGCATAAACTCACGTCGAGCCAGCTCCTCTTCAACAATCGCCCGCGTATCATCGGGCAGCTCACTTAAGCGATCAATCCAAGCCAACTCCTGCCCATTAGCAGCCACCAGCGACAACCCCTCATCCGCAGCGCTAATAGGAAACGCCCGCACCGGCAGAGCGCCCTCATGCACTTCTCCACTAGCAGAAGTAAACACCAATCGCCCAAAGGCATTACGGCTCAAGCGAAAATCAAAATCTGTCATTTTTGTCGTCATCTTTATGCGATGCTCTCAACATCTTTGCTAGTGATACCGTTCCAGTTTTGCAATTCCGGCTCTTCATCAACATTCCGTAATTGCGCCTGATACAAGCGGTAATAAGCCCCCTCGCTAGCCATCAATTCATCATGATTACCGACTTCAACAATCTCCCCCCGATCCATTACCACTAATCGATCCGCTTTACGCAACGTCGATAAACGATGGGCGATAGCTATCGTAGTCCGACCTTGGACCAGATTATCGAGCGCTTTCTGAATCTCTTTTTCAGTGCTAGTGTCGACTGAAGAAGTCGCCTCATCCATGATCAAGATACGCGGATCAATCAGCAATGCACGCGCAATCGAAATACGCTGACGCTCACCGCCGGACAACGCTTGACCACGCTCGCCGACCAAAGAATCATAACCTTGCGGCAAACGCAAAATAAACTCATGCGCATGCGCTGCACGGGCCGCAGCGACGATATCTTGACGCGTCGCCTCAGGTTTGCCATACGCAATATTGTCTGCAATAGTGCCGAAAAACAAGAACGGCTCTTGCAAAACCAACCCAATATTGCGACGGTATTCAGCAATCGGTAGCGAGCGAATATCAACGCCATCTATCTTAATTGCACCTTCCGACACGTCGTAAAACCGGCAAATCAAGTTAACCAGCGTACTTTTCCCAGACCCACTATGCCCGACCAAACCAATCATTTCGCCCGGCTTAATCGACAGATTCACGCCGCGCATCACAGACCGGTTACCGTAGCGAAAACCGATGTCGCGTAATTCGATAGCGCCTTGAACATTCTCCAGATGCACCGGATTGGCAGGTTCTGGCACGCTCGATACATGATCAAGAATTTCAAAGATGCGCTTTGCGCCAGCAGCCGCTTTTTGCGTTACTGAAACAATCCGGCTCATGGAATCAAGGCGGGTATAAAAGCGGCCAATATACGCCAGGAAAGCAACCAATACCCCAACGGTAATCTGATTTTGTGAAACTTGCCAAATACCGAAAGCCCAGACCACCAGCAAGCCTATTTCAGTCAAAAAAGTAACCGTCGGCGTGAACAACGACCAGATTTTATTTACTCTATCGTTGACCAGCAAATTATGACGATTGGCTTCTTTAAAACGCGTCGCCTCGCGCTTTTCCTGCGCGAACGCTTTGACTACGCGAATCCCCGGAATCGTATCGGCCAGCACGTTAGTCACCTCCGACCAGATGCGATCAATTTTTTCAAAGCCGTGACGCAAGCGATCGCGCACCAGATGAATCATCCACGCAATAAATGGCAATGGCAGCAACGTTACCAGCGCCAGCCATGGATTAATCGAGATCAAAATCGCTGCAGTCATCAGCATCATCAATACATCGATCGCAAAATCGAGCAAATGCAATGACAGGAACACGCAAATGCGATCCGACTCCGAACCAATCCGCGCCATCAAATCGCCGGTGCGCTTTCCACCAAAGTATTCTTGTGAGAGTCGCAATAGATGTTCGTAAGTCGAGGTCCGCAAATCCGCACCGATGCGCTCACTGACAATCGCCAGAATATAAGTCCGTGCCCAGCCGAGTGTCCATGCCACCAGCGCCGATCCGAGCAGTCCGGCCATGTAGAGCTTCACCAGGCCAACATCGATCGGCTTCCCGTTTTGATAAGGAATCAGGATGTTGTCCATCAAAGGCAGGGTTAAGTAAGGCGGCACTAATGTCGCGGCGGTGGATGCCAGAGTCAGCAAAAAACCCGCGATCAATGACCATTTATACGGTTTGGCAAAGCGCACCAGGCGGAATAATGCCCAACGCGAAGACGCCTCTTCCTTTTTTTCAGGGCAGATGGCGCAGTCGTCTTCGCCCGGCGGCAAAGGTGCCTGACATTGTGGGCAGACTCCCTCGTCCAGCCGCTCGACTGATCGGCCCGATAAACGCGCCTGTAATTGCCGGTCGAAGTGATTGATCAGGCGCAATGCGATGACATTTAGGCCCAGGGTATAGCGCCAACTCGCCAGACGTTGCCGGGGATCAACTAATTCAAGACTACCGATACCGGCGTGATCGTGATGGCGTAATGAAAGCCCGTCGTAGTAATCGCACTGATACCACTCAGATTCACCGCGCATTTTCGCCAGAATACGTCGATCAGTCACAACTACCAAACCACGCGTAAAATGTAGCGCAGCATCAATATCCACCTCTAGCCAGGCGGCAACTTTCTCTTCAGAGGCTAATTGCGACTGTACGTCCGCACGCCAATTGCCCGGCAAAGATTGGATCGTGTTATTAGATTGGGAAGTAAGACTGAATAATTCTCTTGTCATCTGAACGGCGCGGTGCCCTGAAAAGGGATAAAAGGAATGAACGGAAGGCAATAAGTTGCGTCTGCAATGGCTTGCGCATCACTTATTAACAACAAAAATACATTTGACGTGAGTCTGACGCAAGAAAATACGTATCTTTAGAACAACATTTTCGTGAAGATAGTATGCTGCGGTATTTTAAGGGGTTTTAAGCAGCTGATTGCGATGAATGGTAATTATTTATTTTTTATTCTTTGTAAACCATTTGTAACTTAAAGCGTTAAATCCAACTGGGCGTTCTTTGCTGCGTGCAATCCCATAGTCTGACTAATTACACATGAAAAACATAGAATTTCTCCGAATTACATCTTTGCGCGGCCCAAATATTTGGACGTATCGATCCGCTCTTGAGGCTTGGATCGATATCGGAGAACTGGAAGACTGCCCTTCTAACGTTATTCCCGGTTTTAATGAACGCCTGACAACCTGGTTGCCGTCATTAATTGAACATCGTTGCAGCTATGGCGAGCGCGGTGGTTTTGTGCAACGTCTGAAAGACGGCACTTGGCCCGGTCATATTTTAGAACATGTCACGCTGGAATTACAAAATCTGGCCGGTCTGCCCGGTGGCTTCGGCAAAGCACGTGAAACCTCCAAACGCGGTGTATATAAAGTCGTTGTGCGAGCCCGCCACGAGCAAATCACGCGCGCCGCTTTGTACGCCGCCCGCGATCTGGTCATGGCCGCGATTGAAAACAAGCCATTTGATGTCGCGAGCCATGTTGTCACCTTGCGAGAAATGGTCGACTCGCTCTGCCTGGGTCCGAGCACAGCCTGTATCGTCGATGCTGCCGACCAACGCCGCATTCCCTCCTTGCGGCTATCGGCAGGTAATCTTGTCCAACTAGGCTACGGTGCCCGTCAACGGCGCATCTGGACTGCCGAGACAGACCAAACCAGCGCCATTGCAGAAAGTATTTCAAGCGATAAAGATCTGACCAAAAGCCTGTTGCAGTCTTGCGGCGTGCCGACTCCGGAAGGACGTATCGTCGAGAGCGCAGAAGATGCATGGGAAGCGGCAGAAGATATCGGACTGCCCGTAGTCGTCAAACCAACTGATGCTAATCATGGCCGTGGCGTCTTCATCGATTTAAATACCCGCGCCGAAATCGAGACTGCCTACGCTTGTGCATTAGAAGAAGGCAGCGGTGTCATCGTCGAACGCTTCATTCGCGGTAACGAACATCGTTTGCTGATTGTGGGCGGCAAGTTAGCTGCTGCTGCCAGAGGTGAACCACTATCGGTCATCGGCAATGGCACCTCGACCATTTTGGAGTTGATCGACAGCCAATTAAACTCCGATCCACGCCGCGGTGAGCTAGAAGAACATCCTCTTAGTCCAATCATCCTGGAACAAGAACCGACTATCCAAATGGAATTGGAGCGGCAGGGCTATTCCTCAACGTCCATTCCCACCGCCGAAAAATCAGTACTAATACAACGCACCGGCAACGTCTGCATCGATGTAACAGCAAAAGTGCATCCTAGTGTTGCCGCAGCGGCGGCACTGGCCGCCCGCATCGTTGGTCTGGATATTGCCGGTGTTGATCTGGTGGCAGAAGACATTTCCCGGCCATTGGACCAGCAACGCGGTGCCATCGTCGAAGTCAATGCTGGCCCCGGTTTGTTGATGCATTTGAAGCCCGCTGAAGGCGAAGCGCAGCCGGTGGGTCTTGCGATCGTTAATCACCTGTTCGCTGGTGAAGAAAACGGTCGTATTCCCATCGTCGGCGTCACCGGCACAGATGGCAAAACCGTAGTCTCGCATCTGATCGCCCGCCTGCTCAATCTGAGTGGCAAACATACTGGCCTTGCGTGCAGCGATGGCCTGTACTTTAATAATCAACAGGTTGAAAAGAATAATTGCGCCGACTGGACGGGAGCGCATCGGGTATTGCTTAACCGTGCAGTCGAAGCAGCGGTATTTGAAAACGGCGCCAAAACGATCCTGTCTGAAGGTTTGGCTTATGATCGCTGTCAGGTTGGCGTAGTCACCAACATCGCCTTAACGGATAAACTGCCGGATTACTATGTCGACGATGCTGAACAAATAGCTAAGGTATTACGCACCCAGGTCGATATCGTATTGCCAACTGGTGTAGCAGTGTTGAATGCAGCCGATCCGTTAGTGTCGGCATTCGCAGAATTATGTGACGGCGAAGTTATTTTCTTCTGTGCTGAGCAATCGCTACCCGTGATTACGCAACACTTGATGCAAAACAAGCGCGCTGTATTTGTTCGTCATGGGCAAATTATTTTAGCCACCGGCAAACGGGAAATCGAATTGGCGCAAATTGCCACGATCCCGCTCACCGCAGATGGTCAACCGTCGTCGCGCACAGAAAATGTCCTGGCTGCTGTTGCTGCAACATGGGCACTTGGCATTAGCGTCGATTTGATACGCGCTGGTATTGAAACCTTTAATTTAGAGCTGGTAAGACCGCCGCTGAATACAAGAAAAACAAAGTTAGCCTAATCGACCTTTTGGTCGCAACATCATTGCCATCATGTCCCATTAAGCGGCATGCAGGAAATCGATGACGTTGCGACATCAAGTCGACTTGCAGCAGTAACAAAAAACGCCACATGTTTGAATTGCCATATTCTGGCAACAAAAATTTAGACCCCATTAAAATTGGTCAAACAGACCAAAAATTCAGGAAAACTTGTTGATGGACGTATCACGTATCCGATTCCTACGCGGCCCAAATTTATGGTCCCGTCACACTGCGATTGAAGCAATCGTGTCATGCACAGAAGTTGAGCGTTCGATTGCCGGCATGCACGATTTCGAGGCGCGCTTGCGGGCTTGCTTCCCGCATATCGGCTTCCTCGAGTCGACCAGTGTGGACGATAATATTTCGATGGCCCACGCACTAGAAAGCGCCGCACTCGCGCTGCAATCGCAAGCTGGCTGCCCAGTCACCTTTAGTCGTACTGTCCAGGCGCTGGAAAACGGTGTCTATCAAGTCATTGTCGAATACAGCGAAGAAGCCGTCGGCAAACTAGCCTTCGAGCTGGCGCAAGCATTATGCAATGCGGCAGCTAATGATCAGCCATTCGATCTGGCCGATGCGTTATCGCGCTTGCGAGAGCTGGATGAAGACGTTCGATTGGGGCCAAGTACCGGCTCCATCGTAGAAGCCGCGGTCGCCCGTGGCGTACCGTTTCGCCGTCTGACCGAGGGCAGCATGGTGCAATTCGGCTGGGGTAGCCAGCAGCGCCGTATTCAAGCCGCAGAAACTAGTCACACCAGCGCCATTGCCGAAGCAATTGCGCAAGACAAAGACCTCACCAAGATGTTGTTACTGGCAGCCGGCGTTCCGGTCCCCACAGGCCGCGTCGTAACGACGGCTCCCGATGCCTGGGCAGTCGCGCAGGAAATCGGTAGTGCAGTAGTGGTCAAACCGCGCGACGGCAATCAAGGCAAAGGTGTTGCAGTCAACATCGGCACGCGTGAGCAAGTCATGGGCGCCTTTGATGTTGCTGCGGAAATCTGTGCAGACGTCATCGTTGAGCGCTATCTGCCCGGCCACGATTTTCGTCTGCTGGTCGTCGGCAAAGAACTGGTGGCAGCAGCCAGACGCGACCCGCCACTGGTCATTGGCGATGGTCGTAATACCATCCGCGCTTTAGTCGATAACGTCAACAGCGACCCCTTGCGTGGCGATGGTCATGCAACCCCGCTGACTAAAATTCGCTTCGACGCCATCGCGATTGCAACACTTGCAAAGCAAGGTTATCAGGCCGATACGATCCCGCCAAAAGGCGTCCGCGTGGTCCTGCGAAATAACGCGAATCTAAGCACTGGCGGCACTGCGACGGATGTCACCGATGACGTGCATCCGCAAATGGCAGCGCGCGCCATCGCCGCTGCTCAAATGGTCGGTCTGGATATTTGCGGTGTCGACGTGGTCTGTAACAGCGTCCACAAACCACTGGAAGAGCAAGAAGGCGGCATCGTTGAAGTCAACGCCGCGCCGGGCCTGCGCATGCATATCAGCCCGTCTTATGGCAAAGGTCGCGCAGTCGGTAAAGCGATCATCGAAACTATGTTTAGCGGCAACGACGATGGTCGTATCCCATTGGTTGCTGTCGCCGGAACCAACGGAAAAACCACCACCGTGCGCTTGATTGCGCATCTTCTTAGCTGTAAAGGTCTGCGCGTCGGCATGACCAATTCCGACGGTGTGTATATCGAAAAGCAGCGTATCGACACCGGCGATTGCAGCGGCCCACGCAGCGCCCGTAACGTTCTGATGCATCCCGATGTTGATGCGGCGGTATTTGAAACCGCACGCGGTGGCGTATTGCGTGAAGGACTCGGCTTTGATCGTTGTAACGTCGCCGTCATTACCAATATCGGCATGGGCGATCACCTTGGCCTGAGCTTTATCAGCACAGTCGAAGACCTGGCAGTAGTCAAACGCGTGATCGTCGAAAACGTCGCTCCCAACGGTGTTGCCGTTCTCAACGCTGGTGATCCTATGGTCACCAGCATGGCGCAAGTCTGCCCGGGCTCAGTCACGTTCTTCGCCTACGACAACAGTAATCCAGTCATGACCACGCATCGCGCGCAAGGTCATCGCGTTGTCTATCTGGACGGCGGGGATATCGTCGCAGCGCAAGGAGCGCAAGAAGTACGTTTACCGTTAGCAGAAATCCCATTGACACGGAACGGCACGATCTGCTTCCAGGTTGAAAACGTAATGGCCGCTACCGCAGCTGCCTGGGCGTTGGAACTGGATTGGAAAATTATCCGCAATGGCCTGCACTCATTCATAAATGATCCCGCCACTGTGCCCGGCCGATTTAACGTATTCGATTATCGTGGTGCCACATTGATCGCTGACTACGGCCACAATCCTGATGCCATCGTTGCGCTGGTACAAGCGGTTGAAAACATGCCCGCCAAACGACGCTCAGTCGTCATTAGTGGCGCAGGGGATCGCCGCGATGAAGACATCCGCCAGCAAACCCAACTGCTGGGTGATGCCTTCGATGAAGTTATTCTGTATCAGGATCAATGCCAGCGCGGTCGTGCAGATGGCGAGGTCTTGGCGCTGCTGCGGGACGGTTTAAAAAATGCGCGCCGCACCAAAGCCAGTCAAGAAATTGATGGCGAATTCGTTGCAATCGATACTGCTTTATCGACCTTAAAAGAAGGCGATTTATGCCTGATTTTAGTCGATCAGGTTGAGGAAGCGTTGGAACATATTGCTAAACGAATTGCCGAAGGCTAAATACGCCACTTTGCTGCTTATAAGCCAGAAGATAAAAAAGCGGGACAGCCTTGTATGGCTATCCCGCTTTTTATTTGGCCTGACGATTTATTAATCGTCGTCGTTAGGATCCAACTCCGGAAACAATACCGAAGTAAATCCAAATCGTGAAAAATCCTTGATCCGCATTGGATATAAAATCCCATCCAAATGATCGCATTCGTGCTGCACCACGCGCGCATGGAACTCATCAACTGCGCGGCTAATCGCTACGCCATGCTGATCGAC
This sequence comes from Glaciimonas sp. PCH181, assembly GCF_003056055.1. NCBI lineage: Bacteria > Pseudomonadati > Pseudomonadota > Betaproteobacteria > Burkholderiales > Oxalobacteraceae > Glaciimonas > Glaciimonas sp. PCH181. Next base: position 1,303,778 of record NZ_PYFP01000001.1, read on the forward strand.
GCCTTCGTAATGTAATTTCTCCCAGCGCGGCACCACGCCTCGCATCCCGGGCACTGACAAACAGCCTTCCCAGCCGTCTTCCGTGATATCCGAAAGTGGCGTCAAAACAGGATTGATCAAGACAGTTTCAGGTACCGGTTCTGCATCAGGATAACGCAGGTTATTTTTAAAACCAAAAATTACCACCCGCAAATTAACGCCGATCTGCGGTGCCGCCAAACCCGCACCATTTGCGGCATGCATCGTATCAAACATGTCAGCGATCAATGCTGCCAGTTCCGGGGTATCGAAATCGGTGACTGGCTCTGCCTTCAACAACAGACGTGGATCACCCATTTTTAGAATTTCACGCACACTCATAGAATCAATCGTCACATTTAGTATTAGAACTTACGCAAAACGGTTCGGCACCGCACTTGGCAACCCTGCCGATGAAGGCAGTGCAAACGTAAAAATTACTTCGAAGTTACGTAAAAGATCGCCAAGACAGCCAGAAGTTATAACGCCGTTGCTACGGTTTAAAAAAGTATTATTGGAATTGTTGCAGATATTTGGTAAATTCAGGGCCGGTTTCCGGATGCTTTAGGCCCATCGCCAAGGTTGCTTTCAAATAGCCGAGTTTGGAACCGCAATCGTAGCGCTGACCCTCATAGCGATACGCCAGAACCTTTTCTTTTTCCATCAGCGCAGCGATGCCATCGGTGAGTTGAATTTCGCCGCCTGCGCCCTTGCCTATTCCTTCTAGGCAATCAAATATACCGTTAGTCAATACGTAACGACCAACGACTGCCAACGTAGAAGGAGCATTTTCTGGGAGCGGCTTTTCAACGATGCTATTTACGCGCTCCAAATTGGCCTTGTAAGCATCAATGCTGACGATACCGTATTGTTTGGTCTCAGCACGGGGCACATCCTGCACCGCCAAAACGCTACTGCCTTCTTGCTCAAATACATCCGTCATTTGCGCCAATACTGCTTTTTGGCCCTCTTCGACATCCATAAAATCATCTGCCAGCAAGACAGCAAACGGCTCATTACCAACGACGGGACGCGCGCACAGCACTGCATGACCAAGGCCTAATGGGGCGGATTGACGAATAAAAATACAATTAACGTAACTGGGGATAACATTCCGAACCAGATCCAGCAACCTGATCTTACCGGCCGCTTCAAGCTCACTTTCAAGTTCAAAAACAGTATCAAAATGATCTTCAATTGCCCGTTTATTCCGGCCGGTGATAAACACCATATCGGTAATACCGGCGGCAACCGCTTCTTCGACCGCGTATTGAATCAACGGTTTATCGACAATCGGAAGCATTTCTTTTGGTTGGGCTTTCGTTGCTGGCAAAAATCGGCTACCCAAGCCAGCTACTGGAAATACTGCTTTTCTAATTTTTGTCATGATCGCTTTCTAAAAGAGTTCGGAGTCCGTCTTCATCAAGAATACTGACATTTAATTCTTCCGCTTTGGTCAATTTACTACCTGCCTCGGCACCAGCGACAACGTAACTTGTTTTCTTCGATACTGAACCAGCTACCTTACCACCGGCAGCCTCAATTAGTGCTGCAGCTTCATCTCGGCTGAGCGTAGGCAGAGTTCCTGTCAGGACAAATGTTTTACCTGACAAGAACTTGGACTTGGTTTCCGCTGGCAAGTTCGCAGCCCAATATACGCCGGCGGCGCGCAACTGTTCAACCAGTTCGACATTTAACTGATCACTGAAGAACGCCAAAATCGACTTCGCCACTACGGGACCAATGTCGGCGACCTCTAATAATTGCTCTTCAGAAGCTTGTATTACCGCATCGATATCGCCGAAATGACTTGCCAACTCCTTGGCGGTAGCCTCTCCAACATGGCGAATACCCAACGCATAAATGAACCGGCCTAACGTTGTCGATTTAGACTTTTCCAGCGCGGCAACAACGTTTTGTGCCGATTTATCCGCCATTCGGTCAAGCGCAGCCAGTTTCACAATACCAAGTTTATATAAATCGGCCGCAGTAGTAATGATCCCGCGATCAACCAACTGGTCAATTAATTGATCGCCCAGACCCTCGACATCCATGGCGCGACGCGAGGCAAAATGTTGCAAACCGCCCTTCCGTTGCGCCGGGCATTTAACCCAACCGCCGGAGCAACGCGCTATCGCTTCGTCTTCCAGCCGGACAATCTCCGAGCCGCAAATAGGGCACAGAGTCGGCATCACGAACGGTTGCGCTGTCGCGGAACGACGTTCGGCTACGTACGACACCACCTCAGGAATAACATCACCGGCACGGCGCACTATGACGGTATCGCCGATCTGAATATCCTTGCGCCGAACTTCATCCTCATTGTGCAACGTCGCGTTAGTTACCGTCGCGCCGCCAACAAATACCGGTGCCAGCCTTGCGACCGGGGTTATCGCCCCAGTGCGGCCAACTTGCACCTCAATATCAAGCACCTGCGTCGTCGCCTCTTCGGCGGGGAATTTATGTGCCAACGCAAAGCGCGGCGCACGCGATACAAATCCCAGCATTTGTTGCTGCTGCAAACGATTGACTTTATAGACTACGCCATCGATTTCATACGGCAACTTGCCGCGCTTTGTGCCAACTTCTCCGAAAAACCCCAACATACCTTGCGCGCCTTTGACTACCGCCCGCTCTTTGCAGACAGGCAGGCCAAGCGTCTTGTACCAGTCAAGCAATGCAGAATGCGACGGCGGCATTTCTGCGCCATCAAGGATGCCGATGCCATAAGCAAAAAACCGCAACGTGCGTTGTGCGGTAATCCGTGAATCAAGCTGGCGTAAACTACCGGCGGCAGCGTTGCGGGGATTGGCGAACTCTTTCAGTTCAGCACTGCGTTGACGTTCATTGAGGCGCGCAAAATCGGCTTTGAACATCAATACTTCGCCGCGAACATCCAAGACTTTAGGGGGGTTATCGCTATGCAAGCGTAGCGGAATCGCCCGTATCGTCCGAATGTTGCTAGTAACGTTTTCCCCGGTACTGCCATCGCCACGGGTGGCAGCCTGCACCAGGACGCCATCCTCATAACGCAAATTGATCGCCAGTCCGTCAAACTTCAGTTCAACCGCGTAGTCGATCTCGGTTTCCGTATGGGTATCAAGCCCATCTCTGACGCGCCGGTCAAATTCAACAATGTCGGCATCGCCAAAGCCATTACCTAGCGACAACATCGGGATTGAGTGCGTGATCTGGTCAAATTGGGGCAGCGGCGCAGTACCAACGCGCTGGGTAGGCGAATCCGGCGTATTTAATTCTGGATGCAATTGCTCCAGCGTCTGGAGTTCGCCAAACAGGCGATCATAGTCCGCATCCGGAATGGACGGATTATCGAGCGCGTAATACGCATAATTGTGGCGATTTAATTCCGCAATCAGCCACGCTGCGCGCACACGCCAATCGGCGGCATCGGGAGCATTCCCGCTGCCGCCACCATCGAATAAACTTGGTTGCATAACTTGTGTAATTTAGTGAAGAAGCGCAGAGACGCGCTTATTAGCAGACTTAATAACGGACTTAACGTGTGTTAATTGACTTGAACTACTTTTATGAAACAGTCAACTCAACTCAACTGAACAATCGCAAAGCACGCGTTGAGCCGGCAGAAATTTCGGCGCCATCCATATCCAGATAGAACGCATCAACCTGACCTGCTATCTCTGCCAGTTGTGCATCCGCCAGCGGCTGATTACTGTCATCGACCACTACACCACCCAGTCGTGACGCCAGCGCGCGCGCGCAGGCAACCATCGCACCGTAGCCATCACGCGCTTGCGAAACACGCGGAACATCCAGCAATAGCGTCAAACGCCCAGTGGTTTCGCTAGTCGCGCCAGCGTTAGTCGACAGAGAAAACAGCACGCCGCCATCGCCATCTGACATAATCAAACGCCCTTCAGGACGGGCATCGAAACCCTGCCGCGCCAATGCCGACATCAGTGTATTGATTGCCCAAGGTGCGCCTTTCGACTGAATATTCACACCTAGTTGTGCATCATGTTCGATCACAAACTGGTGCAGAGCACGCGCACCTTGCATAACTTCAGTCATATCCGGGATATCCGGTTCCGCGCCCAGATCATCGCAAATCTGACGCAGGCTAATCACCAACTCAGAATATTCAATCTCATTCAGAGGATTGCTGCGATTCGCCATCTGAACGCCAGCCATCAGCGATTTATAAATACCGCCATGGGCAATCGGCTCCCATTCACCGTGGCTATCTTCACCAATAAAATTCACCGGCTTGTTACCGACGTAACGTAAATTTTGTAAAACCGGCAGCACTTTATCGCCGCGCACCGCTGCTTCCAGCGTTAAAGGAATCACGCAATCTATCAAGCCATCTACGGGTAATTCGATTTGTGGCGGGATACTCACCACCGGTGCCGCAGCTGCCTGTGCAGCGGTCTCCGCTGCGGTCGACGGTACGACCGTCTGGCCTTGCGGCTCGGTTGCCAATTGTTCGGCAGTCAGATCAACGTTGTCCAGCGGCATATCCTCAGTGGCAACTGAGTCCGAGACGCTTTCCGGCTCAAACAACACAGGCTCATGCCGCTCAGGACGTTCAGCGCGGTCTGCGCGTTCAGAAGATTCTGACGGCGGAGCCATCAAAACGTCATCGTGCGATGTCGAAAAAGCCCGTTCAACGCTCTTTTTGGCTTTGTATTCTTGCCACTTATTATAGGAGACGACGCCAACAATAATTGCGCCGCCAATGGCGAACAGACTAGTTTGTAGATCGGTCATACTACTAAGGCCTCGATAGCGAACATAGCGCAAACACTTCGGTGTTTGGATATCCGCAAAAAATAAGAATTGAAATGGGGACTACTCGTGCGCATTGCCCGCTGCCCGAACCGCGATTCGCGGTAGAGAATTCTTCCGGTTAAATGTTAGTAAACTTGTTAATAACAACATAGGTAGCAAGCAAGTAGTTTGTGAGTTAGCCGCAGAAAATGTGCAAAAAATAATGCAATGAGCGGTATAAAAAATGTTCTAAAAACGCACCCAGTAAGCAGATAAATAAAGAATATCTAATAGCGTATAGCGCGCAAATTATGGTGCAAATACTGCCGCTCAGAAATACCCCTCATCCAGCCGAATCTTTTATCTAATGCAATATGTCTTAAAGACTGCATTGTTACCAATGCGTCATTATCAATAATTGTAAGAATAACGCCTAATGTTATTGAAAAAATTTTAGTAATTTTTAGTTGAAAACGCGGGATTACAGCGGCTCACCGATGCATCCATTGTCAAAACGCCTTCTTAGGACACAGGAAATAGATTGGCGTTCCCAAAAAATTATCAAAAAAGCCAATTAATAGAAAGCCATCTTACGCGCTCACGCACCGCCAAAGCGCTGCGTAAGCTGGGATTACGCAGCTGCCGCAAAACTTCTGGCTGACTCCATATCCACCGCCACGATCCGCGACACGCCCTGCTCCTGCATGGTCACACCGATCAGTTGATTTGCCATCTCCATCGCAATTTTGTTATGCGAGATAAACAGAAACTGAGTGTTCTCCGACATCCGCTTAACCATGTTGCAAAACCGCTCGGTATTAGCATCGTCCAGCGGCGCATCAACTTCGTCCAGCAAGCAAAACGGTGCGGGATTTAACTGGAACATCGAGAACACCAACGCGGTCGCCGTCAGCGCTTTTTCACCACCCGATAATAAATGGATCGTTGCATTCTTCTTGCCTGGCGGTTGCGCCATAACTTGCACGCCAGAATCCAGAATTTCGTCGCCGGTCATGATCAGCCTCGCCTGCCCGCCACCGAACAAAATCGGGAACAATTCGGCGAAATGCCCGTTTACCCGATCAAACGTATCCTGCAACAACTCGCGGGTTTCTTTATCGATTTTGTGAATAGCGTCTTGCAGCGTATTGATCGCCTCGGTCAAGTCGGCATTTTGCGCATCGAGGAAATTTTTGCGCTCTGAAGCTTGCGCCAACTCATCCAGCGCCGCCAGATTAACCGCACCCAACGCCGCGATCGCATTGGTCAAGCGCGTCACTTCGCCTTGCAAATAGGACGGTCGCATATCTTCGTGCAACTTCTCGCTTAACGCCACCTCATCGGCACCAAACTCGACCAGTTGCTGCGCGTATTGCTCCTGATTCAGACGTGCAGCCTGCTCTTTTAACTGTAGTTCCATAATGCGGTCGCGCTGTGGCTGCAAGCTGCGTTCAGACTGCGTACGCATATCTTCATGCTGACGCAAATTCTGCGATACCTGATCCAACTCATGGCGGGCATCTGCCAGCGCACGTTCTTGATCGGTACGTTTATCGAGCAAGTCTTGCAAGCCGGTTTGCGCGGCCTGATCGTCCAGACTCTCTAACTCAAGATGGCCCTGTTGCATGTTGGCAAACAATTGCGCGGCCTGTTCCAGCGCGGTGGCGATGCTGCGTTTGAGTTCTTCGATCTTGTTGCGATGCGACTTTTCCGCGTATTCGGTTTCTTGCGCGCTACGCTCCAGTTCGCGCAAACGTTGACGGGCATCGTTCAGTTGCTGTTCTTTATTCAGATAATCGGTTTGTCCATCTTCGTGCCGTTCTTGTAGCTCGCCCAATTCTGCGTCAAGCTGCTCGAACTTTGCTTCCGACTCCATCTTGACCTGTTGCTGCTCACTTTCCTGCGCGGCAATTTCGGCCAGATCGGCAGCGATTTGCGAACTACGCTGGTTAAAGCGCTCTTGCAGCTCGGATAACTTCATCACATCGATCTGCAAGCCATGGACTGCTTGCGTCAGGCCGGTATGCCGTTGACGCAGCTCTTGCAAACGCTGCGTTGCATGCGTCAACCCGGCATCCGCACGCACGGAGCGCGAACGCGCCTCATCGGCCAACATTTGCTGTGCGCGCAGTTGTTTGGTGATATTTTCGATCTCTTGCTGACGCGCCAGCATGCCGTCCTGCTCCGAATCGGAAGCATAAAAGCGCACGCTGGTTTTGCTGATAACATGCCCTTGCCGTGTCACAAAACAGGCACCGACCGGCAACTTGGCACGCTCGGCGAATGCAGTCACGGTGTCCTCGGCCACAAACACGTTGTGCAACCAATCCTGCATCAACGCACGCAAACCCGGATCATTGAGCTGCATTAAATTGAGGAAAGGCTTGAAGCCCACCGGAACGCTTACATTGCTCTCTACAGCGATGCCGCTCGGCGTAAATAATGCCAACTTGCCCGGCGGTGCATCATTGAAGAAACCCTTGGCCCACTCCAGATTCGACATTTCCAGCGCTGAAGTTCGCTCACGCAACACCGATTCCAGCGCGGTTTCCCAGCCCTGATCTATGTGCAGCTTTTGCCACAGGCGCGGCAACTCGGCCAGTTCATGCTTTTGCAGCCACGGTTGTACTTTGCCCTGACTCTGCACACTTTCTTGTAACTGTTTCAGCGCGCTCAAGCGTGCTTCCAGCTGGGCGTTGTTTGCCGTTTCAGTATTTACTTGCTGCTGCGCGGCGCGGCGTTCTTCTTCCAGACGCGGTTGCTGCTCTTGTGCCTCTTCCAGCTGCATTCCAACCTCTTCCAACCCGGCCTGCTTTTCTTCGAGTTGGTATTTCAGATTGGTAAGATGCGTGGTATCCGGCAAATTCAAGCCGTTTTTTTCTTGGGATAAACGCTCGCGACGCACGGTCAAGCCGTTCAGGATATTCGAGGCATTGCGCTGATGCGTGGATTCCAATTCGATCTGCTGCTGGAATTGCATGATTTTGGCGCGAGATTCGGTACTTTTAAGCTGTGCTTCCCGCCATGATTGCTCTAACGCCGGGACATGATCGCTGTGTTGCTGGGCGCTAACTTGCGACTGCTCGACACGGGCCGCCAACTCTTCCAGATGGATTTCTGCTTCCGAAAGATCGTCCTGATGCTGCGTACCCTGCCGTTGCCATTGATCGCGTTGCGCGGTCAACGAATTCAGTTGCGATTGCAGACGATTGCGCGACTCGATGACAAACTTGATTTGCGCTTCCAGACTACCGATTTCAGAGTTGGTCTGATATAGATGACCCTGCGCCTGATGCATGCGGTCGCCAGCAGCATAATGCGACTGCCGCATATGTTCAAGTTCGGTCTCGACATGACGCAATTTAGCGGTCTGCTCTTCCAGATCGGTCTGCGCTTTTTCGATTTCACGGAAATACTTTTCTTGCTCGGCCTTCGCTTCGTTCTTGCGTAACAGCCATAACAATTTCTGCTTCTCTTCCTGATCGCCCTGCAACGCATGAAATTTATGCGCAACAGCGGCTTGCGCTTGCAGCTTTTCCAGATTGCTATTTAACTCGCGCAGGATATCCTCGACGCGCAGCAGATTATCGCGGGTGTCGTTCAACCGGTTTTCAGTCTCGCGGCGACGTTCCTTGTATTTGGATACGCCTGCGGCCTCTTCCAGAAAAATCCGCAATTCTTCAGGGCGCGCTTCAATAATGCGCGAAATCATCCCTTGCCCGATAATCGCGTAAGCGCGCGGACCAAGGCCGGTGCCCATGAAAATATCTTGGATATCGCGTCGTCTTACCGACTGATTGTTGATGTAATAGGTAGAAGTACCATCGCGGGTCAGCGTGCGCTTAACGGCAATTTCAGCGTATTGACCCCATTGACCGCCGGCTTTTCCCATGGCGTTATCGAACACCAGCTCAACCGATGACCGGCCAGCGGGCTTGCGATGCGAGGAGCCATTAAAAATAACGTCCTGCATCGACTCGCCGCGCAACTCAGATGCCTTAGACTCGCCCAGCACCCAGCGCACAGCGTCAATAATATTGGATTTGCCGCAACCATTAGGCCCAACCACGCCAACTAACTGGCCTGGGACCTGAAAATTGGTTGGGTCAACGAAAGATTTGAATCCCGACAATTTAATGGAAGTTAAACGCACGTTATCGACTATTCTTATCAAGGTCGGCGAAAAACAGCCCCGCCGTACGCAAAATTAATGGAAAACGAGAAAAAACCTCGCGAGAGGCCGGTATCATAACATTCAGCGTCACTTCCGTTGACACCAAAAAGTTACCAATTGGCAATATTGGCGTTCTGCAAAGTGAGCAGTATCGCAAAGATGCCCACATTCAACAGCACAAATTGCCGATAGAGATCGGCTTAACAAGCGTAATAAACTCCCCAGCACGCCTCACACTCTGCTGCAGCACTTCTGCAATTACTTCTGTATATAATGCAAACTGCGCTTTTTAGCCTGCGACTTCTTTTCCTCCGCGGCTTTTATGCAGTCCTTAGCAGCGCTGTACTCGACTTTTTACTCGACCTATTACTCTATTTATACCCACGTGAATCCACTACTAGACCGGTTGCAAACGTATCCTTTCGAAAAGCTGAAGGCACTTTTTTCCGATGTCACACCGAATCCGGCTTATAAACCGATCAGTCTGGGCATAGGCGAACCCAAACATCCAACGCCGACGTTTATCCGCCAGGCCTTAGCCGACAATCTCGATGGCCTCGCAACTTATCCAAGCACTGTCGGCACCGAGACGCTGCGTAAGGCCATCGCAGGATGGCTGGAACGCCGCTATAACTTGCCGGCGTTTAATCCCGCCACCCAAATTCTGCCAGTCAACGGCTCGCGTGAAGCGTTGTTCGCGCTGGCGCAAACGGTGGTTGATCCATCTGAGCACGATGCGCTGGTGATGTGTCCAAACCCGTTTTATCAAATCTACGAAGGCGCGGCCTATTTATCCGGCGCGCAGCCGTATTTCGTCAATTCAGACCCGGCCCGCAATTTTTTGCCGGATTACAGCAGCGTGCCGGAAGACGTCTGGGCGCGGGTCAAGTTATTGTATTTATGCTCACCGGGCAATCCTACCGGCGCAGTGCTGACACTGAACGACTGGAAAGAGTTATTCGCCTTATCGGATCGCTATGGTTTTGTGATCGCCGCCGATGAATGCTATTCTGAAATCTACTTCAAACCCGAAGCACCACTCGGCAGTCTCGAAGCGGCCCATGCTCTGGGACGCGAAGGCTACCCGCGCCTGATTACGTTCTCAAGCTTATCCAAGCGCTCAAACGTACCGGGTATGCGCTCAGGCTTCGTCGCCGGCGATGCCGCTATTTTGAAGAAATTTTTGCTGTATCGCACCTATCACGGTGCCGCGATGAGCCCGTCTATTCAGTCCGCATCTATTGCTGCCTGGAACGATGAAACCCACGTTGCCGAAAATCGTGCCAAATACATCACTAAATTTCAGCAAGTCACACCGCTGCTTCAAGAAGTCCTTGACGTTGCGCTACCCGACGCAGGGTTTTACCTCTGGGCTAAAGTCGATAAACTCACAACCATCTCGGATGTGGATTTCGCCAAGCGCCTGTATGCCGAATATAATGTCACCGTATTGCCGGGCAGCTATCTGGCACGCGACGCTCACGGCACTAATCCAGGGCAGCAACGCATTCGAATGGCGCTGGTCGCCGAAGTGGATGAATGTCTGGAAGCTGCGCAACGAATAGTGCAGTTTGTACGCGGACTCTGAGAATCGGCACCGAATAAATGGTGCAATAATGTGCAATAACCTGTTTTTTAACTTTTTAAGCGACCAATCATGACGCAATCTCTAGAACAATTTATCGATCAAGCCTGGGAACAACGCACCGAATTTTCCCCGAAAACCGCGCCGTCCGACTTGCGCGAAGCTGTCGCTAAAGTCATCGCCGAATTAAATGATGGCACGCTACGCGTTGCCCAAAAAATCGATGGCGACTGGGTAGTCAACCAATGGATCAAAAAAGCCGTTCTGCTGTCGTTCCGCCTGGAAGACAATTTGCCGATGCCTGCTGGCGCAAACATGCAGTTCTATGACAAAGTACCTACCAAATTCGCCAATTACACTGCCGACGATTTCGCTAAAGGCGGCTTTCGCGTAGTCCCGCCAGCGGTCGCACGTCACGGTAGTTTCATCGGCAAAAACGTCGTTCTGATGCCTTCTTTTGTCAACATCGGCGCGTATGTCGATGAAGGCACAATGGTTGATGCATGGGCGACGGTCGGTTCCTGCGCGCAAATCGGCAAGAACGTCCATTTGTCCGGCGGCGTGGGTATCGGCGGCGTATTAGAGCCAATGCAAGCCAACCCTACGATCATTGAAGACAACTGCTTCATCGGCGCGCGTTCAGAAATCGTAGAAGGCGTCATCGTCGAAGAAAACTCGGTCATTTCGATGGGCGTATACATCGGCCAATCGACCAAAATTTATGATCGCGCCACCGGGGAAGTCACCTATGGCCGTATTCCGTCCGGTTCGGTCGTAGTTTCTGGTAACTTGCCATCTCCTGATGGCAAATATAGCTTGTACTGTGCCGTTATCGTGAAGCGTGTCGATGCTAAAACACGTGCTAAAACCGGCATCAACGAATTGCTGCGCGACGCCTAAGAAACAACATCGGCGGGGCCACACGAGCGGTGGCTTTGCCGTCTTTTACCTTTGCACTAATGCGCATTGCCTGGCATTAATTGGTGCAAATAAAAAGAATCGCATATTGCACCCAGGTGCGTGACCTGCACGGTGCAGAAGATTTAGCAGTATGTTGTGTAGGTCAACTACCCTTTTTAGGAGCCGTCATGGCAATGGATCGCTTGTTTCGCCTCATGCAGGAAAAGGGTGCATCGGACATGTTCCTGACCACTAACTCTGCTATTCATCTGAAGATAAAGGGCGATTTAGTCCCGATTAATCAGCAAAAAATGGATAAAACAACTATCCAGGTGCTGCTGGAAGAAGTTATCCCCGACTCTCGTTTGTTAGCGCTAGAGCGCGACAGAGAGCTAAACATGGGCTTGTCCATCAGTGGCGTCGGTAGTTTTCGGTTATCAGCATTCAAACAACGCAATAGTATTTCAGCCGTCATTCGCTACATCCCTTTCGATATTCCACCTTTTGAAGATTTAGGCTTGCCGTCGGTCTTAACCGAACTAATTACCCGCAAACGCGGTTTGTTATTGATAGTCGGCGCTTGCGGATCTGGTAAATCGACCACGATTGCCTCGATGCTGAACCATCGCAACAAAACGCAAGCAGGACATATTCTGACGCTGGAAGACCCGATTGAATTCTTATTCAAGAACGAACTCTCCATCGTCAATCAGCGTGAACTTGGCACAGACACAGAAAATCTCGACATCGCCCTGAAAAATGCGCTGCGACAAGCGCCCGACTGCATATTGATAGGCGAAATCCGCGACAAAGAAACAATGTCTGCAGCACTCGCCTATGCTCAGTCAGGGCATTTGGTCGTCTCGACCCTGCACGCCAACAATAGTTACCGCGCATTAAATCGTGTAATTAGCTTTTTCCCTTTAGAAAATCGTTCGACGCTGCTGGAAGATCTGGCATCCACATTAACCGCCATCGTTTCGCAACGATTGGTCAACACAACCGACGACAAACGTACGCCAGCGGTTGAAATTATGCTGAATACCCGTCATATCTCTGAGTTGATGGAAGAAGGAAAAATCAGTCACATCAAAGATGCGATGGAAAAAAGTATGGCACCAGGTTCGCAGACGTTTGAACAGGCGCTGATGAAGTTGATCGAGGATGGCGTCATCACTCAGGACGAAGCGCTCTCTCAGGCAGATTCGCCGACTAATCTGTATTGGCTGATCAATAATCACACACCGATGACGCAAAAAGCCACGGAACCGGAGCCAGAAAAAATTGCGCCGGTTAGCTACACTGAATTCACGCTGAATTTGTAAGTCGTTGTCGTTTACACTTAACACTCATTTTTCACTGCACAATCTTGCGTTAAGCTACGCCAACGCGCTTTCGCTTACACCATCCTGTAATCAATAACCAAAGAATTCAATCTAGCATGGCAATTACTCTTTACGGCATTCCCAACTGCGACACAGTCAAAAAAGCCCGCACGTGGCTTGAAGACCAGGAAATCGCTTACACATTCCATAATTTCAAAAAAGACGGTGTCACGCCTGAATTAATCAATACCTGGCTTGCCGATATTGCCTGGGATGTGCTGGTGAACCGCAAGGGCACCATTTGGCGTAATCTGACTGAGCAGCGGCGCGCTAGCATTACTGACGGCGTCAGCGCGATGCCATTGATGATGGAACTGCCTTCCGTCATCAAACGGCCTGTGCTATTTACAGGCAAGAACACTTATGTTGGATTTTCCGACGCGCTTTATCAACAGATTTTTAATCAATAATTATGTCAAACAACGCCGTCAGCAAAACCCTCGCACTCACTGAAGAACTGATTTCCCTCTCGTCCGTTACGCCCCAGGATAAAGGTTGCCAGGATCGCCTGATCGAACTGCTCTCGCCGCTCGGCTTTGTGTGCGAAACGATTCAGTCCGGTGATGTCACCAATTTGTGGGCACGCAAAGGCACAGCACAACCGCTGCTGGTGTTTGCCGGCCATACCGATGTAGTGCCAACCGGCCCACGTGAAGACTGGCAATCGGATCCTTTTTTGCCTAGTTATCGCGATGGCAAGCTCTACGGTCGCGGTGCTGCCGATATGAAAACCTCGATTGCCGCGATGGTGGTGGCTGTTGAAGAATTTACGCTCGCCCATCCGGATCACGCGGGATCTATCGCATTTTTGATTACCAGCGATGAAGAAGGCCCTGCAACCGACGGCACAGTCGTCGTCTGCGAGAAGTTAAAAGCACGCGGTGTCCAACTGGATTATTGCATCGTCGGTGAACCGACTTCGAGCGGCGAACTCGGCGATATGATTAAAAACGGTCGTCGCGGCACCATGTCGGGAAAGTTGATTGTGAAAGGCGTGCAAGGACATATCGCCTATCCGCACCTCGCCAAAAATCCGATTCATCTGGCAGTACCGGCACTGACCGAACTGGCAGCGGAAAAGTGGGACGAGGCAAATGAATACTACTTACCGACATCCTGGCAAATGTCGAACATTCACGGCGGCACTGGCGCGTCAAACGTGATTCCGGGCGAAGTGGTGATCGACTTCAACTTCCGCTTTTCAACGGCTAGCACTGTCGAATCCTTGCAGCAACGTGTGCATGCGATTCTGGATAAACATGCGCTGGATTACAAACTAGCCTGGACGATAGGCGGCAGGCCATTTTTGACACCACGCGGCACGTTGAGCACCGCGCTGGCAGCAGCAATCAAAACAGAAACCGGCATCGACACTGAATTATCGACCACCGGCGGCACGTCGGACGGACGCTTTATCGCGCAAATATGCCCGCAAGTCATCGAATTTGGACCGCCGAATGGCAGTATTCACAAAATCGACGAGCACATTGAAGTACGTTTCATTGACCCGCTGAAAAACATTTACCGTCGCACGCTAGAAAATTTGCTGACGACTCAATCTGAGTCAACTAGCAAATAATTTGGCACTTTTGCGTATTTTTATGCGATTCGACCAATTGATCTGCAACATCAGCGTTGATCAATTGATCGAATTCCAAAGCCGCTCAATCGTCAGCAGCAAGCCCCGATTCCTGTAACAACACTCACTGCACCCATGCAGCCCATCATGAACAACACTTTCCATACCATCCGCGACTTACTGCGCTTTGCCGTTACGCGTTTTAACACCGAAGGCTTATTTTTTGGCCACGGCAGCAGCAATGCGCTCGACGAAGCTGCCTATCTGATCCTGCACACTTTAAAACTGCCACTGGATAAAATTGAACCGTTTTTTGATGCGCGCTTGTTGCCGCATGAAGTTTCTGCCGTACTAAACGTGATCGAAAGACGCAGCGTCGGACGCGTCCCTGCCGCTTACATCACGCAAGAAGCCTGGCTAGGAGAATACCGGTTTTATGTCGATGAACGGGTGATCGTGCCCCGTTCTTTTATCGCCGAATTGATTCCAGAATTTTTCTCGCCATGGGTACAAAACCCAGCCAAAGTCGCCAACATTCTGGAACTTTGCACAGGTTCCGGGTGCTTGCCGATTATGTTGGCCGATGCTTTTGGCAATGCCCATGTTGACACCGCCGATATCTCCGCCGATGCACTGGCAGTGGCGCGTCGCAACGTTGACGACTACGACTTGCAAGATCGCATCACGTTGATTGAGTCCGATCTGTACACCAATGTCCCCGACAAGAAATATGACCTGATCGTCACCAATCCACCGTATGTTAATTCCGGATCGATGGACAAACTACCTAAGGAATATCTGGCCGAACCGCAAATTGCTTTGGCCGGTGGCGAAGATGGTATGGACTTAGTGCGTACAATCGTGGCTGGTGCTAAACAGCGTTTAACCAAAAATGGTGTCTTGATTGTCGAAATCGGTAACGAGCGCGCTTTTGCTGAAGCCGCCTTCCCGGATCTCGAAATGACCTGGGTATCGACCAGTGCTGGCGATGATATGGTGTTTTTACTCACTGCCGATCAACTCCCATAACAACACCATTCAGCCTTAATTTTGGCAATTTAATAGAAAGCGCCTTATCATAGGCGCTTTCTTTTTTAGGGCATTGCGCTGAAGTTGCGCTAAAAGTGCAATTAACCAGCGCTGAAATTGCTTTGTCGGCCGAAAATACCCAGACTAATGGCTACTCTGCTGATGATTTAATACCGCTGATCACGGTTTGATGCATCGATTGACTGGCATTTCCGTAATAACGGTTTAATCTGTTTTCAGCAGAAAACATGCAATTTTGCTTCCCCCAACGCATTTCAAAACACATTTCATGATACGTTTTCAACAAGTTTCAATGATGCGCGGCATCAAGCCGCTGCTCGACAAAGTCGATATCACGCTCAATCCTGGCGACAAAATCGGTCTGATCGGCGCTAACGGCGCGGGTAAATCCAGTCTATTCGGACTATTGCGCGGCGAACTGCACGCCGATGCAGGCGAAATCGACTTCCCGACTAAATGGCGCATGGCCTATGTCGCGCAGGAAACCCCTGCCCTCGACCGTCCAGCGCTGGAATACGCAATTGATGGCGATGTCACACTGCGCCGTCTCGAAGAAGAATTAGCTTTTCTGGAAAGCGAACCAGAAAGCGCCGCTAATGGCACACTAATTGGCGAGTTATACAGCGCACTGGCCGATGCCGACGCCTATACCGTGCGCTCACGCGGTGAGCAATTGCTTACCGGTCTTGGCTTCTCGATGGCCCAGATGCAAGAACCCGTCGCCAGTTTTTCTGGTGGTTGGCGAATGCGTTTGAATCTGGCCCAGGCTTTGATGTGCCCTTCCGATTTGCTGCTGCTGGATGAGCCAACCAACCATTTGGATCTGGACGCAATTATCTGGCTGGAAGACTGGCTCAAGCGCTATACCGGCACCCTTATCATTATTTCGCATGATCGCGACTTCCTGGACGGCGTCGTCAATGTCATCGTACATATCGACGAGCGCAAGCTGAAACGTTATACGGGTAATTACTCGTCATTTGAACGCCAACGCGCTGCGCAAATGATTCTGGCTGCCGGAGCACTAGAAAAACAAACCCGTCAACGGGCACATCTGGAATCCTTTATTAGCCGCTTTAAAGCGCAGGCCAGCAAAGCACGTCAGGCCCAAAGCCGGATGAAAGCACTGGCAAAGATGGAAGAACTGGCTCCGTTACGTGCGGCTGCCGAGTTTTCTTTTGAATTCCGCGAACCGCTGAGCGCGCCGAATCCACTGCTAGTCATGGAAGATGTCAGCGCCGGTTATCGCATTGAAAGCGAAACCAGCCACGAAGTTACCGAAAAGGTCATCGTCGCCGGCATTAATTTCTCTCTGCAAATCGGTCAGCGGATTGGTCTGCTGGGCGTCAACGGCGCGGGTAAATCAACCTTTATCAAAACCATTGCCGAAGAGCTCAAACCCCTGCGCGGCGATGCGCAGTTTGGTAAAGGTCTGTCTATCGGTTATTTCGCCCAGCATCAAGTTGAAATGCTGCGTCATGACGAGTCGCCGCTCTGGCATCTAGGCAAAATTGCCCCGACGACGCGCGAGCAAGAACTTCGCAATTTCCTCGGCAGTTTCAACTTTAACGGCCCGATGGTGACTAGCTCCATCGCGCCGTTCTCCGGTGGTGAAAAAGCGCGTCTGGCGTTAGCGCTGATCGTCTGGCAACGTCCTAACTTGCTGCTGCTGGATGAGCCGACCAACCATTTGGATCTGGAAACGCGCGAAGCCCTGACCATGGCGCTGGCGCAGTTTGAAGGCACGCTGGTACTGGTATCGCATGATCGTCACTTGTTGCGCGCCACCACCGACCAATTCATTATTGTGGCCGATGGCAAAGTCGAACCGTTCGACGGCGATCTTGATGACTATAAAGATTGGCTATTCAAGACAAAACTTGCCGCCAAGAACAATAGCAAAGATGCCGGACTGCCGAAAGCGACCCAAACGGTAAAAATTGCCAGCGCAGTCGCACCAGCGGCAACAGCTGTCGATACCGCAGACCGCCGGGAACAAAAACGTCAGGATGCCGACGCTCGCCAAAAACTGGCAGCGCTGAAAAAGCCGATTGAGTCACGCATCAAGCGACTCGATGAACAAATGGCAAAGCGCACTGCGCAAAAAGCCACTGTTGATACACATCTGGCTAATCCGGAAATCTATGACAAGGATAAAAAGAAAGAACTCACAACATTGTTGACCGACCAAGCGTTTTACGCGAAGGAACTGGCACAACTGGAGGTGGAATGGCTAGAGCAACAGGAAGCACTGGAACAGCTGGGAAGCTAGTTATTAGTGCGAATAACGGCAACGATGGCAAAGATTGCCCTGCGATTGATGCCATCGCCACACCCAATGACGATAGCAGCGCGTCTAGGCAGGATGTAAGCCTTACCGCCATCCTGCCTACGCTTACCATCATCGGTTGCGGAAAAGTCGGCAAAACATTGGCGCGGCTATGGAAAGCGCGCCAGATTTTCCAGTTATACGATGTACTAAATCGCTCCGACAGCAGCGCACAGCAAGCCTGCGAATTCATTGGAGATGGCCGCGCAGTCACCTCTTTCGCCGCGTTGCGCCCAACGGATATTTATCTGATTGCCGCCAGCGATGACCACATTCCCGCATGTTGCGCCGCGCTGGCCGCGACCGGCAAACTTAACCCCAATAGCATCGTCTTTCATTGCAGCGGCGCCTTGTCTTCTCTGGCACTAAGCGCAGCCGCCGAACAAGGTGCGGCCGTTGCCAGCATCCATCCGATCCGTAGTTTTGCCGATCCGCAGCAAGTCGTCGCAGACTTTGCTGGCACTTATTGCGGCAGTGAGGGTGATCCTGCGGCCCTCGCCGTTCTGACACAAGCCTTCGACGCCATCGGCGCGCGCTGCGTCGCCATCCAACGCGACAACAAAGTTGTGTATCACGCTGCGGCAGTATTCGCATCCAACTATCTCGTCACGCTGATCGACGTTGCACGCCAGGCCTATGTAGAAGCGGGGCTACCAGCAGATGTTGCGCTTCAACTGATCGCGCCATTACTGACCGAGAGTGCCGCAAATGCGTTCCGGTTAGGCCCGGCAACTGCGCTCACCGGGCCAATCGCGCGCGGCGATACGGCGACTGTGACGCGCCAACATGCGGCGCTTCAAGAATGGAATCCCGAGGTTGCGGCTTTATATAGCCAGTTTGCCGTCCTGACGCAGCAACTGGCGCAGAAGAAGACATAAAAGAAGAAATAAGGTGGCTTCAATGACCGCCGTTAATTCGTTTTAACTCACTTTTGCCTGTTTTTCGCTTTATTTTTTCCTCAGTTTGGCGACTTTCCCGGGCTTATTACAACCATGTCTTTCTTATCTACTTAAACAACTAGCAACACTCCAACCTTTCCTTTCCAGTCACCGACCAGAGCGTTAAGATAGTCGATGCAACGGGTATGCAACGTTTATTTAAAACAATTACTGACCGAAGGAAAAAAATGGCCTCTCTAACACACGCGACATTATCCAAAATCGCCGCAGCAGTGCTGATTTCCAGCATCGCCGTCAGCGCTTTTGCCGCCGATCTTCTCGACACGGTAAAAACGCGTGGCACCCTTAAAGTGGCGATGGAAGGCAACTATCCTCCCTTCAACTTCAAAGACCCTAAAACTGGCCAACTGACTGGTTTTGAAGTCGATGTCGCTAATTTGATCGCTGCAAAGTTAGGCGTTAAAACCGAATTCACCACGACTGAGTGGAGCGGGATTCTAGCCGGCTTAGGCGCTGGCAAATACGACGTCATTCTGAATCAGGTCGGCATTACCGATGAGCGTAAAAAAGCCTTCGATTTCTCCATTCCTTACACTATCTCCAGCGCGCAGTTGATCATTCGTAAAGATGAAAAACGCAACTTTGCTAGTCTGGAAGACTTAAAGGGTAAAAAACTGGGACTCGGTCAGGGAACCAACTTTGAGCAAAAAGCCAAAGCAGTTCCGGGAATTGATGTCAAAACATATCCTGGCTCGCCAGAGTATTTGTCTGACCTTGCAACCGGCCGCATTGACGCGGCGTTGAACGACAGCTTGCTAGTCGGCTATTTGCTGAAAAATACAACGCTGCCATTAAAAGCAGGCGCACCGATCGGCACCATCGATAAAATTGGGATTCCTTTCCAAAAAGGTAATCCTAAATTCCAGGCCGCGCTGGACAAAGCAATTGAAGACATACTGAAAGACGGCAGCTTCAAAAAAGTCTCGATTAAATGGTTTGGCATCGATGTCAGCCAACCGCCAACCGCGAAGTAACATTGTTTTGGCAGCCGGTGGGATAACGCATTAGTAGTACATTAACTTCCCACCTGTTTTAAAATGACCGCCACATCAGTACTACCTATCCCCGCCCGAATCGCCGTGCGGGGATATTTTTTAACAGAGACATTATGGAATTACTGGAATTGCTACAGCAGGCGCTGCCAACCTTGCTGAAAGGCGTTGGCTACACCCTTATCTTTGCGGTGTCGTCAATGCTAGGCGGCTTGCTGCTGGGCTTTCCACTGGCGGTAGCACGGATTCTGCCCTCGCGCATCTGTCAATGGCCCGCTACCATCTACGTCAGCATGATGCGCGGTACACCGTTGCTGGTACAAATTTTTGTTATTTATTACGGATTGCCGAGTATTGGCGTCAATTTTTCGCCGCTGACCGCAGGTATTCTGGCGCTTAGTCTGAACTCAGCCGCCTACCTGTCAGAAAGTCTGCGTGGTGCGATTAGCGGCGTCAATGAGGGGCAATGGGCCGCAAGCTACAGTATCGGCCTGACCTATTGGCAAACCCTGCGCTACATCGTCGTGCCGCAAGCGATACGGATCGCGGTGCCGTCCATGAGCAATACTTTAATCAGTCTGATTAAAGATACCTCGCTGGTATCGGTCATCACGGTCACAGAACTGATGCTGGCAACCAAAGAAGTCATCGCGGTGACATTTCGCCCTCTACCGCTCTATTTGGCCGCAGCAGCGCTGTATTGGTGCTTAAGCATTTGTTTTGAACGCCTGCAAAGCCGTCTTGAGAAAAAACTCGGTCAGGCCCATCAGACTAACTAAATTGCCTTTGCGCAAGGTATTTAAACCCTAACAATCCTCGGGATGCTGATCGGGAACCGGGTCTTGTTCGGGCGTAGGCCCCGGGCCGGGTGTTGGCGGCTCTTCCACTGGCGCGGGTGTAGGCGCACGATGCGCAACATATTTAGCAGACATACACGCTGAGGTATCGCATAAAATGCTATCGACCATGGTCATCTCCGATCATAAATTACGCCAAGACCTTCCGGCCCGCGCTGACTACTCGGTTAATGCAACCAGATTATCAATTTCAATTCTGGCGAAATCCAGACTACTGTCGATCGCCGTCTCACGGCTGGCATGGACACTTTCGGTATTTGTACGGCTGCCAACCTCTACACCCGCTTTGAAAATCTGGTAACCGTCATGCCAAAGGTCGTCATGCCCCGGCGAAGGTTGCGGCACGATCGTGTAGCCGCGATAAGCAACGCTTGCAGGCGCGTCATCGGTGTGCTGTTCAGTTAGTGACATTTTTACCTCATTTTGTTGTGAGCGGAGTCCGAGAATCATCCTAGCATGCGTTGTCCAAATGCGCATCTTGCGGCGTTGGTGTAATGTTGACATTGTCGAATGAACCAAATTCAAAACTGTTCGTCCTACTTGCAGCATTGCAAGAATCATTGCGCTTTCAATATCTATCAATATCGCTAACTTCATTGGAGAGATTGATCATGACAACATCCCGCGAGGACGAATCACACAACGAACAACAACGCGCCCCGCATTGGACCATAGCTGATCTGGCATTTTCGACTATCGACATTGAAAAAACCCGATCCGATGAAAATCTATTTTATCTGGCAGCATGTGCATCGTTCGTTGAAAGCGGCTCAGATTTATACACGCAAAATCTGATTGCCTATTACGGGGATGACCCGGAAATTGCCGATTGGCTCACACACCACTGGGAAGTGGAAGAGTTGCAACACGGCAATGCATTACAAGCCTATATCGCGCACGTATGGCCAGAGTTCAACTGGACGCTGGCCTATAACGACTTTCTGGAGGAGTATTCCAAGTATTGCAAGGTTGAGCTCCTGGAGCCAAGTAAAGCGCTCGAAATGGTCGCCCGCTGCGTTGTCGAAACCGGCACCGCGACTTTCTATCAGGCGCTAGCCCGCAGCACCGACGAACCCGTCATGCGCGACCTTGCCAGCCGCATCGCCAATGACGAAGTCAATCATTACAAACACTTCTTCCGCTATTTCCGTCGTCTACGCCAAAAAGAAGGTCTCAGCCGTCGCCATATTTTCGGCGCACTGAGTCGTCGCACGCTGGAAATGAAAACCGAAGACACCGCCTGCGCTTTACGCCACGTCCTCAAATTTCGCTCCCCCGAACTAGCAGACGATCCGGTGCGAATAAAAGAAATCAGCACGATGATGAACGCCACCGTGCGCACCAATTTACGCGCCGATATGACGATCAAAATGATGATGCGCCCACTCGATTTACCGCCAGTGATTCAGACCATCGTGGCTTATCCGGTGACACAAATAATGAACCGCGTATTTTTACGCTGAAACTAACTGATTAATAGACGCCGCCCAGCGTCTATTTTGTATTCCGTCACCACCTCTCACCAATTCGGCTACCCTCCGCATAATCCCGCCCCAGAATATGCGCGTTTGCACTAGACCAGTGCAAACGCGCGTCTAAAGATGCCCGGACGCACTGAAAACAAGCGCCAGCAACTCACCAACTTCCCAAAAGCATCAAGTAGCAATAAAACAAGCCAAAATCCCTCGGTAAAGCGTGATTAAACGCCCCAAAATCGACTGGCACGCATCCTGCTAAAGCCTAGCTGTGGTTAATCAAAATAGTCGTAGAAATCTCACGCGGTCTTTATTCATGCATACCATTCAGGGGGATTCACACATGTCACGTCGCACCGTTTTGAAAGCTACCGCGCTAGGCGCATTTGCACTTGCCGCCGCAGCCTGGCTCCCAGCAGCCTTTGCCGCCGACACCATCAAGGTCGGGATTCTGCACTCGCTATCCGGCACCATGGCCATCTCTGAAACATCATTAAAAGACGTCGCTTTGATGACCATTGCAGAAATCAATGCACATGGCGGCGTTCTGGGTAAACAACTCGAGCCAGTCGTCGTTGACCCAGCCTCCAACTGGCCGTTGTTCGCCGAAAAAGCACGTCAATTAATCTCGCAAGACAAGGTTGCCGTTGTATTCGGTTGCTGGACTTCGGTCTCGCGTAAATCAGTTTTGCCAGTATTCAAAGAAACCAACAGCCTGCTGTTCTATCCAGTGCAATACGAAGGTGAAGAACTGGAAAAAAATGTCTTCTACACCGGCGCAGCACCAAATCAGCAAGCGATTCCGGCAGTTGAGTATCTGATATCAAAAGAAGGCGGCAGCGCCAAACGTTTTGTGTTGCTGGGAACCGACTACGTTTATCCACGCACAACCAACAAAATCCTGCGCGCCTTCTTGCATAGCAAGGGCGTAAAAGATAGCGATATCGACGAAGTTTACACACCGTTTGGTCATTCCGACTATCAAACCATCGTTGCCAATATCAAGAAGTTTTCAGCAGGCGGCAAAACGGCTGTGATCTCGACCATCAATGGCGATTCAAACGTCCCGTTCTACAAAGAATTGGGCAACGCCGGACTGAAAGCGACTGACGTTCCAGTCGTCGCCTTCTCTGTCGGCGAAGAAGAGCTGCGCGGCGTTGATGCAAAACCGTTGGTTGGTCATCTGGCAGCTTGGAACTACTTTGAATCGGTCAAAAATCCGACTAACACAGCCTTCATCAAAAAGTGGAAAGCCTACGCAGTTGCTAACAAATTACCAAACGCCAACACAGTCGTAACCAACGATCCGATGGAAGCGACGTATGTCGGCATCTACATGTGGAAGCAAGCAGTAGAAAAAGCTAAGTCGACCGATACCGACAAAGTCATTGCTGCGATGGCAGGTCAAAAATTCAAAGCGCCTTCAGGCTACGAATTGGAAATGGATGCGACTAACCACCATTTGCACAAACCAGTAATGATTGCCGAAATCAAGGCTGATGGTCAGTTCAACGTCGTCAACAAGACTAAGACGACCATCCGTGCGCAACCGTGGAGCCCGTACATCGTCGGTAACGAAAGCAAGCAAAAGCTGTAAGCAATGACCGCAAAAAGGCGTGAATAGTCATTAGTAGTAAGCAATAAATTGGCAAGCTGGCCGGTTGATCTCATCCGGCCAGCGCGTCTTAATCAGGCGCGTCGTACCGCACCAATGAAGAAATCCATGACCTCTCTCTCCAAAATATTCGGCATTGTGCTGGTTGCTGGCCTGTCTTTCCAAGCCATCAACGCCACCGCAGCGATCGACACCGCGCTGCTCGCCCCGCTAGCCTCCGAAGATGCCGATGCGCGTATCGCCGCCGTGAATAAAATTGCAGCGCTAGCCAACCCCGATGCCACCAAAATTCTCAACGCGCTCAATACCGATGCGCTGTACGCCAGACCCAATGGCGAGATTCTGATCGTTGACGACAGCAAGACCGATAACCCAGCCTTCTACCCTGCAACCGATAAGTCAGGTCCCACGCCGGATGACGCCGAAGGTATCAGCGTCAATAACCGTTTGCGCGGCGTTGTAGAAGGCGCGCTCTCCGGCCTGAAACTATTTTCTGTCGACCGCAAACAACGCATGGACGCCGCCACCGCGTTACTCAAGACCGCTGATCCGGGCCAAATTCCGCTGATCAACAAGGCGCTGCAAAAAGAAAACGACCCTGATATTCAGGCGACGCTGCAACAGGTTATCGCCACCGCCAATCTCCACGCGACCGATCCGGCCTTGCGCAAAGCCGCCATCAAGACGCTGGCAACCAGCACCAACGCCAACATCAAACCGGCCTTGCAAAACTTGCTGGAAAAGAATCCCGACGGCAGTTTCATCGAGCCAGACGCCGCGATCCGAATCGAAGTCGTGCGGACTCTGGGCGCATTGAATCGCCAGCTAGCCACCACCGAATTCATCGGAAAAGTGTTTTACGGCATCTCGCTCGGCAGCGTTTTATTGCTGGCTGCACTGGGACTGGCGATCACCTTTGGGCTGATGGGCATCATCAATATGGCGCACGGCGAAATGCTGATGATTGGCGCTTACACTACTTACGTTTGCCAATTATTGTTCCGCAAATTTCTACCGGGCGCGTTGGATGCCTATCTCATCGTCGCGTTGCCCGCCGCATTCATCGTCACCGCAGCAGTCGGGATCGCAATCGAACGCGCCATTCTGCGCTGGTTATACGGACGGCCACTAGAAACCTTGTTGTGCACTTGGGGTATCAGCCTGATGTTGATGCAAGCCGTGCGTTCGATTTTCGGTGCGCAAAATGTCGAAGTCGCTAACCCTTCATGGATGTCTGGCGGTGTCACAGTACTCGGCTCACTCGTACTTTCCTATAACCGCATCGTGATTATTTTCTTCGCCATTTTTGTCGTCGCTGCGGTCTGGCTAATCCTGAACAAAACCCGACTCGGCTTGTTTGTCCGCGCCGTGATGCAGAACCGCCGCATGGCCGCCTGCGTCGGTGTCGCCACTGACAAGATCGACATGATGACCTTTGGCCTCGGCTGCGGTATTGCAGGCTTGGGCGGCGTCGCGCTATCCCAGCTCGGCAACGTCGGTCCTGATCTGGGCCAAGGCTATATCGTCGATTCGTTCATGGTAGTTGTGCTGGGCGGCGTCGGGCAGTTGGCTGGCACCGTGATCGCAGCACTCGGTCTGGGCGAAGTGAATAAGTTTCTGGAACCGGTGGCTGGCGCAGTATTAGCCAAAATCGCGATTCTGGTATTCATTATCGTCTTCATTCAAAAACGTCCGCAGGGCTTGTTTGCACTGAAAGGCAGAAGCGTCGAATGAAAACCTCATCTATACAAGTGCCTTTGGCGTCAGATGCAACCGCCATATCCCTAGGCCGCACAATGCCAGCCAAGCCAGCGCTATTCTCACGTCCAGCGTGGATCGGGATTGTTCTGTGCGGCATCGTTTTATGCCTGCTGCCAATACTCAATTTGAGTTTTCCGGA
This sequence comes from Glaciimonas sp. PCH181, assembly GCF_003056055.1. Classification (NCBI taxonomy): domain Bacteria; kingdom Pseudomonadati; phylum Pseudomonadota; class Betaproteobacteria; order Burkholderiales; family Oxalobacteraceae; genus Glaciimonas; species Glaciimonas sp. PCH181. The sequence goes on from NZ_PYFP01000001.1 coordinate 1,329,345, forward strand.
TGGACATGCGCTGCATATTTCCAGCTATACCGTAGCGCTGATCGCCAAATTCATGTGCTACGCGATGGCAGCGATGGCGCTTGATCTGGTGTGGGGTTACGCAGGGATTTTATCGCTCGGACACGGCGTATTTTTCGCGCTCGGCGGCTATGCGCATGGCATGTATCTGATGCGCGCAATTGGTCGCGATGGCGTGTATCAAAGCAATTTGCCTGACTTCATGGTTTTCCTCGATTGGAAAACGTATCCGTGGTTCTGGTCGCTGACCGATAATTTCTGGTATTGCATGGCGCTGGTGGTATTGGTGCCCGGCGTGCTGGCATTCGTCTTCGGGTTTTTTGCATTCCGTTCGCGGATCAAGGGCGTGTATTTTTCGATCATTACCCAAGCGATGACCTTTGCGTTCATGTTGCTGTTTTTCCGCAATAATACTGGCTTCGGCGGCAACAACGGCTTCACCGACTTCAAACGAATTCTGGGCTATTCGATCACAGCGCCGACTACCAAAGCCGCACTGTATCTGATGACGTTTCTGTTTTTATTTGGGACGTTATTGCTGTGCCGCTGGATCGTCAATTCACGCCTTGGCCGCGTACTGCAAGCGGTGCGTGATTCAGAATCGCGCCTGATGTTTATCGGCTACAACCCGTTGTGGTTCAAGCTGTTTGTCTGGACCTTATCAGCAGTCCTGTGCGGCATCGCCGGGGCCTTGTATGTGCCGCAAGTCGGGATTATCAACCCGTCCGAAATGTCGCCCGCCAATTCAATTGAAATGGTGATCTGGGCAGCAGTCGGCGGGCGTGGCACGTTGATCGGTCCTATCGTCGGCGCGTTCACGGTGAACGGCCTGAAAAGCTGGCTGACCGGTGCATTCCCCGAACTATGGCTGTATGCGTTAGGGCTGATCTTTATTTGTGTGACATTGTTCATGCCGCAAGGAATCGTTGGCGTCGCTAGCAAACTGAAGCAAAAATTCAGCACAAAATCCAGCACCAACCAGGAGTCCGTATGAGCGAGCTCTATAACCCGCATCAACCGTCCAGCATCGTCGACAACGGTCAGCATGCGGACCACGGCACATCCTACGCCCGCCTGAAATCGGACGGCGTGGATACTACCCACGGCGCGATTCTGTATCTGGAAAATATTACCGTTTCGTTCGATGGCTTCAAGGCGCTGAATAATCTGAATCTGGATATTTCAGTCGGTGAACTACGCTGCATCATCGGACCAAATGGCGCTGGCAAAACGACCATGATGGATGTGATTACCGGCAAAACCCGCCCGACATCCGGCACCGCATTTTTTGGCCAGACCATCGACCTGACCCAGCTGACCGAATATCACATCGCCCACGCTGGTATCGGCCGCAAATTTCAACGACCTACCGTGTTCGAACAGCACACGGTCTTTGAAAATCTGGAACTGGCGATGAAAATGGATAAACGCGTCCGTATCACGCTATTCGCCCGGTTATCTTCGGAACAGCTCGGCAAGATTGACGAAATTTTGAAACTGATCCGGCTAAACGGTCAGGAAAACCGACTTGCAGGCTTGCTCTCCCACGGCCAGAAACAATGGCTGGAAATCGGCATGCTGCTGATGCAAGAACCGCAATTGCTGTTGCTAGATGAGCCGGTGGCCGGCATGTCTGACGCAGAAACTGCACGCACCGCCGAATTACTCAACGAATTACGCGGCAAACATTCCATCGTCGTGGTGGAGCATGACATGGGCTTCGTCACCGAAATCGCGCAGCAAGGCAAAGTCACGGTACTGCACGAAGGATCTGTACTGGCCGAAGGAAAAATGTCCGAAGTACAAGCCGACGAGCGCGTCATCGAAGTCTATTTAGGCCGCTGAAAGAATAAAAATGTTAAACGTCGACCACCTGAACCAATATTACGGCTCCTCGCACACGTTGCGCGGCGTATCGCTGTCAGTCGAAAAAGGCAAGTGCCTGAGCCTGCTCGGGCGCAACGGCGTCGGCAAAACTACCCTATTAAAATGTCTGATGGGCGTATTACCCTCCGCGACCGGCAAAGTCACGCTGGAAGGCCGCGACATCACGCGCTTAAAGCCGCACCAACGCGCCGCTTTAGGCATCGCCTATGTACCGCAAGGACGCGAAATTTTTGCTCGCCTGACAGTAGAAGAAAACCTGTTAATGGGCATGGCAACCAAATCCGGCAAGAAGGCATCGCTGATTAAAGGTGAAGTCTACGAACTTTTCCCAGTCCTCAAAGAAATGCTGCAACGCCGTGGTGGTGATCTGTCCGGCGGTCAGCAACAGCAACTTGCCATCGCCCGTGCCCTGCTGGCGGAACCGAAACTGATCATTCTGGATGAGCCGACCGAAGGTATACAACCGTCGATCATCAAAGATATTGGCCGCGTAATTCGACTGTTGCGTGAACGTGGCGACATCGGGATTCTGCTATGCGAACAATATTTTGATTTTGCGCGCGAACTAGCCGACAATTTTATTGTGCTGTCACGCGGCGAAGTTGTGGCAGCGGGGACGCAAGCGCAAATGGATGATGCGAGCGTGAAACGGCACTTGGCAGTATAGTCTCGCAGATGACATTTGTTGACGCTCCCACCCTCACGTTATCGACCCAAAATGGGGGCGCAGCTGTCCCTGTTTTGCCAGAAAAAAATCTCCACATCACGCCACAAGCAAGCTCGCCCGGACCCTGGCAGGCACGATTGACATTAGGCTTTGCCAACGACCAAGGCACGACGCGATTGATAGAACGCAGTCATTTTGGCCCGTTACGGGTACAAAAACCGCTTTACCCCGAACACCCTGCCGTCTGCCACGCCATCATCATCCATCCTCCCGGTGGTGTAGTAGGCGGCGATCAGTTGACCATTGACGCCAACATCGGCAACGCAGCGCACGCATTGATTACTACCCCCGGCGCGGCGAAATGGTACAAAAGCAACGGCAAACTATCGCAGCAACACGTGCGGTTATCGGTCGCCGAAAACGCCACACTAGAATGGCTGCCGCAAGAAACCATTTTCTTTAATCACGCCGCTGTCAAACTCGATCATCAGGTCACGCTGGCAACTGACGCCCAATACATTGGCGGTGAAATCCTCTGCTTCGGCCGGACAGCTTCCGGCGAGTCATTCGACGCCGGAAAAATTTCCCAATGCACCAGCATCCGCCGTGGCGGCAAGCTGCTCTGGTTTGAGCAAGGCGCGCTCAGCGGCGGCACCGTCCCGATGCATAGCCCGTTGGGGCTGGCGGGCTACACCGTTTGCGCAACCCTGATAGCCGTCGGCAAAGTGCTGCCCGCCACGGTCATCAATAATCTGCGTGAGACTAGCAATGCTCTGGTAGACGGTCATGCCAAAATTGGCACAACACAAATAAAATCGGTGCTGGTAATGCGTTTTCTGGGACACTCCAGCGAACTTGCCAGACAATGGATGACACAAGCGTGGCAGCAAATCCGGCCAGAATTATTAGGCCGTGCAGCCGTAATCCCACGCATCTGGAATACCTGAATAAACAAGACACATAAAGAGAGAAGCGAATGGAACTCACCCCAAGAGAAAAAGACAAGCTGCTGATTTTTACCGCTGCGTTGCTGGCAGAACGACGTCAGGCGCGTGGCCTGAAATTGAATTATCCCGAAGCCATCGCGCTGATTACCGCCGCGATCATGGAAGGCGCCAGGGATGGTAAAACTGTCGCCGAGCTAATGTCTTACGGCACCAAAATCCTCAGCCGCGCTGACGTCATGGAAGGGATTGCCGAGATGATTCACGATATTCAGGTAGAGGCCACCTTCCCCGACGGCACCAAGTTGGTGACCGTGCATCACCCGATTCCTTAATCGATTGGAAATGACCATGATTCCCGGCGAAATGCTGATAGAAGCAGGCGACATCGAACTCAATGTCGGCCGCAGAACCACCACGATTTTAGTCGCCAACAGCGGTGATCGACCGATTCAGATCGGCTCGCATTATCACTTTTACGAAACCAATCCTGCTTTGTTATTCGTACGCGAAGACGCCTATGGAATGCGACTGAATATCGCCGCTGGTACAGCTGTGCGGTTTGAGCCAGGTCAGCAACGTACGGTGGAGTTGGTCGAGTTAGGCGGTGAACGTAAAGTCTATGGCTTCAATGGCAAAGTAATGGGCCCGCTGCTGGAAAAAGTCACACCAGAACAAGCGCCTACAGAAAAGGAAGCGACATGAGCAAAATTTCTCGTCAGGCCTATTCCGAAATGTTCGGCCCCACCGTCGGCGACCGCATTCGGTTGGCAGACACGGCGCTGTTCATCGAAATTGAAAAAGATTACGCCACCTATGGCGAAGAAGTGAAATTCGGCGGCGGCAAGGTGATCCGCGACGGCATGGGCCAGTCGCAACGCAATCATCGCGACGTGATGGATACCGTCATTACCAACGCCGTTATTCTCGATCACTGGGGCATCGTCAAGGCCGATATCGGTCTGAAAAGCGGCAGGATCGCTGCTATCGGCAAAGCAGGCAATCCCGACATTCAGCCCGATGTAACCATGGCAATCGGCGCGGCCACTGAAATCATTGCTGGCGAAGGCATGATTGTCACCGCTGGCGGCATCGATTCGCACATCCATTTCATCTGCCCGCAACAGATCGAAGAAGCGCTGATGAGCGGCGTCACCACCATGCTCGGCGGTGGCACCGGACCGGCAGTCGGCACCGCCGCCACCACCTGCACGCCCGGACCGTGGCATTTACATGCAATGTTATCCGCCGCGGATGCATTCCCGATGAATCTGGGATTTTTAGGCAAAGGCAATGTAAGCCTGCCGACGCCGCTGGAAGAACAAGTCCGTGCCGGGGCCATCGGCCTGAAGCTGCACGAAGACTGGGGTTCAACCCCTGCTGCCATCGACAATTGCCTGAACGTCGCCGACCGCATGGATGTACAGGTAGCGATTCATAGCGATACCTTAAACGAAGGCGGCTTTCTGGAACACACGCTGGCCGCATTCAAAGATCGCACCATTCATACTTTCCATACCGAAGGCGCGGGCGGCGGACATGCACCGGACATTATCGCTGCCGTCGGTCAAGGCAATGTACTGCCATCGTCGACCAACCCAACGCGCCCCTACACGGTGAATACGCTGGACGAACATCTCGATATGCTAATGGTTTGCCATCATCTCGACCCAGCGATTGCAGAAGACATCGCCTTTGCCGAATCACGCATTCGGCGCGAAACGATTGCCGCGGAAGATATCTTGCATGACATCGGCGCGATCAGCATGATGTCGTCGGATTCTCAAGCAATGGGCCGCGTTGGTGAAGTCATTATGCGCACCTGGCAAACCGCGCACAAAATGAAAACGCAACGCGGATCGCTGGCAGAAGATACCAGCCGCAACGATAATTTCCGCGTTAAACGTTACATCGCCAAATACACGATTAATCCAGCTATCACGCACGGCATTTCGCACGTCGTCGGCTCGATTGAGGTGGGAAAGATTGCCGATCTGGTGTTATGGAAACCGGCTTTCTTCGGTGTTAAACCATCCATGATTCTGAAAAGTGGCATGATCGCGGCGGCGCAAATGGGCGATCCTAATGCGTCAATTCCGACCCCGCAGCCAGTCCACTATCGGATGATGTTTGGCGCGTATGGCGGCGGTCTTAAAACATCATTGACCTTCGTATCGCAAGCCGCGTATGACGATGGCATCGGCGACTTGCTGAAATTGAATAAGCCCGTGGTCGCAGTCAAAAATATGCGTCATCTGCGTAAGCATCACATGATTCACAACAGCGCCACGCCGCATATGGAAGTGGACCCGGAAACCTATGAAGTCCGCGCCAATGGCGAACTATTAGTCTGCGAACCGGCCAGCATTTTGCCGATGGCGCAACGTTACTTTTTATTTTGATTCGATCCTCCATGCTGACACTGAACACAAAAATCGACCATGCCGCGCAGATTGACGGCGAACTGGTATTGCCCTACGACCAGCGCGAAAAAAGTCGTCTGCGCGCAACGCTTACCTCCGGTCAGGACGTCGGCGTATTTACGGTACGCGGAACCGTCCTGCGCCACGGCGATCTGATCACCGGCCAGGATGACGATGGCAAACAAGCGGTGATCAAAATTATCGCCGCCGACGAAGCCACTTATCTGGTCGAATGCGCGACACCCTTTGCATTGCTACGTTGCGCCTTCCATCTCGGCAATCGCCACACGCAAGCACAAGTCGGCGATGGTTTTTTACGTATACGCAAAGATGTCGTATTACGCGAAATGCTGGAAGGTTTGGGCGCGACCGTCACTGAACAATTAGCGGCCTTTGAGCCAGAATCAGGGGCCTATGGCGGCGGTCATCACCATCACGATGGCTTGCTTGCGCCCGTGCCATTGCGCCAAAAAATACATCGGCCCAGCGACAAACCCGAGCCATCAATCTAAGCCACATACGCCAATGCAAGCGACCGCCCTCCTTAATCTTCTGCAACTCGCCAGCCCATCGCTGCCGATAGGCGCGTATAGCTATTCGCAAGGGCTTGAATCGGCGCTGGAACAAGGCTTGGTAAAAGATCAGGCCTCGGCGCGCGCCTGGATTGTTGACCACTTGCATCACGTCGTGGCAACTTTTGAAGCGCCAGTTCTATGGCGCTTGTTACAGGCGTTTGAAAGCCGCGACGCCGATGCAGTCAACCTCTGGACCGAACGTTTTATTGCCGCACGCGATACCGCAGAATTTCGGGCCGAGACGATTCAGATGGGTTATTCGCTAGGCAAACTGGTGATTGATCTGCACATTGGCGATGCGACATTGCTAGCGATGTTACAGGCTCAGCCAGAATTACCGCTGCCGACGGCATTCGCTTTCGCTGCTGTGGCATTAAACATACCGCCTGAAGCCGCGCTGCTGGGGATGCTATTTTCCTGGGCTGAAAATCAAGTTTTGGTCTGCGTTAAATCAGTGCCGCTAGGTCAGGTTTCAGGTCAGCGCTTGTTGTTATCGCTACAATCGGAACTAGAAATAGCAGCCACCTACGCCCAGCATTTGGGCGACGATGATTTATCCAACTGGTCACCGGGCTTGTCGCTGCTATCAATGCAACACGAAACACAATACAGCCGTTTATATCGGTCCTGAGCGCGCTTTGCGATGTCTTAATTAACACTTTTAACGAGTTCCCCTTTTATGAACAACGCCACAACATCCAATCCATTAAGAGTCGGCATCGGCGGCCCAGTCGGTTCCGGCAAGACGGCGCTATGCGAAATGTTATGCAAAAGCATGCGTGACAACTATGAAATGGCCGTTATTACCAACGACATTTACACCAAAGAAGACATGGAAATTCTGCTGCGCGCCGATGCGTTGCCAGCCGAGCGCCTGATGGGTGTGGAAACCGGCGGTTGCCCCCACACCGCGATTCGCGAGGATGCATCGATCAATCTCGAAGCCATTGCCCGCATGAGCGCGGATTTCCCCGATCTCGATCTGATTCTTCTAGAATCCGGCGGCGACAATCTGGCGGCAACCTTCAGCCCGGAATTATCTGATCTAACGATTTATGTCATCGACGTAGCCGGTGGCGAAAAAATCCCGCGTAAAGGCGGCCCCGGCATCACTCGCTCTGATCTACTGATTATCAACAAAACCGATTTGGCACCCTATGTCGGCGCAAATCTGGATGTGATGGCACACGACGCCAAACGCATGCGCGGCGAACGTCCGTTTATCTTCACCAATCTCCGCACGGGTGACGGCGTTGAAAAAGTCGTAGCATTCATTCGCACACAAGGCCTGATGGAACAGGTCTGAGTCATTGCAAGACGGCTCGCGAAGCCCTCCTATCTTAGGTTAAACACGAGATAACTTTGCGATCCGCTATCGCTGCCATCGCGCATTGCCCTCTCTCAAAAAATAGTCAAACTATAGGAAATATCTTAAAAGTGGCATCAATAGGCCTTTGATGCCTATTAAGACTTGTCTTAAGGCAACGCTATCCGACCGACCGTGTACACTCTCCCCATCGATAGTTGCAGCAACTCTGATGGAATTGCGAAAAAACAATAAAACTATCGATCCGGTAAATATAATTAATTTTATCTATTTATCAGAATGTTTGATAATGCGTTCAGACTCACTAAGAAAGGCCGCATCGCTATTTAGACTAGACGCCCCAACTGCAGACATTACGAACGATAGGCAAGCAGCGGCAACAACGACTAAACAATGATGCAGACTTACTTATTACTCCCTCCCGCACTGCAAAAGGAATAGCATGAACAAACTTACAACTGCCGCTGGCGCACCTGTAGCCGACAATCAGAATATTCAAACTGCTGGCCCACGCGGACCGGCCCTATTGCAAGATGTATGGTTTCTTGAAAAACTGGCCCATTTCGACCGCGAAGTTATCCCAGAACGTCGTATGCATGCCAAAGGCTCTGGCGCTTTCGGTACATTTACCGTCACGCACGACATCACCCAATACACCAAAGCCAAGATATTCTCTGAAATTGGCAAAAAAACCGAAATGTTTGCGCGTTTCTCCACCGTCGCTGGTGAACGTGGCGCGGCCGATGCGGAACGTGATATCCGTGGTTTCTCACTAAAGTTTTATACCGAAGAAGGTAACTGGGATCTGGTCGGTAACAATACGCCAGTATTTTTCCTGCGTGACCCAATGAAATTCCCTGACTTGAATCGCGCTGTTAAACGCGATCCAAAGACCAATCTGCGTAGCGCGGATAACAACTGGGATTTCTGGACATTACTGCCAGAAGCGCTGCATCAAGTCACGATTGTGATGAGCGATCGCGGCATCCCGCGCTCTTACCGTCACATGCATGGCTTCGGCAGCCATACATTCAGCTTCATCAATGCCAAGAACGAACGTAGCTGGGTTAAGTTCACTTTCAAAACCTTGCAAGGCATTGAAAACATGACCGATGCAGAAGCCTCTGCGCTGGTCGGTTCAGATCGTGAAAGTGCGCAACGCGACTTGCTGGACAGTATCGAAAATAAAGATTTTCCGGGCTGGAAATTGTTCATTCAAATCATGCCGGAAAAAGATGCGGGAACTTACCACATCAACCCTTTCGATCTGACCAAAGTCTGGCCACATAAAGACTATCCGTTGATCGAAGTCGGCGTGATGGAATTGAACCGCAATCCTGCCAACTATTTCGCTGATGTTGAGCAAGCCGCATTTTCGCCAGCCAACGTAGTGCCGGGTATTAGCTTCTCGCCAGACAAAATGTTGCAAGGCCGTCTGTTTTCGTATGGCGATGCGCAACGCTACCGTCTTGGTGTGAATCATCACCAGATTCCGGTGAATGCACCAAGATGTCCGGTCAATAGCTATCACCGCGACGGTTCAATGCGCGTAGACAGCAATGCCGGCAGCACCATCGGCTATGAGCCGAACAGCAAAGGCGAATGGCAAGAACAGCCAGACTTTTCAGAACCGCCATTGGCGCTGGAAGGTGCGGCAGATCACTGGAACCACCGCGTGGATGACGATTATTACTCGCAAGTCCGTGCGTTGTTCCAACTGATGACACCAGCGCAGCAACAAGTGTTGTTCGACAACACAGCGCGCTCTGTTGGTGGCGCGTCTAAAGAAATTCAGGCACGACATATCGACAATTGCACCAAGGCCGATGCTGCCTACGGTGCGGGTGTCGCCAAGGCGTTGAGTCTGCTGGCTAACAACAAGTAATGTCATAACCCGTTAAAAAGCCCCGGTATCTTGCAAAAGAAACCGGGGCTTTTTTTTATTTCATTCTTCAATGATTCACACAACCGCTGGCGCAATCAACGGCGCGCTACGCAAAGCCTCTGCGATCAACTCCAATGCATGCTGAATCTCTTCCCGACTAGCCACTCCGCCGATGCACACCCGCACCGCCTCAGGTGCTTGCGTCGACACTGAAAATGCATCGCTCGCCACCACACCGATACCGGAAGACTGCATATGCCCAGCAAACGCTTTGCGCTCCCACGATGGCGGCAAACTAATCCACAAATGAAAAGCCTCCGGATGCGAGACATAACTGCCCGGCGGCAATATCCGCGCCGCTAACTTTTGCCGTGCCATCGACTCTTTACGAATCGCGTTCAACGCCAAATCAGCCGTGCCATCGCGCACCCATCGCGTTGCCAGCGCTGAGGTAATCGGCGAGGCCATTACCGTCGTCGCCCGCAATGCCGAGGCCAGCCGCGATGCATCGTGCGCGTCAGGTGCCACCAGATAAGCAATCCTCAATCCAGCACCAACGCATTTCGCCAGCCCCGCGATATAAAACGTTACGTCAGGGCCGATGCTGGCGATTGCCGGTGGCGTCACGCGTGGCAAAAATCCATACGCGTCATCTTCAATAATCGGCACGCCATAATGCCGCGCAATTTCCACCAACGCCTGCCGCCGCGCTTGCGACATCACGATGGTAGTCGGATTAAGCAAAGTCGGATTGCAATACAAAGCCTTCGGCGCATATTGGGCGCAGGCAGCCGCAAACGCCACCGCGTCGATACCTTCGTTATCCATCGGCAAGCCCACCAGACGAATGCCGAGTTGCCCCGCCAGCGCCCGCAATCCCGGATAGGTCAACTCTTCACAACAGATGACCGAGCCGGATGGTGCCAACGTCGTTAATACCGCCAGCAACGCGGCCTGCGCGCCCGGCACCACTAGCAAGCGTTCATGGCCCACCACCAAACCGCGCCGCCGCAGCCAAAGAGCGCCCGCCTCGCGATCGTCCGGCGAGCCGCCAAAATCCTGATAACGCAGCAATTCCCTTAACTTCTCACCAACGCTGGCAAAACCGCTTTGCATCAGCGTCAGCAATTCTTCGGATACAGGTTCGGGCGGCATATTCATCGACATATCAACATTCGGGCGGCCCTCGAATACCCGAGGAATTTTAGGGCGGCGACGACCGCAGACAAACGTTCCCCGACCGACGACAGAATCGACCAAACCGCGCCGATGCGCCTCGGTATAGGCCCGCGCCACCGTCGTGAAATCGATACCCAACATTTCAGCCAGTTTGCGTTGCGGCGGCAAGCGTTGCTCTGCTGCCAATTGGCCTACCGCGATATCTTCAGCAATCGCATTGGCGATACTCAGATACAGCGGACCAGCGCCTTTTTTTAACTTCGGTAGCCAACTATTTTGATGTTTTGGCATGTCGTTACATCCTCATGAATACCCAATGAATGTCAGATGAATGTCAGATGAATGTCAGATTATTTCTGCATCAATCGCTATTGAAGCAATTTTTCTCACATCGAATGTATGCATTTTTTGTTCCATACAATAACTAGCCAACTCAGCAAAAAAAGGGGCCGATTAGCGCACCAGCATTGCGCATTTCCTGCTCTTTTTCGCACAGCTTTACGGCAAGGCATTCCTTCGTGGTGCATGGCAAAAACCTGAATTGAATGGGGCAATTGTATGGATTGTGTTTTCCCGTCTGAAAGTCAGTCAAACACGCCATCGCGCAAACCCCAATAGCGGCGCGGGTTTACCTTTTCCGCTGTCCGATTGCATGGATTTTTATCCCGTCAATTCGAGGTCTGATGGCGATTGCATGGCACAGCCTATGCATTCAATGTGGACGTCACGACAAGCAGTCTGACCGACTTGCACACTCGATGTGTCCAGCCTTTCCACTGATTTATTAGGAGCTATCAACATGCCAACGGTAAAACACGCAGCCCACGTAAAAGGTGATTTCTTTGTCGATTATGAAGAGAAAGTTTTCGAAGACATCAAAGCATTGCCGGGCGAAAAAGCGCTGGTGACGTTTCATACCGTCGCCTTTGAAGGATCGATCGGCTTTGTCAATTTGTTGCAAGCGACGCGCCTACAACGCAAGGGTTACGAGACCTCCATCTTGCTGTACGGCCCCGGCGTCACGCTCGGCCTGCAACGCGGTTTTCCGACATTGGGCGATGAAGCTTTTCCCGGTCATCTGAACTTCAATAACCGGATAACTGCTTTCATGGAAGCTGGCGGCAAAGTGTATGCCTGTCGTTTCGCGCTGCAAGCGTTATACGGTCACGGCGAACCGTCGCTGATCCCCGGCATTCGCGCCATCAATCCTCTCGACGTGCTGGATTTGAAGCTGATCCATACCCGCGCAAACGCATTCATTCTTGATACCTGGACGCTGTAAGCGTCATGCAGGGCGGACGATAAAAACGATAAAGAAAGATGGCAAACACAATGGCTAATACCACTTCAAAAAAGGTTGTTCGTGCAGCGGCAATCCAGATTGCACCGGATATGGAAAGTGCAGGCGGAACGCTGGATAAAGTCTGCTCAGCGATTCAAAAAGCAGCGGCGCAAGGTGCGCAATTGATCGTTTTTCCTGAAACCTTTGTGCCCTACTATCCCTATTTTTCGTTTGTCCGCCCGCCCTTTGCTGCTGGTGCTGAACACTTGCTGTTATACGAGCGCGCAGTCGTCGTACCTGGCCCGGTAACAGATGCAGTTTCTGCTCTGGCGCGAAGTCATGGCGTAGTGGTCGTACTAGGCGTTAATGAGCGCGATCATGGCACGCTGTACAACACCCAACTGGTGTTTGACGCTAATGGCGAATTGGTCCTGAAACGCAGAAAAATTACACCGACTTATCACGAACGCATGATCTGGGGACAAGGCGATGCCAGCGGCCTCAAAGTCGTGCAAACCGCCGTCGGTCGCCTAGGCGCGCTGGCATGTTGGGAGCATTACAACCCACTGGCCCGCTATGCATTAATGGCGCAGCACGAAGAAATTCATTGCGCGCAATTTCCCGGCTCGATGGTCGGGCAAATATTCGCCGATCAGATGGAAGTCACGATCCGTCATCACGCGCTGGAAGCTGCCTGCTTTGTGGTCAACGCGACCGGCTGGCTGACCGATGCGCAAATCCTCGCGATCACGCCTGATCCCGCCAACCAAAAGGCGTTGCGAGGCGGTTGTTGCACCGCCATCGTCTCGCCCGAAGGCGTACTGCTGGCAGAGCCGTTGCGTAGCGGCGAAGGTATAGTCATCGCCGATCTGGACATGGCGCTGGTCACCAAACGCAAACGGATGATGGATTCGGTCGGCCACTATGCGCGGCCAGAATTATTAAGTCTGGTCATTGATGATCGCAGCCACGCACCTGTCGCAAAGCTATTTCCTGAGAATAAATCAGCTACCGAAAAATCGATTGTCACGCCATCCGCCATACCAACCCAAGGGAGCGCACATCATGCAAACAGTTACCAAACCGAACCAGCATCTGATCACTGAGCTGCAATCTCTGGGCCTGCGATTAAATGACCCCAACGCCGGAGCAGCCAGTCGCCGTGGCGGTGCCGGGCCATCCGACCATAAAGCCGTGGTAGTCGATGGTCATACCGTAATGATTCCAGTGCATACCGCCAGCGCATGGTCATCGCCATTTGTGGCAGCGCCAATGGGGGCCGATGGCAGCAGTATGTTGCTGCGCGATGGCGTGTCGGTCGGCGTGATCTCATTTCCCCGGCAGCCACGATTCTATAAATTGCAGACGATGGATGGGATTCCCTACTCCAGGATCGCGACGCTGCATGGTTCAGATGTATTGGCGACGACGGTACTGCAAAGTTGTATCCGCTATGAAAGTCGACGTAAATCCTGCCAGTTTTGCGCGATCGGACAATCGCTGGCGGCAGGCCGAACGATTCTGCGCAAGACGCCAGAACAATTGGCGGAAGTGGCACGGGCTGCGGTCCTGCTGGATCACGTCAAACATATGGTCATGACAACCGGCACGCCGAACGCTACAGATCGCGGCGCGCAGATTTTGTGCGAAAGCGCTTTTGCCGTAAAGAGCGCCGTGAATCTGCCAATACAGGGGCAATGCGAACCGCCGGATGACGATATCTGGTTTAAGCGCATGCATGACGCGGGTATTGATTCACTAGGAATGCATCTGGAAGCGGTCACGCCAGAAGTGCGCGCCCGCATTATGCCGGGCAAAGCCAGCGTCTCGATTGCACGTTATTTCGAGGCTTTTGAAAGTGCGCTAAAAGTGTTCGGACATGGTCAGGTCAGCACGTATATTTTGGCGGGTCTTGGCGATACCCCAGAAGCGATTTTGCAGATGTGTGAAAAGTTGATTGCCATCGGCGTCTATCCTTTTGTAGTGCCGTTTGTACCGATTGCAGGAACGCCGCTAGAAGATCATCCAGCACCATCAGCACAGGCCATGCGAGAACTGCTAACGCCACTTGCTGCGATGCTCGAAACAGGCGGGTTGCGCTCTGGCGATATCAAAGCCGGTTGCGGGCGCTGCGGTGCTTGCTCATCGTTGTCTACTTTTGAAAAGAAGCCATCATGAACACCGACTTTGCCCTTCCAACGACGGATATCCCTGTACTCAAAACTGTCCGGATAAAACTCGCGAGCAGCCATCAAGAGCGTGAAGCAACCCGGTGTTTGCGACGTGCCGTTTTTTGCGACGAACAAGGTATTTTTAAGGGCGACGATCAAGATGAAATAGATCAGCACGCCCTGCCTATCGCAGCGATTCTCAGCATACCTGACATGCAGGATGAAGTCGTCGGCACCGTACGCATTTACGAGTCAGAGCCCGGCGTCTGGTACGGTTCCCGCCTTGCTGTGGCAACGCAGGCAAGACGCATCGGCTCAGTCGGAAGCGGTCTGATTAAACTGGCAGTGGGCACCGCGCACGCGCGCGGCTGCAAGATTTTTTTGGCGCAGGTGCAAAGTCAAAATGTGCCGCTGTTTAAAAAACTGCATTGGACCTCATTGGCAGAAATCGACGTGCATGGCCGCCCTCATCATTTGATGCAAGCTGACTTGGCCCACTATCCGCCAATAGACGATGGCGACACCGGTTTTGTATTGACGCTTGGTGCAGTATGAGCTCCGCATCGCCAGACTTAGCCGCGCTAATCGACCTGCTGCGCGCATCCCGCGGCATCGCCCACAAACGCGATATCAACGCGGTCATGCACACCTTAGGCACGACCTATGATCGCGCCGCTGCAGTGCCGGTCGGTGATGATTGCGCCGCCATTCCCGATGCAGATGGCAACGGCTATTTATTGTTTGCGATTGAAGGTTTTATCAATGAATTTGTCATGCAGGAACCGTGGTTTGCAGGCTACTGCGGCGTCATGGTGAATGTCAGCGATATTTATGCCATGGGCGGTCGCCCGGTTGCTATCGTAGATGCGTTATGGAGTCGTCCCGGCGATGCAGCCGAACCGATATTGGCAGGGCTGGCAGCAGCCTCGACCGCTTATAACGTGCCGATTGTCGGCGGCCACAGCAATCGCCGTAATGACCGTGAGCAATTATCGGTGGCGATCATTGGCCGTGCCAAGCGTCTGTTAACCAGCTTCAATGCACGTCCCGGCGAACATCTGGTCGCTGCCATCGACTTGCGCGGACGTTTTCATGAACCCTATGCTTACTGGGATGCCAGCACCGGATCGCCCGCTTCCCGGCTGCGCAACGATCTTGAGTTATTACCTGCCATTGCGGAAGACGGACTATCCGCTGCAGGCAAAGATATCAGCATGGCTGGCGTGGTCGGCACCGCATTGATGCTGCTGGAATGCTCATCGCTGGGAGCCACAATTAACCTTGACGCCATCCCGCTGCCCGAAGGCGTAACACTGGAGCGCTGGCTAACAGCGTTTCCCAGCTTTGGCTTTCTGTTAAGCGTCGCCGATGAACATCTGGAACAGGTATTAGAACGTTTTTCCGCCCGAGATATTGCCTGCGCCGCTATCGGCCGCACCGACGCATCGCACGTCGTGCGTCTGCAACAAGGCGCGGCGATTGAAACACTGTGGGACTTCAATCAAGAAGCGCTGATTGGTTGCGGACCAACACGGCAAGAAACAGCCGCAACTGCCCATATCAGCTAAAAAATTGCTGCTATTAATTGCGCCATTCGTCATTCTTTAATCGGAGAACATCCATGCCTGAAGTCCACTTTAGCGTCCGCTGGCCGGACAATTCCACCAGCGATTGCTATTCACCATCGCGCGTTATCAAAGATTATCTGGAAGTCGGAAAAAATTATTCCGTACCCGATTTTGTCGACCGCAGCCGGATTGCCTTGAGCATCGCCAGCGCACGCGTCGAGCAAAAATTCGGCTACATGTGTTCATCCGCGATGGATCAACTCAGCCAGATAGAACGTACCGCAGACAGCTTTGCGGCGCAGGAAAACGCTTTGGTTCTGGTCGAGGCTTTTCGGCCTTCATAACACTTTTTATCTGGAGAATAGCGATGCATCAGCTCCCGCACTTTTCGCAACAACGGCATTACTCGGTACTTATTATCGGTGGCGGCCAAGCCGGTCTATCGATGAGTTATAACCTCAAACAACAAGGTATCGACCATCTGATCCTAGAAAAAAATCGTCTCGGCCACGCATGGCGCAGCGAGCGCTGGGACTCCTTTTGTCTGGTTACACCGAACTGGCAATGCACGCTGCCAGGTTTCCCTTATGCGGGTAACGACCCTTACGGCTTCATGAAAAAAGATGACATCGTCGACTACATCGATCAATACATTTCCTCATTCCAACCGCCTGCAGCAGAAGGCGTGGCGGTGACGCGGTTGAGTCGCAATGTGGAAAATATCTTTGAGATCGAAACATCGCAATGCACATTAACCGCAGATCAGGTCGTGGTCGCTATCGGCGGCTATCACATCCCGATTCTTCCGCCCGCTGCGGAAAAACTACCAGCGCATATTCTGCAATTGCATTCTTCCGATTACGTCAATCCAGAGTCGTTACCAGCCGGTGAAATACTCGTCGTCGGTACGGGTCAATCCGGTTGCCAGATTGCGGAAGACTTACATTTGACTGGTCGTCGCGTGCATTTATGTGTCGGCGATGCGCCGCGCGTGGCGCGTACCTATCGCGGCAAGGATGTTGTGGAGTGGCTGGATAACATGAAATATTACGATCTTCCCGTCGAACGCCATCCCTTGGGAACCGGCGTGCGTGAAAAAACCAATCATTACGTCACCGGACGCGATGGCGGCCGCGATATCGATTTGCGAAAATTTGCATTAGAAGGCATGCAATTGTATGGCCGCTTTGAAGACATCGTTGATGGTGTCGCCATGTTTGGCAACGCATTAAAGGCGCATCTCGACAGCGCCGATGCCGTCTCTGAAAACATTAAAAATAACATCGATAAATTTATTACAGAGAATGCCATCGATGCGCCAATTGAAGCGCGTTACGTGCCAGTCTGGGAACCGAGCGCAGCGACCCCGCGAAGCCTGCACCTGGACAACGACAACATCGCTGTCGTGATCTGGTGCATCGGCTTTCGTACCGACTTTAGCTGGATTGAAGAGACCATCTTTGATGAAAAGGGCTATCCCGGCCATACCCGCGGGATAACCGCTGTACCGGGTTTATATTTCCTGGGCCTGCCTTGGCAATATACGTGGGGATCTGGCAGATTTTCCGGGATTGCGCGAGATGCCGGTCATTTGTTGGAACATATCATTGCGCATCGCAGCGAGCGGGAACAAATGGTGGCATAGACGGGCGGCAAGGTCATTGCGCAAGGTAATGCTGCTATCTTCAACTAAGATACTCACGACCTTGCGCAAACGGCTAATACGACCCGCCTCATCCTAACAATCTAAAAAGGAAGTAATGCTTTTATCCAAAAGGCTTTTCCTTCAGGACGATTGCGAACATCCATTTCCTGTTGATACTTGGCGGTGATAAAAAAGCCTTTGCCATTGTCGTATTTGATCGAAGGTCCGATAGCAAAAGCCTGACCTTTATTATTCGGCACGTTAATACCATTTTGTTGGTCTGTCGTGATTTGCTTGTAAGCGTAACCGCCAACGCCCGCAACCCAATTATTGGCAAATCCATAGCCCACCGAATAGTCAAAATGGAGTTCTTTTCCCGATGTGTAGTTGGTGTCCTTATTTTTCAGATTGAAGTCAAACATCAGCTTCGCATCCATATTCCAACCGGCCGGATCAATATAACTGACCGCGTATACTGGCTGAATAGTCCAGTAGTTACGGCCAATATTGGCTAACGCATTTTTATCATAGTCGCCGGTCGGGACGAAAATATCCAATCCAAGAACACTATGCAGTTTATTGCTATGGTGATAGCCGAGCGCCACTGCGGTGATATCCAGATCGCCAATACCCGTCTTGGTTTGGCCGGTGCCATTGACGTTCACATCCAGACGAACCAACGGAATAAGTATCGCGTGCGCTACCTGCCCGCCAAGAAACGTGTTACCAGTGACCCACACAAATCGCGGTATCAACGCATCTGCAGTGACTTTAAAATTAATCGGGACGGTATTTCCGTTATTGTCCTTGAGCGTATCGGCCGTATAGTGCTCAGCATAAAAAAGCGTGTAAAAACCGGGCGGCGGAAGCGCGCCGACAAGATAGTTTTCAGCTCCCATCGGATAGGTTGAACCGCCGCCTTCAGTTGCTAGCGCTGCTTGCGAAATGATTGTGGCGGCAATAGCAATGCTCGCCAAATACGCCATCTTCTTTATTTTCATGCTTGTCTCCCATTATTAATATCGGATCATTTTTATTGTGTTTTTTTCTGGTGCTTGACTGAAGTGTGTGATCTCCTTTTTACAGACACACTCTCCCTCTCCCTCCATCGAAGAGGAAAAACGTGTCATTGAAATTTTTTAGATTTAGAGACTACTGCGGCATGCGCAGCAACTCACTCAGCGCCCAAGCTCGCCAGCGCTTTTACCGCCGATACCGAAATGTTCTTTGGGCATCTCTGTCAAAATCACGCGTACTGTCTCAGGTTTAGCGTCAATGGCTTCGTGCATCGCCTCCGTGATCTTGGCGATCAACTTGCGCTTTTGTTCGACCGTGCGCCCTTCCAGTAAATATATTTGGCAAATAGGCATAGCAACCTCATCTATAAAAATATTAGTGATTTTTTCAAGAAAAACGCACGCTGACAGACCCCAATTCTTGCACCCGCAACGTAACGTTATCGCCTGCTTTGACCCTGACGGCCTCGGTAATTGCCCCCGACAAAATCAAGGTTCCCGCCGGAATTTCTTCACCCCGCTCACCCAGCAGATTAGCCAACATCGCGATCGCAGCCGCTGGATGACCAAGGACCGCAGCCCCGGCGCCTAGGGCGACTACTTCACCATTTTTTTCCATCACTATGCCAAGGGTCCGTAAGTCCAGATCTTCGACCGGACGGATGCGCCCACCGACCACAAACCGCGAGGATGAGCAGTTATCAGCGACCACGCTTTTCAGATCAAACTTAAAGTCGCGGTAACGCGAATCAATGATTTCGATCGCTGGCATCACGAAATCGGTCGCCGCCAATACCGTGCCGATGTGGCAGCCAGGCCCCTTCAGCACTGCCTTGGTAACGAAGGCAATCTCCGGTTCGACTTTCGGATGAATCAGCTTGGAGATTTCGATCTCTCCACCTTCCGGCACAGAAAAATAATCTGCCAGAAAGCCAAATACCGGTGTGTCAACGCTCATCTGTTTCATCTTGGCATGTGAGGTCAGCCCTGCTTTTAAGCCGACGATTCTGCAACCCCGCGCAATCTTGCGTCGTTTGATTTCATCCTGAATGGCATAAGCATCATCCCAATCCATTTCAGGATGATCGTCAGTGATTTTGGTGGTATCCCGCGCAGCCAGCTCGCAACTTTCCAGATGTTCTGCCAATGCAGCTATCGTGGCTTTATCTAATTTCATGTTATTACCCTCGTTAAAATTAACCGATTACATCAAGCCACGTGCACGCGCCATCGTCATCGCGGTGTCTTCGATCATGTCTTCCTGGCCGCCGACCATGCCACGACGCCCTAGTTCGACCAAAATATCGCGTGCGGAAATTTTGTATTTGGCTTCGGCCCGTTTAGCGAATAACAGGAATGAGGAATACACACCCGCATAGCCCAAGGTCAGCGAATCACGGTCAATCCGAATCATGTGATCCATCATCGGCACCACCAGATCTTCGGCAACATCCGAAATCTTGAAGACATCAACGCCAGTCTCGATCCCCATGCGTGCACAAACTGCCACGAATACCTCCATCGGCGTATTGCCTGCGCCCGCGCCCAAACCGGCTGCCGCGGCATCGATACGATTTGCACCGTACTCAACCGCCACTAAAGAGTTCGCCACACCCATCGCCAGATTGTGGTGACCGTGAAACCCTAGTTCGGTATTGGGTTTCAATTTCTCACGCAACAGGCCGATGCGCGACTTCACATCTTCCGGCAACATGTAACCGGCGGAATCGGTGCAATAAATACAATTGGCACCGTAACTTTCCATCAGACGCGCTTGTTCGACTATCTTCTCAGGCGACGCCATATGCGCCATCATCAGAAAACCAACGGTATCCATCTCAAGTTTGCGGGCATAGCTGATGTGCTGCTCGGAAACATCGGCCTCTGTGCAATGGGTTGCGACACGAATGGTATTGACGCCCAAATCACGGGCCATCTGCAAATGATCTACGGTTCCGATGCCAGGCAATAGCAGCGCCGATATCTTGGCTTGTTTCATCAACGGAATCACGCTGCTGAGATATTCTTCATCGGTATGCGCGGGGAAGCCATAGTTGACAGACGAGCCGCCCAGCCCGTCGCCGTGCGTCACCTCAATCAATGGCACACCGGCAGCATCCAGACCTTGCGCAATACTTTTCATTTGATCCAACGACATTTGATGGCGTTTGGGATGCATCCCATCGCGCAATGTCATATCGTGAACCGTGATTTTTTTTCCTTGGAGTGTCATGATGCTTCCTTACGCCGTGACCGGCTCAAGAGTGAGTTTGCCGTTGATAATTTCTTCGGCAAACATTTCCGCAGTGCGGGCGGCGGCGGCAGTCATGATGTCCAGATTGCCTGCATATTTCGGCAAGTAATCGCCCAGACCCTCTACCTCCATAAAGACAGACACCCGATTGCCATCAAATACGGGACCATTGACCAGCTTGTATCCGGGCACATATTTCTGGACTTCCTTGATCATGGCGTGGATAGAGGCGGTAATTTTGTCGCGATTCGGTTCCGTCTCGGTCAGACAATGAATCGTGTCGCGCATGATCATTGCCGGTTCAGCTGGATTGATAATAATGATCGCTTTGCCCTTTTTAGCGCCGCCCACTTTTTCCACCGCACCCGCAGTCGTACGGGTAAATTCATCGATATTTTTCCGCGTGCCGGGCCCGACCGATTTGGAAGAAACCGTGGCGACGATTTCACCGTAACTGACTGGCTGGACACGTGAAATAGCAGCTACCATCGGGATAGTCGCCTGTCCACCGCAGGTGACCATGTTGACGTTCATTTCACCCTTGCCGACATGTTCCAGCAAGTTGACCGGAGGAACGCAATACAGACCGATGGCCGCTGGCGTAAGATCGATCATCAGCACGCCCAGCGCGTTCAGCTTGCGCGAATTCTCCGCATGAACATAAGCCGACGTTGCATCAAACGCGATCTGAATATTGTCGGCAGCAACGTACGGCAACAATCCATCTACACCGTCTGCGGTAGTTTTCAGGCCCATATCGGCGGCCCGTTTCAAGCCTTCGGAGGCCGGATCGATACCGACCATCCATACCGGCTCTAAAAAGGGACTACGCTGTAATTTATAAAGAAGATCGGTGCCAATATTGCCGGGGCCGATCAATGCACATTTGATTTTTTTCATATTGATCTTCCGTTGAAACTAGTAAAAACGTACTGAACAGCCACCGATACCGCCGATGGATACGTGTAGGTTATCCCCGGCCTTCACCGGAAACATCGCCGCCAGTGAGCCGGACAAAATGACTTCTCCGGCTTTTAATGGAATGCCTAGTCGGCCCATTGTGTTGGCAAGCCACGTCACCGCATTCACCGGTCCGCCTAATGCCGCAGCCCCGGCCCCGGTGCCAACGATTTCACCGTTCTTTTCCAGCACCATGCCGCAAGTGGAAAGATCGACTTTACGGGGATCAACCGCGTGACCGCCCAACACAAACACACCGCAAGAAGCGTTATCTGCGACCGTATCCTGAATTTTTATTTTCCAATCCTTGATACGTGAATCAACAATTTCAAAACACGGCATCACACATTCAGTGGCACGCAATACATCGGCATTGCTGATGCCCGGCCCCATCAGATCGTGCTTAAGAATGAATGCGATTTCACCCTCCGCTTTTGGCTGGATCAGGCTAGACATCGGGATAGCATCGCCTTCGTTGTAAATCATGCTATCAAGCAGATAGCCAAAATCCGGCTGGTGCACGTCAAGCATGTCCATCACAGCTTTACTGGTGACGCCGATCTTTTTTCCAACAATGCGTGCGCCATTGGCAATCCGCCGCGACAACATATGTTGCTGAATGTGATACGCATCTTCAATCGTCATCCCGGGTACGCTGTTGGTCAGCGGATCGATCGTTTTGCAATCTATGAGCGCCTGATACAACGCATCGCCAAACTGCTGAATTTTTTGCTGTTCCATGAATAGGTATCCAAAAATAATGTTGATGTTGATGACGTGGGGGATAGTCAGGATTCAGTCAAAAATTGGGTCACCAGTTTGCTAAACCGCGCTGCATGTTCGATTTGCGTCCAATGACCGCAACGTCCATATACATGCAATTGCGAGCGCGATATCCAGTCTGCCAAAGTCAGTGAACTTGATAGCGGAATCACCTGATCTTCGCGGCCGTGAATTACCAGCGTCTCATGCGGAATCGCCCGAATATCCTGCTCCCGACTCGCCAGCGCATCTACACTGTTTTGGCGTGGCGCTGGAAACATGGATGAAAACGTCTCTTGAAAGCCAGACTGGATAGAGGCTTTGTAGCGCAGTTCAGCCAGTTCATCGGACATCAGCGTGCGGTCATACGCAAAAATGTCGAGCAATTTACGCATATTTTCTATCGAAGGCTGATAGCCCCAGACGGCGTCCAAAGCGGGCGTGATCGGAAATGCGACCCCGGCACTGCCCATTAATACCAGCCGTCTTACCCGTTGAGGATGACGGATGGCTAACGCCAGTGCCAATGCTCCGCCGAAAGAATTGCCGACGATATCAGCACAGGGAATATCCAGCGCGTCGAGCAGGCCCACCATCTGTGCAACCCAGCCAGCAAGGCCATACTTAAAATCCGGTAGTCGCTGGGTATAGCCGAACCCTGCTACGTCAGGCGCGATGACCCGACAATGCTGCGACAATTCCGGAATCGTCAAGCGCCAGTTTGCCCAGGCGGTAACGCCAGGTCCTGAGCCATGAATCAGCAGAACCGGTGCACCGGTGCCGACGTCGTGATAGTTGGTGGCGATGCCATTAACGACAATATTTTTACCGATCTCAAGATTGTTTGCGTGTTCCATAGCGTCCTCAGAGTTTGATGCAAATGTTTTTGAGTTCGGTGTAAAACTCAAGAGAATGCACGCCCCCTTCGCGTCCAATGCCGGATTGTTTAGTGCCGCCAAACGGTGTACGTAGATCGCGCAAAAACCAGCTATTGACCCAGACCAGACCAGCCTCGATACGCGCGGCAACCCGATGACCACGTTGTAAATTGCTCGTCCAGATTGAGGCCGCCAGACCATACTGGGTATCGTTCGCGCGACGGATGACTTCTTCTTCGCTATCGAACGGTGAAATATGGCAGCAAGGCCCAAATACTTCTTCACGACAGACCGCAGCATGGTCGGATAAGCCGGTCCAGATAGTCGGCTGGACCCACGCGCCATACGCCAGATCACCGGCCATCGCCGGGATACCGCCACCAGTAATAACGGTGGCACCTTCTTCCACTGCTTTTTTGTAATAAGACAAGACTTTGTTCTTGTGTTCCTGACTGATGAGCGGTCCCATCGTGGTGTCCGATGCAGTCGGCACACCGATTGTCAGTGCTTCCGCGCCCTGCTTCATGGCGGCGACAAATCTATCGAAAATGGGACGTTCGACATACACCCGTTCGGTGCCGAGACAAACCTGACCGCTGTTCGCAAACACCGAGCGCAATGTGCCTTCAATCGCCGCCTCGAAATCGCAATCAGCAAAAACGATCGCTGGATTTTTGCCGCCCATTTCCATTGATACCGGGCGCGCACCATCGGCGGCGGCTTTCATGATGGCTGCTCCGGTTCGTGTTTCGCCGGTAAAAGTAATCGCATTCACGCCCTGATGCGTAGTCAGATATTCACCTGCCGAGCCGGGACCAAAACCATGCACTACGTTGTAGACACCTTTTGGAATCCCAACTGCATTCATGACCTCGCCCAGCAAAGTGGCTGTCTGAGGTGTTTCTTCAGAAGGCTTGACGACGACGGTATTGCCACAGGCCAATGCAGGGCCGACTTTCCACGTCATTAATAACAATGGCAAATTCCACGGGCAGACTACGGCCACCACACCGACCGGGCTACGTGTGGCATAGTTGTGCGCACCGCGACCATCGGGGGTCGCGGTCTCAAAAAATTCGGTCGGTACATTCTTCACCACATCGGCAAAGACTTTGAAATTAGCCGCGCCGCGCGGGATATCCAGATGGCGCGCCAGACTCATCGGCTTACCGGTGTCAGCTACTTCGGCAGCAAGAAAGTCATCGAAACGCCGATTGATTTCGTTGGCAACGCCATGCAGCAGATCGGCACGCTCGGCAATTGCCAGTTTTGCCCAAGGTCCACTTAGTGCAGCGCGGGCCGATTCCACGGCGGCATCTACCTCAACCTTACCGGCTTCGGCAACCTGTGCGATTACCGCATCATTTAATGGCGAACGCTTTTCAAAGGTTTTTGCCGTCGATACAAATTCACCATTGATAAAATTACTAATTTGTTTCATCTCAATTTCTCCATCGAGGTTTTATAAAAGTCAGGCCATCAACCCGATGGCAGCCAGATCGACACCAGCGCAGTTGTCGTCCTACCAAATACGACAACTGCGCCGATGCCGGTATAGCCAAGCAATACGTTGCCTTTCTGTCAGGGTGGGCAACGTTGCCATTTAGGTATACACACCGGTAAACGACTCGGGCAATTCACCCGTGTGGTAAAAAATCGCTCGCCCGATGTTCTCTTCAGTCCATGTCAACACCGGCATATCCGGTTGCGCGAGATAACCTAACCCGGCGAATGTTTCATTGCGGTTGCCAGAAGGATCAAAGAAATAAATGGTTTCGCCACGGGTGATGCCATGACGCGTTGGCGAGACATCGATCTTGGTTTTCGTTTTCGCCATCACGTCGGCAGCCTTCAGTACGTCATGCCAACTGTCGAGGAAAAATGACAGATGATGCAGGCCAGAAGTAGCGCCCCCAACAAAGGCGATATCGTGCGGCGTAGTGGTACGAAACAAGAAAGTAGCGGCTTGGATCGTGCCTTCCGGGCCGACTAATACTTGCTCGCCCAGATAGAAATCTAAAACTTCCATCATAAAGCGGGTATTTTCGGCGACCGTATTGATGCCTTTGGCGGGGTCCATTTCACACATCAACAAGCAGTGATCAAGCCAATGTGCGCCTGCCCCTTTCAGGTCATCCGGCCAAGGATCGGGATTAACGGTACCGACATCCTTGCCTGCAAATTCTTTCTTTGCGAACAACAGCATTTCGTGACCGCTGGGCAGGAAAAATTTCAGTGCCCGCCCGCATAGCGGTAAGCTACCTTCGGCGACCCATTCAGTAGAAATACCGTATTCCTCGATACGGCTTTTGAAACCATCGAGTTCGGCGTCGCGCTCGACCTTATAAGCGACGTGATTCATTCCGGCACGATCCGAGGGCGTCAGGATTACAGAATACTTATCCCATTCATCCCAGCATTTAAGATAGACGTTGCCAGCGCTGTCGCGATACGTGATCTTCATGCCGATCACATTTTGATAATGTTTAAGGGCCGCTTCCATATCCATTACTTTGATGCTTATGTGGCCGATTCTCATCACACCCATGTCATTCCTCCTATTATTATTGAAGCTAAAATGCCGTCACACCTTTAACGACACACCGACTTACACATTTTTCCTACCACTCTGACGAGTAAGTCCGATTGCGGCCTTATTCGACACGCCAGAACGACCGCCCTGTTTTGCTCGTCTTCAGAAACGTGCGCTCGACTCATCAATCCGCATTGATATTCGCCCGCCAGTATTTCTATCTTGCACACCCCGCAACCGCCGCAATGGCAACCTGCAGGTATGCCTTTACGACCCAGGCTGGCCATGCCCTGTAATACCGACATTGCTGACGAACAAAAGAACGTTTCCCCCGTCTGCGCAATCGTTATGGTGAGCCTTGCCATCTCTGGAATTTCCGACCCGACTGGCTTTGTTTGCATAATGTGCACGCCATCAGATTTTCTTGAAGAGCGGACTCTTGGACTGCTGCGCATCGGTCGCCGAAAAAAACTTCTCGGTAAATATGTCGGCCTCAAACAATCGCCCTTGCATCAACGTCGTGATGCATGCGTCAATCATTACCGGCGGCCCACACAGATACGCTTTATGACCGCGAAAATCATTATCGAAACAAGCTTTGGCGGCATCATGAACAAATCCTCTGAAACCACTCCAATCACTTTCGTCCGGTTCATTTGAGAGCGTCGGCACGTAACTGAAGTTGGCGTGTTTTGTCTCCAGCGCAGCAAATACATCGTGGTAATACAGCTCATCCCGACTGCGCGCGCCGTAGACCAGCGTCATAGGCAGCTCGCAGCCTTCTTCTAGCAAATCGATGATCATTGAGCGCGGACTGGACAGGCCCGATCCACCCGCTAGAAAAATCATCGGTACCGCCGCCGACTTACGGACAAAGAAGCGTCCGTAGGGGCCTGCAAGCCTGACTGCATCACCGACCTGCAATGTCTGATGAATCCAGGTTGTCGCCTTACCGCCGGGAACAATACGCACATTCAGTTCCACCTCAGAAGCTGCCGAGGGTGTGTTGGCTAGCGAAAAAGCGCGGCTTGTCCGCTCACCCGGCAATTGCAGATTGATGTATTGACCGGCCTGAAAACGCATGCCATTGGCTTCATTAAGCTTGACCCAAACCCCTTTAATCGTCGGGGTGAGATTTTCTATGCGACTGACCGTGCCACTAAAATCGTTCACAGGCAGATTTTGTGCATCAACCTCAACTTCGATGTCCGTCTCAATAGTGACGTCAGATTGCAGGGTGGCACAGCAAGCCAGCGTCAAACCGCCGTCACGCTCGTAATCCATCAACGAGAAATTGGATGCCTCGCCGTGGTCAACGTCTCCGTCCAGCACTTGAATCTTGCAGGTGGCGCAAAGACCGTGACAACATGCATGCGGAAGATAGAGACCCGCACGCAGGCTGGCTTCAAGGATGGTTTGGCCATCCTCGACATCTATTGTTTGCCCGATCGGCTCAATGGTTAATTGATAGCTCATCCCGTTCCCCTAGCTAAAACTGCCTTTGATGCCAGTTAGGCCGGGAGTACGAAAACGAATCACATCCTTGTGCTTCAGGCCGTTCTCCGCCAGTGATTTATTCACATCCGGCACCCACGGCTGACCCGACTTAAACCATTGCGCCTGATCCCAATCGACCTTACTCCAATCAGGATGCACACCATACGTGCCCGGCAAAACCTGTTCCAGCACATCGCCGAAACGCATCGCTGGCGGGAAAGGAAAGGCATACGGACTGGCGAAAAATAAATGATCTTCCCAGCCGATAAAAAGCAGTTGGTTGCCATGGAAATTCTCAACCCGATCCCGGACCTCACCAACATAAGGTTTGATTGCTATTACTGTCATGCTTGTCTCCTGTATGGTTGAACGCAATCTCCCCCGCACCAGAGTTGCACTGGTGGGTGGAAACGTGCAATACACTGCACGTTGTCTGCATCACTATTTTTAAGTATTGTTCTTTGCGGTCTGCCGCCAGACGTCAAAATTTTTCTGATCTTCAGAACCGTCGAAATCAAGATTGTCGCGACCAGAAACGATGTGGTAATAGTCCAGCACAGCAGCTAGCGGATCGAAACCTTCAGCAGTTGGATCGACACCTGGGTTAAAACAATTTCCTTGATAAATTTGTTGCACCGGCAACCATGCCTGCACGTATTTCTCAGGCTCGTTATCAAAGACGTGCTTGCAGCCGTCAGAACAGGTGTGATATTTATCGCCGTTGTAATCGGTCTCGCGATAGCAGATTTTGGTAGGATCATCCGGCTCAGTAAAGAACATCGGGATCTGGCAAACCTGACACAACATCGGTAACGTCTTGCTGTAGAAACGTTTCCCTTCAGCCGCTTGCTCGGCCCAGTATTCAAGACGCGGACGATAGTATTGATCGAAAGTGTCGGGGTATTTTTCTGAAAGCCAATCCAGTTCCTCCTTGCCCGGCAACCAAGTATGGAAACCAGCTGCGGCGCCATATTGATAGAACGTCGCCCAGGTTTGATGCGAGACATGTTCTTTCTCAATTTTGGTTTGTGCCCAGCATGCCGGAACCGTAATACCATAGCGCGCCAAATCCTTGAACAGCGCGCCGACACTTTCCTCGAAATACAACTCCCATGATTCTTTCCAGCTCATGACCCGCTTCGGCAGCATGTAGTCCATCATCATCGCGACAATCGATAGCAGGCGAATCCCGCGCCATGTCCATTTGTCGATCCAGCGTTGCACGATCGGCAGATTGTCTGGATCTTGCTCAAGCATAAACTTGATAATTTCCAGGCCAAGCGTCATGTGCCGCGCTTCGTCTGACTGAGCCGAAAAACCGAAAGTTGTGGCGGCCATATCACCGTTATAGGCAGCGCCGGAAATGAACGGTACGAACAATAAATTGGTCAGTACATACTCAAAAGAAAAGCTGATTGAGGTTAAAAATTCAAATGGTCCGGCGGTAAATGCATCCTCGCCGAACGACTTCGGCACTGATAAATACCAGACGCGATCATTCATGTGCCGATAATCGTGGAAGCCGTTGTAATGCTTGTTGTAGTTCGACATCGAATGAATTTGCGTCTGAAAATGCCGCAATTCATCAATCGCCTGCATCTGACACGCTACCCGTGCACCAGCGCCACGAAACTGCCGCCCGACATGCGAATAGGCACGGTGCGCCATATATTCAAGCGGCGTCACTGCGGTGATAAAAATCTTTAGCGCATTGATATAGCGGGCATCGGTGACGCCAAGATGGCCGTTATTTTGATTAAAAGCATCGATGATTGCGTACAGTTTTCGTTCTTTTTCTGCCTGATATTTCCAGTAAGCTTCCATCGTCAAACGGAATGGATCTTCCCACTTATCCCAGTCATGGATTTTGATACCTTCAAATTTATCGTAAGGAAAAACTGCATCCATCGGTTGATAAGTCGTCTGCCAATCGAGACCACGTGTCATCAATGCATAACGCTCTTTAAGGCCCAGTTTCTGTTTTACTTTCATGTCCATTTGCTTGTCTCCTATCTGGCTATATTTAGTATCAATGCTTCCAGCTCAGGCTGAATTCATCATCGGTCTCGTTAATATTTCCCGACAGGGAAATCAAATTGACGTGCAACTCTTGCAAATCGAAATCACGACCCATCTTGTCCTCCACAGTTTCACGGCGGATGCGCAACATGCCGGGGGAATCAATTCTGACCATGGCGGGCTGCTCATTGACAGAGGCTGCATCGTTGTCCTGCAGAATTGCTTCAACGATGTTGCGGGTATCTTCGTTGGTCTGAAAAATGATGAATACGTTAGACATTGCCTCTCCTTAAAGTGTCAGACCGAACTTGATTGCACGGGCGTTGAACTCTTCGACCAGTTCGGCCATGACCGCCTCTGCTTTGTCACCCAACGCCAGCGCAGCGATTGGTGCCAGCGCGATGATGGCGCGATCACGATAGGTCTTGGTCCAACTGGAGAGTAGTTGCTGGTTCTCGATGGATTCGCTGAGGGCAATTTTGAGCGTGGCGTTAACCCACTTGCTAGTTTCGGCATACCACTCGTGCTGGAAACGTGTGAGCATCGATACCACCGGCCCCGCTTGCGCTGACAGCACGCTATCAAAATGCTGATACACCAGCGGATAGAGCAAGCCGTTCAGCACCAGATTTTGCGCAATGAAAAGTTCGAACCAATCTTTCATCACAAAAGTATCTTCAACATAGCGGCGCAATTCTTGCCAGCCAGCATCGAACAACCAGGCCTGTTTGGCGGTATCCAACGCCGCCACGTCATCTAGCAACAGCCCGACACGCGTCAGGTATTGCGCCATACCCAGATGATCCATTGCGTTAAACAAACAAGGCTGCGTGATAGCTGCGCCATAGCCATACGCGCACATCGAGGTGTTATTCATATTGGCGCCCCACTCAACATGGCGCAGCGGTAGCAGCACTTTTAGTGCGAGGTCTTTCGATGCGGTCGGGAAATTATTCGCCAGACCGCGACTCTCGACAAATGTGAAATCGCCCTCTGCGGTCT
Source organism: Glaciimonas sp. PCH181 (assembly GCF_003056055.1). Classification (NCBI taxonomy): domain Bacteria; kingdom Pseudomonadati; phylum Pseudomonadota; class Betaproteobacteria; order Burkholderiales; family Oxalobacteraceae; genus Glaciimonas; species Glaciimonas sp. PCH181. Next base: position 1,359,837 of record NZ_PYFP01000001.1, read on the forward strand.
CTTGCATGCGGGCGCGCGCCAGCGTATAAGTGCCGTAGTAAAACTGGCGCGGGTCCTTGAATGCATACCAGTCATTCATCTTCACCGCAGTGCGTGAAGCATCGTAGATATCGTGTTCAGGATCCCACAGCGGACGATAATGAAAATTCGCATCTGGCTGAACGTCTAACGTCGCTTCCTGATAGCGTGACGCCGGCTTATCGCTGCCGATGCGCGCCGCAATGCTGTCAAACGTCTGGCGCAATGGTGTGATGCTGACAGTGCGAAGATCTAAATGCATTTTCTGACTCCTCCGTTATTTGACCGGCGCAATGTGTGCCGGATGGATTACTTATTATTTAAAACGCTGTCCCGAACGCTATGCAGATTCCAGCTCCATTGGTCTTCTTCCGTTGCAGAAACTGCCATCTGCTCCGGTATTTTTTCGGCTAATGCGGTGGCCTGATTTGCCGCGCTGAATTCTTCGAAAGCTTTCACTGGCATCAGCATTTCAACGTAGAGTTCAGGTTCGCCAACGGCGAATTCAAACTCGACCATGCCATTTTTTTTCATCTCAATCACCCGTACAAACTTACGGGTCGTATCAAATAAATTTCGTTCCATGGGTTCGCCTCGTGGTTACCAGTTGCTCTTTTCCTGCCTATATCAGCAAGCACCGTGCCTGAAAAAAAATTGCTGGAATAGTTGATTTAAAAGCGTTGTATTGGCGCAGTGCGTCATGCCGTGATGCCAATTTTCGACGGCACATATGGCAGATCAAAGAAGGCGCTGTCGTCACGATGTGAGGCTAAAGATTGGGAAAATAGGGATTTGGATTGCTGGAATTTGTTGCGTCGCAATAGGAAACGCCGTCACAAACGGCGATGAATCAAATGATGAACTCGGCATATTTGCCTGCATCAAATCATCAATTAATTCCGATAATGCTATAAAATCTCGAGATTATTAAAGACCATCCATTTTCACATCATCAGAGCCTCTAAAAAAATAAGGAGGCCATTGGAGAGACAATGATTAAATATCCGGAAAACCTGGATTTGCGCCGATTAGTGCGATTTTCTGCTGATAGCGGCACTATCTGGCTAGGCGAAAATCGTATGCTGCTCTTGCACTCTGCTGCGTTATCGAGCTTGCGAAAAGAATTGATTAACTCAGTAGGAAGTGAAGCCACCCGTCGCATCTTCACGCGCATGGGTCACGCTTCCGGCACCCGCGATGCCGAACTGGCCAAGAAAATACGCGGCAGCCAAAACCTGATCGATGCCTTTGTTGTTGGCCCACAGCTGCACATGCTTGAAGGTAGCGTGCAAGTCACACCACTGAAGGTCGAGATGGATATTCCGACCGGTACATTCCATGGAGAATTTCGCTGGGATAACTCATGGGAAGCAGAGGCACATGTTAACGCATTCGGGCCCCAACAAGATCCAGTGTGCTGGATGTTGCTCGGCTACGCTTCGGGTTATACATCGGCATTCATGGGCCGCTTCATATTGTTCAAAGAAGAACAATGCATTGCTTGCGGATCATCCCACTGCATGATCGTCGGCAAGCCACTGGAAGAATGGACTGACGCAGCAGAACATGCAGTGTATTACGAGGCCGACGCGGTCGTTTCTCGTTTACTCGAACTCACTACGCAAGTCGATATGCTCCGTTCTACACTTGAACAGCAACGTCAAACCGAGAGCATGATCGGCAGTTCGCCAGCTTTCCAGCGCGCCTACGAACTGGTGACAAAAGCAGCGACTACCAGTGTTTCCGTGTTGCTGACCGGCGAGACTGGGGTTGGCAAAGAGCGCTTCGCGCGTGCTCTGCATCAAACCAGCGGGCGGGCAAACGGCCCCTTCGTCGCAGTCAATTGCGCGGCGTTGCCACACGATCTGGTGGAGTCCGAATTGTTCGGTGTTGAGAAAGGCGCGTACACCGGCGCTCATGCCACCCGCATCGGAAAATTTGAACGCGCCGAAGGCGGTACGCTATTTCTCGATGAAATCGGAGAGCTGCCATTGGCGGCGCAAGCCAAAATATTACGGGTATTGCAGGAAGGTGAGATCGAACATTTGGGCGATGATAAAACCCGTAAAGTGAATGTGCGGATCGTCGCCGCTACCAATGTCGAGCTGCAGGCAGCCGTTAAGAATGGAAAATTTCGCGCCGATCTTTTTTATCGTCTGAATGTCTATCCAATTGTCATCCCACCGCTGCGTGAGCGCACGCTAGACATTCCGCCGATGGTGACGGCGATGATGGAAAAATTTGGCACGCTGCACAACAAACGCGTGACCGGTATCACCGACAAGGCAATGAAGGCGCTCACCGCGTATCAGTGGCCTGGCAATGTGCGTGAGCTGGAAAACATGATTGAACGCGGCATCATCCTGGCACCGCAAGATGGCTGGATTGAACTCGATCAGCTTTTCCCCAGCTTAAATGCGCCGGATGAGATGGCTGCCAGCATCAGCGATTCCGGCAGCCTGGAAGAAAAACGTCCGCCCGAACAGGCACATTTATGTGACGCCTTTCTGGCGACCGGACTCTCGTTAGACGAAGTCGAAACAATGCTGTTGACGGAGGCGGTTGAACGTTCATCTGGCAACCTCGCAGGTGCTGCACGCATGTTAGGCATGACGCGACCACAACTCACCTATCGGTTGAAGCGCAATCAGGACGCCAACTTGCCTAAGGAGTGATAAAGATGCTGCATTCACAAAAATTTACCGCGCCTTTTTCTGAGAATGAGACGCCGCCACGAACACTGGTGGAAACCGCGTATCGACAGGTACGTAGCGATATCATCTGCGGGCGTCTGGCCCCCGGTGAAAAACTGCGGGTTGAGCACCTGAAAGATCAATATGGCATAGGTGCAGGCACGCTGCGCGAGGCGCTTGCACTGCTGTTGTCGGATGCGCTGGTTGTCAGCGAAGGCCAACGCGGCTTCCATGTCGCCCCCATCTCACTCAACGACATTCAGGAAATTACCGATACTCGCGTGTTACTGGAAACCGAGGCATTGCGCCAATCGATCAAGGCTGGCGATGATGAATGGGAAGCGGGCCTGGTCGCGGCCTTTCATAAGCTTGGAAAAATGGACGAAAAACTTGGCAACCGCGCCAGTTACTTGATCCTTGAATGGGAACTACGCAACCGCAATTTCCACGCCGCTTTAATTGCAAATTGCGACTCGCGCTGGCTACGTTACCTGATCGGCTTACTGTATCGACAATCCGAGCGCTATCGCCACTTATCCATTGCCACCCCTACAATGCCACGCGATGTGCATGCAGAACATACGTTGATTTTTGAAGCAACGTTAGAACGCAACGTCAAACGAGCAAGTCAGGCACTAGAGCAACACATTCGCCTGACCTACGATTCAATTCGCCTGATGTTGCCAGATGAGCGCTAAACGTGACGAAATCGGTTTAAATATTATGGCAAGTTATCTGGAAGTTCGGTCATTACACGCCACCAAGCGGAATTTTTTAGCAAAAAATGCCCGCATGGGATATTGATGCGGGCATTTTGGGGCAATACATTTTGAATGATGTGGTGGGTTGAATAAATTAGCAGATGCAATATTCACTGCTTTAGACCATATCGAATATCAACGGGGAAGTAGCAAAAAAAATGACGATGAAGAAATGATATAGCGATGTCACTACCGCCCAATCATTCCATGCAATTACTACAGACGAAAAAAAAGGAAATCTTTACGATTTCCTTTTTTTATTTTGGAGCGGGAGAAGAGGCTCGAACTCTCGACCTATACCTTGGCAAGGTATCGCTCTACCAACTGAGCTACTCCCGCATATCTTTGCTAACCGATACAGGAGGAGATTCCCGAAATCCAAACCTATCTGGAGAGTGACCTCGGCGAAAGGTGAATCTACTCTTGTATCGGCTATGCTTTACTAAAAACTTGCAAAACACATTTAAAGCTAACTAACGAAGGAGCAAATTATAACAGCCTTACAGAAAAACACAATACTTGATTTGAAAATATTGCATTATCGAAATTTACCGTTCTCTTTCCCCTTCAGGAAAGCCCGTATGAACAAATAATGTCGCTACGATGGTCGTATTATTACACAGCAAACGCCTGAAAAACAAGCCAGATATTTGCCGCCGAAATAATGACAAACAACAACCAGGACAACACAGAGGTTGTCATCGAATTGGCAAAAATGCCCATCAAGTCGCGACGGCCGGTGAGTTTAATCAGCGGATACATGGCAAACGGCAACTGCAAACTCAGCACAACTTGACTCATCACCAGCAAACGTCCAACCGAATGCTCTCCCAAAATCATCACGCCGATTAGCGCTGGTATCAATGCCAGACTGCGTGTGATCAGACGGCGCTGCCAGCACGGTATTTTTATCTTTAGAAAGCCATCCATGATGACCTGGCCCGCAATGGTGCCGGTAAATGTCGAGCTTTGGCCAGACGCCAACAACGCCACGCCGAAGAGAATCCCCGCCACCGCAGTGCCTGCAATCGGATCCAGCAAATGAAATGCCTGATCGATTTCTATCGCGACATTGTTGCCTTTGCCGTGAAATGCGGCGGCAGCCAGCACCAGGATCGCAACGTTAATCACCAGCGCCACCATCAACGAAAATATCGTATCCAGTCGTGAAAACCGGATTGCCTGTAGTCGGCTCTGATCGTTATCGGCAACCACCCGGGTCTGCACAATCGACGAATGCAGATACAGATTGTGCGGCATGATCGTTGCACCCAATATCCCAATCGCGATATACAACGGTTCTTGACTCGATAGCGCCTTCAATGATGGGATTGCCCCGGCAGCGACCGCGCTCCAGTCGGGCTTGATAAAGAGCAGTTCAGTAAACAGACACAGGCTGATGGTGATGATCAAGCCCAGAATAATCGCCTCAACCTGACGGAAACCTCGGCCTTTTAGTCCTAGCACAATCAACGTATCAAACGCCGTCAGTAATACCCCATTCACCAGCGATACGCCGAAAAGCAACTTGAACGCCAGCGCACTGCCCAGCACTTCTGCCACGTCACAGGCGATGATTGAAATTTCCGCAAAAAACCACAGCGTTTTTCCAGTACGCGGGCTGTATTGTTCGCGGCAATGCACTGCAAGATCTTTTTTAGTCGCAATACCCAAGCGCATGCTGAGGCATTGCAGCACTATCGCTGCCAGACTCGACAAAATCACGACAAAAAGCAGGCTATAGCCAAATTGCGATCCGGCTTGAATATCGGTAGCCCAGTTTCCCGGGTCCATATAGCCGATGGAGACCAGCAAGCCGGGACCGGCAAAACGGAGAATTTTTCGCCACAGAGGCGCTCCCTGCGCAACAGCGATAGTGCCAGCGACTTCAGTAGGACAAAACGGCGCAGTCGCCGTAGTGGGTAAGCCGAACATAATTCTTTCGATAGACGAGGAGGAAAGCGGCCTTTTATCACGCGGCAATGGCGTGTAATCTGGTCAGCTAAAAAATGCGGTCCCGCAAGTGTAACGATTTTATGCCGACATCCCAAGTTTCCTCAAAATCTGCTCTTTTGTGATACTTAAGCCTGCTGGCGGAGTATCTCAAGCGCTGCAATGCCTCGGCGATCCGTCTCGGATAAAGCAAGAGCCAGATGGCTAAAAAATGTGGGGCCCCGAAGGGCGACGTCTTTGCGGTCGCCTTCTTTTTGGTTGCGTTTTCTGCGAGGGTGCCTAGTCGAAGCAAGAACAAAGTGACCGGCTCCGGCTGCAAGGCCTCCCCCGGCTTGCAGCCACGGAGAACAAACCGTTTTATTAACAACAACCAAAACCCAAATAACCCCTAACAGGTATTCGTTCTTGAAATCAAAATGTGACTTAGCAATAAATAACATAAGCTAAAAAAAGACCAAAAAAAACCCCAGAAAATCTGGGGTTTTTATGTCGAACTAACTTAATTATTTTGATGCCACGCCGCCAAGCAAACCAGTAAGCAATCCAGTAACTGGCTTCAAAGGAGTAGTCCCTGCACCAGCACCACCGGTTGCACTAGTCAACCCGCTGGTCAAACCTGTCACAAGACCAATTACTGGAGCAAGAGGACTTGCACCCGAACCAGCAGCACCGCCCAAACCACCAGTCAGACCACTAAGTAACCCAGTCACCGGTGCCAAAGGACCAGCGCCTGCGCCGCCAGCCGCGCCACCCAAACCGCCTGTCAGACCACTAAGCAATCCAGTCACCGGTGCCAAAGGACCAGCACCTGCGCCATTAGCCGCGCCGCCCAAACCGCCTGTCAGACCACTAAGCAATCCAGTCACCGGCGCCAAAGGACCTGCCCCTGCGCCACCAGCCGCACCGCCCAAACCACCGGTCAGACTACTAAGTAACCCAGTCACCGGTGCCAAAGGACCAGCGCCTGTACCACCAGCCGCGCCGCCCAAGCCGCCTGTCAAGCCACCCAGCAAACCGGTTACTGGTGCCAGAGGACCAGTACCAGCACCACCCGCTGCACCACCTAGGCCGCCGATCAAACCAAGCAACACGTTATTCACCGGTTGCAACAAGCCGCCGGTTTGATTACCCAATAAAGGTTGTGTACTGTTGGTCAGACTGTTATTACCAAGCGCAACGACGGTATTACCGACTGTCGATACGACGCCACCCAAACTACCTGCCACCGGCACGTTAGAACCTGTCAACGTATTCCCCAACGCCACTACGGTGCCACCAACCACACCCAGCAAAGCATTTACCGGTTGATTCAAGCCAGTTGTATTACCGATCGTTTGTGTAAGCGTATTGACCGTACTAGTCAACGGCACGATAGCCGTACTTAATGTCTGCGTTACCTGTTGTACCGGACCGGTCGTCAAGCCTGTTGTCAACGTGCTTCCCAGTTGATTCACCACACCGCCAACCGTGTTGACTACACCACCAAGCGGGGTTGTCAACGGCGCTAATGCAGCCAGTTGACCAGTGCCCAAACCGGTCACCAATTGGCCTGCGCTTTGTACCGTGTCACCAACTTTGCCGACGACACCGCCAACGCTGCCGACCGTTGTGCCGATCGGATTTTGAGAAGTCCCGATTTGACCCAGGCCACCCGTCACGCCCGCGCCCAACGTTGTCAGAATGCCGCCGGCATTCGTCACAACACCGTTCAAGCCGGTTTTTGCATCTGTCGGCAATGGCAGCTGACTAGTCAACGTAGTACCGATCCCCTGCACCGCAGTACCGACGCTCGTCACGACCGAACCAGTATTCGATACCAAGTTAGATGTTGGTACGCTGCCGCCTGTACCGCCACCAGTGCCACCACCAGTGCCACCACCTGTTCCCCCGCCCGTTCCACCACCAGTGCCACCGCCGGTACCACCACCTGTTCCCCCGCCAGTACCGCCACCGGTGCCGCCGCCATCAGTTCCACCAGTACCGCCGCCCGTGCCACCACCGGTACCACCATCAGTACCTGCTCCTGTGCCGCCGCTTCCGCTGCCATAGCCTAGAGAGCCGCCTCCAGCACATCCCGTTAACATTGCAGCGAATAGTAATGACACTGCGACCAGAGTTCTTTTTTGTGTTGCTTTCATGGTACTTCTCCCTTGTGGATAACGCAGATAAAAATCTGCTTTGGGTTCCTTAATGCAAAGAACATACCAGAGAGCAATTCCACAAAAATAGTAGCCTACCCACTCCTTCAAAATCTTTAAAAATTAATATAATTTCCTTTAAAATCAACAACTAAGCGACTTACCAGCACAAAAAATGATATTTTTTAGATTTTGGGTTTTGGGCTATTTTCGCGTTCGATGTTACGTAACATGCGGGAACATCCCACCCCAAAAAACTGACTATCGCTTTCGTTCGCCATGCCGATACGATTTAATTTTTCGCCAATAAGAATCGCACCCAGACCTCTCGCATAAACGATAAAAGTCATCAGACAGATACAACGCACTTGTGCCATTGCTGCGATTAGCGCGACGTCAAAGACCTGATAATGGGCGAGTCTGCAAACCCCATCAGCTCGGCCATCACAGGCATTCTCAACGGCATGATCCACCAACTGCTGACTGGCACATCAGCCGCATCGATCCACTCCTCCGCCCGATCATAAGAATCAAAAGGTCCAAAGAGCGCGTAACCGTTCATCGGATCTCCCAGCATGACCACACATATTTCCGCTGCTTTATGCATAGACTTATCAGAGCTGACCGCTCTCTTTCGTAAACGACAACACCCGTGCATGCGTATATATAACGGGACTATTAAAAACGATAACCCACGCCGAACCCGATCAGCCACGGATCGATCTGGACCGCGCTGATTTTTTGACCGGCGGCATACACATCGCTCTGAATCTGTAATTTTTTAACATCCAGATTCAATGACCAGTGTTGATCGAGCTTATAGTCAACGCCTGCCTGTAACGCCAGACCCCAGCTATTTTTACTCAGGCTGCCAGCACCGTTGAGCAAGTCAACACTAGAAATGCGGGTGTAATTCAGCCCGGCGCCAAGATAAGGACTGAACTGCGCTTGCGGCAGGAAGTGGTATTGCAGCGTCAAAGTCGGCGGCAGGTGTTTGAAGCTACCGATATTTTTTCCATCTAAGGAGACGTCCTGCTTTTGGGGATACGTCAGGACTAATTCGGTGGCCCAGTTTGGCGTAAAGAAGTAAGAAATATCCACATCCGGAATCATCTTGGAATTGACGTGCAAGCGATCCGATGCGCCGACACCACCGATGGCATCCGACTTATTAGCAGGATTCAGATAATCAGCACGCACCCTTATCTGCCAAGGGCTTTCTTGCGCGGAGACATTCGCGCCGCATATGCTCAAACTCAATAAGACTGCTGCCGATAAAATATTTTTTTTCATTTTTTCCCCGTTAATTAATGCGTGAAAGCACAATACGGGGAAGCAGATACATGCGAGTTGATGTAAATCAATTCAGCGTCATAGCATTATTTTAAAGTTGTTTTGACATTCACGACGCATATTTCAGCGGCAGATATTGCAGCACATGCGCCACGCTATATGTCGATCCTGAGCATTTTCGGCAGCGCAATCTGTTGTTGGCATTACGGTGTAATCGCAATTTTCAACACACCTTCACGCTGATTGGCGAACAGCGCATAGGCCTCTTCAATCTGATCGAGTTTAAATCGATGCGTCACCATGGATTGCAAATCGACTCGGCCAGATGCAACCACGTTCATCAATCTGCGCATGCGTTCTTTGCCACCGGGACACAAGGTAGTGATGATTTTGTAATCGCCCAATCCAGCGGCAAAAATATCCATCGATATAGAAATCTTGCCGGAGTAAACACCAAGACTGGAAAGCGTGCCACCCGGTTTTAGTACGCGCAAACAACTCTCAAACGTTTGTTGCGTGCCCAATGCTTCAATCGCGACATCGACGCCGCGCCCATTGGTCAAGCGCATAATCTCGGAGATCGGATCGGTCTTGGTGTAATCAATAGTCACATCGGCGCCCAATTTCTTTGCTACTTCAAGACGCGTACTCAAGCCATCAACCGCAATAATCAGACTGGCACCCTTTAATTTCGCGCCTGCTGTTGCACATAAACCAATCGGCCCCTGCGCAAAAATAACGACCGTGTCGCCGATCTTTATTTCGCCACTTTCCGCGCCGCCAAAGCCTGTACTCATAATGTCAGGACACATCAATACTTGTTCATCTGTGAGCCCATCCGGTATCGGCTCAAGATTCGACATCGCGTTCGGCACCAACAAGTATTCCGCCTGAGAACCATCAATGGTGTTGCCAAACCGCCAGCCACCGGCCGCTTTGCCACCACACTGCGATGCGTGCCCATCCAGACATGGATGACATTGACCGCACGGCGTTATTGCGCCGACGATCACGCGTTGACCCACGGTATACCCAATGACCCCTGCTCCCAATTCTTCAATCACGCCCACCGGCTCATGCCCAATCGTGCGGCCCTCCGCAACGGGATATTCGCCCTTCAGAATGTGCACATCGGTGCCACAAATCGTTGTCGTCGTAATTTTGATTAATGCCTCGCCAGGACCAGCAACCGGTATCGGCTTTTGCTCTAACGCGATTTTCCCGGGGCGGATAAATACTGCTGCTTTCATGGTGCGCATCGCTACTCTCCTACAAATCCGGATGATTAAAAACGCGTCTGACCGTATTTTCCTTCAGCATATCTTTGCGGTCATCCGCACGGTATTGGCAACAAAAACTGTTATCAGCATTAATGTCTATCGGACTAATTTTCACAATTTATGGGGCGATACTTCAGTCCCCTGCAGCGGCCTTATACACGATGACGGGTATGCCGGAGTACGCCAGCACTTTTTGCGTCTCGCTACCTAACATCAATTTGTTGACGCCTTTTCTACCGTGCGACGCCATAAAAATCACGTCGCAGTGATGTTGTTCCGCACTTTTTACAATCTCCTGCGCGCACCAACCTGCTGGCGTATAGACTTCGCAGACAATGCCTGCCTCGCGTGCCGAGTCAGCGATTTGCTGGACGTTCTCTTTGGCGGACTGCTCGACAGCCTCTTTCAACAAACGCAGATCTTCGGTCCCGCCCAGCATCGTGACCGGGAAATAAGAATAGATTTCGGCGACTGACAAACCTACTATTTTGCTGCCATTGCTTTTGGCAAACTTAATAGCGGCCTGAACAGCCTTCGTAGACAGATCGGAGCCGTCTGTCGCCAACAATATTGTCTTGAACATGATTTTAGGTAGAGGAAAGTGATGAATGAAACGATCCTATGCCTGTTCTTCTGAGCAATTTTTGACGTGGATCAAATGCAGAACGATAGGATAGATAAAACTAGCGGGTATTCGCCATTTTCAGCACCGGATTGGCAACAGCACACGGTCAACCACCTCACGCAAACGTTACGAAGGGTGCCAGAAATGAGACAGTCAGGAGCACATTTTTAAGCGATTGGCGTGCTGTAAGGATGTGTTAACAATTTTAGAGTACAGTCATCTTAAGCAGCGTTTACAGTTGCATAATCAACATTTATCGCTATAAATTAACCAAAAGTTCGCTATGAATTCGCTATGAGTCAGCCCCTTTCCTTCACCACATCGGCCACTTTGAATATCGGTGCTTTAAAAGCGAGTTGCGCTGGTTGCAGCCTGCACCATTTGTGTCTGCCTATGGGTCTGGACGATGCGGATATCAACCGCCTGGATCAGATCGTCGGACGCCGTCGTCGTCTGTTGCGCGACGAAAGTCTGTACCGGATGGATGACCCGTTCAAAAATCTTTACGCCATCCGCATCGGGCATTTCAAAACCTATCAGCTCAATCCAAGCGGCGAGCAACAAGTTACCGGTTTCCAGATGACTGGCGAATTGCTGGGCATGGATGCGATCAGCGCGGACCGCCATCAATGCGATGCAGTGGCGCTTGAGGATAGTGAAGTGTGCGAAATCCCATTTTCGCGGCTGGAAGAACTGTTCGGTCACATTCCCATGTTGCTGCGGCACTTTCACCGAATCATGGGACAAGAAATCACGCGAGAGCAGAATGTCATGCTGTTGCTGGGAAATATGCGCGCCGAACAACGCTTTGCCGCGTTCTTGATTAATCTGTCATCACGCTATGCTGCACGCGGTTATTCTTCTACACGCTTCCAATTGCGGATGTCGCGCGAAGACATCGGCAACTATCTTGGACTAACCATCGAAAGTATTAGCCGGTTGGTGACACGCTTCAAGAAACAAGGCTTGCTGAAAGTCGATAAGCGGGAAATCCAACTACTCGACCCGGCATTATTAAAGGCGCTGGCAGCAGGCACCGAAAGCTGCAATCCGATGTAAAGCTGCCATATCAAGCCGAGGGATAGCCTTCGCCGGACACTTTCAGCAAGTATTGCGTCAACAGGCTTGCCAGCGAACAAAATAACCAGAAAAAGAAGAAGCCGATGGTGTAGCCCGCTATCGGCGGCAATACTTGCAGGCCGCCAAGGCGGAGTAACTCCTGCGGATCAAACAACGCAAAAAAACAACCTTCGGCAACTGCGGCCACTAGAAAAGATGGCCAAACAATGTTCATCGCTAATCGCAACATGATCCTGCCCTCGTTTCTCTACCGGTCCATTTCACTATCTGTCGGCTGGCGATAAATCGGCATGCAGACCAAGCATCTGCTGCGGCCATTTCCACAATCCGGTCAAGCGCCAGTCGCGTCGATCACTTTCGACTAGTACTTGCCATTGCGCTCTTTCCAGCATCGGCAAAGCAATCGTAAAACTGCCATTCGGATCTAGTTGCGCGACCAGTTTGATATCTTTTTCAGGCTGGGTGGGATGGGCAAGATGGATTAATATTTTTCCGGGCACTGGTCCGCCAAATCCCAAAACAGAACCGCTTAATTTACCCGCTGAAGGATCGTAACGGGCATCCAGCTTCAGCCCCAGCCCGGTAGCGATACTGTCGCGACGCAAATCCTGATTGATGGCTAAACCCTGTTTATAGTAATCATCCACGACCATCGCATCTTGCCGCGAGAATGCCAGCCAGCCGGTATACGTGGCCGCCATTACGACGATGCCCGGCCCCAGCATGAGCAGCCACGGCCAAGCTTGCTTATACCACGGCCTTTTAGTGCTGACTTGCGCAATTGAGGGCGATGAAGACAACATGCACTTCTCCTTTAAATTTATTTGGGCACGAAAAATACGGCATTTTCTTTCACCTGCAATCCCGCATCGTCCAGCGCCGTCAGTGTGAAGAAGATTTTGTTCGATCCCGCTTTCCCACTTTTAGGATCGACACGTACCCGTACCGGCACCGCACGGGAACTAGCCCCGTCCAAATTGACCTCATCCGGAGAAGCCATCGAGATCGTCGGCATGCCCGATACCGCAATTTTGTAGCGATGCGCGGTTTCGGCTGTGTTCATGACTTGCAGCCGATACACGTTCTCGATCATGCCATCCTCGACTTCCCGTCCCATTGCGCCCCGGTCCCGAATGACATCTAGCTTCAACGGTGTGCGCGTAATCAACGCACCAGAAAAAGCCGAGACGATCAGGAAAAGTAAGCCGATATAAATCAGGACGCGTGGGCGCAATACGCGCTGACGTATCTGTTTAGGTGACAGTCGCTGAGTGATTGCATGCTCGGTCGCATAGCGGATTAATCCCGGCGGTGCGTCGATCTTCGTCATAACCAGATTACAGGCATCGACGCAGGCAGCGCATCCGATGCATTCATATTGCAAGCCCTGCCGGATATCAATACCAGTCGGGCAAACCTGCACGCACATCGAACAATCAATGCATGCCCCCAAAGACTGCGCACCTGCTGTTACCCTGCCCCGTGCACCACGCGGCTCCCCGCGTGTCTTGTCATAGGTAACAATCAGCGTATCCTGATCGAACATGGAACTCTGAAAACGCGCATACGGACACATATATTTGCAGACTTGCTCGCGCATCCATCCCGCGTTGCCATAGGTTGCAAACGCGTAAAACAAAATCCAAAACGATTCCCAGGGGCCAAGCCCCATGCTGCTGACCTCCGCCATCAACGCGTGCACAGGCGTAAAGTACCCAACGAAGGTGAAGCCGGTCCAGAGTGCAACTAGGCCCCAGACACTATGTTTTGCAGATTTTTTAATCACTCTTGCGACCGACCAAGGCTGTTTATTCAACCGCATCCGTGCGCTACGCGTCCCCTCTATTTTCCGTTCGACCCACAGAAATATTTCCGTATAGACCGTTTGCGGACAAGCAAATCCGCACCATACGCGCCCAGCAATCGCCGTCACCAAAAACAGTGCATAGGCGCAGATAATCAACAGCGCCGCCAGATAGATAAAATCCTGCGGCCACAACACAACGCCGAAAATATAGAATTTGCGTGCGCCCAGATCAAACAGCACCGCCTGCCGTCCATTCCACTGCAACCATGGCAAGCCATAGAACACCAGTTGCGTCAGCCACACGCATATCCAGCGCCAGGTCGCATAGCGGCCCTTTGCTTCACGCGGATAAATTTCCTCGCGTGCGGCGTACATCTTGATCACTGCCTCAGGCGGCGCGAGATTATTCATGGCAGATCACACTGACGTTAAAAATTGGCGGCAAAGTCCAAAAGCAGCACGATCATTGTTCATAGAGATTTGATTTTTCATTCGACAAGCTCCATACATAGGCGGCCAGCACGTGGACTTTGGCTTCACCCAAAAAGTCTTTAAATGCGGGCATCGTGTTGTTACGCCCTTTATTGATCGTTTCCATAATGGTTTCCACACCGCCGCCATATAGCCATATTTTGTCGGTCAAATTCGGTGCTCCCAGCGCCTGATTACCCACTCCGCCCGGACCATGACATCCGGCGCAAGATCCAAATTTTGCTTTACCGAATATGACCTTGATCGGGTCTGCAGTGGACCCCGACAGACTTAATACATAGTGCGCAACGTTTTCTACATCTTTGTCAGTACCCAGCGCTGCCGCCATCGATGGCATCTGACCATGACGCCCATACAGAATCGTAGTCTGGATGATGTCCGGTGCGCCGCCATACAGCCAATCCTTGTCCGTCAGATTGGGAAACCCTTTGCTGCCGCGTGCATCCGAGCCGTGACACTGCGCACAATACGTCAGAAATAAACGTTCTCCGATCGCATGTGCCTGAGGATCGGCAGCGACGATCTTGATATCCTGCTGCAAATACTTGTCGAACAAAGGCCCATATTGCGCGTCCGCTTTTTTCAACTCATCCTGATACGCGCCAGTCGATTTCCAACCCAGTTTTCCGGCGTAACTTCCCAGCCCCGGATACAACACCAGATACACCAAACCGAACACGATGGTGATATAAAACAACCACATCCACCAACGCGGCATGGGCGTATTCAGCTCAGTCAGATCGCCATCCCAGACGTGCCCGGTGGTGCCTACTTGCGCAACGGCTGACGCTGGCGCATCCAAGGTAATCGATGTTGCTGCTAATGGATCAACTGGCAAAACGACCTTGTGACGTGACTGCGACCATAGTAATAAACCGCATCCAAAAATGCTGAGCAACGTCAATACGGTAATGTAAATACTCCAGAATCCACTGGTAAAATCAGCCATGACGATCCTCCGTTTGCGGCGCTGTCTGATCTTTCAGCGTGACGCCTTCATAGTCATCATCATCAAACGGCAAGCGCGCAATAGCATCAAAATCGCTGCTGCTTTTAACGCAATACGTCCAGCCGAGAATGCCTAAAAATGTGGCCAGACTAATAACCGTCATCACGATGCTGGCGTTAGAAAAAATATTCTCGATAGCCATGATCAGTTCCTCGCCTTGATCAATATTCCTAATCCTTGCAGAAAAGCGATCAACGCATCCTGCTCGGTTTTGCCTTCTAGCGTACCCGGGGCCAGCGTGATTTCCGCTTCCGAATACGGCACGCCGAGCCGCTTCAACGCATGCATTTTCGCGACCACATCATCGGGAACCAACGGTGTCGTCGCCAGCCACGGATAGCCCGGCATATTCGATTCAGGCACCACGTCACGCGGATTATTCAAATGCGTGCGATGCCATTCATCGCTATACCGCCCACCCACCCGCGCCAGATCTGGCCCGGTCCGCTTCGATCCCCACTGAAACGGATGGTCATACACAAATTCACCTGCCACCGAATAATGGCCATAGCGCTCAGTCTCGGCGCGGAACGGACGGATCATTTGCGAATGACATCCATAGCAGCCCTCACGCAGATAAATGTCACGCCCGACAAGTCTTAGCGGAGAGTACGGTTTTAGTCCGGTAATCGGCTCGGTGGTCGAACGCTGGAAAAACAGCGGCACAATTTCGACCAGACCACCGACGCTGACGACCAGTACCACCAGCGCAATCAGGAGCCATGGATTCTTTTCGATCCATGCATGGGAAAATTTCATTGTTGACTCCTTATATCAAGCGGCTAAAGGTAAGAGAGATGGAATTCGTCCCTCGACAGCGACCCCGTCGCGCATGGTCATGAAGGTGTTGTAAGCCATCATCAACATGCCCGAGAGGTATAGCAGACCGCCGCTAAACCGGATCACGTAGTAAGGAAAAGTTGCCTTCACGCCTTCAACAAACGAGTACGTCAGCGTGCCGTCGGCATTAACGGCGCGCCACATCAATCCCTGCATCACCCCGGCGATCCACATCGAGGCGATGTACAGCACAATGCCAATCGTCGCGACCCAAAAATGGGTCTCAACCAGACGCATGCTCCACATTTCGCGTTTTCCAGACAAGCGCGGAATCAAGTAATAAATTGAACCCATAGTAATGAATCCGACCCAGCCGAGCGCCCCGGAGTGGACATGCGCGATGCCCCAATCTGTGTAATGCGACAGCGAATTGACGGTCTTGATGGCCATCATCGGGCCTTCAAAAGTGGCCATTCCATAGAACGATAACGATACGATCAAAAATTTGAGAATCGGGTCAGAACG
This sequence comes from Glaciimonas sp. PCH181, assembly GCF_003056055.1. Lineage (NCBI taxonomy): Bacteria > Pseudomonadati > Pseudomonadota > Betaproteobacteria > Burkholderiales > Oxalobacteraceae > Glaciimonas > Glaciimonas sp. PCH181. The sequence continues at coordinate 1,376,291 of NZ_PYFP01000001.1, forward strand.
CAATTTATGCCATGCGCCAGACAGCGTCATCATCCCGTTAATCATGCCGCCCCAGGATGGCGCCAACAGGATCAGAGAAAACACCATGCCTAGCGATTGGGTCCAGTCAGGCAAGGCGGTGTAATGCAGATGATGGGGTCCGGCCCACATATACGTAAAAATCAGCGCCCAGAAATGCACGATAGATAGGCGATACGAATACACAGGGCGTTCTGCTTGCTTGGGAATGAAGTAATACACCATGCCGAGATAGCCCGCAGTCAGAATAAAGCCGACCGCATTGTGTCCATACCACCACTGGATCATGGCGTCTTGCACACCGGCATAGGCAGAGTACGACTTCCACATCGATGCAGGCATGCTGGCACCGTTGACCACGTGCAGCAACGTTACGGCAATAATGTAAGCGCCAAAAAACCAGTTCGCCACATAGATATGCTTCACTTTGCGCTTGATCAGCGTGCCGAAAAATACGATTGCGTAAGCGATCCAGACGATGGCGATCAGGATCGTGATCGGCCATTCCAGTTCTGCATATTCTTTGCCACGCGTCAGGCCCATCGGTAACGTGATGACCGCTGCGATCAACACCGTTTGCCAGCCCCAAAAGGTGAAAGCTGCCAACTTGTCCGAGAATAGCCGTACCTGACAGGTGCGCTGCACGACATAATAAGAAGTCGCAAACAAGCCACATACACCAAACGCAAAAATAACAGCGTTGGTATGCAAAGGCCGCAAGCGTCCGTAACTTAACCACGGTATATCGAAATTAAGTGCTGGCCACGCAAGTTGTGCGGCAATAAAAACACCGACCATCATGCCCACCACACCCCAGACCACGGTTGCGATCGTGAACTGCTTGACGACCTTGTAGTTATAGTTCAGTTCTGTGTCCAAAAGAGTTCTCCGAAATTGCAACGATGACGGAGCGAGAGTAAAAGTTTGGGCACTTAACATCTTTGATGTGAATCAAATTACATCGCAATTGACAGTAATTGAACGATGTCATTGCAGTCTGCGGGAACTAATGCAGATGGACTATTTATCCATCGCCATCCGGTCTGACATTTTCAGATTTTTGGTTGATTTCAGGGCGATCATCGTCATGCAAAATCCGTAAGGCCGGACCGATCATGTCATCAAATTGCCCGCTATCGGACATCCTGAAAAATAGCCAGATCGCAATGAAGACGATGCCAATGCTGAGTGGAACGAGCAGAAAAAGTGCCTCCATAATCAGCACCTTTACATTGAAGAAGTTCGCAAGGATGGCGACGTTACCAATGCCCCCGTGGCAGCCTCAATGCCGTCGCCCGACTTATGCTTTATTCGCCGCAAACGCAATGCGTTTAGTACGACTACGGCCGAACTGACAGACATGCCGATCCCGGATAACCAGGGATTCAGCAATCCAAGCGCGGCAGCAGGTATTGCCACCAGGTTATACAGTAGCGCCCACGTCAGATTCTGTCGTATCACAGAGAGCGTCTGCGCCGCCGTCGCATCCACTTCCGAGAGCGACGATAAGCGGCCCGACAGCAGCACACAATCGGCGTGCATCTGGGCCAGCGCCGCGCCATTCCCCATCGCAAAGGACACATCGGCCGCGCGCAATACGGCAGCATCATTAATGCCATCGCCAACCATTGCCACAATTGCCCCATCGCCTTGCAACGCCTGAACGTAGGCCAATTTTTGTTCGGGCAGGTACTCACCCAACGCGGTGCTTATCCCCAGCGCCTCCGCAACATGCCGCGCAACAGCTTGCTGATCGCCGCTGAGCAGAATGACAGTTTTTCCCGCGGCACGGAAATGGCTGACAACCTGCCGCGCATCGCTGCGCAAGCCGTCGGCCACATCAAAACGGGCAAGCCAGTTAGCACGCGAACCCAGATAGATTGAAGTTACGCCCACTGCGGCTTGTGCGGTAACCGAGTAACCGGCCAATTTCTCAACGAAAGCAGCAGCCCCAAAACGGAAAAGTACACCATCGACGCTGCCTTCCAATCCCTGCCCGGCAACCTCGCGCACATCATTGACACAGCTAGCGGCAAGGGGCGATAAATCACTTTCTTGTTGTCGGCTCCGATCTTTCGCCGCATCGACAATCGCGCCAGCCAGAGGATGCGCACTGAATACCTCTAACGCTGCGGCAACTTGCAAACACCATTCTGGCGATGCAATCCCGAGCGTTTCTATATTCTGCAAAACCGGCTTGCCGACAGTCAATGTGCCGGTCTTATCAAAAATAATATGCGTGGCGCGATGCAATGTTTCTAATACGTGCGGCTGCACGATCAGGATCTTTCGCCGTACCAATCGGTCGGTCGCGGCAGCCAGCGCAGTAGGAGTGGCAAGCGATAATGCGCATGGGCAGGACACCACCAGCACGGCAATCGCAATCGGCCACGCACGCGCTGGATCAATCCATTGCCACAGAAAAAATACCACCACCGCGAACAAGAGGAGTCCGCCGACAAACCATGCCGCGACTTTGTCAGCCCATAACGACAGTTGCGGCTTACCCTGTCCTGCGCGCACGATCAATTGCATCAACACAGACAGCGTGCTGTCCGCGCTGGCGTGTGTGACCCGCATCACAATCGGCTGGGTCGCATTGATTGCCCCCCCGGGCAAATTCGCCCCAATCGTCTTGGACTGCGCCTGACTTTCGCCGGTCAGCAACGACACATCGACGGTAGTCGTGCCTTCAAGAATCACACCATCGGCAGCAATCGCGTCGCCCGGCTTGATCAGGATGACATCGTCCGCACGCAATTGCGCCGCCGGTATCAGTTCGGTATCGCGGCAAAACGGATATCCCGGCATGCGCCATGCCGAGGCAGGCAAGGCGTGATGCAAATTATCCAATGCCGAAGCCGCCTTGCGCCGCGCCATAAGCTCCAGATATCTGCTGCATAACAATAAGAAAATAAACATCGTAAGCGAATCAAAATACACGTCGCCATGGCCCCGCAAGGTTGCCATCACGCTGCCGCCGAAAGCAGCCACAATGCCGATCGATACGGGCACGTCCATGCCCAGCCAGCGATGTTTCAGATTGATCCATGCGCCATAAAAGAACGGCTGCGCCGAATAACAAATCGCTGGCAAAGTTAATAACAATCCAGCCCATCGCATCAGGCTGGTCATTGCTTCATCCATCGTGCCGTCGGTGGCCAGATAGACCGGCAGCGCATACATCATCACCTGCATCATCGATAAGCCAGCAATAAACAGCTGGCGAAAAAGTTTTTTTCTGGTGCGCTCTAATTGTTCGCCATGTCTGACCGGATCAAACGGATAAGCTGCGTAGCCGATTTCCCGCAGCGATTTCAGGATGTCGCTGGGCTTGCAGACCGTCTTGTTCCAGCGCACATGGAGGCATTCGGTAGAGACATTTACATTGATGCTGCACATGCCGGGCAAGCGTGCTAATCGGCGCTCGATCAACCAAACGCAGGCAGCACAGCGGATGCCTTCTATCGAAAAAGCAGCCTCGCACGTTTCCATCGCGGGATCGGTTGTCGTTTGCCCGGCTTGCTCCACTGCCGAAGTGTGGGCGTCGTCGTATAACTGAAGTTCGGGCGGGATCAAGGTCTCTTGCGCGGCCGTCACCGAAAACCATTTGCGTGTGCTATAAAAATCACACAAGCCGTTATCGACAATGCATTGCGCGACGGTCTGACAGCCGGGGCAACACATCGGCCGCATGACGCCATCAATCAGAACCTGCCAACTTTTTCCTTCTGTTTCGAGGGGCACAGGCAAACCGCAATGAAAACAGCCCGGCACAACTTGCGGCGATCCACACAGCACCGCGCTCACGGTTTATCCCCTACCCCGGTCACCGTGGTGCAGACTGTATCCAGCCAGTGCACAGGCAAACCATGCGCGGCACGGTATAAGCCCAGCACGCCAAAACTCAGGACAATCACGCCGCTAATCACACGCACCGGACGGCGCTGTAGCCAATTTTTCAGCCTTGCGCCGACCATCCCCATCGCCAGTAAAGTTGGCAACGTTCCCAGACCGAAAGCCAGCATGACCGCCGCCCCGGACAACGCCGAACCGCTGAGCATCGCTGTCAGCAATACGCTATACACCATCCCGCAAGGCAGCCAGCCCCATAAGCCGCCCAGCGCAAACATCTTTAACGGACTAAAGCGCCCTTCAAGTGGCATTAAATATTTCATCAGCGGCTGTATCCGTCGCCATAATGCTTGTCCAATGGATTCCAACCGGACAATCCCACGCCACGCATCCATTAAATACAAGCCGAGCGCCACCAACATCAGATTGGCCAGCCAATAGCCCACCGCCTGTATCAGCGCCCCGCCTACCAAGAAGCGCAACCCGCCTGCGAAGCCGCCGACGATTGCCCCCGCGATGGCATAACTTCCAATCCGTCCCACGTTATACGCAACTACCCGCGAGACCCCATCCAGCCCCGACACCGCAGTGGCCCGGCGGGCGATAACCGCTACGGGAAATTTTTTTACCGGCGTTGAGGCGACGGAGAATGCGCTCACAATCCCTCCGCACATTCCCACGCAATGCACACTGCCAAGCAGGCCAACCATAAAGAGAGGGAACAGGCTAAGCACGGTCATGGTTGCCCCACTCAGATGGTCTTTGAATAACGTAACGAGGCGGATTTGGCATACAGATAACGATCGAACACCATGCAAATATTGCGAATCAGCAAGCGTCCTTTTGCGGTAACGGTGAGCCATTCGGCATCGATGTCCAGCAAGCCGTCCTGCGCCAGACCAGATATTGCCACCAGCTCGGTTGCAAAATAATCATTGAAAGTGATGGGATAGGCTTCTTCAATCGAGGCAATGGATAATTCAAAATTGCACATAAGCATTTGAATAATCACGCGCCGCAGCACATCATCCATTGTCAATTTGATGCCACGCGCAATCGGCAATTCATTTTTTTCAATCAGGTCGTAATAGGCGTCGAGTGTCTTGACGTTCTGACTATAAGTCGCGGCCACCGCGCTGATTGCCGATACGCCGCAAGACACAAGATCGGCATCCGCGTGGGTTGAATATCCCTGAAAATTACGATGCAACCTTCCATGTCGCTGCGCGACCGCCAGTTCGTCAGTCGGCTTTGCAAAATGGTCCATGCCGATGTAAACATAGCCAGCATCCGTCAGCCGTTTGATACACAAAGACAGCATATCGAGCTTGGCCTCAGCGCTGGGCAAGTCCTGCTCGACAATGCGCCGCTGCGGCTTAAATAAGTGCGGCATATGCGCATAGTTGTAGACGGCAATACGATCTGGATTTGCTTTGATAACCTTCGCCAGCGTCTGCCCCATGGTAATGACGTTTTGTTGCGGCAGACCATAAATCAGATCGATGCTGATCGAGCGAAACCGCGCATCTCGGGCGGCATTAATAATCTCTAGCGTCTGAGCTTCCGGTTGAATCCGATTAACTGCTTTTTGCACGTGCGGATCGAAATCCTGAACACCCAGACTAATCCGGTTAAAGCCCTGCGCACGCAGGTGATGTACACGCTCTGCGGAGACTGTACGTGGATCGATTTCAATCGAATATTCACCGACATCATCCGGCGCAAATTGAAACCAGCGCCGCAGATACGCCATCAGATTAGCCATCTGACCATTTGAAAGATACGTCGGCGTACCACCGCCAAAGTGCAATTGCGCCACCTGATTCATCCCGGAAAATAATCTTCCCTGCATAGCTATTTCGCGTTTCAGATAGCTAAGATAAATCGCCGCTTTCTCACGGTTTTTAGTCACAATTTTATTACAAGCACAGTAATAGCAGACCGTATCGCAGAATGGAATATGCAGATAAAGCGATAGTGCATTTTTGCTGCCACGTGTGCGTAAGCTGGCGACCGCTTGCAAGTAATCGCGATAGCCGAAGGCTTCAGTAAATCGATCCGCTGTGGGATAAGACGTATACCGTGGCCCCAGTTGCTGTAGCTTGTTAACCAGTTCGGGATTGATGTCTACAATCGGAATTGCTACTGCCGGTATTGTGGATGCCACCATTATTTACACTCCGCTGCTGGCCGCACCAAAGTTGGATCGCGGCCTGATCGACGCAGTGTAAAGATGCCAATCCGCAAAAACTTTGACTTACATCAAATCTGCGCAAACCCGCTGCCAAAGTTAATCTAGCCTTGCCTACAAACCAATACTGAAAATCGCTGCGACTTGCGTATTTGATGTGGATCAAATTTCGGCAAAAGATGCATTGGTGCAATCGTTTGTTTCTGGACTCTCTTGGTCTTAACACCTACATTAAAGATGAACGCGCTTGAATCGTTAGTCCGATTCGGGTATGGATTGCCACTTCAATAGATGTTTGTCGATTCACCTATCAGCTGTAGCAATCAAGAGCGTATTTACCTGGCGCAAAGGCCAGGACCTGCAATATGCAGCATCAAAGAGAGGCAATTCCATGTCTTATAAAACAATTCTGGTGCATGTAGATCAATCCAGACATGCAGCGGCGCGCATCAGAATAGCCGCAGAAATAGCGCTTGCCGAAAACGCACATTTGATCGGCAGTGCGATGACCGGTATCTCACGCATCATGTATCAGGACGCCGCGGTAGACATGGCCTGGACCGTCGTAGCCGCTGAACTCGATAACTTAAAAGAACAGGCTGAAAAAGCATTGACTGAATTTGATGCGATTGCGCAGCAAATGGGGGTGCTATCGTATGAAAAAAGACTCGTCAATGACGAACCGGGGGACGCGCTTTCTCTGCAAGGCAGGTATAGCGATCTGGTTGTCATCAGTCAAACCGATGTGGATGAAACCTGTTCACGGGTAATCTCCGGCATGCCGGAATATGTGATGCTGAATTGCGGGCGACCGGTGTTGATCGTTCCTTATGCAGGGGAGTTTAAGCATATCGGTAACAATGTTCTGGTAACGTGGGACGGCAGCATGGAAGCAACGCGTGCATTAACAAACGCAATCCCAATGCTTAAGCGTGCCAAGAATGTCGCCGTGGCGCTGTTCAATCCTTCGGTCCAATTTAATGCGCATGGCGAACAACCGGGCGCAGATATCGCGCTCTATCTGGCTCGCCACAAGATCAAGGTGGATGTTTTGCAAGAAGTGACCGAAATGGATGTTGGGAATACATTGCTGTCACTGGCGGCCGATTTACGGTCCGATCTGATTGTGATGGGCGGCTATGGTCACACCCGTTTTCGTGAAGTTTTGTTAGGCGGCGTCACCAAAACCGTACTGAAGACGATGACGATTCCGGTGTTAATGTCGCACTAATCCAAGAAAATAATACCGTCAAATAATCGCTCATGGTGGGCATGATGCAATTGCAGGTCAGCCCACCATCACTGGCTCAGTGGTCGGTTGTCCGGCAAAATTGGTCCAGCAACGTCGCTTAAAATCGTATAGCTTGCAACGGCGTGCGGTGTCGAAATACCAGCGCCATGAAAACTGTTGAATCACAATGCGCCCCGGCAGCATGACCTCCAGCACCTGCTGGGCTTGTTTCAACCGGTATAGCGGAATACTCATATCGACGTGATGCGCGGTGTGTTCCATGATGTGATGCAGCAGCGTGCCAATGCGATAACGAAACGTCAAATGCACCGTGGTTGAGACAAACGGCTGCGCCGAAGCCCAGACCAGTTTGTCTTGATACCACGCGATTCCCGCATGTGTGTGATGCACATAGACGACAAATCCAATCATCGCGTTCCAGGTCAAAAACGGCAGTACAAAACCTGCAAACAAGGTCAGCCACAGTGATTGTCCGGTAGCGTTGGAGGCGGCGACCAGCGCTGCTATCCATACAACAGCAGCGACCGATACCAACACGCAATCCCAAAAAAATACGCGACGGCGCGTCGGCATCTGGCGACTGCTGGGAAACATCATGCGCAGCCACCACACTTCAATCAGGTAATACAACCAGGATGCCCAACCGCTACGATAAACGCGCTCTAGCCATTGCCGCCAGCGTGGCAGCGCTTGAAACTCTTCCAACGTGTGCGGATGCCAGACAAAATCGAAACCCTTTAAATTGGTATAGCCGTGATGCACCACGTTATGGCCGACATCCCACAAACTATACGGGGTAAGAGACGGCAGAAAAACCAGACGCCCAAGCCAACGATTCAAGCGTCGATGCGGCGTAAAACTTTGATGACAAGCATCGTGGCCCAAAATAAACAAGCGACCGATGATAAGACCCGCCACGACCGCACATAGCAATTTGACGGCGGCGTGATGAAACCAAACCGTCGCCACCATTGCTAATCCAAACAACGCAACGTCCAGCGCTACCAAGAAAAGTGCACGGGCAGTGCTGCGCCGAACCACTGGCAATAACCATGAGCGAATAACTTTACGATGCGGCATGGGCGCTTGTGGCTGCACCGGCTCCGGCAAAAATCTATGCATAAGAAGATCCTTTAACAAAAACAGCTGACAATGCGCGTCATCCAAGGGCTAAGCGATGGCAGGACAAATACCGGGGGCGTCGTCTAAAAGTCAGGGCCGGTGGATGGTAAATCCATTCTGAAACAGAAATATTGCGGTAGATCAAAATTAGTAAAATCGATACCGTATTAACAATTGTGGATTTGTCGTATTCACGCCACGCCCCTGAAAATTCTGTTAACGCTGCTGCTAATTTTTCTGTAGCATGCATATGCATCGATGCATATACATGGAAAAATGAATAATACCCTCCAATGCAGTTGCTCAAAGCTACGGCAACTCACCCGCAAAATGACCAGTATTTACGATCGCCATTTAGCCAGCAATGAATTAACTATTAGTCAATATTCGTTGCTCGCCCGCATCGGTAAGTCGGGTCCCATCGGTGTCATCCCTTTGGCGGCCAATATGGGAATGGATCGCAGCACGATGAGCCGCGCACTGAAGCCGTTAATCAGCGCAGGCTGGGTAGAAACGGTCGATTTGCCGCTGGAAATGCTGACCGATAAACGTTCATTTGGCGTCAGTTTGAGCGCTGAGGGAATGCAAAAATGGAAAAAATCCATGCCTGGCTGGCATAAAGCAGAGCTCGAAATCAGCGCAATAATAGGCGAAAAAAATCATCGGGCATTAATGGAACTCGTCGACGACGCCAATACTAAATTTCAACATATCTAGGCGTATTTTTATGAACAAGACTATACAAATGATCATGGGCCGCACACGTTTTAGCTACGTGTGGATCGTCGTAGGCATTACTTTTTTGGTGCTGCTTGCGGCTGCTGGAATTCGCGCCACGCCATCGGTTATGATACTGCCGCTGGAACATGAGTTCGGCTGGACCCGCACCACTATTTCGTTTGTCATTTCCGTCAATATTGCGCTGTACGGTTTGATCGGTCCGTTTTCGGCAGCGGCCATGCAACGCTACGGGATTCGCCCGATTGTATTGGGTGCGCTGGTATTGCTGGCGGTGGGAACAGCGCTCAGTACCTTAATGACGATGCCTTGGCACATGGTGCTGGCGTGGGGAATTTTGGTAGGTGCGGGTAGCGGCGTCGCTGCCAACACGCTGGCCGCGACCATTGTCAGTCGTTGGTTTGAGACGCGCCGCGGCTTGGCGATGGGGATGCTGACAGCCAGTTCAGCTACTGGACAAATGGTATTTTTGCCGCTGATGGCCTACATGGTTGAGCATTTCGGCTGGCGCTCTGTCGCAATCTTAGTCGCCAGTGTCGCGGCTTTGGCAATCCCTTTAGTGGCGATATTCTTACCCGAGCGTCCGCAGGATTTGGGGTTAAAGCGTTATGGCCAGTTGGAAGATATTCCGGCAGAAGCGCAGACCAAGCAAAAAAATCCGTTGTCGATTGCGTTCGAAGCATTAGGTAAAGTTGTCAAAATCCGTGATTTCTGGCTACTGTTTTTTAGCTTCTTTATCTGTGGGATGAGCACCAACGGCTACATCGGTTCGCATTTCATTGCGATGTGCGGCGACTATGGTATTTCAGCAGTCGGCGGCGCGAGTTTTCTGGCGACGATGGGCTTGCTGGATCTGGTTGGCACGACGATGTCTGGCTGGTTATCGGATCGTTTCAATCCCCGCGTACTGTTATTTTGGTATTACAGCTTGCGCGGCGTCGCGCTGATTTTTCTGCCGCATGCGTTTGGCCTGAGCTATTTCGGCTTGCCGATTTTCGCGATTATTTACGGTCTGGACTGGATTGCTACCGTGCCGCCGACCGTCCGTTTAGCGAATGATGTTTTTGGCAGACTTGCCGCACCAATTGTGTTCGGATGGATTGTCGCAGGACATCAATTAGGTGCAGCCAGCGCGACCATGCTAGCCGGATCGATGCGTAATAGTTTGGGCAGTTATACGTTATCGTCGATGTTGATGGGCGCGGCCTGTCTGATCGCCGGGGTGTTGGTGCTGCGCATTAAAGGGCACCGCGTTGGTGGAGATTTGGTTCCTGCTCCTGCTTAAAAAACGCTGTAAGAACTTGACAGAACGCAGCGTTGCCCCCCCGACTTCAGGAGTAAAAAAAGCTCTCAATATGAGAGCTTTTTTCATCCTGGCGGCAAAAATGTAATTGCTACCGACGACAACGTTGCATAATCAGATTACAGACGTGCCAACAATTCAGTCTTCTTAGCGGCGAATTCTTCTGCAGTAAGAAGATCTCTGCTGCGCAAATCGGCCAGCTTCTCGATCATCATAAAAATGTCTGCATCCGCCATGGAAGTGCCAAGATTGACATTAGCAGTTTGCTGCGGCGCTGCGACAGGCGACGCATCATTTGCGGGCGCTGGCATCGGTGCCGGCGTGTTCACAAACTGATTCGGCACATTGTTGGTCTGGCTTGCTTGCGGCATGCCATCCACCGAAATCACCGGTAAGCTGCTGACATCAATCAAACCATATTGGCTGTTAAAGCTCAGCGAACCGCCGTAGGATTGTTGTTGCGAGAAGCCGCCGATCTGGTGATCCAGCGTATCGTACACAGTCACTTTGCCATGCACTTCAATCGCCAGACGACGCGCCTGTGCAAAGTAAGCGTAACGCACGTCGTTTTGCGCGCCAGTGCTGTTGGGCCAACGCAAATCGGCAGGCCACCAATCGGCACCCTTCCCCGGCGCGGGGGCAACAAACAGGCTGGCAGAATGATCCATCGGCGGAAAATTCACGTCTTGAAACTGCGAATTCGCATAGTTATTTTGCTGCTGACCACTCTGCCGTGAACCGCCCTGGCTTTGCGACTGAAAGCTGCCGCTACGCAATAAATCAGGTTGATTCGCCGTCAGCCGCGCCAACTCGGAACACAAACTATCCACGCGATTTTTGAGGTAATTGTTAAACATGTCAGAAACCATGGTCATACCGCCCTGCATCCATTGGCCCGAGCCACTGAATTCCGGATGATTAAATTGCGCCATGCCGCCATTTCCATTGATCACGGATTCAAGCATGCTTATGACCGCATCGGCGCTAAATCCGTGGCGTCTTGCGATCTCCTCTATTGCCTGACGTCCGCTTGGAGAAAGTTGTTGCATGATAGTTTTCCTAATGTGGAATAACAAAAGTGACGGCTGCGATCGATGCCAAGGGTATTTATTGACACGTAGTGGATGAGGAAAGTGACTTAATTTGCGCCATTCTAAATGACTATCAACATATCACGCCGGTATTACACTCTATTACGCGCTATTACCCATTAATGACGTGTTATTGACACAAACCTGATGCCGGTATGACAAGCGAGCATAAAGTCGCCTCTAAAAGTGATGAAATTTCATAACTAAAAGATAGAGATATCGATGTTATGGCATTGAAAAGCGTGTAAATAACCGGTTTTTCGTGCGCGCCATCTTCGGCCATGACCGAAGCCCCAATATTGATACTGCGCTATAGCGCCGCAACAAACAGAATCCTCTGCATCACCTCGCGCTGTTGTCTCATTTCTATAAAACTCCACGGTATCGATAATAAGCACAAAGCGCTGTCATCCACGGCAATCGCTTGGTAAGAGTCTTTTTTACTATCAAAAACCACTTATATAAATGATGAAATCACACACAAAAAAACGTTTTATCTTGTCGTCGCTAGCAACCTGCGTAGCGTTATTGATAGCGCAAAATTCCTTGGCGCATGGCTATTTGGAATCACCATTGGTGCGCTCAAAAATGTGCGAAAAACACCCTGGCTCTGCCGGTTGTCAAGTACTGCTGTCGACTCAGCCTGGTGCTATGTACAGCGCCAATGGCCACCTTTATCAAGGCGATGATTACCTGGATTATGAGAATGCGCTTCCGGATGGAAAAATTTGCAGCGCAAAAGGGAGATCGAGCAGTTTGGATATGCCTACTTCAAAATGGGCGAAAACAGCCATCACACCAAATAGTGCAGAAGAAATTTCCCTTACTTACTTGTTCACGGCCTATCACACCACCGATCACATTCGTTACTACATCACCAAAAATGGCACTGACTTAACTAAGCCGCTAGCGTGGTCTGATTTAGAAGTGTTAGGTCATTTTGATAAGGCTGGCTCTTATAGTCACACCCGCTGGACCGAAACAGTCAAGCTGCCATCGGCTCAGCGCGGCCCTCATACCATTGTCACCATGTGGCCGGTATCGCGTGGCCATGGCACACGTGAAAATTTCATCTCATGCAGCGATGTCGATATTCAAGGTAGTAGCGTTGAGTCATGGAGTTCAACCGGCGGTGGCATTCAAGCCCAAACCGATCTGAAAGCAGGTTCCACCATTAAATTCCGCCTATTCAGCAAAAGCGGCGGCGGTAGCGTTGCAGGCGAAACTTCGTTCGTATTGCCACAGGATATGAGCAGCTCGGAATGGCTATTCGCGATCGCAAAAGCAACTAATGACAAAAATATGCCTGCAAAAATCGGCACCCTTAAACAAGGCAACGTCGTACTTGAAAGCGGCAAAACCAGCTATCAGGTGTATGTAAAAAAAGCAGACTATAGCTACGAAATGGATATCAAAATTGCGGAAGGTGGCGACGACGATAAACCGTCAGATGCGCCGCAAGCCGTTGTTGGTAGCGATATCAACGTGGTCGCGACCAGTTCTTCTGGCTTTGCTTACAAACTCGACGGTAGCAAGAGCGTGGGCGCAACTAGCCATCAATGGACCAAAATTTCTGGCCCGTTCACTCTACGCAAAATGGATAACGCCGTAGCAGAAGTTGTTGTTGATAAAAATCAGACAGGCGAAGGTAGCTTCCAACTAACTGTCACAAATAAAAATGGGCAGAAGCATACTGCGACGATGAAAGTCACCGCAGTCGCGGCCTCTGCCACCATTACCGGTGCAGCATCCATTAACCAAGGTAACGCAGTAAGCTTGCAAGCGAAAGCCAACTTTGCCGGTTCAGGCGGCACTGCGCCAACGTACAGCTGGAGCGTCAGTAACAATGCGGGCGTACAAGTCTTGCAAGGATCATTGCAGCAATTGCACCTTGCAAGCTTAGTTGCTGGCAATTATCAAGCCACGCTGGATGTGTCCGCTGCCCACGGCGGTCGTAAAGCAACCGCAAAGCACAACTTCGTCGTCCAGGAAAAGGGCGAAGAAGTGCGTCCACCGGTGGCTAACATTAGTGGTCCATCGCAAGCCGATGCCGGTGTAACGGTCACGTTGAATGCCGCAAATTCAAGCGCATCCAATGGCGGAAAACTGAGCTACAGCTGGAGCGTTTCGCCCCATATGGCGCTCAATGCCAACGGTGCAAAGCTAGACTTCACAGCACCTAAGCTGCAGCAAGATACACGTTATCTGTTCACAGTGACGGTTAAGGAAGGCAATCTAAGCAGCAAAAAAGCACACACTGTGCTGGTGAAAAAAGCGGCCAACGAAGTGGTTGAAGGCGTTTGCCAAGATATTCCTGAGTGGACCAAAAAGAGCTATAGCGGCGGCACGACTGTGCAAAAAGATGGTCACTCTTACACCACCAAATGGTGGGCAGAACAGCACCATGTTCCAGGTACTGCTGGCTGGGCCGGTGAGCCTTGGAAAGACAATGGGGTGTGCAAGTAAAATAGACCACCCTCGCTAAGAAAGGAGGGTGCAACTGAGGGTACAACTCATCACACGTTTATCGCAATCTGAAATAAAAATGGCCCTCATAAGTGAGGGCCATTTTTTTGCGTAAAAACCTTATTTTCTTTTGGTCAAAAGCTACAAAATGCACCTTATTCCATCAATGCCCATCAAACAATTTCATGATGCTGCTCTTTTCCTGATCTTCTTGCGTCATTGGCGTGCCATCGTCATTTGTTCCAAGACCGGCACCGACGCCCAGCGAGGCAATAAAGCCATTACCCGGCGTAAAGTTATCGAAGAACAATTCATTATTAATCGTGGTAACGCCTTCTGGCATCGGCATTTGTACTTGCGGGACACCTCGCAATGCGCGCCCCATGTAACTGACCCAGATCGGCAACGCCAGTTGCGCACCAAATTCACGACTACCTAAAGTCTTCGGCTGATCAAAGCCCATCCACGCAACTGCCACCAGTGAGTTTTGATAACCGGCAAACCAACCATCGAAAGCATCATTCGTCGTCCCGGTTTTACCCGCGATATCGGTACGGCCAAGTACGTTAGTTCCCGCGCCAGTGCCGCGCTGAGCGACCGTTTGCAACAGGCTGGTCATGACGTAGCTATTGCGCGCATCCAGCACGCGTGTGGCATTTTGACCGACGATTTCAGGCTGTGCGCGTGACAGCAAAACACCGCGGGCATCGAGAACCTCTGAAATCAAATAGGGATTCACACGATAACCGCCATTTGCCAGTACCGCATACGCGCCCGCCAGTTGCAGCGGTGTGGTCTGCCCTGCGCCAAGTGCGGTCGGTAAATAGGCCGGGATTTTATCACGATCAAAGCCAAAATGGCTGGTGACGAAATCCTGCGCATATTGCGCGCCGATGGCATCCATCAAGCGTACGGTGACCAGATTTTTTGAGCGCTGCAAACCGGTCCGCAACGGCATCGGTCCATTTGGGGTGTCGTCGTCTTTCGGCTCCCAATTAGGCTGGCCCGGACCGCCGGGAAATGAGACCGGCGCATCATTCACGATGGAGGCTGGGCCGAAGCCTTTTTCCAGCGCTGCGGAATAAATGAACGGTTTAAAGGTCGATCCCGGTTGACGCCATGCTTGGGTAACGTGATTAAACTTATTTTGATTGAAATCGAAGCCGCCAATCAGTGTCTTAATCGCGCCGGTTTGCGGCGTCAACGCCACCAGCGTCGCCTCCACGGAAGGTAGTTGCGTGATTTGCCAACCTTTCGCAGAATCGATCACCCGAATCACCGAGCCGGGCTGAATCTTGGTAGCTTTTGGGGCTTTCGCACTCAGACTTGCGGCAGCAAAACGCAAACCGTCACCGGTAATTTTGATGACTGTTTCGTTACGCAACATTACCTCGACCTGCTTCGGATTTACCGTCAGCACCACCGCAGGAACGATATCATCGTTGTCCGGCTTGTCATCCAATGCATCGCTCACAGCATCAGTCCGGGCATCTTCACCCAATGGCAATTCAATCAGCGCTTCAGGGCCACGATAGCCATGACGACGATCGTAATCCATCACGCCTTTTCGCACTGCGTCATAGCCAGCTTGCTGATCAACCGAATTAAGCGTCGTCGTGACGGTTAAACCACGAGTGTAGATCTCATCCTTGTATTGCGCATAAAGCAATTGGCGCACCATTTCGGTCGCATATTCGGCATGAACACTATAAGTATTACCGGTTGTTTTGACTTTGATATCTTCGGCCAACGCTTGCTCATATTCTGGCTGAGTAATAAATTCCAGATCACGCATACGTTTCAAGATGTATTCCTGACGAATCCGTGCACGCTTTGGATTGACCACCGGATTGTAGGCAGATGGCGCTTTTGGCAAACCAGCTAACATAGCCGCCTGTGCCAACGTAATGTCTTTTAATTCCTTGCCGAAATAAGCCCGCGCTGCGGCGGCAAACCCAAATGATCGCTGCCCCAGAAAAATCTGATTCATATACACCTCAAGAATCTGATCTTTGGTCAATGCGGATTCAATTTTATAGGCCAGCAGAATTTCATAAATCTTGCGTGAATAGGTTTTTTCGCTTGATAGAAAAACGTTACGAGCGACCTGCATCGTAATCGTGCTGGCACCTTGCGAAGCGCCGCCATGCAGAATATCGGTCCCGATTGCGCGCAAAATCCCGATCATATCAATGCCGCCATGCTGATAAAAGCGCGCGTCTTCGATCGCCAGGACGGCGTTCTTCATGTTGGCCGGAATATCATTGAGCTTAACCAGACTGCGACGCTCTTCGCCAAACTCACCAATCAAGACATGATCGGCAGTGTAAATACGCAGGGGAACTTTAGGCCGGTAATCGGTTATCGCACCCAAATCCGGTAATTGCGGCTGCATGACAACCAACGCATATGCCACGATCAAACCACCAACAACGGCCCCGGTAAGAATGACGCCACCAATCGTGAACAACAGGCCTTGCATCAAGGAACCGCTTTGTTTCCGAAAGTTGCGCAGGCGCAAGGAAGCCAGTGATGTTTTCACTAATCCGAGGCTGTTTGGGGAGGTATTTGACGCTTTTTTACGGGAATTTGGTGTAAATAACATAACAATATCGGTTGGTTAAGGCCTGTATCCTACAACATGCAGCGCCAATTACCCAGATTCCTCTGTAAGCAGACGTAACTTCTGCCCAAATATATGTAGAAATAAGATCTAAATTAAGACGAAAAATCTCGCCCTGATGCTAACCAGACTTAGGTATTCAATAGCGAACGAATCATTTTATCGGTCGCACTCGCCGCGGCTAGTGGCGTCTCTAGCGGAAACAAATGACCGCCAGGCAGCATGCGAAGATGCCGCCCGACTAAACGCCGGGTTGCCGCCATGCCTGCTTGTCGACACTCAATCGAATCCATCCCGCCGATAAAACCCACCGGCACTGGATAACGACGTCTAACAACCCGACCGAAATGATGTGGCAACGTGCGATAGACCGCTGTTTCAATATCACGCCGAAACCGCAACGCCATCCCTCCTTGTTGCTCGACCAGACCATGCTCGACGTAATCGCGCAAGACTTCTTCGGGCCAACTGGCAAACACCTGTTTGCTGGAAAAATGTTGATAGGCGGCTTCGGCATCCGGCCACAAATTGCGGCGTTTTTCTGAAAATCGTGCCGGTGACATCGGACGATCTAGCCGCAATACTTTTGCCAACGCTAATAACCCGGCACGCCATCCCGCCAGCACCGGCGTGTCTAATAACACCACGCAACGCACCAGATCAGGGCGCTGCTTCGCGGCCATCAATGACAATGCGCCACCCAGAGAATGTCCCACCAGAATCACCGGCTGTTGATAACGGGCAAGCAATTCGTCAACCAATTCCTGCGCCAGTGCGGGCCAGCCGTCGGTGACGGGATAGGTCGGATTGTGCGCGTGCATTTCCAGCGCGTGGACATCGTAATCTTTGCCAAGCGATGCCAGAAACCGCCGATAAGTGCCGGAGGGGAAACTATTGCCATGTGCAAAATGTACGATCGGGCGATCGATTGGCGGAGTATTTATAAGACGCATTTTTTCTTTAACCAGCCAGTTTTCATGGCGTTTATTAGACCGCAAAGCAGCTATGGTGACAAAGAAAATTGTAGAGCGGCTACTCAGCCTTTTTGGTAGCCATGTTCTCCGTCTTACTCTCCGTCTTGCTCTCCGCCATACTCTTAATCTTATTATCAGTCTTATTGCCGACCTGTTCGTCGGTATCGGCCTTACAAACCAACGTCCCGCTAAGATCTTCCTGAGCTATCCCAAAATAGACTGTCGCGATGGATCTGCAACGACAGCAAAATACGGCCAAGTCTGGCTTTTCGCATTCTTCAACTTGCCTGACATCAAAAGCGAAAAAATCGCATTCGTTGTTTTTAACGCAAACACATCAAATTGTTGAATCCACTTATTTCACCCCCGCGTATATGCCTCAGATTCGAAAATCTTATTTGATCTATTCCATTGTTTTGGGGCACTTTGGTGAGTTAATTTTTTTCTTCACTTATAACTACAGGGGATTTTATATGCGCATAAATACAAGTATTGTCGCGGCAATTAGCCTATTGCTCAGCGCAGGCGCTTACGCCGATACCGGGAAACTGTTACTGACCGGCGGAGTGAGTTCAATTGATGGTGCCGCCGGGGGTGGCCTCACACCATGGGCAGTCATTGGCAGCAATGCTACGGCGGACCAGATTGGCGGTACGGCACATATTTCACGCGCAGTCGTTAACGACTATTCTCTGACTAGCTATGGCGCAGCAATCGGTATCAGAGACCGGGTTGAGCTGAGCATAGCGGAGCAAAATTTTGATGCCTCGCCGGTAGTTGGCGTGAATGGTTTGGGCTTCAATGTCAATAGCGGCCAGCACATCAAAATGGACATTCTTGGCGTCAAAGTCAAAGTTGCGGGCGATGCTGTTTTGGACTCCGACACATATATGCCGCAAATCGCTGTAGGAATGGAATATAAATCCACGCACGCAGGATCTTTTTCCCCTGTCCTGGCCGCGTTAGGCGCGAAAGATAACGGCGTTGATTTCTACGTTAGTGCGACCAAATTATTTCTGGCGCAAGGCATTCTGGTGAACGCGACGTTGCGTGCAACCAAGGCCAACCAGAATGGTTTATTAGGTTTTGGCGGCGCGTTAGGCGAAAACAATTACCGACTGCGGCCAGAGTTTTCAGTCGCCTATTTGCTCAACAGAAAAGTCGTCATTGGCGCTGAATACCGCTTCAAAACAAATAATCTCGAAAAAGTGGGAAACACCTTGCCCTTGCCATCAGGCGGACTGCGCGAGGACGACTGGAAAGATATCTTCATTGCCTTTGCACCGACAAAAAATGTATCAGTCACGCTAGCCTATCTGGACTTGGGTCGCATCGCACCGGTACTGGTGAGCAACCGCAAACAAACCGGCTTTTTCCTTTCCACACAGCTAGCATTTTAAAAAATTCTAAGGAATTAACATGAAAAAACTTTTCTTTGCTATCTTGCTGTCCGTCTCTGGCGCTGTGTCGATAGACAGTGCGCAGGCACAAAATGTGCCATTGATGGCCCCTACTTCAGTAGAAGTCTATAAGGCGTTTGGCGAAAAGCCAGGTCTGGTCAAACTGATGGACGACTTTATGCCGCGTCTGGTCGCCAACCCATTGACCGGCCCCTTATTTGCGCCATCCAATCAAGAGCACATCAAAAAAGAATTGGTCGAGCAATTTTGTCAGGTGCTGGGCGGACCGTGCACCTATCAAGGGCAAAGTATGAAGTCTGCACATGCTCGACTGAATATCAATAAAGCCCAGTTTAATGCGCTGGTCCAAGAGCTTCAAATATCAATGGATGCGATGGATATTCCGTTCAGAGCACAAAATCAATTGCTGGCGCAACTGGCCCCGATGTACCGTGACGTGATTACTGTTAAGTAAAAATTTGGGTCTGCAAGCAAACTCTTGCAGACCCATATTGAACGCTCGTTGCATTCCCGGTCACGCATCAATGCTGCTTCAACGACCATACCAATAGCGCTGATGCTGCTGACGATACGCCGTCACATCCAACGTACTTCCAAAGCGCAAAATAATCGCGCCTGACTGATCATTTCTATAATTGTCGATGGCGAGTTGTTGATAGCGCTCCAATACCTGCGCTTTGGGATGCCGAAAGCGATTGCGATAACCGAGCTGAAACAGCGCAATCGTCGGATCGACTTTTTGCAAAAATCCAAGTGTAGAAGATGTGCCGCTGCCGTGATGCGGCGCAAGTAGGACGGTCGCATTTAGTTTATCGGCATGCGTGAGAATTAATTGCCGCTCTTGGGCTTTCTCGATATCGCCGGGCAGCAAAATCGAATAAGCGCCATTCGTAATTTTTAACGTACAACTCATCGTATTTGCCTTCCCTGCTTTGCGATCATTTTCTGTGTAATTTTCGGCAGCAGGAAACAGCATATCGAATTGCACGCCATCCCAGCTCCATGATTGCCCATCCTGACAGCGCGTGTGCGCGGGCGCAGCGGCGACAATCCGATGATTGGGCGGTAATGATGAATACACGCGCCCTACATCTATCGCATCGAATACCGATAACGCACCACCCGAATGATCGTTGTCTGAATGCGAGATCACCACGGTGTCGAGCCTGTTGATACCACGCGCTTTCAGGTAAGGCACTATTACGCGACTGCCCGCATCGGAACCCGGCGAATAATACGGGCCAGTATCGTATAGCAAGCGATGCTGCCCGGTTTCGATCAACAATCCCATTCCTTGGCCTACATCAAAGGCCGTCACCACCATTTCTCCGGCCGCTGGTCGTGTTTCTGACTGCAACAGCAATGGCAACCAACCGAACAACGCTAACCATCTTAACGGCCATCCGCGTGGAGCCAATAACCAAAGCGTAGCGATCATCGCAACCACGAACGTCCATGCAGGCGGCAATGGCGCTTGCCAGACCGCCATCGGAAAGCTGCTTAACCACATCAGCGCGAGCGCCAGCCATTCAACCAATGTATGCGCGACAATCAGCACCCAAACGGATAACGGCGCAGGCAACAAACTGCCGATCAACGCCAATGGCGTCACCAACAAACCCACTAACGGAATCGCGATGGCATTGGCGATTGGACTGACCAACGATATTTGTCCGAATAACAAAATGGTCAGCGGCACCAATCCGATGGTCACCACATATTGGGTATAGGCGCTGGACGTCAGCGACGAAAGCCAGGTTCTGGCGGGCTTCGCAGGCAATAGTGATGCAGTATCTTCCAGCGGTTTGGTGCGCCCTACACTGGCGTACAAAATCATCGCCACCGCACCGAACGATAACCAGAATCCCGGTGCCAGCACCGCCCACGGATCGCGCAACAGCACTACAAATAAAGCAGCGCACAGGACATGAGAAACACTGGAAATGCGACCAGTCCACAGCGCAAGAGCCACCATCAATAACATGTACAAAGTACGCTGCGCTGGCAAGCCAAAACCGGCCAGCAACGCATATAACAGCGCTGTCGTTGCGCCCGCCAATAAAGCTGCTTTTTGTGCTGGCAGAAATAGCGAGAAACTATTCCCCATAAAAAATGAGCGTCGCCACAAGGCTGACATCATGGCCGCGAAAAGCCCTGCGATTAGCGTAATGTGAAGACCTGAAATAGAAATTAAATGGCCAACCCCGGTTCGATTGAATACCGTCCAGTGATCTTGATTCACTGCCCGCTGATCGCCGATGACTAGTGCAATTAAGATGCCGACATATTTTTTGTCCGGCAATGCCAACAACATCCGTTGCCGCACCCATCCACGCGTAGCCTCAACCAGATGGCCGAAACTGAACACGAAGCGATCTAATTGCCGATTGTTCAATGCTGCATCTACGCTGGCCGCGGATATCGATGGCGTACGAACGTAGCCGGTCGCGCGCAGATTTTGTTCTAGCAGCCAGACTTCATAATCGAAGCCATAGGGATTAGCGTTGCCATGCGGACGTTTTAAGCGGACGGTTAATTGCCAACGTGCGCCGGGTTCAATTTGACCAATTTGGCTAGTTTGAGGCGATTGGTCAGCTGAATTCAGATTGCCGACCGACTTGCCAGCGCGCTTGAAGGGCCGATACCAGGAGAGCGCCAATTTTGAAGGGATTGGGGGACTTTCGCCATTCTGCGGCAATACTTTTTCAACCAAGAAATCAAACCGTACACCCTGCTCAAAATAGGTCGGAAGATTGTCGATGGTGCCTACCACCGTAACGTCGCGCCCCTCCCACTCCACTGGCAATTCTTGTTGCAGATAATAATGCGCGTAAAGCGCTGCCCAACAAAAACCGAGGATGGCACCGACTGCAATTAACGCAGAAAAAGTCAAAAATCGACGACTGCATTTAGTCGCCAGCAATCCTGCGAGGATCGCCGCAAACAACAAAATACAAACTAATAACGCTGACGGTAACCGGGCTTGCGTCTGTAAGAAACTTACTCCAAGCAAAAAGCCAATGACGATACATCGCATCCGCGCTTACGTAAGCAGCGCTAATCGTGGCAGCGCTATGCCAGCGTTAGCAGTCGTTGCCTCGGCTAGTTGATCCATTTTAATCTCTCGCAGATTTGCCATGACTGCGGCAATCAACGGAATTTGTGCGGGGGTATTTTTTTGTGGATGCAGCCACGCTGGGGATATATCCGGCGCATCGGTTTCCAGCACCAACGCCTCTAACGGCAAGGTTGTCGCCAGTCGTCGAATTTGCAAGGCGCGGGTAAATGTCATCGCCCCACCGAAACCCAGCTTGAAACCAAGTCCTATAAACGCCTCTGCCTGTTGAAAGCTGCCATTAAAGGCGTGGGCAATGCCGCCCCGCACCTTAATCCTGCGCAAATATTTCAGTAAGGTATCTTGCGACCGTCGTACATGCAGCAAGACCGGCAAATCAAATTCTCGGGCAAGCTTTAATTGTTCGACGTAAAAATGTTCCTGTTTTTCACGCAGCACCCCCTCCCCCAAACCCGGCACAAAAAAATCCAGACCAATTTCGCCAATGGCGACAAATAAAGGGTCGTTCATAGCGACTACGATGGCTTGCCGCAAGGCCAGCAAGTCCGACTCCTCCGCTTGTGGAACAAAAATGGGATGTATCCCAAGCGCGTAAGTACAATTCGTTTGCTGGGCGGCGATGGTGGCGACGGTGGAGAAATTGGCACGCTCGACTGCCGGAATGACAATCCAGGAGACCTGTTGCTGCGCGGCCGCCTGCGCAAACAGACTCTGCTCGCCAGCAAATTCGGCGGCGTCAAGATGACAGTGGGTATCGATCCACATGGGGATTTCCTATTCGTGATGCGCTTTGATGAAATGATGGCGGATGCCATTACTGGTAAGAGATTGGCAGATTATTATCGTAGCATGCGGTAATATCGATCAATAGCCGGTGCGTTTAAGTAATAGTCGTAAATAACGCCATTTTTCTCTGAAATAATGGCTTTTACCTTGTCAGGTCTGTATCAGACGCACATTTATTCGCACTGCCCGTCGCCGTCCCCTTAGTCGTTTCAGCAAACTTGAAGTAGTCCTGCATGTGAATTCCATGCAAGCCTGATAACATGCTGATCTAAGAAACCTTGAACTAAATCAGATGGCAATAGAACAATCATCCCCGCTAGCTACTAAAGAAGCACTGGAAAAAATATTCGACCAACGGGAATATCGCAATGCGCTCGGCACCTTCACGACGGGCGTTACGATCATTACTGCGTGCGGTAAAAATAGTGACAATGCGCCTGCTAATGCCGCCGTAGACAACTATGTCGGCATTACCGCGAACAGTTTCAATTCCGTCTCACTCGATCCGCCGTTGGTCTTGTGGAGCTTGGCCAAATCGTCGAGTAGTGCACCGGTGTTCGAGACTGCCGATTATTGGGCCGTACACATTTTGTCGCACGATCAAGATGCATTGGCGAATCGCTTCGCCAAACGCGGTGTGGCTAAATTTGCAGGGCTTGAAATTGAAAAAGGACTCGGCGGCGTACCGCTGCTGCCAGCCTGCACCACGCGCATGCAATGCAAAACTGCCTATCGCTACGATGGCGGCGATCATATTATTATGGTCGGCGAGGTGATGCATTTTGATCATTCCGACGTGCCGCCATTGGTTTATCAACGCGGCAACTACGCCATCGCCACCCGCAAAGAACTGGCCGACGAGGCGGAAGCATTGATCAAGGCGACCACCGGCGCACATATCGTCAACAACAGCCCGATGAGCCATTTGCTGGGCAATGCTTACTTTCAGCTATACGGAAAGTTACGTGAATACGGCGCACAGCAAGGCCTCAACGATACCGAATTTTTTGTCCTCAACACTCTAGCCGCACGCGAGGGTCGCAGTCTCGCCGAGCTGAATCGTTTGTTTGCCTACGCGGGCCATTCACCTTTATTTACGGTGCTAGACGACATGACCGCACGCGGCTTGTTGCGGGTTGCAGCCGACCGGGATGAATCCAGCAGCAGCGACCTGTTTTATCTCAGCAAACTGGGCCATACATTGGCACAAAAAATCGCCGATGCCGGAACGCAAATCGAGACCGAAATGATGGGAAAAATGGGCACAGTAGATGGGATTGCATTACGCACCCTGCTGCGCCGTTTCATTAATATTCCGGATGACAAACTGGAATCTGAAGAGTAATTACGTGCCTTATCAAGCCACAGCAAGAGGCTTTCTTGATTGATGAGGTGTATTAGTTCGGTGGCGTCGATGCGTTGATCGACGTCAACCGGAAGAAACCCAATCTTAGAAATCGTATTGAGGCAGCAACGGAGAAAGCTGTCGCTGCCTTTGCATTGGAGCAACCCGCGTTCGGCCAAGTACGTGTTTCTAACGAATTGCGTAAGCGGGGCATCTTCGTTTCACCGTCTGGCGTTCGATCTGTTTGGTTACGCAGTGATCTTGAATCGTTCAAGAAGCGCTTATCGGCTTTAGAGCGGCATGTCGCCCAAACAGGTAATGTGCTCACTGAGGCACAAGTGGTCGCCCTGGAGAAGAAACAGGAAGACGATGCGTGCAAATGCCCAGAGCAACGGCTGTGAAGCACATCAATGTAATGCCTTATGACTTGCCGATTAATAGTCCCGCAGCAATGCCGATGCTATTTGTCGAGGCGAGCTCTGACCCGCCTGCTGTCTCTACCCAATAACCGCATCGGGGAATTGCTGCCGCATCACTGGATATCGGCCGACTATTCTTTGCCATCATGGCCAGGTCAAGTCCAAACCAAGCATCCTGCTAAGGACGAAGGTGACGAAACCCAGGCCAAGAAGCGATAGCACGAAGACTGCGGCTATCTTGCCGCCCGCGCGTAGCACCGCGCGCATGTCCCTCTCCTTCTCCTTCGTCCCTTGATCGTAATGCCACTTGATGGCGAAGAACATGCCCGTGCCTAACACGAGAACCTTGAATGCAATGAAGACTATAGGGATCCAATCCATGATTTTGAGTATTTCCGGGCTATTACTTGACACTATCTATGGTGAGGAGCACTACCTCAAAACGCTGCTTCAGCAGCTTCATTTTTGGGCAAAGGGCAAGTCATGACGAATGAGGTCAGAACTAAGTCCCGTTATGTGTATGGCGTAGGTGCGGACGCGCTTTACCAGGCCAATATGGTCGAGTGCCATCGCGCGTTCCAGATCAGCCGGTAGGGCAAAGCTCCTAGGCATCCTGTTTGAATCTTTCATTACATCTACCTTTGAAATAACAATGGCATCCAGCGGAGTGATTTGCCGAATGCAAATGAGAGAGGAGAAAACGTCCAGCGACTGCCATGCAAGGATGATCTTGCTGCCGTTCTAAGGCATTCTACTTGAAAGCAATTTCCATACATTGAGACAAAATGTCTCAGTTGATAACCATACAAGATAAAAATTTGCCAATCTGGTTGCCGCGATTGGCCGTGCACGGCGGCCACGTTTTTTGCAGATTGCGGATGCGTTGAAGGCTGCGGTGGTAAACGGATCGCTGAAACCGGGCGACCGTTTACCTCCGCAGCGCCAGTTGGCAGCACAGCTGGACATCTACCTGACGACGATCACACCCGCATACGACGAAGCCAGACGCCGCAACTTGTTGGAGGGCCGCGGCGCTCGAGGCACTTATGTCGCCGCGTCGAAAGTCGAATTGACCTCGAACCTCGACGAGCATGAATAGCCGTGCAGCACAACGTCCGCTATGGGTCGAGGCCGTGTAAAAACGTAGAATCACTATCCTCGGGATCAAACGTGTCTTGAGTCGAATTCCTAAGAGTTCGAGAATTTGAAATATCATCACTGTAGCTAACAAGAATTACCGGAGGTTTTTTGTCGCTGCGGGCATAGTCTTATTTTGAAGATACGAGTTCGCGGACAAAATATCCTTCTTCATGCCCGTATGGCAGCAGCACACCAGGATGATAAGAAGGCCGTCCGGTCCGTGCAGGTTGTGCGCCATGGAAGCCGAGTGATCCAAGGTCCAGCGAATCGACAAAGACATCGACCACCCTCACCGGATTATCTTCAGTGACATAATCCTCAAGTTGTTCTGGTAGCAGGATGCCCTGCGTACGATCCTTTCCTTGGACAAAGCGTTTCATCGGAAACCTCGATCAGTTATACGATAAGTATCGTGATCGCCAAATCTGGAAATAGTTTACTGGCTGGATGCGTTTTCACACAGCCTCGAACCAAAGCAGTCAGATACCAAAGCTATTACTGCGTGAGAGTTTATGCCCTCATTGTTAGAGCAAGCCTCACTACGTCCTTCGCCGGAGGTTGTCCAAACTGACGGGAGTATTCTCTGCTGAACTGGGTCGAACTTTGATAGCCGACTTCATAGGCTGCTGCTATAACACTGTAGCCAGCAGAAATTAGCAAGGTACGAGCTTTTAGCAGGCGAATTTGCTTTTGATATTGAACCGGACTTAGCGCCGTGACTGATTTAAAGTGACGGTGAAATGCCGATACACTCATGGCTGCGCTGTCAGCCAAGTCATCCACACGCAGAGGCTCAGCATAATCACGACGAATTATTTGGATTGCCAAATTGACCTTAGACAAAGCAGTGTCTGGCAGAGCAATGTCGCGCAACATCCATCCCATAGGCCCCTCTATGACGCGATAGAGAATTTCACGCTCATAAGCGGGGGCCAGCGCAGGAATATCATTCGGATGTTTCATAAGTCGAAGCATACGAACCCATGCATCCAGCAGTTCTGGCGTTACCTTCGCAACAGAAAATCCTGATGAATAATCAATTTTTTTTACAGTATTAGGCAAGTCAGCAAGGAGATTTGCAATGATGCCCGCGTCCAAGGTCAGACTTACTGCAAGATATGGTTCTCCATTATCTGCTGGACGAACTACACCTGCAGCAGGAAGGTCTACTGACATAACAAAATAGGTTGATGGGTCGTACTGCAAGGTTCGCCCACCCACTGTCATTAACTTACTACCTCGTAAAATGAGATTAATCATCGGGTCATAAACCGCTGCGAGTTCGTGTTCCGGGATTGTCCCTTGAACCATCGCCACACGGGGAATGCCCGTTTCGGTACGTCGATTTTGTGCATGCGCCGCCAGCGCACGCAACTCATTCAGTTGATTATCCATACTGCGATTAAACATCAGCTAAAAGCAGTACGCAATCGAAAAACAGGATTAGGCAGATTTGAGGCATGAATTGGCATGCCCACCTTAACACCAATATATATCGTGGAGGCTCTTATAAAAGATTATTGGAGCTTCTAAATGAACGTTGTCATCATCACCGGCGGGAGCCGTGGAATCGGAGCAAGTACGGCGCGAGAATGTGCTCGTCGCGGATTTGGTGTCATCCTCACCTACAACAACCAATCAACGAAGGCTGACGAAGTAGTGAATCAAATTTACAGCTCAGGCGGAAAGGCAGTTGCTTTGAAGCTGGATGTTGGTGATACAACCTCATTTCTAGCGTTTCGCCACGACGTACAGGCAGAAAGAGGCTGGTAAGCAGGTGTCCGATCTCGGCGTGCAAATGCAGGACAGCGGTGTACCACTACTACTTCAAGCTATGGAAAGACAAACCGAAGCCTTTTGGGGGAAGCAATTTTTAGCCCCCCCCCCCACTGAATTTATTAAAAGAAATGACGTATGCCGACGCCAACAGCATAACCACTAGATAAATTACTTTGCGTTCCGTATAGACTATTTATGTAAATCTCAGAGCGCTTTGATAAATTGTAATCGTACCCAATAGCCAATTGTGCGATGGTCGTTGACTTTGCGGCCACAGCGTATTTTGTATTTGCGTATTCAAGAAGGAATTTGCCATTTCCGGCAGGTATTGAGGTGCTTACTTGGTAAGTCTTGGCATCTGTACCCGTAGAGGTTTGCTTAGCATCCTGATAGGTAGCAAACGCTTTGATAATACCGAAATCATAACTCCCACCCAAGAAGTAGGTTGTGGCAGGAGTACTAGCAGTTACTGCGTTTGGATTCCCAGCGCCGGGCTCACCCAGTTTTGTTTGTTGCCAGTACGCTGCCAAACCGAGGGGACCATTGGAATACATGAGGTTGCCACCATAATTGGCTTGATTACTCTTACCAGCGACACCGCCGAAAGCGTAATTAAGATTGACTTGAACTCCTCCGAATTTAGGGGATGTATAGCGCACCTGGTTGTTCCACGAGGTATCGCCTACCAATCCATTTCCAGCGCCCGCGCCGAATGGTCCTTTGGTTCCATTCAACACGAAATCAAAATAGGTCGCATGCCAAAGAGGGCTATAGCTGACAGCCGGACCAAAGGCATTAAACAGAATTGTAGGAATATAGGTCGGCGAGACATCTCGACCAAGGCTAACCGCACCGTAGTCGCCTGAGATATTAACCCAAGACGAACGCATAAATAATGTACCTGATGGATTGGCAGCGGTTTGGCCACCGATATATGTCCCCGTTGCCAGATTTAGAAATGAGGACAATTCAAAATTCACTTTCATGCCTCCACCCAGCTCCTCGGATCCTTTGAAGCCGAGTGCGGAGGTTTGCAATCCACCTGGCTGTAAACCGACGGTGCTGGAATCGGCACCATTTTTTTTAGCTGAACTGACCCCCAAGTCTGCTATGCCAAATATCGTCACGTTCGATTGAGCGATCGCGAAAGATCCGTAAGTGGTAGAAATCAGACCGAGCGCTATCAATGTTTTTTTCATCTTATCTCCTTAATTTATTAGTATTTCGGCGTTTTTGGCTAGACAAACAAGAACCAAAAATAAGGCCTACCTCGAGGGCCTCGTAAACATACAATTCGGTTGGGAAGTAGTGGGGAACATGGCGAACTCTGAATATAAGCCAGCCCATTTATGCCCAAACTGATTGTTTGCGAGTACTCTCTGGTCGCACTTTACGAAATTTCAATCAATAGATAAAATACTAAATTTCTATTTAATTAATAGAACATTTGAATGCACTCATAGGCTGCTGAAAAAAGCTATGAAGACTTTCGGATTTTAGTAATGATGATTCAAAGGCAATTTGACGCGACCTCGTGTGAGACTTGGAAACGGGTTTCTAGCCGGCTTTTATCGATGTGGCACAGAATTTCGTGACGTCCGATTTACCATTGATTTCTCAAGAAGAATCGCTCTGACCGCATAACGTATTTCCGTAACCTTCTTTTACAGGGGCGGGGATTTTTTCAATAGCCTGTTAATGACCGAGATTCAATATGATTAATTTTCATTCTGGAATCAAATTACGTCAATTGCAGTATTTTCTTGCGGTTGCCGAAACACTACATTTCTCCAAGGCAGCAGAGCGGCTTTTTGTGACCCAACCGACTTTGTCACATCAGATCGCCGAACTTGAAACGCATATAGGAATGCCGTTATTCGATCGAGCAGGTAAAAATGTCCGTATTACCGAAGCGGGGGAAGTATTTGCGGCATTCGCGACGCGCGCGCTTAGAGAGTTGGAAGGAGGCTGTATCGCGCTCCGCGAACTAGAAGGGCTCCAGCGGGGGACCCTTAACATCGGCGCCAGCCAGTCTTTCGTTCGAAAGCTTTTTCCGCCCATTTTGGGAGAATTTATTAATCGCTTTCCGGCGATCAAACTTAACATAGAGGAGATGACTGCATCGGAAATAGAGACCCGATTGGCCAACGGAAGTCTTGACCTTGGCATCGCGTTTGAACCTTCAGTGCTTGAAGATACCGAATTAGAGCCGTTACTCAAAGAGCGTCTCTTTCTCGTGGTTGGCCACAACAATAAATTTGCGACGCGGACCAGTGTTCGTCTTATCGAGTTAAGTGGCGAGCCGATGGTTTTCTTTACTCGCGTGTATTCAACCCGGACTTTAGTCGATCAATTTTTTGACCAGGCTAAGGCAACGTTGAACGTCGTTTGTGAGACCAACTCGATTGATGTGATGTTAGGCGTTGTGTCACAAACTAATGTGGCGACGATTCTTCCGGAAGGAACAATTGAGAAGCGACCCAACATTCATGTCTTACCGATATTGGATCCGGTTCCTATGCGTGTATCCGCATTGCTCTGGTCACGACATAGTTTTCGTACTTTTGCAGCCCGAACTTTCGCCCAAATGGTACGCGAACACTTCATCTCCATGTTGCCGTTCCAGCCTTAAGATAGGAAAGGTGATCGGTGGCTAAAGTCATTTAAATACCTGCGCTTGAACCGCTGGCGCCCTTCGCGGACGGCATGCGTGCGACGCAACTAAGAATGAGTGTGCAAAATTCTGGTTGGGCGTCCTAACGGAGCTCAAAAACCGGGGCTTGCAAGAAAAGTAAAGGCCGGACTGTAACGGTCTGGATCGCGATTCAGGATTTGTCGCGATCTGAAAGCATGCCCACTTCCACCGGGTGCAGCAGTCGTCGGACGGCTGTGAAGACTCTACTAGTGCTCAATGAGCACTACCCAGGTTCAGCAAGAGAAGCAACTATCCGCAAAACGGATGGTTCTACGTCTCCGCAATGAGAATCAGGCGGTGACGCCGGCGAAGACTAGTGGATAGGGAAACTTTTCCATGAAATCGGCCTCGGTATTGAGGCTTTTACTGTGCTTGAGCCATGTCCGGTGAAAGTCGCAAGCACGGTTCTGAGGGGGGCGGCGCAGGAATGCTATGCTGCTACCCGCCCACCCTCGCTCACTCCAGCCATTCGATCAACAGATCCTTCGCCGCGACAACCGTACCGGGCTTCACGTGAATACGCTTGATGACCACATCGCGCTCAGCACGAATCATGGTTTCCATTTTCATGGCTTCCAACGACACCATCGGCTCCCCTTTTAACACTTTTTGCCCAACCTTGACCGCAACGGTCACTACCATTCCGGGCATCGGCGCACCTAGATGCAGCGAATTGCCATTTTCCGCTTGCGGGTGGATGGCAGCTTTGACGGCCCCGGCGCGGTCGATGCGCACTAGGCGCGGCTGGCCGTTGAGCTCGAAGAATAGCTTGTCCTGGCCTTCCTCTACTACCTCGGTTTTCCCTTGCAAGCGCAGCACTAGGGTCTTGCCCTGATCAATGTTGATCGAGGTTTCCTCCCCATCCTGCATGCCGTAAAAAAATATTGGGGTCGGCAGCACGCTGACATCACCATAGTGGCGGCGGTGTTCGGCATAATCGCAAAACACTTTCGGGTACATCAGATAAGAAGACAACTCCTGCTCGCTGATAGCGCGACCGACCGCTTTTTCGGCTTGACTGCGCACCATGTCGAAGTCGACTGGCGGCAGACTGGCACCAAGCCGGCCTGACAGCGGCTGTTCGTCCTGCAAAATCTTGCGTTCCAATTCTTTCGGGAAGCCTTCGGGCGGGAAGCCGAGTTCGCCCTTGAACATCGAGATTACCGATTGTGGAAAACCAATTTCCTTGTCCGGATTGCAAACATCGTCCGGTGTCAAATCGTTGGCAACCATAAATAACGCCATATCACCAACTACTTTGGAGGTTGGCGTAACCTTGACGATGTCCCCGAACAAGTGGTTGACATCGGCATAGGCCTGTGACACTTCGGCCCAGCGATGGGCCAGGCCCATCGCACGCGCCTGTTCACGCAGATTGGTATATTGGCCGCCGGGCATCGCATGGCGGTACACGTCCGACGTACCAGAACGGATGACTGCCTCGAACGGCGCGTAATTACGGCGTATGCCTTCCCAGTATTGAGAAATCGCAAACATCGCATCGTGTTCGAACCCCGGATCACGCGTGCTGCCCCGAAGCGCTGCCGCAATCGAGCCCAGATTCGGCTGCGACGTTAGGCCGCTCATCGCATCCATCGCGCAATCGACCGCATCGCAGCCTGCTTCAATTGCTGCCAGCACGCTGGCGGCCGAGATGCCGCTGGTATCATGGGTATGGAAATGAATCGGCAGGCCAACCTCCTGCCTGAGCTCCTTGACCAACATGCGCGCCGCTTCTGGCTTGCACACGCCAGCCATGTCCTTGATCCCTAGAATGTTGGCGCCGGCGCGTTCCAATTCTTTCGCCATCGTGACGTAATACTTGAGGTCGTACTTCGGACGCCCCTTGTCGAGCATGTCGCCGGTATAGCAGATGGTGCCTTCGCACAGCGCACCGGCTTCGCGCACCGCATCCATCGCCACTCGCATGTTCTCGACCCAGTTCAGCGAATCGAATACGCGGAACACATCAATCCCGCCCTTAGCCGCCTGTTGCACGAAATGCTGCACCACATTGTCCGGATAGTTGGTATAGCCGACTGCATTGGATGCGCGCAGCAACATCTGGAACAAGATGTTTGGGACGCGCTCGCGCAATTGCGACAGACGATCCCACGGATCTTCCTTCAGGAAGCGCATCGCAACGTCGAAAGTCGCGCCGCCCCAGCATTCTAGCGAAAACAACTCAGGCAGCATGCGCGCATAATACGGCGCGATTGCTAGCATGTCGGCGGTACGCATGCGGGTCGCAAACAACGACTGGTGCGCGTCGCGCATGGTAGTGTCAGTCAGCAAAACGCGCGGCTGTTCCCGCATCCATTCCGAGAATTTTTCCGGTCCCAGTTCGAACAACTTGTCACGGCTGCCAAGCGGGATCGGTGCCAAGCGACTGGATATCGGCAGAATTGGATGCGGCAAGATGCCTTCAGGACTGGTGCGTCCTTTCATATCTGGATTACCGTTAACTACCACCTCGCCGACGAAGCGAAGCAGGCGCGTGGCGCGGTCGCGGCGTTTAGCGAACTTGAACAGTTCCGGCGTGCTGTCGATAAAGCGGGTGGTGCACTCGCTCGACTTGAACTCCGGATGATTGATCACGTTCTCCAGGAACTGCAGATTGGTCGATACACCACGAATGCGGAATTCCCGCAACGCACGATCCATTCGTATAATCGCCTCGTCCGAAGTTTGCCCCCAGGTTGTAACTTTGACCAGCAACGAATCGTAGTAAGGCGTGATGATCGCACCGGCATATGCTGTGCCGCCATCGAGCCGTACGCCAAAACCTGCTGCGCTGCGATAGGCGGTCAGGCGACCGTAATCCGGCGTAAAGTTTTTTTCGGGATCTTCTGTAGTGACACGGCATTGCAGTGCATTACCGTTCAATCGGATCTCCGCTTGCGGTGGCACACCGGCCAAAGGTATCCCCTCAATAGTTACGTGTGAACCGATCATCGCCCCTTCGCAGATGCGGATCTGCGCCTTGACAATATCGATACCTGTGACCTGCTCGGTCACTGTATGCTCAACCTGAATGCGTGGATTGACCTCAATGAAATAGAACTCGCCAGTGTCGGCATCCATCAAGAATTCGACGGTACCTGCATGCGTGTAGTTGACGGCTAGCCCCAATCGCAATGCAGCATCACACAATTTTGTGCGGTCCACCTCATTCAGGTAGGGTGCAGGCGCACGCTCGACAACCTTCTGGTTGCGGCGCTGCACAGTACAATCGCGCTCGAACAGGTGTACCAAATTACCATGCTGGTCGCCCAAGATCTGCACTTCAACATGGCGCGCGCGACGCACCAGTTTCTCCAGATACATCTCGTCATTGCCAAATGCCGCCAGCGCCTCGCGTCGGGCCATTTCCAGATGAGACGGCAGGTCAGCCTCGGATTCGATCACGCGCATACCGCGTCCGCCGCCACCCCAACTGGCTTTCAGCATTAGCGGATAACCGACTTTCGCAGCAAGTTTTTTGGTGTCCTCGATTTCATATGGTAATGCACCGGTAGCTGGCATCACCTGCACCCCAGCGGAGACGGCAGCTTTGCGAGCAGCGACCTTATTACCCAAAGTGCGCATAACTTCAGATTTTGGACCGACGAAAGCAATGCCATTGGCTGCACAGGCATCGGCAAAATCGGGATTTTCCGATAGGAATCCATAACCGGGATGGATAGCATCTACTTTCGCTTCCTTTGCGATGCGAATGATGTCCTTGATGTCAAGATAAGCAGCTACTGGCTTCTTGCCTTCACCCACCAGATAACTTTCATCCGACTGGAACCGATGCAGTGCAAACCGATCTTCGGCGGCGTAAATTGCTACCGTCCGAATATTAAGTTCAGCCGCTGCGCGCATGACGCGGATGGCAATCTCGGAGCGGTTAGCGACTAGTATTTTATGGATGGGACGATGATTTTGGTGTTTCTGGATCATTAAAAAACTCGCTTCAAATTTTATTACGAAAAACCCTCTACAACACGGTATTTCATTTGCGTATTCTTTTTATATACTGCGGCTAACAAAGCGAACGCAGGGAATGAGCAATTTGATTCGCTAACTTCAATCGTCATTGCAGAACCATTGCTGAGTTCAACCTCAGTCTTAGTTGGCGCTTATTGATACGTGTAAAAACCCTGGCTTGTCTTTCTTCCGAGTTGGCCGGCATCGACCATCTCCTGCAAAAGCTTCGCTGGGCGATATTTGGAGTCACCAAAATCACGATGCAATACGGTCATAATGGCGAGGCAGGTATCAAGGCCTATAAGGTCTGCCAATTTTAGTGGGCCAAGCGGATGATTTGCGCCCATCGTCATCGCGGCGTCAATCGCCTCTTTGCTGGCAACGCCTTCTTGAAGCAGAAAAATAGCTTCATTGATCATCGGCACGAGAACTCGATTCACGACGAAACCGGGAGAGTTGTTAACCAATATTGGCGTTTTGCCGATCGTTTTGGCAAACTCGATCGTGACCGCCACGGCATGATCGCTGGTCCGAATACCGCGGATGATTTCGACAAGTCCCATGGCCGGAACGGGGTTGAAAAAGTGCATCCCAATGAAGTTCGGTGCATCTTTCAACGTCGCTGCAAGTTTAGTAATGGAAACCGAGGACGTATTAGAGGCGATGATGCACTCCGCCTTCCTAATCTGGCCGACATCTTGCAATATCGACTGCTTGATCCGGACGTCTTCAGTGGCTGCTTCAATAATGAAATCAGCACCGGCGAGCGGAGCTAAATCTGTCGTGCCTACGATCCTGGCAAGCGTGCCGTCTCTATCTTGCCAACTGATCTTATCTTTGGCAACCAACCGATCCAGGTTCAATTCGATCGATGAAACCATCCGCTCCACCGACGATGCATTCAGGTCGTAAATAATGACGTCAATACCTGCGGCGGCAGAGACCTGCGCGATGCCGCTTCCCATTTGACCCGCGCCGATGATTCCTAATGCTTCTATCTTCATTTATTCCCCCATTTCGAACTGTTTTAAACCTAATCATTATCGTGTGCTAGTTTCGCACTTAGCACGCTGTATCGAGGCCTCCCATGCTCCCGCATAAAATCAGACAGAAATAATAAACTGCGCAAAATCAGGTGAGCGCTTTTCCCAAAATGCAGAAAATGTTTCCTATGCCGCGGGTGCTGCCTGAAGTGCAAAAACATGGATGCCTCCGTTCTAATCTGTGCGTCAATAAGGCGCAGTTGATTGGTTTGCTTGCATGGCTGATCGCGACCAGGAATGCATATAGAGAATTCTGCATTCTCTCGGGAATTCTCTTCAACAAATCTTCCAGATCATTTCCCCCGTAAACGTTCTTTTTCTCGGAGCAATTGAATTCGATGATAAATACCTCGTCTGCTTTTTTTATAATATCGATGCTGTTTGGTCCATCTGTAGAGTCATTGTTACCTGCTCTAGCTTTCACAGTTTTATCGGGGAAAATCATTCTTAGTACATACTCATATACCTGGGACTGCTCATAAAACAAAGAAAAGATAGGTGTTCCTTTGTTCCATCAATGCACTGGCATCGTATTGCTGCCAATCCTCTTGCTTGCTACCCAAATAGGTAGAAAACGCTTAACGCCCAAAGAGATTGGATCCGCGCACAGATTGGTGCAAAGGATATGACCTGCGTTGAAGCGCCTTCTAGTTATTTACTGAAATCGAAATTGGAGACTAATTGTTTCCTATTCTGAGATTGCGGCCTGAGAAAAATACCTATCGACCTCGCCTGTACTAAGGATGGAAGTGGAGCAAGACCCCTAATCCTGTAGGTTCTGTCGCATTAGCAGAGATAAATGGAACTGTTAGCAGGTTTTTGTTGCACTTTCAAACTGAACGAATTTGTGCTGCCAAAATATAAAACTGGTCGGCAAAAGACACCGAGTGTTCTGCAGTGACGATCATTTGCCCTTTGCGAATCATGTGCATGAGTTCGATGCTAGCCGGGACGTTTTAGCAGCCCGAAATGATTTACAGTTGAGCATCGGCTTGGTCACGCGCTTGATAGCGCGATGGTCCTGCTGGACCATGTTGTTGAGGTGTTTGACCTGCCGAACTATTATGAGAATTTCTTGGTCAGCATTGATCTTGTCAATCGCTGCCTTATTGACACCGCTTTTATCCATCGCAAATTTTTCAGGGATACCGTAAGCCTGTATAGGCTTGTCAAAAGAACGTTGGGCAGCCATTTTGGCCCGCGTGGTTGTCAATAGAAAATCGACCGTATTACCTTCATTGTTAACGGCCTGACAGAAATACTTCCAAACGCATTTAACTTTGATATAGATCTCATTCATTCACCAACTTCCACCAACCGGATGCTTGTATTTGCGAAGTCCTTTTTCCAACAAAGCAAAGAATCTGTTCGCCCAGCGATTAATCGACGAACGATCGAAAATCACATCCCTTTGATATTTTGCATTTCGATTCCCTCTTTTCTTCAGAGCCAGTAGCCCACTTGAGCGAAACGATGCTTTGCTTAACGCGACAAATCCGGTCAACAGACCCCAAGATATACTCTCATCAGACGATGCTTGCCGCCTCTTCAAAATTCAGGCGCGGACTACGAGCAAAAATCTTTAATGTATCGCCATAGCCCAAATTCACAAGAAAATTAGATTTGATTTTTGTGCCAGAAAAGAAGGCCTCGTCCAGTTTTACATTATCGAAACCTGACATCGGGCCTGTGTCAATACCGAGCGAGCGGGCGGCCATTATCAGATACGCACCCTGTAGTGCCGAGTTACGTTCCGCCGTAGATTGAATAAATGCATCTTTACCGGCAAACCATGATTTTGCATCAGTGTGAGGAAAGAGCTTAGGAAGGTTTTCATAAAATTCTAAGTCATATGCAACAATGACCGTAACCGGCGCGTTCATGGTCTTAGCCAAATTTCCCGGAGCAAGCGTTGGACGAATTTTATCTTTCCCTTGTTCAGAGCTGACAAAAACAAACCTTGCAGGACTGCAATTGGCCGACGTTGGCCCGTATTTTACTAATTCGTACAACGCATGAAGCTGTTCTACCGGGATGGACTTATCCAGCCAGTCGTTGTGCGTGCGTGCCGTCCGAAACAGCTGATCAAGTGCGGCATCAGAGAGGATTGTCATGATAATTTCTTTAAAATTGGGTTAATAATTGATGTTGCCGTTTTACTGTTAAATTAGACCCGATCGATATCCAGGTGAAATCATTATTCATATTAATGTTGAATGAGAAGACCATATCAAACGATCAGATATCCTCCTCCCCATTCGTAATTCTTGGCGACAATATAATCTCTTCTCCACCAAGTTCCGCATGCGGCCTACAATCCAAACCTATATAAATTTTTATGATGTTTTCAAATAGCGGCTTTTGACGTTTTGCGCGCTATTTATCAAGCCTAAGCAGTTTTCTGGCATTGTGTTCAAAGATGCACGAACGCTCCAGCTCCGATATATCCAGCGCATTTACTGCATCAATCGTTCCACCGATCAAACCTCGTCCGCCCTGTGAGTCGAACGGTGCATCGGTTGCAAACAGACAGTGATCGGTCTTGAAGAAGTCGTGGCCACAACGCATGGCCGCAAGCGATCCATTCGTCGCCGTGTCTGCATATAGCATTCGGTAATACTCAATCGGCTGTTTCTTCAATCCTGCTCGTTCTGCGGATGGATTTCGGTCGACATCTCCGTCGAAAATCTGCGTGAAGCCCAGGCCGATTTTCTCCGAAAAATATGGGATCATGCCGCCCATGTGGTGAGTGATAATTTTTAGCTGAGGGAGCTTATCGAAGAGGCCAGAAAAAATCAATCTGGCCATACACGCGCTGGTCTCATATGGCCAGCCAAAGGTAAACCAAACTTCGGCTTCAGAGACGGTTTCGCTAGCATAGTCTGCGAAATTAGGCCCGCGCATTGGATGCACCCAAATTGGCAAATCGTGCTTCGCCATCGTCTCGAATATTGGATAAAACTCTGGAGCGCTGAGTGGCTTGCCCAGCACATTGGTGAAAATCTGAATACCGCGTGCGTCCAGTTCATTGATCGCGCGCTCAGCTTCCTTGACTGCGGCCTCTGGATTGTTCATAGGCAACGATGCAATAAAAGCGGGAAAGCGCTCGGGGTATTTCTTACAAAGAGCTGCCAATCCATCATTGGCACGGCGTGCCAATTCCGGTGTGAGTTGCGGGCTTCCTAACATTTCAATCGGAGGGTTCGACAACGACAAGACCTGTTGGTAGCCATCATATTCATCCATTAAACGCAGATGTGCATCAATATCCCAAAGTGTGGGCAAATGCGCAAATTGATCGAGTATGGTGATATGCGGCGCGATTTCTCTAAGATTTTCGTAAATATTTTTTGGAAGGAAATGGTTGAATACATCGATTTTCATTGTTTGCACTCCTTTATGCTTTAGTTCATCTACTGCTAAATTTTGTTTTTGCGTTTGTCCCGACTTAATCGTAGACCACGGCCTTCAACGCAGGGGTCATCCAAGCGGCCCTAGGAATGCTTCGCCACGAAACGTATCTGCCCGAAGTTCAACCGTCTCTGGCCAGTTTTCATTATCGAACTTAACGCGCAGTTCATTAGGGCAAGGCTTGCCGTCCCAACCGATCTGCTCCATGCAATAGTAGAGATGCACCGCATGCCCTGATGGATCGAGTGCCAGGACAGAATAGTCAATGCCGGGAAACAACTCCTGAGGTAAGTAGCGAATGGTTGCGCCGCGCTTCTTCAAATAAATCACGGCGTCGCGCAGTTGAGCATAATCTCCGACTTGCAGACCGAATCCCATTAGGGTGTTTTCGGGACTAAGGCCCAACTCTTCGCGTATCGCAATCGGGTACAACGCAATAGAATGATGTTCCGTGTTCGCGCGCAGGAAATAACAAGAGTGACCGCTCCAAACTATCTCTTCCGTTAATGTTAGGCCCAGCACGTCCTTATAAAAGTGTACTGCGCGAGCCATATTCTTTACGAAAAGACGCACCGGGCCAACACGGGTGACTTTAAATGGGCGGGAAAGCAGAATACCCCCCACATCATAATTTGCAGGTTCCCGATCTTTCCAAAAAACACCTGTATTTAGATCAAGTCCTTTTGCCATTGCCTGTTGAACTTCAGTTGCTTCTGAAACATACGGAAGCTTCGGCAGTTCGTCGTTCGTCAAGGAGTAGATTTCTTGTGGCTTGCTGCGACCATTCCAGCCAATCAGCTCGATGCCGTAATAGAGCTCATTAATATTCCCATCGAATCCACGAGGATAACAATGCCAGTTGGATCCCGGTGTGTCCCGGCCCTGCCTAACAATGTCGAGGCCTTGCTGAGCGAGCCATGGAAACGCGTCGACCACTTCACGCAAACTGCCCACTTGCCATGTTATTTGATTCACCGTAATGTCTAGCATGTCGGCGGAAGGCTCAGCTATTGCCATCATCTGCCGCCTAGGAAACAGCGCAAAGGAATGATGCTCAGCGCCATGTCGTAATAAATACCCGATACCAGGGCCAACCACATTTTCGTCTAGTCCAAAAAATTGATTAAAGTCAAGAGTGTCTGAGACTGCAAAACCCAACACATCCGTGTAAAACGGGAGGCATGCGGCAACGTCGTCAACGCTAATGCCAAAGTGCCCAAGGCGTCTGATACAAAATGGCCTATCAAGGCGCACGCCGCCGACAACATTCTTTAGTTCATCTGCAGTCGTTAAGGAGTCCAGCTCCAATTTAGTTCGGTTTGACATGATCTATATTGAGTCTCAGATATTTTAATTGAAAAGGAAAAAACGCCCCCTAAATATGGGAGTTCTATCGAGGTACGGTAGAGCTTTACTATTCTTTACTATTAACAAACATCCCGAAGCGGTTGCACGGGTAAATATGCCAGCGGTAAGGTAATGATCTCAACACTTTTGAAATTCAATATTTAATGATGTTCTGTTTAAATGTATAAATTTTGAAGATAGCCATCATCCTCAAATTTTCTTAGAACAAAAGTAATATCAGATTCTGCTATGAAACTGACTATAACGGATTGGACCATATAACTAAAATGGCTCTTATCTATTCC
This sequence comes from Glaciimonas sp. PCH181, assembly GCF_003056055.1. NCBI lineage: Bacteria > Pseudomonadati > Pseudomonadota > Betaproteobacteria > Burkholderiales > Oxalobacteraceae > Glaciimonas > Glaciimonas sp. PCH181. Next base: position 1,416,663 of record NZ_PYFP01000001.1, read on the forward strand.
ATTAATTGAAAAATCACATAATCCATCTACTCTACAAATCGCATGCTGACAGAATGTACGAATTGAAAAGCGGCACCATTCGGCGTTTGTTTTGCCTCAGCCTCAGCGCAAAGGAGGTATTGTTGGCGAACAATATTCGCGTGCCACAGTTTCACTGATCCGCCGTATTCAATACGGCGTACTATCAGGTTCAGACCAAAATATGTTTTGGGTTTGGATACGCGGAAACAATGCTTTTAACTTGTAAAAATGGGCACTCTAAAATTGATATGTCACGAAGTAAGCACTCCCGTCGATGAGAGAGAATTTCACAAGTTCAGCATTTTTTTAAGGTGGAAATCCTGCCAATCAAACATCGCAAACCAGAACAAATCGCGCAAATTTCGGCACACCGAAGTTCTCACTGCCCGGGTTAAAGTTCTTGTGCAGCCCCTTAGGGGCGTGGGTATTTCAGAGCGAAGTTACGATCTCCGAAAGAAGGGCTATGGCAGGTTAAAAATCGATCAGACCAAGAAGTTAACATGATCAAGTGAAAGGTCGCTCACTATCCGCATTTTTGTTTAATGTCGGAAACGGGCGTTCTGATGTACTTCGACTGGACAAACGTCGCGTCGTACCTGCACCACAGAAGAATACGACGCGTCATTCAACGGTAGCATCACACATAGTGCATCAGCACCGTCCTTTGTTGATACCTTCGGCTGAAAGTAATTTTTATCGAATCAAGCTAATGCAATGTGTTTGATGTCTTCGATCGTCTCTGCGCCAGCAAGCTGCATCACCATTGCCAGTTCTTTGTTAATGAGTTCGAATACCGACTGTACGCCCATCCAGCCGCCAAGAGACAGGCCATAAATGACCGGGCGTCCCAGCCCAACGACATCCGCACCAGACGCAATAGCCTTAAAAACATCTTGTCCCCGACGAATACCACTGTCAAATATTATGGGGACGCGACGATTGACCGCCTTTGCAATACTGGGCAATACCGTAAATGTTGCAGGACTGCCGTCCAACTGCCGACCGCCATGATTGCTCACCTGGATTGCGGCAGCACCGGCATCGATGGCAATGCGCGCATCATCAGGGTGTTCGATACCTTTGACAATAACCGGCAATCCCGTTTCTTTGATGGCAAATTCGATGACCTTCGGATCTATCGTGATCGCGAAAGCACTGTTGAGTTGCTGGATACTCCCACCAGCACCTCCAGATGTAAGGTTACCGAACTGAAGTGGAAATTTGAAATGATTACGGGCATCAGCCTCCCGGTTCCCCGTCGCGGTGGTATCAACGGTCAATACAATGGCTTTGTACCCTGCGGCTTTTGCCCGTTGCAACAGTTCGCGACTAAAACCGATATCCTGCATCATGTACAGTTGGAACCATTTAGGACTATTGGATGCTGCAGCCACTTGCTCTAGATTCAGTGTCGAAACTGTACTCACGCCCATGATCGTTCCTGCAGCAGCTGCGCCCATCGCTGTGCCGGCCTCTGCACTGATATGTGCCAAACCATGCGAACCGATCGGTGGCACGATAATCGGAGAAGTAAGTGGAATACCAAAAATCTGGGACTTCAGGTCCACCGGTCCTTTACCGGTAAGAACACGCGGAATGATTTGTTTACGCCCGAATGCAGTGCGATTCTCGTGTAGAGTCCATTCGTCGCCCGCTCCGCCCGAGATGTAGCCAAATCCGCCAGCAGGAATAATCTTAGACGCCATACCCTCTATTTCAATAAGGTCGTTCAGTAACAATCTTTTTACTTCTGTTCCTGCACTGTAACCATCTGTATATATGGCATGCGGGGTTTCTGCGGCAAGTGCCTTCGATAAGATACTTTGCCCTGCAATGCCAGCCAACGCGGAGCCAGCCGTGAGGGACTTGATGACTCTACGGCGTTTTTCGTTGATCATACATTTCCCTTTCTATTAACATCCGCTTTTCATGTAATTCCATGAACCGATAATCGCAAATCTCACGATTTTTTAAAGAAGGCTTAAGTAAGCCTATGAGGATGCAGGGGGATGCCTAAATAGGGCCGAAATTTCGCCGACAATCCCGCGTCTGAAGGCCAGTACGCAAACAATGAAAATCAGACCGGTCGCAATATCCACTGATTGGCCAAGTGTATTGAACCACTCAATATGGGTCATCCGTGCTAGGAAGCTACAAAAATCACCTAGCTTGTTTTCCAGTGTGATGATAATAATAGCGCCAATGACCGGTCCGACGAGAGTGCCTAAGCCACCAACAAGTGGCATCAGTACCACCAGACCAGACATGCTCCAGTGGACATCAGTTAACGTTTCGAATCCGATCACGAGCGTCTTGGTAGATCCCGCCAAGCCTGCCAACGCAGCCGAAAGCACAAACGCGAGCAGCTTATACTTGTTTACGTCGTAGCCGAGGGAAACCGCTCGCGGCTCATTTTCCTTAATTGCTTTTAATATTTGGCCGAAAGGTGAATGGACGACACGTACGATTAGCCCAAAAGCAGCAACTACAATCGCCAGCACTAGGTAGTACAACACCATGTCGTTGGAGAGATCAATTATACCCAGCAACTTGCCACGTGGAACTCCTTGCAATCCGTCCTCTCCTCCAGTGAACGGGGCTTGCAGAAAAACGAAATACAACATCTGCGACAACGCCAAGGTAATCATCGTAAAATAAATGCCCTTCCGCCGTATGGCTAAACTTCCCATCAATAAACCGATGAAAGCGGCAAGACCTGTTCCTAGGATTATAGATACTTCAAGGGGCAGACCCATGCTTTTGATCGCGTAGCCTGTGATATAGCCAGCACCACCAAAGAAAGCAGCATGGCCGAATGATAACAATCCCGTGAAACCAATTAACAGATTAAAGGCACACGCAAACAGCGCAAAGCACATCACCTTCATTAGAAAGACGGGATATAGAAAGAAGGGTGCGCATACGGCGGCAGCGAGTACGACACCGTACCCGATTTTATTATTCATCATGTAATACTCCGATTATTTTTCTTTGCCGAACAAACCAGCCGGACGAATGATGAGAACGATCGCCATCACGATAAACACCACGGTCGAAGAAATTTCTGGGTAATACACCCGTGTCAATCCTTCTATTACTCCCAGCGCCAGTCCAGTGATGATCGAGCCCATAATCGAACCCATACCTCCTATAACCACGACGGCAAAGACGGTGATGATTAGATTAGATCCCATTAATGGCGAAACCTGGATCACGGGTGCAGCCAACACACCAGCAAACGCGGCCAGCGCCACACCAAAACCATAAGTCATTGTCACCATCAGTGGCACATTGACGCCGAATGCCTCTACCAGTTTCGGGTTCTCAGTGCCGGCACGCAGATACGCCCCCAATTTGGTTTTTTCAATTACGAACCAAGTCGAGAAGCACACAACCAGCGAAGCGAACACGACCCAAGTGCGATAGTTAGGCAGAACCATGAAACCCACGTTAGTGGCGCCAGCCAGGGCATCCGGTGCTGCGTAAGGCTGGCCCGACACACCATAAAACGAACGAAACAAACCCTCGATCACGAGTGTAATTCCGAAGGTCAATAATAGGCCGTACAAATGATCTAGTTTATATAACCAACGCAGCATAGTTTTTTCAAATACGATACCAACTATACCAACCAACAACGGTGCCGCAATCAGCATCACCCAATAATTGATCCCGAAGTAATTCAGACCTATCCATGCCAGAAATGCGCCCATCATGTACAACGCACCATGAGCGAAGTTAATCACATTGAGTAGGCCAAAAATTACGGCGAGTCCGAGCGATAGCATTGCGTAAAACGATCCGTTGACTAGTCCCAACAAAAGCTGAGCCCACAATGCTTGCAAAGGTATCCCGAAAATATCCATAGCGATTCCTATACTCCTAACAACTCGTTAAGCACTGGCATTTTCGAGCCTAGTTCCGACGCACTGAAAGATTCCACAATCTGCCCATGCTCCATCACGAGAAAACGATCCGCCAGCGGCGCAGCGAAGCGAAAATTTTGCTCCACCATCACAATCGTGTAGCCTTTTGCTTTTAGTGTACGAATCATCCGTGCGAGTGCCTGAACTATAACTGGTGCCAAGCCTTCTGAAATCTCATCAAGCAGCAATAGACTAGCGCCGGTACGCAAAATACGTCCCACGGCTAACATCTGCTGCTCTCCACCGGAGAGTCGCGTACCTTGACTTGATTTGCGTTCTGCGAGATTCGGGAACATGTCGTAAATTTCCGCGATCGACATACACCGATCAGACTTTGATAGGACCGGCGGCAATAGCAAATTTTCTTCGGCTGACAGCGATGAAAAAATACCTCGCTCTTCCGGACAGTAACCAATACCTAAATGGGCGATCTTATAAGTGGGCAAATTTATCGTTTCCACCCCATCAATTTTAATTGAGCCTTTGCGTGTGCCAGTTAGCCCCATGATTGCCCGCAAGGTCGTGGTGCGTCCGGCTCCGTTTCGACCTAACAGGGTGACGACCTCGCCTTGGTTAACGGATAAATTGACGTTATGTAGAATATGCGACTCGCCGTACCATGCATGGAGATTTTCTATTTCCAGGGCTTTTCTAATCATCAATGAGCTCCTTCCAGTGCGCAGGCCGTCGTTCCCATATACGCCTCCATCACCTTCAAATTAGTTGAAATTTCCTCATAGCGACCTTCCGCCAACACGGCACCTCGTTGGAGTACTGTGATTTTGTCGCAGATTCCGGCTACGACACTCATGTTGTGTTCGACCATCAAAATGGTGCGTCCTTTTGATATCTTTTTGATCAACGCTGTTACCCGACTTACATCCTCGTGACCCATGCCTTGCGTCGGCTCATCGAGCAACATTAGCTCGGGTTCCATCGCGAGCGTCGTGGCGATTTCCAGCGCCCGTTTGCGGCCATATGGAAGATCGGCGGCTACTTTATATGCAAAATCGGTGAGATCAACTTCGGACAACAAAGCGATCGCACGATCATCCAGCCTCGATAAACTGCGTTCGCTTTTCCAAAAATGAAATGAATTGTTCATCGCCCGTTGCAATCCGATTCGCACGTTCTCGATGACTGTAAGGTGGGGAAATATGGCCGAAATTTGAAACGATCTAATGATTCCCTGCCTGGCAATTTGGGCTGGTTCCGCAAACGTAATGTCAGACCCATTGAACAGGATTTGACCTGAAGTGGGTATCAGAAATTTCGTGAGCAAGTTGAAACAAGTTGTCTTTCCAGCCCCATTGGGGCCGATCAGTGCATGAATATGGCCGCGTTGAACCTTCAAGTCCACCGCATTGACTGCGGTGAATCCCTTGAAGTCCTTAGTCAATTTCTTTGCTTCTAAAATGACATCGTCCATACGGTCTCCTCCCTTCATATTTATAAACATCCCGCTTCGGGGATATAACATTCTGATCAAATTTAATCGGTATATTATTTAAAATGCTTTATGAAGAAATCGACTGTCGACGCAAATGCTTTGGTCGCTTCGGGTTCGCTGTAGGTTTTGCCACCTACACGAGCAAATGCGTGGTCTGCACCTGGATATTTCTCTATCCTTACATGAGGATTGGGCGATAATTTTCGTTCTAACAGTTCGTTAACTTCTGCTTGCACCCACCGATCTCGCATAGCCATGTGCAGCAAGAAAGGCCGATGAAGATTCGAAACTTCACGAATATTATGTTCAATGTAAGTGCCGTAATAGGCTACTGCACAGTCGATATCTGTGCGGCAACACATTAGGTAACACAACTTACCGCCAAGACAATAACCAACTGCACCCACCTTGCCATTGGACTCTTTAAGCGATTTCAGATAAATCGCCGTATCTTCCATATCCTGCACACCAAGGTCATAATCAAAATCGTAGTAGAGATCAAACGCCTTATTGATATCCTCCTGATTGCCGTCTGACAACTCGACTCCCGGCTCCTGCCGCCAAAATAGATCTGGGACGAGACAAATAAATCCTGCTTCGGCAAATTCATGTGCATGGTGACGCATGGTGTCATTGACGCCCCAGATCTCCATAATCGCGATGACGGCTCCCTTCGGAGGCCCATCTGGAATTGCCAAATAAGCGCCCATATTGCCATCTCTAAGCGGCACTATAATGTTTTCTGTTCTCATCACTATCTCCTTAATGTGCAACTAATTATCGCGGGCTGCGACCTTACGTTTGTGATTCCGACAGACGCTTTACCGCCCTCTCGATCAGGTCACGATGCTCATCGGTGGAATGTGCAAGCGCCTGGAATGCCCCTGACATCTCGAGAATCGTTTCAAGGCGACTCCACTGTGCTTCACGCATTAACCGCTTTGCCATGCGGAGTGCATGACCAGGGTTGGCTGCAATACGTTGGGCTAGTGCCACCGCTTCAGAAAGCAATTGATCCGGCGGTACAACTTTCGATACCAAGCCACACGCGAGTGCCTCGCTGGCATTGATCGTATCGCCAGTGAAGGTCAATTCAGCTGCCTTGCTTACACCGATGATTCGTTGCAAAAGCCACGCGCCGCCATCACCAGGAATGATGCCTATCTTGACGAAACTTTCTGCAAATGTGGCTCTCTCGCTGGCGATGCGCATATCACACATACAAGCAAGATCAAGCCCCGCACCAATCGCTGGTCCGTTAATAGCTGCAATGACGGGCACTTCCAGATTGTAAAGCGACAACGGAATGCGATGAATTCCATCTTTGTAGATATATCTCTCATCGATAGGACGTGCAGACGGATCAAGTGCACGTACGAGCATCGCTTTAATATTTCCACCAGCACAAAAAACTTTGCCCGCTCCAGTCAACACGACCGCACGTATGGAGCGATCTAATTGAATCCGTTTGCAAACCGCTTCTATACCCCCAAATTCTGTCTCCGATGACAAGGTGTTACGCGTTTCCGGCGAGTTAAGCGTAACGATTGCAACGCCATTGGCCTCTTCGTATTTTATAAAATCATTCATGATTTTCTCCAGTTACTTTTCATGGCGGTACTTTAAATAATTCCACGCGCGGCAAGTAAGGCAATTTCGCAGCTCTCCATGCCGAGCTCTTTCAGCACGCTATTTGTGTGCTGTCCGAGTGTCGGCGGTGCCGAGCGATATTCGACAGGGGTTTCAGATAAGCGAATTGGATTTGCAACCGACGGCACCATACCTGCCAGTGGATGGGGTAACTCAATTTGCATTCCTCGCGCCTTTACATGCGGATCGTCGAACACGTCCTGCAACGTATTGATCGGTCCGCAAGGAACACCAACTTGTTCCAGCAACGCTACCCATTCTTTAGTCGTGCGCATTACGGTCTCTTGTCGCAGCAATGGGATCAACTTTTCACGATTAACCACGCGCGCCTTGTTATCAGCAAATCGTTCATCTTTCGCCCATTCTGGATGACCCACCGCATCGCACAATTTGGCAAATTGAGCATTGTTACCCACGGCCAAAATCATATCGCCGTCTGCCGTCGGAAAATCCTGATAGGGGACAATGTTCGGATGGGCATTTCCCATCCGCTTGGGTGCCACACCGGTTATCAGGAAATTCATGTTCTGATTTGCGAGAGCTGCGATCTGCACGTCGAGTAAAGCCATGTCGATGTGCTGCCCAATCCCGGTGATATCACGATACGTAAGAGCTGCTAATATCGCGACGGTTGAATAGAGGCCAGTGAGAATATCGGTCAGAGCAACGCCCACCTTCTGGGGACCAGCTCCCGGATCTCCTTCCTTGCCCCCGGTGATGCTCATTAATCCACCCATCCCCTGAATGAGAAAATCATAACCGGGGCGTGGCGAGTATGGGCCGGTTTGTCCGAAACCAGTTATGGAGCAATATATAAGTTTAGAGTTAATTGCCTTGAGAGATTCGTAATCAAGGCCATACTGCTTGAGTCCACCGACTTTGAAATTTTCAATCACGACATCAACATTTTTTGCGAGCTGACGCACAATCTCCTGCCCCTCAGGTGCAGTTATGTCTATGGTTACTGATTTTTTATTACGGTTCGCACTAAGAAAGTACGCCGCCTCAGACGTTTCGTTACCCGAACCATCGTTTAAATAAG